>CAVSRU010000001.1:0-22186 GCA_963730535.1 uncultured Solirubrobacteraceae bacterium
CTAGGTCGTAGGCCACATCTGAAGCGGAGGGGTGGGATTCGAACCCGCGGACGAGTTGCCCCGTCTCCGGTTTCAAGATGCGTCGCCTTCGTCGAGAGCTTGGCGCTGTGTGCGGGTCTGGTGGATTCTGGCGGCGGCGCGGGCCAGTAGTGCGATTGCTGCCCGGCCTCAGTCGACGTCATCGGCCAACTGCGGGGGGCGATCTCAGCACGCTGCGTGTGATGCCGCGGCGGCGGGGACGCCGTGCCCGCGAGAGCACGGCGCCCCACCGACACGAACTAGCTCCGCGTGAACAGCGGGCAGACGAAGCCGCCGTCACCGCCCAGGCTGGAGCCTGCCACCGGCTTCGACGCCCAGCGGTCATTCTTGCGAACGCTGGGAGCGACGACCGACTTCATGCGCGCCGACGCCTTCGCGCCGCCGCCCTTCAGCCGGATGACCTCGACGCCGCGCGCCATGTCGAACAGGTACACGTAGTCGCCGCGCGTGGTCCCCTTGCGGCCGCCCCTCCGCGAGCTCCTGCCCCTCCGCGAGTCGTCGTTGTACCAGCCGACGTCCCACGAGTTCGAGGACGGGTTGTCAGCGCCCGTGCCCGTAACGCGGTAGAAGCCGACCTGCCGCAGGCTGCGGGCGTCGCTGACGTCGACGAGCCGCAGGCCCTGGCCATACCACCCGGCCGCCAGAGTCGAGTCGCGGATCTCGAAGTAGTGCGCCGAGCACCCGAGCGCGGGGTTGGCCGTCTCGGGCGTGTCCAGGAACGGATGGAAGCTGTCCAACGCCTTCATCCGGTACGGCCTCGCCCGGGTCGAGTTCTGGGCCGGCTCGCCGCCCCAGGAGTCGGTGAGGTCGACCGCCACGATCCGGCCGCTCTGCTCGCACGGCGTCGTGAAGTCCTCCTCCGTGCCGATCAGGACGTTGCCGGTCTTCACGCCCGACGCCCGGACCGAGCGGTCGGTCGGCCGGCCGGAGTTGTGCATGAAGTCGGTGGCTTGCGCCACGCCGTCGTCACCAGCTCGGGCGGGCGGGACATCCCACTGGAGGCCACCGCCGGCAACCAGGATCGGATCGAACGGTGTGGCCCGCCGCACGCGATTCTGGTACGGGTCGCGGTGCTTGCCCTTCGTGGCGTAGCCACGGATGCCGCCGCGGCCCGCCACCCACGCGATCCCCCGTTCGTCCTCGTCCACGTCGTGCGAGTAATCGGTGTAGCCGTCGTTGCGCCACAGGTCGACCGGCTCGTCCGAGACGACCGGGTTCGCCGGGTCGCGCAGGTCAGTGACCCATACCGGGCGGCCATCCCCGATCAAGCGGTTCTGCAGCGTGATCGGCTGGCCAGGCGTCGCCTGGATGATCGGCCCGAGCCAGTCCTGATCCGAGCGTCGCGCCGGCCCGCCGGTCCAGATGTACTTGCACTTCTGAATGCAGCTCGAGGTGTGGCCGGCGGGCAGGCTCACGAAGTCGCCGACTTGGCGCATGTTGCGCGGGTCGGCGTACGAGATGACGTAGAAGCCGCTCGAGCAGTCCGGGTCACGGACGGACTCGGGGTCCGGATGCGGGCAGCCGGTCGCCGCCGGGTCGGCGTCGTTGTGCCGCGGGTCGAGCGCGCCGATGATCAGCTTGCGGCGCGTGTCGAGCTCCATGTCCTCGTTCTGCCAGTAGCCGCCCGACGGCGATGTGGGACTCCCTACCGGGTCGATCCCCGCCGGCATGAACTCGTCCAGCAGCACCGGGTTCTCCGGGTTGCTGACGTCGTACGTCTTGAAGCCGAAGCGGCCGGTGACCACGAGCACCTTCGCGCCGCGTACGTAGTCGAACTTGCCCTCGGTGATCCCGGCCGCGCCCGCGACGCGGGTCACAAACTCCAGGTTGTCGGAGATATCCGCCCCCGGCGGCGGTGCCGCCGCTGCCGTTGCCGGGATGAGCAGCAGCGTCGTCGCCGCTGCCGCGAGTGCCCCTCTCACTCTCATCTGCCCTCCATTGGACGATGGACTCTCTGGGCGCGACCTTAATCGGATCGCGGCTCGATGTCGAGCCGCAATGTGGGGTCTGCAGAGCACAACCCAGCGCTCTTCGCGACGAGACCGGCGTGCGCCTCTGTCATCGCTGAACCGCCTCGGCTCCCGGTCGCGGGGCGCGGACGCGCGTGGCTTCTCGCGGTCGTCCTGGGCGCGACATTCGATCGCCCGAGCCTCGCTCTCGGCGGCTTGAGAGTGGAGGACGCTTTCGTGTTGTCGATCGGCAAGCTCGCGGCCGGCCAGGCCAGCTACGTGCTGAGCGCCTTTGCGTTGACGCCCGCCGCGATCATCAGCGACGCGAACGGGCGCCGAGGCGCGCCGCGTGCCGAGCCGGATCTCTCGCATTCTGCGTAGGCGCGCCACGCCTTCGCTTCGGCCAGCGTGCGGCAGCCCTCGCGGGCCGGGTTTGTAGGCCAGTCAGGCCCCTTTGTGGGCCAGTTTGAGCGGCCTTGGGCGGTCTTCAGCGGCTTGAAGCTATTCTGGATCGAGCATCGAAAATCCCAGCAAATAAGCCATATTTCTAGCGGAGGGGGCGGGATTCGAACCCGCGGACGAGTTGCCCCGTCTCCGGTTTTCAAGACCGGTGCATTCGACCACTCTGCCACCCCTCCGGGCCTGAGGAATGTAGGCGGTGGGCGCGGGTGTGGGCAGGAGGCGTCCGCCGCTCAAGGCGCTCGCAGGGTCCGGGAACGGACTCGTGCCCTGGACTCTTGAGTGCTCAGTGGGAGACTCGCGATCAAGCTTGGAAGGGTTCGGATCCGCCGCTGGGCGCGCTCTTGTGGCACCCGCTGACGTTGCCGGCGGGCGCGCTGCGCGGGTTCAGGCCTGCTCCGAGGAGTGCCGGGACCGCGTATGCGGAGAGGAGCCGGACAATGGAGGTACAGGACTTTGACCGCCGCACCCTGCTGAAGGGTGGGGGGGCGGCGTTCGCTGGGCTGACGGTGATGAAGGTGGCCGGGCCGGCGCACGCGTTTCCGGGGCACCCGGGCGAGGAGGAGGTCCTCCCGTGGCTCGATCAGCCACCGACCAGCCCGGATCAGCTGGTGTGGGAGGAGCTCGACACCTGGTTCACGCCCGCCGACGACTTCTTCATCGTCAACCACTACAACCAGCCGAAGCTCGCGGCGGCCGACTGGCGACTGAAGATCGGCGGCCTGGTCGGGCGGCCGCGAACGCTGACCCTGGACGACGTCAAGTGGCGGCCGCGGCGCGAGGTGGACTTCACCCTGGAGTGCTCGGGCAACACCGGCCTGCCGTTCTTCCACGGCGGGGTCGGCAACGCGCGCTGGGCGGGTGCGCAGCTCGCTCCGATCCTGAGGCAGGCGGGTGTGCGCGACGAGGGGATCGAGGTCGTCTTCTGGGGAGCTGACGCCGGCGAGCACATCATCCGCGACAACGTCGGGGTGCTCGATCCCGACGGCGACGCCGACGGCGATCCCGACAACAACGACAACGGGCCGGCCGGCCCCCACGGCACCGGCAGGTTCCTCCCCGACCAGGACTTCTCCCTCAACGGGGTCGATCTGAAGGTCACCGAGCGGTTCGCGCGCAGCATGACGCTGGAGGACGCCCTCAACCCGGCGAACCTTCTCTGTTACGAGATGAACGGCGGCCCGCTGCCGGAGGAGCACGGCTTCCCGGTGCGCCTGATCGCTCCCGGCTGGTATGGCGTGGCCAACGTCAAGTGGCTGACGCGCATCGAGGTGTGGGACCAGCAGTACCGCGGGAACTTCATGGCGCGCGACTACGTGACGATCCGCGAGCAGGTACGCGCGACGGCGAGGTGATCTGGACGTTCGCGAACGTCAGGCATACGCGGCTCAAGTCGGCGCCGGCCAAGGTGACGCGGCGCAACGGCCGCTACCGGATCATGGGCGCCGCGTGGGGCGCGCCGATCGACCGTGTCGAGGTCCGGATCGACGACGGGAGCTGGAGGCGGGCACGGCTCTGGCACCAGCCGTCGCGAGGGCGGCAGGCGCGGAAGTACGCCTGGAAGTTCTGGACGCTGCGCTGGGACGACGCCACCCCCGGCGAGCACAGGATCACGTCGCGGGCGTTCGACGAGGACGGCAACGTCCAGCCCGCGCCGGACGACCCGTTCCTCGCGAGCAAGGTCACGTTCTGGGAGAGCAACGGGCAGATCACCCGCCGCGTGCTGATTCCCTGAAGGGACCGCGGCCGGGGCGGCCCCCTCCGCTCCGGTCGCCCGGTCGCCGGGGGGTCCAGATGTCGTCGAACTCCGCCTGGTCGAGTGGGAGGAGCCAGCATTCGGCCACGCGGCCGTCGTCAACCCGGTAGAGGCCCACCGTCGACCACCGCCGCTCGGCTCCGTCGATCGTGGCCGTGCCGTCGGTGAGGACGGCCACGGTCGGGCCCGAGCCGGTCAGGACGTCGAGGCGGTGCATCACAAAGGTCCCGTCCGCCAACGCGCGGCGCGCGAGCATGTACGAGACGACCTCGTCGAGCCCGCGATAGGTGCCGGCGATCGGGCTCGTGCCCGGGACGTGCCAGGCGATCTCGGAAGACAGAACGGCGCGGACGCCGGCGTCATCGCCCTCCGTGTAGAGCCGTGCCTGCGCGGAGTGCAGCTGCTCGATGACCGCCAGCGCGGCATCGCGGTCCATGCAGCGAACGCTAGGTCAAGGAAACCGCGGGCGCCGCGCCGATGACGTCGAGCAGCGCTGCGACCACGCGCGGATCGAACTGCGTGCCCGCGTTCGCCTGCAGCTCGCCCCAGCGCCTGCCGGACCGGACATCGCTCGCCGGTAGGGGCGGTCCGACGTCATCGCGTCGGAGGCGTCGCAGGCGAGGATGATGCGGGAGCCGAGCGGGATGTCGGTCGCCCGCGAGGCGGTCCGGGTAGCCGCGGCCGTCCCAGCGCTCGTGCTCGTGGCGGACCAGCGGCAGCGCGCCGGCGAGGAACTCGACGGGCGCGAGGATCTGCTCGCCGACGACGGTGTGGCGCTCGATCTCCGCGCGCTCCTCGGCGGTCAGCGGCCCGCGCTTGTGCAGGATCTGCTCCGGCACGGCGATCTTGCCGATGTCGTGGAAGACGGCGCCGAAGCGCAGGTCCTGGAGCTGCTGCGCGTCCATCCCGAGCCGGCGGCCGACGGCCTCGGCGTGCTCGACGATCGAGCGGGCGTGGTTCGCGGTGTACGAGTCCTTGGCCTCCAGCGCGGCGGCGAGCGCCTCGGCGGTGCCCATGTACGCGCGCTCGAGCTGCTCGTACAGCGAGGCGGAGCGGAGCGCGGAGCCGGCCTGGTCGGCCATCGTCTCCATCAGGCGGACGTCGTCCTCGTCGAAGGCGTCGACCTCGAGCTCCTCGACGTTCAGCGACGCCCCAGAGCGCGCCGGCGACATACAAGGGGACGACGAGCTCGGAGCGGACCGCGAGGGTCTCGGGCGTGGCACGGAAGTCGGGGTCGGCGGTGACGTCGCCGACGACGACGGGGCGGCCCTCGCGCAGGCAGCGGCCGATCAACCCCGCCTCGCGGGGCTGGGACCACTCGCGCGCCGCCGAGCGCGAGGAAGAGGTCGCCGCGGCCGGCGGCGCTCTCGACGTGGCCGTCGTGGCGGAGGCGCACGGCCGCGCAGCAGGTAGTAGCCGAAGGCGCGGTGAAGCTCCTCGACGGCGGCCTCGACGATCGCGCTCGACGTCGGTCATGGCCGACAAGCCGCGTGCCCAGCGCGTTGGCCAGCGGCGAGCTGGCGCGTGCGCTTGCGCAGGCGCTCGCCTGCCGCGTCGCGGGCGTCGGGCCACGCCGGCCGCGGCCGGCGGCACCGGCGGGCACGGGCGCAGGGCCGTCGCTCGGACTCGAAGCGGCGCGGAAACTCCGGCTCGGGCAGCTCGAGAAGAGGTGCGCCTCGCCGCGCCCGCCCTGCTGCTTGCCGTGCAGCAGCGCGCGGTCGGCGCGGGCGATCAGCTCGGTCGCGGTCAGCCCGGGCATCCATTCGGCGACGCCGGCGGTGGCGCCGCCGGCGCTGATCTCGCCGAACTCGGCCGCCGCGGCGCCGAGCCGCTCGATCGCGCGGGCGGCGATCTCGCCGGCCTGCTCCTCGTCGGCCTCGACCGCGACGCAGCGCGAACTCGTCGCCGCCGTAGCGGGCCGCGAGGTCGTAGGGGCGCGTCCCGCCTGCGCAGCGCGGAGCCGACGCGGCGCAGGACCTCGTCGCCGACCAGGTGGCCGTGCTCCTCGTTGACCTGCTTGAAGTCGTCGAGGTCGATGAGGATCAGGGAGAGGTCGCGGCCGGTGACGCGCGCGGCGCGCTCGATCTCGCGCCGCAGGCGTCTCGTGCAGCGCGGCGTGGTTGAGGCAGCCGGTCAGCCCGTCGGTGCGGGCCTCTTGCGCGAGCGCCGGCGTGGAGCGCTGGCGTTGCGGCACGCGGCGGCGGCGAGCTCGGCGAAGGTCTGGAGCAGCGCGAGGTCGTCCTGGGTGGCGTGGTGCGGGCGCGCGTAGCCGACGGAGAGGATGCCGCTGAGCTGCTCGCTCCAGTCGAAGGGGATGGCGAGCGAGGCGTGGTAGCGCTCGAACGGCGAGCCGGAGGGCAGGCCGGCGATGCGCAGGTAGTCGTTGGTGAGCATCGCCTTGCCGGCTCTGGAGGACCTTGCCCGCGAGCCCGACGCCCGGCTCGAGCTGGATCCCGACCATCTCGGGCGGCGCGCCGGCGGTGGCGGCGACGTGGAGGCCCTCGTCGGGCGTGCCGCGGTAGACGACGGCGAGGTCGGCGTCGAGGATCGCGAGCGCCTCGCGGCAGATGCGGGTCAGCAGGGTCTCGAGGTCGAGGGACTCGTGCAACGACTTGGCGGCGCGCGTCAAGGCGGCCGAGCGCGCGACCTGCTTGGTCTGCTCGTCGGCGGCGCGGCCGCGGCCGAGCGCGGCGCCGGCGGCGGCGCCGAACCCGTTGGCCAGCTCGACCTGCGCGTCACTGAAGCCGCTCCCGCCGAGCAGCAGCGTCTCGCCGGCCAGCGGGACGATCAGGAGGTGCTCCCCGCGGCGTCGCGAGGTGCGGCGACAGGAAGGGCGCGCTCGCTGTCGGAACCGTGCGCGCGGGCGCCGTGCCGCGCGTCCTCAAGGCGCGATCAAAGTGGCGTCCGCGGCGCCGAACAGCGCCTTCGCCTCCTCCAGCAGGACGGCGCGGATGTCCCCGGTCGAAGCCGACAGCAGCCGCGCGACGGCCTCGAGCGCCGCGGAGGCGGCCGGGTCGGGCGATGGCGGGGAGGTCACCCGGGTGTCATCGGCATGCGGCGGGGAGGCTTTACACTGCGCCCCACCCCCGGAGAGGTGGCCGAGTGGCTGAAGGCACTCGCCTGCTAAGCGAGTATGGGGCGGAAAGCTCCATCGCGGGTTCGAATCCCGCCCTCTCCGCTCCGCCGCCGGCCCCGGGTCGGTGGCTACACTCGTGCCACTGCGCCCGTAGCTCAGCTGGATAGAGCGTCGGTCTACGGAACCGAAGGTCAGAGGTTCGAATCCTCTCGGGCGCGTGAGACAGGCCCTGCACTCTCAGCGGGCGATACCTCACCGTCTCGTGGGCCCCGGTGCCCGATGACCGCAGCATCGCGTCGCAGACCTCGGCCGCGCGATAGCCGTCCTCGAGCGTCGCGCCGTGCGGGCCGACCGGCGCGTCGTCGCGGATCGCGGCGAGCAGGTGGTGCAGCTCGTGCACGAACGTGTGCTCCCACCCGATGATGTGGCCCTGCGGCCACCAGTGCTCCCAGAACGGGTGGTCGGCCTCCGAGACGAGGACGGTGCGGAAGCCCTGCGCCCGCGCCCCGGGTGTCGAGCCGGCGAGGTGGACCTCGAGCTCGTTGAGGCGCTCGAGATCGAAGCGGAGCGAGCCCTTGGAGCCGTTGATCTCCCAGGTGAAGGCGTTCTTGCGCCCGGTCGCGAACCGCGACGCCTCGATCGTGCCGATCGCGCCGCCCTCGAAGGACACCACCGCCTCGACCGCGTCGTCGACCTCGCGCCCGGGCTGGAACGTCTGCGTGCGCGCCGCGACCGATGGCGATCTCGCCGACGAGGTAGCGGGCCATGTCGATCACGTGGGCGCCGAGGTCGCCGAGCGCACCGGACCCCGCGACGGCGCGATCGAAGCGCCAGACGGCGGCGTCGGTCGCGCCCCACTCCTGGAGGTAGGCGCCGCGGAAGTGCAGGATCTCGCCGAGCTCGCCGGCCTCGATCATCTCGCGGGCGAGCCGCACGGCGGGCACGAACCGGTAGTTGAACGCGCACATGTGCTTGACCCCGGCCGCCTGGACGCGCTGCCACGTCTCGTAGCTCTCGTCCGCGTCGCGGCCCAGCGGCTTCTCGCAGATCACGTGCTTGCCCGCCTCTGCCGCGGCGATCGTCGGGGCCGCGTGGAGGTCGTTCGGCCCGACGTTGTCGAACAGGCCGATGCGGTCGTCGGCGACGATCGCGTGCCAGTCCGTGACGTGGTCGGCGAAGCCGTAGCGAGCCGCGGCCTCGGCCACCGCCTCCTCGGTCCGGCCCGCGATCGCGACGAGCTCGGGCACGAGCGGGGGCGGCCACGTCATGTAGGCGAGGGTCCGGTAGGCGTTCGAGTGCGCCTTGCCCATGAAGGCGTAGCCGAGCATGCCCACGCCGATGCGCGGGATCTCGTCGGTCGCGCGGCTCTCCTGCCGGTTGGTGAAGCCGACCTCCGACATCTACGCCTCCCTCGCGAACGCGGCGTCGAAGGCCACCGACGACGGCGCGAAGTCCGTGCGGCGCACGAACGCGAGCGCGTCCGGCGCGCCCCAGTCGCGGTCCATGCCCGAGTCCTCCCACTCGATCGAGAGCGGGCCCTCGTAGCCGACGCGGTTGAGCGCGCGGAACATCGCCTCGAAGTCGACGTCGCCGTGGCCGGGGGAGACGAAGTCCCAGCCGCGGCCCGGGCGAGCCGAAGTCGACGTGGCCGCCGAGGATCGACGAGCGGCCGTCGAGCCGGCGCTTGGAGTCCTTGACGTGGGCGTGGAAGATCCGCGCGCCGAACTCGTCGATGAAGGCGGCCGAGTCGAGGAACTGGTGCTCGAGGTGGCTGGGGTCGAAGTTGATCCCGAAGCCCGGGCGGTCGCCGATCGCCGCGAGCGCCTTGCGCGTGGTCAGGAAGTCGTAGGCGATCTCGGTCGGGTGGACCTCGAGCGCGAAGCGCACGCCCTCGGCCTCGAAGACGTCGATGATCGGCCCCCAGCGCTCGGCGAACTCCTCATAGCCGCGCTCGATCGCCGACGAAGTCGTTGGGCGGGAACGAGTAGAGGAGGTGCCAGATCGGCGAGCCGGTGAAGCCGGTGACGACGTCGACGCCGAGCTGCGCCGCGGCCCGCGCGGTGTCCATCATCCGCTCGGCCGCCCGCTGCCGCACGCCTTCGGGCTCGCCGTCGCCCCAGACCTCGGGCGCGAGCACCGCCCGGTGGCGGGCGTCGATCGGGTCGCAGACGGCCTGGCCGACGAGGTGGTTGCCGATCGCCCAGCAGCCCAGCCCGTGGCGCTCGAGCAGCGCTCGCGCCGCCGGCCGCGTAGCCGGGGTCGCGCGAGCGCCTCGCGCGACGTCGAAGTGATCGCCCCAGCACGCGAGCTCGAGCCCGTCGAAGCCCCAGTCGCCGCACTTGGCCGCCAGCTCCGCCAGCGGCAGGTCCGCCCACTGGCCGGTGAAGAGCGTCACGGGCCTTGACATGTCATCCCTCCTCCGCGAGGCCTGCCGCCGGCAGCGCCCCGATCGACACCAATTCGCGCTCGCGCGGGTCGAACGCGTCCTTGACCGTCGCCATCATGTCGATCTCGTCGGGCGAGCGCTTCTCGCGCGTGCTGCGGACCGGACGACCAGCGCGGCCGGTCCGCCGAGGGTCGTCGTCGGCATAACCGGACCCTAACTTGTGTCAGACTGTCTGACAAGTTAGGGTGGCGTCGAGAGCGGGCCGCAGGCCCGGTCAACGGGGTTGCTGGGTTCGGAGGAGAGACATGGACAACGACGTCGACGCTGTCGTCCTCGCCTGCCGCGGCACGCTCGCGAGCTGGTCGCTCGCGGTGGAGGCCGTCGCCTACGAGCAGGCGCGCGTCAACGCCGAGAGCCCGCTCGACCGCGGCGCGGCGCTCCGCCGGCGGGTCGAGGACCTGAGCATGGCCGCCGACGCCACCCCGTCGCTCGCGGCGGGGTTCGATCGGCTGGCCGCCGAGCGGGGCTGGCGGCGGGGCATGACCGGCTCCGAGTGCCGCAGCCGGGTCGTCGCGCTCGCGCGGCCCTACGCCGACGTCCCGGCGGCGCTCGAGGCCGCGGTCGGCGCCGGACTCCCCCTCGTCGTCGTCTCCCCGGGGGACCCTGTGCTCGTCGAGGGCGCGCTGCGCCCCCTCGACGGCGCGTTCGACGCGATCCTCACCGCCCGCGAGCTCGGCGCCGCCGGCCCCGGCGCCGTGCTGACCGCGGCCGCACGATGGATGGCGGCCGACCCGCGCCGGCTGCTGTACGTCAGCGCCTCCCGCGTCGGGATCGTCCACGCCGGAATGCTCGGGATGCGCCGGGCGTGGGTCAACCGCACCAGCGACGGGAGGCGCCCGCCGCAGCTCCTGCCCGACGAGGAGTGGCCCAGCCTGCGCGGGCTGGGAGCGTTCCTGGGCGTGGGCTCTCCGACGCTTCCGGTCGCGGGTTGATGGGCGCGAGCGGCATGATCGAGGTCGTCGCGTTCGCCTGTCGGGGCACGTTGGTCGACTGGGCCGGGGCCATCGAGGCCGTGGCATACGAGCTGGCTCGCCGCAACGGCGAGAGCCCGCTCGACCGTGGCGCGATGTTGCGTCGCCGCGTGGAGGCGCTGGCCGACGGCCACGGGCTGTCGCGCGGGTTCGAGCGGCTCGCCCGCGAGCGGTGCTACCGCGTCGGGAAGGACGGCGACGAGCTGCTCGCGAACGTCGTCGCGATGGCGCGGCCGCTGCCGGGGGCGCGCGAGGCCGTGGCGCTGGCGCTCGGGTCCGGCCGGCGTGTGCTCGCCGTGTCACGCGGTGAGAGCGCCGGAGCGCTCCACCTCTTCGGCGACGTGTTCGAGGAAGTCGTGGCGCATCCCACCGAGATCGACGCCGATCCGGACGCGATCCTGTACGTGAGCAGCGCCCCCTGGCGCCGGGCGGAGGCGCGCAGCGCCGGCATGCGCGCCGTCGCGCCGGGCGCGCTGGAGCAAGCGCTCGCCACGTCCCCGGTCCCCGCGACCCTCGCGGTTCCGTGAGCGGTCTCGCCGTCCAGCCGATCTCGACCGGGGAGGCCGTCGTCGCCTCGCTGCGCGCCCGCATCCTGGACGGCGTCATCGCGCCCGGGGCGCGCCTGCCCGAGGCCGAGCTCGCGGCGGACTTCGGCGTCGCCCGCCCGACCGTGCGCGAAGCGATCCAGACCCTGTGCCACGAGGGGCTGCTCGTTCGCGAGCGCAACCGCAGCGCGCACATCCCGGTGCTCACCAACGACGAGATCCTCGACCTGTTCTCGGTCCGGATCCCGCTCGAGTGCCTGATCGTGCGCGCCGTGCTCGAGCGAGGGGCGCCGCTCGCGCCCGCCCGCGAGGCCATGGCCGTCATGGAGGCGTTGCCGAACGACGCGGGCTGGAGCAAGGTCGTCGCCGCGGACGCTGCGTTCCATCAGGCGCTCGTCAGCGCGGTGGGGTCCCCCCGCCTCGAGCGCCTCTACGGCGCGCTGAGCGGTGAGATCCGCCTCTGCGTCGCACAGCTCCGGCCGAGCTGGGCGTCACCCTCGGCGATCGGGCACGAGCACCACGAGGTGCTGGACGTGCTCGAGTCCGGCGACGTGGACGCCGCCGAGGCGCGGATGACGGCGCACCTCGAGCGCGCCGTGCGCGACCTCACGCACTGACCTCCACCTCGTCGCCGCTCAGCCGCCCGGGGTCGCCGTGCCAGGCGGCGTCGAGGATCGCCTCGAGCGCGTCGACGTCGAGCGGACGCGGGCTGTTGTCGACCAGCCGCTTGATGCCCGCGGCCGCCTCCGCCATCGCGCGCAGCTGATCGCGCTCCACGCCGATCTCCGCCAGCGACGCCGGCAGCCCGATCCGCAGCCCGAGCGCGTGGATCTCCGTCACGGCGTCGCCGCCCGCCAGCGCCGAGAGCTCCGCGATCTCCTCGGGCCGCGCCGGCCGGTTGTACTCCATGACGTACGGGAGGAGCAGGCCGGTGCCCAGCCCGTGCGACGTGTGGGTGGCCGCGCCGACCACGAACTGCAGCGCGTGGGCGGCGCCGACACCGGAGTTGCCGAACGCGATGCCGGCCAGCAGCGACCCGTACAGCATGCCGGTGCGCGCCGACACGTCGGAGCCGTCCTCGACCGCCTGCGCGAGATTGTCCAGCAGGTGACGCGCGGCGGTGAGCGCCAGCGCATCCGACAGCAGGTTCTTGCCGACCTGCGGCCGGCCGAGGACGAGCTCGGGCGAGGGCTCCTGGCGGGCCGCCATGTACGACTCGACGGCGTGGGAGAGCGCATCGATGCCGGCGTGGGCGGTGACGACCGGCGGCGCGCCGACCGTCAGCAGCGGGTCGCAGATCGCGTGCCGCGGGATCAGATGGCGGCTTGCGACCCCGATCTTCATGTCGGTGCCCGGATCGGTCACGACGGCGACCGGGGTCGCCTCCGAGCCCGTGCCCGCCGTCGTCGGCAGCGCGATCAGCGGCATCAGCGGGCCGGGCACCGAGCCGACCGCGTAGTAGTTCTCGAGCGGCGCGCCGTGGGTGAGCTGCAGGGCGGTGACCTTCGCCAGATCGATCACGCTGCCGCCGCCGACCGCGACGATCACGTCGGCGCGAGCGGCCTCGCCCTGCGCCAGCGCCGCGTCCACGGCCGAGGGCGGCACGTCGACGGCGGCGCTCGGAGAAGACCGTGACGTCCAGCGCGGCGAGCGAGTCGAGGACCGTGGCGAAGCCCGGCGTCTCGGCGATCACGGGATCCGTGATGACCAGCGCCCGGCGTCCATGCTCGGCGGCGACCTCGCCCGCCGCCGCGGCCATGCCGCATCCGAACAGCACTTGGGACGGCGCGCGGAGGACGGCGAAGTCGGTCATCGGTCAGTCTCCAGGAACGTGGTGAGCAGGGGGTTGAACTCGTCGGTGCGTTCCAGCGGGGCCGCGTGCCCGCAGCGACCCGAACACGTGGCCGCGGACGTCCGGCAGCACCTCCAGCAGCGGCAGGAAGCCGTCGCGCAGCGGCACCACGCGGTCCTGCGCGCCGTGCACCAGCAGGACCGGCGCGGCGATCCCCTCGAGCTCCGCGCGCGTCAGCGCGAGGTCGTCGACCCAGCGCTGGCGCGGCGGCGGGAACAGCTCCGGGTACCACGGCTGCGCCAGCGTCGCGCGGTACCTCGCCTCCACGGCCTCCGGCGTCGCCGCGGCGGGGTCGTGGTTGATCAGCTCGATCAGCTCGCGCGCCCGCTCGAGGCTCGGCGTGGCGTAGCCCCACAGGGCATCGAGGCCGGCGGGCAGCGCCATGGCGTGCCCCATCGCGCCGACCGCGACGACCCGGGTCACGGCGCGCGGGCGGGCGGCGGCGACCGACAGCGCGATCGCCGCGCCCGCCGAGTTGCCCACCACGGCGAACGACGTGACGCCGAGCGAGTCGACGAGCTCGAGCGCCTGCCGGGTCCACGCCGCGCGGAGCGAGCCGGCGGGCCGGGGACTCGCCCCGAAGCCGAGCAGATCGGGCGCGATCACGCGATGGCGCGGCGCCAGCGCCGCGACGAGCGGGTCCCATGCCGCGGCCGTCGTCCCCGGACCGGAGCCGTGCAGCAGCAGCACGGGCGGCCCGGAGACGTCAGCGGGCATCGTCGCCGTCAGGCCGGGACGGCGGCGCGCTCGAGCACCGTCATGAACGCGCGCGACCACTCGGGCATGTCGGGCCAGCCGCGGCAGGACACCATGTTGCGGTCGACGCAGTCGGGCTCGTCCACGACGGTCGCGCCGGCGTTCTCCATGTCGCCCTTCAGGGGCGGGAACGCGGCCGTCGTCCGCCCGCGCAGCAGCCCGTAGACCGCGGGCACCTGCGGCCCGTGGCAGATCGTCCCGACCGGCAGGTCGTGCTCGAAGAAGTACTCGGTGATCCGGCGCACGTCGGCGTCGAGCCGGATGTACTCGGGCGCGCGGCCGCCGGGGATGACGAGCGCCACGTAGTCCGCCGGGTCGACCTCGGCGAACGTGACGTCGACCGGCAGCTTGCGCCCGTTCTTCTCCGTGTACGCGTCCGAGTTCGGATCGAAGTCGTGGATGACGAGTTGGACGTCACGACGCGTGAGCGCCGCGACGTCCGCGACATACCCGGCCTCGCGCAAGCGATAGATGGGGTACATCGCGTCGAGCTCCTCGGCGGCATCGCCGACGAGCACGAGCACCTTCTGCTGCGACATGAGAGGACTCCCTCCTGTTTGGATCAGTCGAATGCGAAGTATTTGGGTTCCAGGAACTCGAGCAGGCCGTGATGCCCGCCCTCGCGCCCGAGGCCGCTCTGCTTGGTGCCGCCGAACGGGGCCGCCGGGTCGGAGACGACGCCCCGGTTGAGGCCGACCATGCCCGTCTCGATCCGCTCCCCGATCGCGAGCGCGCGGCGGAGGTCGCGGCTGAAGACGAACGCCACCAGCCCGTGCTCGGTGTCGTTGGCGAGCTCGACCGCCTCGTCCTCGGTCGCGAACGTCATCACCGGCGCGACCGGGCCGAACACCTCCTCGGCGAGGATCGCGCTGCCGGGCTGCACCTGGTCGAGGACCGTGGGCGGGTAGAAGAAGCCGGGACCGGGCAGCCGCTCGCCGCCCGTGCGCACGCGCGCTCCGCGGTCGACGGCGTCGGCGACCAGGCGCTCGACCTTGTCGCGCGCCGCCTCGTTGATCAAGGGCCCGAGCTGGGCTCCGTCGGCGAACCCCTCCGCGACGGTCACGGCGGCCATGGCCTCGGTGAGCCGGTCGGTGAACGCGCCCGCGATCGACTCGTGGACGAGGAAGCGGTTGGCGGCCGTGCAGGCTTCACCGCCGTTGCGCATCTTCGCCGCCATCGCGCCGGCGATCGCCACGTCGAGGTCGGCGTCCTCGAGGACGACGAACGGCGAGTTGCCGCCGAGCTCCAGCGACGCGCTGACGACCCGCGGCGCACACAGCTCGAGCAGCCGGCGGCCGACCGCCGTCGAGCCGGTGAAGGAGAGCTTGCGCACGCGCGCGTCGCCCAGGATCGCTTCCACGAGCGGCGCCGGCTCGTCGGTGCACACGATGTTCACCACGCCCTCGGGCACGCCGGCCTCCTCCAGCAGCCGCGCGATCGCGATCGCGGTCAGCGGCGTCTCCTCGGCCGGCTTGAGCACGACCGTGCATCCGGCGGCGAGCGCCGGACCGAGCTTGCGCGCGGCCATGGCGGCCGGGAAGTTCCACGGCGTGATCAGCAGCGCGACCCCGATCGGCTCATGGGCGACCAGCATCCGGTTCGCGCCGCTGGGGGCGACCGCGTAGTCCCCGTTCGCCCGCACCGCCTCCTCCGAGAACCAGCGCAGGAACTCGGCCGCGTAGGTCACCTCGCCGCGCGCCTCGGCCAGCGGCTTGCCCATCTCCCTGACGATCAGGCGCGCGAACTCGTCGGTGCGCTCGATCATCAGATCGAATGCGCGCCGTAGGATCTCGGCGCGCTCGCGCGGCGCGCGGGCCGCCCACTCGCCGGCGGCCGCGGCCGCCGCGGCGACGGCGGCGAGCCCGTCGTCCGGCCCGGCCGACTCGAGCGACTCGATCGGCGCCCCGGTGGCCGGGTCGACGACGTCGAAGTGCCGCCGAGCGGTGGTGGTGGCCATGCGCCGCACAGTAACGACGGTGCAAGAAGTCTGCAAGTTAGTTGACAAGTGATGCAAGATCGACGTAGCGTCTCGGCTGGAATCGTGAAGGATTGTCGAGGCCGGCACCGCCGGCCAAACGTTCTGAGGAGGAGCGGATGAGGTCGAAACTCCAGGTCGTGTTCGTCGCTGCGCTTACGGCAGCGGCGTGCGCGCTCGTCGCGTGTGGTGGTAGTGATGAGAGCGGAGGCGGCGGAACCAAGGCCGCGGCGGACACCGGCAAGCTGTCGGACAAGGACATGACGCTCACGTTCCTGTGGTTCGAATGGCCCCCGGCGCAGGCCCTCGAGGAGCTCGGCAAGGAGTACACGAAGACGCGCCCGAACGTGACCGTCAAGGTCAACACCGTGCCGAACGCGCAGTGGCACGACGCGATCTTCACGCAGTTCGCCGCGAAGAAGACGAACTTCGACATGCCGGTCCTCGACTCGCAGAACATCGGCGAAGCGGTGACCAACGGGTCGATCCTCGACATCACGGACTTCGTGAAGAAGAACATCGACACCTCGCAGTACGACCCGTACTTCCTCGCGGCGTACGGCCAGTACCCGCAGGCGCAGACGGGGGAGGCGAACCCGGACGCCAAGACCTACGGGCTGCCGCTGCTGGGCGACACGTGGGCGATGATCTGGCGCAAGGACCTGATGGGCGACAAGCCGCCGGCGACGTGGGACGAGATGATCGCCGCGGCCAAGAAGTGCCAGGAGGAGAACCCGGGCATGAGCGGCCTCGCGTTCCATCAGGCGGGCAGCGGCGACGCCGCCGCGGTCACCTACAACGTCGTCAACGCGCTGTACGGCGGCGAGCTGTGGAACCCGGACGATCGCAAGATCGAGGGCGTCATCAACGACGACGCCGGCAAGAAGGCGATGAACGTGCTCGTCAACGACATGGTCCCGCTCACGCCGAAGGGCTCGAGCAACTGGTTCATCGACGAGGTCAACGCCGCGATCAGCCAGGGCAAGATCTGCGTCGGGTTCCAGTGGATCGCCGCGATGGGCGGTCTCCTCGATCCCAAGAGCTCCAAGCTCGGGAAGAGCAAGGAGGAGATCCTCGAGAAGCTGGACTTCGCACCCCTGCCGAAGCAGGACACCGACAAGGTGCCGCTCGGCGGCATGGGGCTGCACGTCTCGCGCTACATCCCCAAGGACAAGCAGGCCGAGGCGCTGAACTTCATCAAGTGGTTCCAGACGCCCGAGGTCCAGAAGAAGTGGGCGCAGCTCGGCGGCGTCCCGGCGCGCAACGACGTGCTCAAGTCGCCGGAGTTCCTCGAGGCGCAGCCGTACAACAAGGTGTTCACGGAGTCCGTGCCGCGCCTGAAGGACTTCTGGAACCTGCCGGAGTACGCGAAGCTCCTCAACGTCCACTCGACGCAGGTCAACGCGGCGATCTCCGGTACGCAGCAGCCGGACGCGGCGCTCGACAAGCTGGCGTCCGAGGAGCAGCAGATCCTCGACGAGAGCTCGTCGAAGTAGCAGCATCAGCGCGAGGGGCCGGGGGTCGCTCGCCCGGCCCCCGCTTCTTCGTCCTGACATGGCAGACACGCTCCGATCCCCCGCCCCGTCCCCGCCGCTGGAACGGCTCGAGCCCCCGCCTGCGGCGAAGCGCTACCGGTTCCTGACGGACCGGCGGCTCGCCTTCCTGTTCATCTCGCCGGCGCTCGCGCTGCTCATCTTCCTGTCGATCTGGCCGCTGATCCGGCTGATCTGGCTCTCGTTCACGGACTACTCCGTGACGCGCGACGTGCCGGCGACCTTCCTCGGCCTCGACAACTACGTCGACGTCATCACGTCCCCGATCGTGCAGAAGCGCGCGCTCACGACGTTGATCTTCGTCGTCGGGGCCGTCGGGCTCCAGACCGTCCTCGGCTTCGCGATCGCGTTCCTGATCTCCCGCCGGGAGCGAGGGCGCGGTGCGCTGACGACGCTCTTCCTGATCCCGATGATGCTGTCGCCGGTCGTCGTCGGCCTGTTCTGGAAGTTCATGCTCGACGTCCAGTTCGGCGTCGTGAACTCGTTCCTCGACAGCCTCGGGCTCGGCCGCGTCGAATGGCTCACGCAGCAGCGCCTCGCGCTGTTCTCGCTGATCATCGTCGACACCTGGCAGTGGACGCCGTTCATCATGCTGATCGCGCTCGCGGGCCTCACGGCGGTGCCGAACTTCCTCTACGAGGCGGCCGAGATCGACCGCGCCTCCGAGTGGTTCAAGTTCCGCCGGATCACGCTGCCGCTGGTCTGGCCGCTGCTGCTGATCGCGGTCATGTTCCGCGCGATCGAGGCCTTCCGGCTCTTCGACCTCGTCTACATCCTCACGGGCGGCGGGCCGGGCGGCACGACCGAGACGCTCTCCTACAACGTCTACAAGGTCGCCTTCTTCGGCTTCGACACCGGCCGCGCGGCGGCGTACGGGATCCTCATGGTGATCGTCGTCATCCTCGCCTCGCAGCTCTATCTGCGTTACCTCAACCGACTGCAGACGCGCTGACGATGGCCACCCACATCCAGACCCTCGGAGCTGGCGGACGCGGGAATCGCGGGCGAGACCGCCGCCCCGCCCGTCCGCCGTCGCCGGCGACTCGGCTCCGGCGTCGAGATCGTGCTGCTCACGCTGTTCGCCGTGGTCATGCTCTTCCCGGTCCTCTGGATGCTGGAGACCGCGCTGAAGGAGACCCGGGACATCTACGCCGTCCCGGCCAAGCTGTTCAACTTCAGCCCGACGCTCGACCATCTCAAGGACGTCTTCTCGTCGGGCTCGCCGGTGCTCTCGGGCCTCAAGAACTCGGTGATCGTGTCCGCGGCGTCGACGCTGATCGCGACGGTGCTGGGGGTGCCGTCGGCGTGGGCCTACTCGCGGTTCCCCATCCCCGGCAAGAAGGACCAGCTGTTCTTCATCCTCTCGACGCGGTTCATGCCGCCGGTCGTGGTGGTCATCCCGATCTTCCTCATGTTCCGCGACCTCGGGCTGCTCGACACGCTGCAGGGCCTGATCCTCGTCTACGCGGCCTTCAACCTGCCGTTCACGATCTGGATGATGAAGGGCTTCATCGACGAGGTGCCGGCCGAGTACGAGGAGGCGGCGATGCTCGACGGCTACTCGCGCCTCGAGGCCTTCTGGCGCGTCACGATGCCGCTGCTCGTCCCGGGGATCGTCGCCACCGCCGTGTTCGCGCTGATCTTCTCCTGGAACGAGTTCGTCTACGCGATCTTCCTGATCACCGATCCGGCCAGCCGGACCGCACCACCCGCGATCGCGGGCCTGATCGGCGGGACCACGATCGACTGGGGACTGGTCGCCGCGTCGGCGATGGTCTTCGCGATCCCGGTCCTGGTGTTCGCCTTCCTCGTCCGGCGGCATCTCGTGGCCGGCGTCACGCTCGGGGCGGTGCGCCGCTGATGGCCGAGGTGCGCGTCAAGAGCCTGCACAAGGCGTTCCCCGACGGGACCGTCGCCGTCCACGAGCTCGATCTGACGATCGCCGACGGCGAGCTGTTCGTCATGCTCGGCCCCTCGGGCTGCGGCAAGACGACGACGCTGCGCTGCATCGCGGGCCTCGAGACGGAGACCTCGGGGCAGATCGTGATCGGCGACGAGGTCGTCAGCGGGCTGCGGCCGTCGCAGCGGGACATCGCGATGGTGTTCCAGTTCTACGCGCTGTATCCGCATCTCAGCGTGCACGACAACATGGCGTTCCCGCTCCGCGCCGCCAAGCACTCCGCGTCCGAGGTCTCCGAGCGGGTGAACGAGGCCGCCCGGCTGCTGCGGCTCGAGCCGCTGCTGAAGCGCAAGCCGAACAAGCTGTCCGGCGGCGAGCAGCAGCGCGTGGCGCTCGGCCGGGCGATCGTCCGCCACCCGAAGGCGTTCCTGATGGACGAGCCGCTGACGAACCTGGACGCCGAGCTGCGCGCCGACATGCGCGCCGAGCTCAAGCACGTCCAGCAGCGACTGCGCTCGACGATGATCTACGTGACCCACGACCAGACCGAGGCGATGGCGCTCGGTCACCGGATCGCGATCATGAACCAGGGCCGCCTCGAGCAGGTGGGGCCGCCGATGGAGGTCTACGAGCGGCCGGCGACGCTGTTCGCCGCGCGCTTCATCGGCTCGCCGCCGATGAACCTGATCGAGGCCGAGGTCACCAACGGGCACCTCACGGCGGCCGGCGGGCTCGCGCTGACGGCGCCGGACGGCCTCCGGCGCGGCGAGCGCGTGATCGCCGGCGTCCGCCCCGAGCGCTTCGTCGTGTCGGCGTCGGACGCCGATCCCGGGGCTGCGCGCGGGCGGGTCGTCTCGCGCGAGGCGCTCGGCGACGAGACGATCTACGTCGTCGAGACCGAGGCGGGGCTGCTGAACGTGCGCATGCCGCCGACCGTGCGGCTGGCCGAGGAGCAGGTCGGTGGCCGTGCGCTACCAGGGGACCGCGCCACCGGTCTACGACCCCGAGTCCGGGCAGGTGACCGGCCGATGACCTCCGCGATCGTCACGACCGGCATCGGGAAGTCGTTCGGCGACGTGCAAGCCCTGCGGGATCTGGACCTCGACGTCCCGGAGGGCGCGTTCTTCGTGTTGCTCGGGCCGTCCGGGGCGGGCAAGACGACGACGCTGCGCGTCATCGCAGGGCTCGAGAAGCCCGACTACGGAACCGTCCATCTGACCGGGATCGACGCGACCGAGGCCACGCCGGCCGAGCGCGATCTGGCGATGGTGTTCCAGTCCTACGCGCTGTACCCGAAGCAGACGGCCGCGGACAACATCGCCTCCCCCCTGCGGGCCCGCCGGCTGGGCAAGGCCGACGTCGACGAGCGGGTGCGGCAGGTGGCCGAGTTGCTGCACATCGAGCACCTGCTCCAGCGCAAGCCGGCGCAGATGTCGGGCGGCGAGCAGCAGCGCGTGGCGCTCGGGCGGGCGCTCGTGCGGGAGCCGCGGGCGTTCCTCATGGACGAGCCGCTCACCAACCTCGACCTCAAGCTGCGGGTCGAGATGCGGACCGAGCTGACGCGCATCCACCGGTCGCTGGGGCGGACGTTCCTGTACGTGACGAACGATCAGGTCGAGGCCATGTCGATGGCCGACCAGGTGGCCGTGCTCCACGCCGGCACCGTCCAGCAGGTCGGCCCGCCGACGGAGATCTACGACCGTCCGGCGAACCGCTGGGTGGGGACGTTCGTCGGGTGGCCGCGCATGAACCTGCTGCCGTGCACCGCCAACGGGCGACTCTCCGGCAACGGCTGGCAGCTGCCGAATCCCGGCTTCGCCGTCGACGGCGACCGCCCGACGCTGCTCGGCGTGCGCGCGGAGGACCTGTCGCTGGACGTCCGGGACGAGTCGGCGACGCTGGCCGGCACGGTCTACGCGGTCGAGCCGCTGGGCGATCGCACGCTCGTCGACATCGAGATCGCCGACCAGCGGATCGTGGTGAAGGCGCCGCCCACGGCGTCGCTGCGCATCGGTGACAGCGTCCGGGCGTCGGTCGACCTCGACCGGGTCCACCTGTTCGACGCCGACGGGGAGGCGGCGATCCCACGGCGATGATCGACGCCACGGCTCCGGGGGAAAGGCGGGCGCACATCCTCAAGCGCATCCAGCGGGAGGGACGCGTGTCCCTGGCGGACCTCGCCAGCGAGCACGCGGTCTCAGCGGTGACCGTCCACCGCGACCTCCAGCTGCTCTCCGAAGAGGGGTTGCTGGAGCGTGTCCGCGGCGGCGCCCGGTCGCTGCCGGACCCGCCGGCGCAGATCGAGACGGGCTGGAACGCGCGCCTGCGCGAGGCGGCGCCGGAGAAGGACGCGATCGCCGCTGCGGCGCGCGAGCTGATCGAGGACGGGTCGACGATCTTCATCGACGCATCCTCGACGGGCCTGGCGCTCGCGCACGCCATCGAGGTCCGCCCGCCCGCCGATCTGACACTGGTGACGAACTCGCCGGCGATCGCCCTCGGCCTGTCGGCGGCATCGATCCACGTCATCGTGGCGCCGGGGGAGCTCGACCAGCACATGCGCGTGCTGACCGGCCGCTGGACGATCGACTTCCTGGCTCGCCTCACCTTCGCCGCGGCGTTCGTCTCGGCCGCCGGCATCACGCTCGGCCACGGCCTCACCACGTCGCGGTCCGGGCTCGCCGACACGCTGAACACCGCTGCCGATTCCGCGGAGCGGGTGGTCGGCCTGATGGACTCCACGAAGTTCGAGCGCTCCTCGCTCATGACGATCCGAAGCGCCACGGCGCTGGATCTGATCATCACCGACGACCGGCTCGATCCCGCCGTCGTGGCGGCGTTCCGCGCGGCGGGAGTGAACCTCCAAGTCGTGTCGGGCGTGGCCGAGGCGAACGACGCGGAGGCCGACT
>CAVSRU010000002.1:0-324279 GCA_963730535.1 uncultured Solirubrobacteraceae bacterium
CGCGGAAGCGCGCGGCGCGCTCGGCGATCTCGGGCAGCATCGCGAGGAAGGAGCGCCGTTCGCGACGCAGGTTCACCGTGAGGTCCGTGTTGAGGACTTTGCCGTTCAGCCGCGCCTCGGTGATCGGAGAAGCGATGCCCGCCTGGCCGACGACCGCGACCCGGCGCACGCCGCGGTTCGCGACGCAGACCCGCAGCGGCGCCTGGGAGTCGATGCGGCCGACCGTCGCGACCTGCTCGCGCACGTCAGCGTCGAGGTCCGGGTAGCCCGCCGGCAGCCGCCCGCTCCCCAGCTCCGGCCCGTCGTGTCGTCGAGCACGTCGACGGCCAGCTCGGGACCCGGCTGCTTGAACGTGACGAGCACGATGCCGACGCGGTCGAACGTGGTGTCGTTCGGCGTGCGGATCGGCGCCTGGCACGCGCGGTCACCCGGCTTCAGCGTCGCGGCGATGATCGCGGGCCTGACGCCGATCGAGTACGCGAGGCTCGAGCCCCACGCCAGGCCCAGGGCCGCGATCCCGACGACCGCGACGGCGAAGACGACGGCGAAGTTACGCATAGAACCGCTCCAGCACGAGCCCGAGCGAGAGCAGGTCGAAGGCGAACAGCGCGGCGATCGTGGCGCCGACGGCGCCCGCGCGCCGGCGTGTGGGCACGAGCGAGAGCGCGCCCGCGAGCGCGAGCCCGAAGACGCCGATCAGCGGGAACAGGTAGCGCGTCTGCATGAAGCCCAGCGCGCCGGCCTCGAGCTGGCGGTAGTCGGTCCAGTGCAGCCCCGCGAGCAGCGCCACCGCGGCGAGGGCCAGGAACGCGGCGACGCGGATGTCGACGCGCCGTCGGGCACGGACGAGCGCCACCACCGCCGCGATCCCCACCGCGGCGCTCACGGCGCCCAGCAGCCAGTACACCCACTCCCAGAACCTCACCTCGAGCCAGCCGAAGGCCGCCCAGCCATGGGTCATCCAGATGCTGATGAGCGGCAGGCCGTCGGCCCCGAACGGATACTCGTACTGGACCGGCGTTCGCGGGAGGTAGAACTGCCACATGTAGGAGAGGAACTCGCGCACGCTCGAGCCGGCGCTGACCGGGCTCGTCGACTCGACGATCTGTGCCGCGAACGACTGGTCGGCTAGGTCGGCGGCGAGGGCCCAGATCCCCAGGGCGAGCAGCAGCGGCACGACGATCGCCGCCCCGAAGCGGACGGCACTCGCTCGCTGGTGGCGGCGAGCCCAGACGCCGAGGCCCGCGACGAGCGCCGCGGCGGGGAGGAGCGCCACGCTCGCGGTCTTGATCGTGCAGGCGACGGCGACCAGCGCGAAGAACGCGACTGCGTCGCGCGCTGGTACGTCTCGCCGGATCGCCCGCACTCCCATCCACAGCGCGAGCGTCGAGACGGCGTAGAGCATCCCGTCGGGACTGACGGCACCGGTCATGAAGCTCACCATCGGGGCCAGTGCCGGTACGGCCGCGGCGGCGGTCTGGAGCACGCGACGCCGGCCGAGCACCTCGCCGGCCAGCAGCCAGGTGCCGAGCACCGTGAGCGGCAGCCAGAGCGCGGACATCAGCCGCGCGCCGAGCAGCTCGTCGAACAGGCTCCCGCCGGACGCCGCGGCGTATCCCAGCGCCTCCCACGCGTAGGAGGTGGGCGGATAGGGCGATGCCGGGTTCGTGCCGCCGCCGTCGTCGCGCGCGGCCTGCGCGTCGCGGGCCTGCCACCGGCGCTCGGCGCGCTCGCTCCACTCCGGCCGGACGTCGAGCTGCGACGCCACCTGATCGGAGTTCACCCCGGCGATCCCCCGCGCCATCTGCGTGGAGAACGTCGGCCGGGTGGCGTCGCCGGGGAGCGCCTTGCGCTCGGCGAGCGACTGCACGTAGGCGAAGTGGTACTGCTCGTCCGGCGCCTGGAACGCGGGCGTGACGAGCGCCCAGGTGACGGAGAGCAGCAGGCTGACCGCCATCAGCGCGCCGAGCGCCGGAGGGACCCTCACGCAGGCACCGGCTCCCGTAGCCGGAGCGCGTTGCGCAGCTCGCGCTCGACCTGCTCGGTGGCGCGGTCCCACGTGTGCGGCGCGACGAACTCGATGCCCGGCCGCGAGCGCCGCTCCCACTCCGCCGTCGTCGTCGAGCAGCCGCTCGACGCGTCGGCGAGCGCGTCGGCGTCGAACGGCGCCAGCTCGACCGGGCCGTCCTCGCCGAACACCGAGCGCGCGCTCGGCCGTCGAGGTCGACGCAGGGCAGGCCGCACGCGAGCATCTCCTGCGGGATCAGCGAGTAGTTGGTCAGCGACAGGCAGATGCCGACCGTCGCCTCGGAGAACACCCACGCGAGCTGCTCGTGGCTCGCGATGCCGACGTGCTCGTACGGGAACGGCGTCGCGGAGCGGCTAGCGGTCGCCGAACAGGACGATCCGCAGGTCGGGGCGGCGCCGGTGCAGCTCGGCCAGCGCCAGCGATCCCGAGCGCGACCGCGCGCCGCTGCGTGACCGCGCGGCAGTAGAAGACGACCGTGTCGCGCGCGGCGCTCGATCGGCCGCGGGCGGTAGACGTCATGGTCGACGCCGTACTGGAAGATGCCCGGCCGTGCCGCCGTAGCGCTCGACGTAGAGGTCGCGCAGCCACGGGCTGCCGGCGATCCCGTAGAGCCCCTGCCGGTAGGTCTCCGCGGCCCAGCTCGACTCCACCGACGTGGCGTAGAACTCGGGCTCGTGGTCGTTGATCAGGTAGGCCCGCGCGCGCAGCCGCCGAGCTGCGAGCAGCGGGAAGACCGTCTGCCAGCCCGTGGCCACCGCGACGTCGGCCCCGTACCAGTGCGTCGAAGCCCTTGTACACGGGCGCCTGCGATCGGCGCGAAGTGCTCGACGGACGTCGCGCGCGCATCACGGCCGGCCCCTCGTGCGCGCGCTCGCCGAACGGGTCGTGGACCCAGAGCGAGCACGTGTGGCCCATGCGCTCGAGCCGCAGGACGAGCTGGAAGATGATGTTGTGGCCGCCCGACCCGATCGAGAACGGCGGGATCGGCGAACGCGACGTGGAGCCGCTCGCGGTCGGCCATGCCCGGGCACGGGATCGAGCAGCGGGGCCGGGCCCGTCGCGCAGCACGCGGGCGATCGGCGCGTAGCCGTGCACCCGCTCGCGCGGCCTGGTGCGTCACGGCGGGCAGGTCGGGCAGCGGCGGGCGCCGAGCCGGCGGCTGTCGGCGCGTCGGTCGCGCGCCGCTCGAGCGAGAGCGCGCGCTGGACGCGGCGCGCGGCAGCTCGGCGCCGCGCGCAGCCGAGCGCCGAGAACGCCTTGCGGCCCGTGTGGTGGACCAGCGAGCGCGCGTCCAGCGCGCGCGCGCGCGGCGCGAGAAGCCCTGCTCGCGCATCCAGCGGCGGTCGCCGGCGACGAGCGCGCGCACGTCGCGCACCGTCGTGCGCACGCCGAACCGCTCGACGTGGCCGATCGTCTCGCGCAGGCCGCGGTACTCGTCGAAGTAGCGCCGCATGAACTCGAGCGGCGGGTAGTCGTGCGCGTGCAGCACGCCGGCGCGCGGCGCGTAGGCCTTGCGCCAGCGCGGGTGCGCCGCGAGCGCCCGGCCGAACGCCTGGTCCTCGCTGTAGGGGACGTCGTCGAAGCGCAGCTCCGCCCAGCACTCGCGCCGGTAGGCCGCGTTGACGTTCGACAGGAACGCCGGGTCGCCGCGGCCGAACACGCGCGGGGCGCGTCCGTGCGGCGCGAACGTCGCGAAGAACTCGACCAGCTCGCGCGCGATCATCGGGCTGGTGTCCGGCCGCGGCAGGTGCGGCCCGAACACGGCGCCGACGTCTCGGATCGAGCGCGAACGCCTCCAGCAGCGCGGCGCGCCAGCCCGGCGACCGGCGTGGCGTCCTGGGTCAGGAACGCGACGATGTCGGCGCTCGTGCGCTCCGCGCCGAGGTTGCGCGTGCGGCCGTGGCCGAACTCGGCCGCGGGCGATCTCGAGCACCTCGGCGCCCGCGCGCGCGCGCGATCGCGGGCGAGCCGTCGCGCGAGCCGGAGTCGATCACGAGCAGCTCGTCGGCGCCCTCGCGCGCCAGGG
This sequence comes from uncultured Solirubrobacteraceae bacterium, assembly GCA_963730535.1. Classification (GTDB taxonomy): domain Bacteria; phylum Actinomycetota; class Thermoleophilia; order Solirubrobacterales; family Solirubrobacteraceae; genus DASSUW01. The sequence continues at coordinate 4,056 of CAVSRU010000002.1, forward strand.
CGGCGAGCAGCTCGTCCAGGTAGCGCGCCCCGTCCTTGACGGGGACGACCACCGCGACGCTCGGCGTCATCGCGCGAGGCGGCGCTTGGCGCTCAGCCGGCGGACGCTTGAGCGGACCGCGCGCAGCGGCCGCCGCGGAACGCGTCGGCGCCGCGGCGCCGCATGAGCGCGTTGAGGTCGACGCGCCAGCGATCGAGCCAGTACGCGCGGTCCTGCGCGGCGGCGACCGCGGCGGGTTCGCCCGCGCGTCGGCGAGCTCGCGCTCGAGCGCCTCGATGCGCGCTCGCAGCGCGTCTACGTCCTCGTGCTGGTGGACGGCGGGCTCAAGCGAGCGGCGGGTACCTGGCGGGCCGGCGCAGCACGCGCGACGTCCTGATTTCCGTCGTTGCGGCCGACGGCGAAGGAGGCGACGTGCCACGCGCGGCGTGGCCGCGCGCAGCAGCCACTCGGCGCTCATGAACGCGGTGCCCCACTCCGGGTGCACGACGCCGTGATCGCCCGTCGCTGCCGAACTCCGGCGCGTACCAGAACCCGCGCCGGTGGAGCGCGAGCGCGATCTCCTCGAGCTGCGACGGCGGGCGCGCGCCGAGCGCTGCGGTCGTGGGCGATCGACTGCGGCGCTGTGGACGGTGAGCACGAGGTGGCCGCCGGGCGCTGACGATGCGGTGGCCTCTCGTCGAGCCAGGCGCGCGCCGACCGCTCGCCGAAGTGCGACCAGATCGAGATCGCGTACACGAGGTCGAAGTGCGCCGTCGGGAAAGCGCGAGCGGCGGGTCGCTGGGAGACGCGGCGAACGCGCTCCGGGCACGTGCTCGCGCGCCCAGGCGACGGCCTCGGCGTTGGGGTCCACGCCGTGCCACTCGATGTCCGGGTAGCGCGGCCGACGAGCGGGCGCAGGGCCCGGCCCGACGAGCAGCCGAAGTCGAGGCCGCGCCGGACGTCGCCGAGGTCGACGCCGGCGACGCGCGAGCGCCTCGGCGACCAGGTCGGCCGTGTAGTAGTCGCCGCCGGCCGCGAGCGGCGCCGCGGCCCATCGCGTGCACCTCCGGCGGCGGCTCGTCGGCCGTCAGGCCGGTGCGCTCGAGCACGCGCGGGGACGCGGTGGTGGACGCCGTAGCGCGAGCGTGAGGTAGGCGCGATGGGCGGCGACGCCTGCGTCCCACAGCGCGGCGCGCCTCGGCGTCGAGCGACCGCCTCGACAGCTTCGACGTCCTCGGGGCGCAGGCGGTCGAGCAGCCGGCGCGCGATCGGCTGCGCGGCCGCCCTCGGCGACGGGAACGTCGCGCGGCGCCAGTCGCTTGGCTCGGGACCGGGTCGACGCCGGCGCTCGCGCGGTCGCAAGTGCGCGCACGCGCTCCGCGAGCGCTCCATGCTACAGCTGCTCGGCGATGCTCGGCGCCACCCGGTTGAACGTCTACAGCCGAGCGCGAACGGCCGACCACGATCGCGGCCGGGATCAGCAGGCGCTCGGCATCGCCGATCGCGTCCCAGACGGCGCGCGCCGTCGGGTCGATGATCGCGTGCGCGCATCTCGGTCAGGATCGCCGCGATCGGGTTGGCCAGGTACGGCGCGCTGGATACTCCTCCGGCACCATCGTGGCGACGTACAGCACCGGCGAGGCGTAGAACAGCATCTGCGTGACCACCTCCCAGATCGGCTGCGACGTCGCGGTAGCGGACGTAGAGCACCGAGAGCAGCATGCCCGATGCCGATGCGCGAACACGAGCGAGCAGCGACGATCAGCAGCGGGAGCTCGAGCCAGCGTCCAGCGTCGGGGTCGACGCCGGTGGCGAGCGCGAAGACCGAACACCGCGACCAGCGTCATGCCGAGGTTCAGGAGCGCCGTGAGCGCGACCGAAAGCGGGATCACGAGGCGCGGGAAGCGCATCTTGCGCAGCAGGTTCTCGCGGTCGACGAGCGAGCTGCACCGACGTCGTCGTCGTCCTCGATGAAGAACTTGAACAGCACGAGCGCGAACAGGATGTAGACGCCGTAGTTCTTGATCTCGTCGCCGAGCTCGCGATCTCGGTGAAGACGACGTAGATGACGCCGAAGAACGCGAACGGCCGCGCGAGCGTCCAGACGTAGCCGAGCACGGAGCCGTAGAAGCGCAGCTTCCAGTCGGTCACCGCGAGCGTCCACGTCAGGCTCCAGCAGCCGGCGCAGGTCGTCGCCCGGCGGACGCCGCGGCGGCGTCGCCGCGGCGGGCGTCACCGCCGCTCGACCTCGATCGTGTGCGGGATGTCGACGATGCCGCCCGTCGGCGCGTCGCCGTGGACGATCAGCGAGGCGAGGTCCTCGCGCAGGTCGAGCGCGTCGCTCGCCGGCGCCGGCGCGCGCGACCGACGGCGTGAGCGTGTAGCGGCTCGGCGCGAGCCAGGTCTCGAGCGCGATCGCGCACGCTCACCGACGTCGCCGGCGCGAAGCGGCCGGTGTGCGAGCCGCGTGCCAGTGCGTCGACGTGGCGAAGACGGTGTGGCCGATCTCGTTGCGCAGCGCTGATCGCGAAGACGGGTCGCTCGATCGGCTCGTGGAAGCGGACGTCCATGCACGACGGCGAGCGGCTCGCCCTGCGCGAGCGCGGTGATGCGCTCGCCGCCGCGTCTCGAACCAGCGGCGAGGATCTCGGACGCCGCGCTGGTCGCCGGCGCGGTCGGCTCGCCGTCGGCGTGACCAGCCGGCCGAAGTTGAGCTCGTTGTACGCGCGCGCGATCGCGTGCGGCTCGCCGATCGACTGCATCGCGCCGCGCTCGAGCAGCATCGCGCGGTCGCAGAAGCGCTCGACCGAGCGTCATGTCGTGCGTGACGAAGACGATCGTCTTGCCCGTCGGCCTTCAGCCGCTGGAACTGCTCGAAGCACTTCTGCTGGAACGCGGCGTCGCCGACGGCGAGCACCTCGTCGACGAGCAGGATGTCGGCGTCGACCTGGATCGCGACCGAGAAGCCAGCCGGACGCGCATGCCCGACGAGTAGTTCTTGAGCTTGAGGTCGACGAACTCCTCGAGCTCGGCGAACGCGATGATGTCGTCGAAGCGCTCGCGCGCCTCGCGGCGCGTGAGGCCGAGCATGATCGCGTTGATGATCACGTTGTCGCGCGCGGTCAGGTCGGGGTTGAAGCCGACGCCGAGCTCGATGAACGGCGACAGCCGGCCCGTGCGATCGCGACGTCGCCGGGGTCGGGCTCGTAGATCCCGGCGAGGCACTTGAGCAGCGTGCTCTTGCCGGAGCCGTTGCGGCCGACGATCCCGAAGAACTCGCCCTGCGCGCGATCTCGAACGATGACGTCGTCGACCGCGCGCAGCTCGTCGTACGTGCGCGACTGGAACGGGTGCAGCGCCCGCTCCTTGAGCGTGGTGTACGGCTCGGTGCGGGAGGCGGAAGTGCTTCGACAGGCCGTCGACCGACGACAGCCGGGGCGCATCGCAGGCGCCGTCGTGGTGTCCGCGGGCGCCATCGGGGCGGTCCGCTGCACGGCGCAAGACGCTAGCAACGGCGCTGCAATCCTGCCAGATGGAGGCGTCCGCCGGCAGCAAGCGCACGACCCTCGTGGCGGCGATCCTCGGCTCGGCCATCGTCTTCCTCGACGGGACGGTGGTCAACGTCGCGCTGCCGGCCATCCGCGAGGACCTCGACACCGGGCTGGCGGCCCAGCAGTGGATCGTCGAGGCCTACCTGCTCACGCTCGGCTCGCTTATCCTCGTCGGCGGGTCGCTCGGTGACCTGCTCGGGCGTCGGCGCATCTTCGTCGCGGGCCTGATCGGCTTCGGGGTGACCTCGGCGCTGTGCGCGATCGCGCCTACGGCTGGGGTCCTCATCGGGGCGCGGGCGCTGCAGGGCATCGCCGGGGCGCTGCTCGTGCCGTCGAGCCTCGCGCTGGTCACCGCGACGTTCCCGGGCGATGAGCGGGGTGCCGCCATCGGGTCGTGGACGGCGTGGACCGGCATGGCGTTCGTGATCGGCCCGCTCGGCGGGGGCGCGCTGATCGAGTTCGTCTCCTGGCGCTGGATCTTCGCGATCAACGTCCCGCTCGTGCTGGTCACGCTGGCGATGGCCCGGCGGGTGCCGGAGAGCCGCGACGAGGAGGCGTCGGGCAGGATCGACTACCTCGGGGCGGTGCTCGCGTCGCTCGGCCTGGCCGGGCCCGTCTTCGCGCTGATCGAGCAGCCGGTGTACGGGTGGACCGACCCGCTCGTCTGGATCCCCGGGATCGCCGGCCTGATCCTGCTCGCCGTGTTCCTTTGGCACGAGCGCCGCACGGACCACCCGATGCTGCCGCTGTCGCTGTTCCGGTCGCGGAACTTCGCGGTCGGCAACGCCGCGACCCTGCTGATCTACGGCGGGCTCGGCGCGGCGACGTTCTTCGTGACGATCTTCCTCCAGCAGGTCAGCCGGTACAGCCCGATCGCGGCCGGCCTGTCGCTGATCCCGATCACGCTGTGCATGTGGTTCCTCTCGCGCCGCTTCGGCGCGCTGTCCGACCGCATCGGCCCGCGGCTGCTGATGGGCTTCGGGCCGATCGTCGCCGGGCTCGGGCTGATCTGGATGGGGCGGCTCGACGCCGACGTCGACTACTGGACGGAGCTGCTGCCCGGCGTGCTCGTCTTCGGGCTCGGTCTGTCCGCGACCGTCGCGCCGCTGACCAACACGGTGCTGGGAGCGGTGCCGCAGCACAACGCGGGTGTCGCCAGCGGGGTCAACAACCAGATCGCGCGCGTCGCGTCGCTGCTCGCGATCGCCGCCGTCGGCCTTGTGGTCGCCGCGCGCTTCGAGGCCGTCGGCGGGGCGGCGGTGGGCGAAGCCGAGCCGCTGTCGGGCGGCTCGCCCGAGGTCGTCGACGCGTCCGTCGCCGCCTACCGCGCCGGGCTCGGGGTGGGCGGCGCGCTCGTCGTCTTCGGCGGCGTGATGTCGCTGATCGGGATCGTCAACCCGCGACGGGAGGAAGGCGCGCCGCGCGTGCCGCGCGAGGAGCTCGGCGCCGTCCGGCTCGCCCAGCCGTGCCCGGAGGGCCGCCGGGCGGCCTGACGGTCACGCTCAGTGCGATTCGCGCTCGCGGTCGGCCAGGAGCTCAGCCGCCATCCCGGTCGAGGCGTACCGCCCCCGAAGGCCCGAGTCCTGCCGCTCCGGCGGGCAGGATCCGAACGGCTTCACCGTCCCGCTCGAAATCGACCTCGGCGCCCGGCTGAAGTCCGACCTGATCCCTGATCTCCTTGGGAATGACGACCTGTCCCTTGGCGCCGACGCGTTGAGTCATACTCGAAGTATAACTCTCGCCGCTGCCACAATGTCGCGCCGGATGCGCGAGCGCGCGACCCTCTCGCTGAGCACCTATCGCTGGTTCGCCTACGGGGCGCTCCTGACGCTCGTCCTGATCGTCTTCAGCGGCGCCGGGGTGCGGCTCACGGGGTCCGGGCTCGGGTGCCCGACGTGGCCGGACTGCTCCGGCACCTTCGTGCCCGAGCTCGACACGCACGTGTGGATCGAGTACGGCAACCGGCTGTTCTCGACCGTGGTGGGTGCGGCGTGCCTCGCGGCGGGGGTGACGGCCTACCAGGTGCGGCCGCGGCGGCCCGACCTGCTGCGGCCGGCCACCGTGCTCGCCGCCGGCGTCGTCGCGCAGGGCCTCCTCGGCGGGTTGACGGTGGCGCTGCACCTCTCCTGGCAGGTGGTCATCGCCCACTACCTGCTCTCGATGGTCCTCCTCACCGCCGGCGCGCTGCTGGTCTGGCGCGTGCGCCGGCCGCCCGGCGAGGCGCATACGGGCGACCGGCTGGGGGTGCTGGGAACGCGCGTGCTGGTGGTCTACGGGGCGGTCGTCATCGTTGCCGGGACGTTCGCCACCGCGGCCGGGCCGCACGCGGGCGGGGCCGGGACGGACGACGTGGTCGAGCGGCTGGACGCCTTCGGCGCGTCGACGCTGAAGACGCTCATCCACCTGCACGGCCACATGGCCACCGCGCTGGGGGTCGTGGCCGTGGCGCTCTGGGTCTTCGCGTGGCGGCGGGGCGCCGGGCCGGCCCTGATGCGCGCGCTCACGGCGGTCTGCCTGCTGATCGCGGCGCAGGGCGTGGTCGGCCTCGTGCAGTACCACAACGCGCTGCCGGCCGAGTGGGTGTGGGTCCACGCCTCGCTGCCGGCCGTGCTCTGGACCGTGCTCGTGTGGGCGTGGCTGGCGGCCGGCTCGCCCGTGCCGGCGGCCGCCGACGCGCCGGCTCGGGCCCGCGCCACGGCCGCCTAATTGTCATTTCGTGACAAATTCGGCCGCTAGAAGGCCAGACAATCCCTCAAGAACCGGGCCGCGTTAGGCGCCAGACTGCAGTACATGTCGAGAGCTGAACGCACCGTGAACCTCATCGGCGTGGTCGTGCCGTTCGTCGGGCTGCTCGCCGCCGTCGTTCTGCTGTGGAACCGCGCGGTCGACGCGACGGACCTCGCGATCATGGTCGTGACCTACATCCTCTTCGGGCTGGGCATCACCGTCGGCTACCACCGGCTGCTGACCCACCGCAGTTTCCAGACCTCGAAGCCCGTGCAGTACGGCTTTGCCGTGCTCGGCTCGATGGGCCTTCAGGGCTCGGTCATGGACTGGGTCGCCGACCACCGCAAGCACCACGCCCACACCGACGAGGAGGGCGATCCGCACTCGCCGCACGTCGGGCACGGCTCGGGGCTCAAGGGCCTCTGGCACGCGCACACCGGCTGGCTGATGGAGACGCACGGGCAGGCCGACTGGAAGCGCTACGCGGCCGAGCTCTACGAGGACCCGGGCATGCGCCGCATCGGCCGCATGTTCCCGTGGCTCGCGCTCGCCAGCCTGCTGATCCCCACGGCGCTCGGCTTCGTCCTGCACGGCTTCACCGCCGAGGGCGCCCTGCGCGGCCTCGTCTGGGGCGGGCTCGTGCGGGCGTTCTTCCTGCACCACGTCACCTGGTCGATCAACTCGATCTGCCACTTCTTCGGGCGCCGGCGGTTCGACATCGAGGACAAGTCGACCAACGTCGCCTGGCTCGCGATTCCGTCGTTCGGCGAGGCCTGGCACCACAATCACCACGCGTTCCCGCGGTCCGCCTCGCACGGCCTCGGCAGGCGGGAGGTCGACCCCTCCGCGCTCGTCATCCGGGGCATGAAGCGGGTCGGGCTGGCGTGGAACGTCGTCGAGATCGCGCCCGAACGGCAGGCCGCCAAGCTCGTCGGCGCGAAGAAGCCGGAGCCCGTGGTCGCCGCGCAGCGCGAGCCCGAGCGCGAGCGCGAGACGGTCGGCGCCGCCTGAGCGCCCCGCGGCGTTCACCGTCGCGGAGGGCAACTACGAGCCGGTGTTCGCCCGCGCGCTCTAGGACCGGTCGACCGGGCGGCTGCGCATCCGGCCGACGGTCTCGCGCTCGGCGCGCTTGCAGACGGCGGGCGGCAGCCCCCTGAGCACGAGCTCGAGGTCGGTGACCGCGAGCCGGCCGATCTCCAGGAACGCCTCCCGCATCCCGCCCGCGCGGTGGGGGGAGAGGAGCATGCCGTCGAGCCGGCGGACCGGGTCGTCGGCGGCGACCGGCTCCTCCGGGAAGACGTCGGTGGCCGCTCGCAGCCGGCCGGCCGCGACGAGCTCGACCAGGGCGTCGAAGTCCACGACCCCCGCGCGGCTCATGATCAGCAGCACGCTCCCGGGCCGGATGCGCTCGAGCGCGGCACGGTCGAGGAAGCCCTCGTTCTCGCTCGTCACCGACGCGAACACGAAGATCACCCGCGAGGTCGAGAGCACCTCGTCGAGCGACGCGGATGACGCGCCCGCGCGGCGCACGACCAGCTCGGGCAGCCACGGGTCGTGCACCTTCACCGGGCACCCGAACGGCGCCAGCAGCCGGTGCAGCGCCCGGCCGAGGTCACCGAAGCCGACGATCCCCACCGGGCTGCCGGCGAGCAGGAACGCGTCGGCGTTGCTCTCGAGCCCGTAGGCCTCGCGCCCCGCTCGCATCGCGCGATCGGTGGCGGTGATGCCGCGGGTGAGGTCGATCGCCATGCCGAGCGCCGCCTCCGCCACGGGCAGGGCGAAGGCCGGGCTGGCGTTGAGGACGTGGATGCCGCGGTCGAGCGCCGCCCCGTAGTCCACGTTGCGCAGGAAGTTGCCTTCGACGTTGACGATCGCCCGCAGCTCAGGCGCCCGCTCCAGCCGTGATGCCGGGAGCGCGGTCTGGCCGAGGACGGCCGCCGTCTGCGGCAGCCACTCGTCGACCAGCGCGTCCGGCATCGCCCCGTCCTCGTGGACCACGAGCCGCCCGAGCGACTCCAGCCGCGCGCGGGTCGGCGGGTCGCAGATCATCGCCAGCGTCCGTGGCCACGGGTCGACGAGGATCAGCGGCTCCACACGCGGCATCTTGACACACGAACACTCACGATATATCGTTATGCATCGTCGATACACCAGGAGAACACGACATGCACGCCAACACGATGCGCTTTGACCCCAAGATGCTCGGCGTCCTCCTCATGGGCGGCCGGCATCACCACCACCGCGGCCGCCACCACGGGCGCGGCTTCTGGCCCGGAGGCCCGATGGGCTTCGGCGGTCCGCCCGGCCGCGGCCCGCGCCGCCGCCGCGGCGACGTCCGCGCCGCCCTGCTCGCCCTGCTCGCCGAGGAGCCGCGCAACGGCTATCAGCTCATGCAGGAGATCGAGAACCGCAGCGAGGGCGTCTGGCGCCCGAGCCCCGGATCGGTGTACCCCGCGCTCCAGCAGCTCGAGGACGAGGGCCTGATCCGCTCGGAGGAGGCCGACGGCCGCAAGGTCTTCCGCCTCACCGACGCGGGCCGCGAGGCCGCCGAGGAGGCGACCGCCGCAGGGCCGCCGTGGGAGGCGGCCAGCGAGGCCGTCGACTCCGACGTCTGGGAGCTGTTCGGCGTCGCCCGCCAGGTCGGCATGGCGATCTTCCAGCTCGCCCAGGCCGGCAGCCCTCAGCAGATCGCCGAGGCCCGCGACGTCCTCAACAACGCCCGCCGCTCCCTCTACGGGATCCTCGCCGAGGACGAGCGCCCTCCGACCGACGAGGTGTAGGACCGGCTTCGGACCGCGGTGAGGAGTCCCTTGCCGCGGTCCGCGTGCCACGCTTGTGGGCGACGTGACCGTCGCCCACGCTCCCACCCCCGCCGCCGCGCTCGATCGGGACACGCAGCTGCTCTCCGAGCTGCTCGAGGAGACGATCGCCCGCCAGGGCGGCGAGAGCCTGCGCGCCGCCGTCGTGCGCCTGCGCCAGGCGGCCGCCCGGGCCCGGGCCGGCGAGGATGCCGCCGAGGCGGCGGGCGCTGGTCGAGGAGATCCTCGCGGGCGACTCGCTCGACGTCATCCGCGCGTGCTCGATGGAGCTGCACCTCGCCAACCTCGCGGAGACGCGCGAGCGCGTGCGGCGCCGGCGCGTCTACGAGCGCGCCGGAGGGCCGCCGCAGCGCGAGTCGCTCGCCGAGGCCGCCGACCAGCTCGCCGTCCGCCCGTCGAAGGCCGCCGCCCGCGCGCTCGACGACCTGCGGCTGGAGCTCACGTTCACCGCCCACCCGACCGAGGCGACCCGCTGGTCGGTCATGAACCACGCGAGCGACGTGAGCGAGCGGCTGGCGGAGCTCGACGACGACCGTCTCGGCCCGGCCGCCAAGGCGCGCGTCGTCGACCACATCCGCGAGTCGCTCGCGCTCTGGTGGCAGACCGCCGAGGTGCGGCGGGAGCGGCCCCAGGTCGACGACGAGGTGCGGCGCAACCTGCACTACATCGACCGCGTGCTGTTCGACGCGGTGCCGGAGCTGGTGCGCGAGATCGAGCGCTGCTTCGGCCCCCAGCCGCTCGACGCCGCCCCGCTGCGCTTCTCGAGCTGGGCCGGCGGCGACATGGACGGCCACCCCGGCGTCACCGCCGCCACGTACACCGCCACCGTCGACCTCCACCGCCGCGTGGCGGCGCGGCTGCTGCGCGAGCGGGTCGAGCGGCTCGCCTCGCGCTACTCGCAGAGCGACGCCGAGATGGGCGCCGGCCGCACGGCGCTCGACGCGAGCCTGCGCCGCGACGGCGCGCTCATGCCCGAGGTGACGCGGCGGCTGGGGGAGCGCCGCCGCCACGAGCCGGTGCGGGCCAAGCTCAACTACATCTCCGAGCGGCTGCTCGTGACCGGCGACGACCCTGGCAGCCCGCTCGCCTATCGCGACGTCGACCAGCTCCGGCGCGACCTCGAGATCGTGCGCGACGCTGCCGGGGCCGGTCCGGTGGCCGACGGCGCGATCAAGGACGTCCTGCGCCAGGTCAGCGCCTTCGGGCTCCAGCTCGCGCGGCTCGACGTCCGGCTGGCGGCCGACGCCGTCAACGACTCCGTCCACCGCGACCTGCCGGAGCTCGACGGCGCCGCCGAGGGAGACCGGCGCCGGATCCTGGACGCCCGGCTCGCCACCGTCGCCGCCGACCGCTTCGGCCCGATCTGCCCGCCGACCGAGGCCCTGCACGCGGTCAGCACCGCGGTGCGGCGGTACGGCAGCGCCGCCACCGACACGCTCGTGATCTCGATGGTCCACGAGGTGTCCGACGTGCTCGGCGCGCTGTGGCTGGCACGCCGCGCGGGGCTGGCCGGCCCGGGAGAGCCGCCGCTGCACCTCACGCCGCTGTTCGAGACGCTCGACGCGCTCGAGCACGCGCCCGAGACGATGGCCGCGCTCTACGCCGACCCGGCCTACCGCGAGCACCTGCGCCGCCACGGCGACCGCCAGGAGATCATGCTCGGCTACTCGGACTCGGCCAAGGACGCCGGGTTCCTCACCAGCCAGTGGGCCATCTATCGCGCGCAGGAGCGGCTCCTGGTCCAGGGCCCGGAGCACGGCATCAAGGTGACGTTCTTCCACGGCCGCGGCGGCTCGCCGTCACGCGGCGGCGGCCCGGCCCACCAGGCGATGCTCGCCCTCCCGCGGGGAACGGTGGAGGGCGGCGTGCGGATCACCGAGCAGGGAGAGGTGATCTCCGCCAAGTACGCCGACCCGGGGCTGGCGGGCCGCTCGCTCGAGCAGCAGGTCTCGGCGCTCCTCCTGCACCGCGCGGCGCCCCCGGCGGAGGTGCCGGCGAGCTTCCGGGCCGAGGTCGACCGCCTGGGCGACCACTCGCGCGACGTCTACCGCGGGCTCGTGGACGACGAGGCGTTCGTGCGGTTCTTCCACCAGGTCTCCCCGGTCGACGAGCTGGCCGAGCTGACGATCGGTTCGCGCCCGGCCTCGCGGCGCGCGGGCGGGAGCCTGGCCGACCTGCGCGCGATCCCCTGGGTGTTCGCATGGACGCAGAACCGCATCCTGCTGCCCTCCTGGTACGGCGCCGGCACCGCGCTGGAGGCCGGCGACCTCGAAGCCCAGCGGGAGATGTGGCGGTCGTGGCCGTTCTTCCGCATGGCGTGCTCGACGCTGGAAATGGCGCTCTTCAAGGTCGACCTCTCGGTCGGGCGGCGCTACCTCGCGCTCGTCGACGACGACCTCGTCGAGCGCTTCTGGCCGGTGATCGAGGCCGAGCACGCCCGCGTGGTGGCGCGCCTGCTGGCGATCCGCGACGCCGACGGCCTGCTCGACGCCACCCCCGCCCTGCGCGACCGCCTCTCCCACCGCAACCGCTGGGTCGACCCGCTGTCGCATCTCCAGGTCGCCCTGCTGGCCCGCTCGCGGGCGGGCGACACGACGGTCGCCGACGCCCTGATGGCCACTATCGCGGGCATCGCCGCCGGTCTAAGAAACACGGGCTGAGCAGGGATTTTTCGCCGGTGGTGCGGTTTGCCGCACCCCGGTGGTGGATGACCGCACTCGGGTAGCGGCTGCCCGCACGCGCAGACGCAGGGCAGCGCGATATCGACAGATGGCATGGAGTGGGAGATTGCTTCCCATGAGCCCCACCCAGATCTCCATCGTTCACGCCGCGGCCGTCCACAGCGTTCGCGTCAACAAGCGCGGCGGACGCCGCAGCTAGGAGCCCTCCCGTGACCGTCACCGTCACACCCCGCCCGCCCGTCGCCACCGCCTCGCACGCGTACACGCTCCCCACGGTGCGCGAGCTCCCGCCGGTTTCGCGTCCGGGCACCTTCGACTCCATCTGGTGACCGCTGCCCCGGCCGCGACAGCGCCGGGACTCTCTCCTCCCCTCGCCAAACGCCCGCCTTCCCCCGGCGGGCGTTTGACGTTAAACGGCGAGCCGCTGCCCGGCGACCACGGCCTCGTGCTCGAGCAGCCAGCGCTTGCGCTCGAGCCCGCCGCCGTAGCCCACGAGCGAGCCGTCCGCGCCGATCACGCGGTGGCAGGGGATGACGATCGAGATCGGGTTGCGACCGTTGGCGAGGCCGACGGCGCGCACGAGCTTGGGGTCGCCGAGCCGGCGGGCCAGCTCCGAGTAGGAGATGGTCTCGCCGAACGGGATGCGCGTCAGCTCGTCCCAGACACGGCGCTGGAACGGCGTGCCATGGGGGTCGAGGTCGAGGTCGAATGCCTCGAGCTCACCGGCGAAGTAGGCGTCGAGCTGCTCGCGAACGGCGTCGAACGGGCCACCGGTGGTCGGCGCGGTCTCGTCGTGACGCAGATAGAGGTCGGTGAGCCGGCCGTCGTCTCCCGCGCGCAGCAGGATGTCGCCGACGGGGCTGGGATGCAGAGTGGAGAAGGTCACGCTCGGTGCAACGTCGCAGGCGCGGCGGACGTGAGTCAGAGCTTCAGCGACATCCACAGCGGCCGGTGGTCGCTGAGGTAGTACTGGAGCCACTCGAAGAAGCGCGTCCGCTCCTCGTCGCTGCCGGCCCCCCACAGCTTGCGGAAGACCGCGCCGTCGAAGTCGAAGATGCCGATCTTCTCGATCGCGTCGTTGATCGGGCCGGGGAAGATCGCCATCTGGTCGTAGTCGGCGTCGTCGCGGACGTTCGTGCCGCCGACCTTCGTGGCGTGCTCGGGCAGGACGAGCCCGCGGCGCACGAGCGCGTCGTAGACGCGGTCGCCTTGCCGGCGCTTCGGGAGGTTGAAGTCCCCGAGCGCGACCACGTCCTTGGCGAAGGCGTAGTCGGACCGCCGCCGCAGGTCGGCCCAGCGAGCCACCGCGTACGCCTCGAGCACCCGGCGGTCCATGCCGGCGCGGCCGTCGTCGCCGAAGTAGAGGTGGGCGTTGGCGAACGTGAGCCGCTGCCCGCGCACGTCGAACGTGGTGATGAACGGGTTGCGGTCGAAGCCGCCGAACCGCGACGTCACGTCGGCCAGCCGCACGTCGCTGAGATCGGCTGCCGCCACGGTCAGCTCGCCGATCTCCTCGAGCGGCTTGAACTTCGTCGAGTCGAACACGAACGCGAAGCGCTCGCGGTTGCCGCCCGCGTCGTTGAACAGCACGCGGTACTTCTTCGGCAGCAGCGCCTGGATGGCGCGCAGGCCGCTGAGGTCGTCGTTGACCTCCTGGATCGCGACGAGGTCGAACCAGCCGACGATCTCCGCGAGCAGGCGGTGGTCGTCCTCCGTGCGGTCCTGGGCGCCGAGGTTGGCGATGTTCCAGGTCGCGATCAACACGCGCCCGGCGCCCTTCCGGGGGATCGCGCGGTCCTTCTTGTCAGGCAGCGAGCTGTAGGTGCGGAGCGCCTTCAGCTCCTCGTCGACGTCCCAGTCGAACTGGAACGCCGGCTTCTTGAACTCCGCCACGGCTCAACCCTACGCGGTTGGCTCCCAGAGGCCGCTACTGCACGAGCGTGCTCTTGCCGACCTGCCTGGCGCCCAGGACGACGACCACCCGCGTGTCTCGCAGGGCAGCCACGACGTCGGGTCGGATGTGCCGGTCGATCAGGGCGGTCATCGGCAGATCTGCAAAAACCATATCGGCAGATCCGCAGTATCACATCGGCAGATCCTCAATATCGCCTCGGCAGATCCGCAAATGATCACCCGGCGGGTCGTCAGAAAGGGCCGCTACCCGTACGGGTACCACCAGTCCTTGACCTCGAGCTTCGTCTCGATGTGGACGTGCTTGGTCTCCTGGAAGGCGTCGAGCCCCTCCTGGCCGAGCTCGCGGCCGGAGCCCGAGCGCTTCATGCCGCCGAACGGCCCGGCATCGTTGTCAGTGAGCGGGTCGTTGATCCAGACGGTGCCGGCGCGCAGCTCGCGGGCGCAGCGGATTGCGGTCTCGAGGTCGCGCGTGTAGACGTTGGCGCCGAGACCGTAAGGAGAAGCGTTGGCCAGCTCGATCGCCTCGTCGAGGCCGCTGACGGGGACGATCGGCGCGACGGGACCGAACGTCTCCTCGCGCAAGAGATCGGTCTCCGCGGGCGCGCCGGTGACCACGGTGGGAGCGAAGAAGTGGCCGCGTTCGTGGCCGGCGCCGTCGCCGCCCACGAGCACCTCGGCTCCGGCCGCCACCGCGCGCTCGAGCTGGAGGCGCACCTTGTCGCGCTGCGCGGCGCTGACCATCGGTCCGATGTCGGTCCTCGGGTCCATCGGGTCGCCGACCTTGAGCGTTCGCGTGTGGCCGACGAACGCCTCGAGGAACTCGTCGTAGACCTCGCGCTGGACGTAGAAGCGCTCGGCCGAGGTGCAGACCTGGCCGGCGTTGAGGAAGGCGGCCCAGGCGCCGCCACGGGCGGCGATCTCGATCTCGGCCGCCACGTCGGCGCAGACGATGAACGGGTCCTTGCCGCCGAGCTCGAGGTTGACGCGGGCGATCCGCCTGGCGGCGCGCTCGGCAATCCGCGTCCCGGTGGCGACGCTCCCCGTGAAGGCGATGCCGTCGACGCGCTCGTCGTCCACGAGCCGCTCGCCCACGTCGCCGCCGCCCGCCAGGAGCGCGACCAGGCCGGCCGGCAGGTGGTCGAGGCACGGCGCCAGCGCGAGGGTGGACAGCGGCGTGAGCTCCGACGGCTTGCACAGCGCGCCGTTCCCGGCGGCCAGCACGGGCGCGAGCTTCCAGGCGAGGAGGAGCAGCGGGTAGTTCCAAGGCACGATGCAGGTGACGAGGCCGAGCGGCTCCTTGAGCACGAGCGCGAGCTGGGAGGCCTCGACGGGCGGGATCACGCGCCCCTCGGCGGAGCGCGCCAGCTCGGCGTAGAAGTCGAAGGCGCTAGCCGTCCAGCCGACCTCGTCGCGATTCTCGATCAGCGGCTTGCCGCCCTCGCGGGTCATCAGCTCGGCCAGCTCGTCGGTGCGGGCGCGCATCCGCGCGGCGACCTCGTGCAGCGCCTCGGCACGCTCGGCCGCCGGCGTGGCGGCCCACTCTCGCTGCGTGCGGCGCGCGGCCTCGATCGCCGCGTCAAGCTGGCCGAGGTCGGGCGTCCCGACCTCGGCCAGCCGCTCTTCCTTGAACGGGTCCTCCACGGCGAGGGCGGGCCCTTCCCCGGCCACCAGCTCGCCGCCGATCAGCAGTCGCGTCTCCATGGCGGGCCATGGTGGCAGTCATGCCGTGAAGCCGAGGATGAGCTGCGCGGTCTCGAGCGGGACGTCGAGCTGCGGCGCGTGGCCGACGCCGTCGAGCTCGATCCAGTCGGCGTGCGGCAGCCACTCGGTGCGGAAGCGGGCGGCGGCGGCCGGCCAGGGGAGGAGGCGGTCCTCGGTGCCCCAGACGATCCGCACGGGGCAGGTGATCCGCTCGGCGTCGAGGCTCCAGTCCTCGCGCTCCGCGTGCTCGATCATCGCGAGCGCCGCGTCGCTGGCCGCCGCGCCCCGCAGCTGGTGGGCGAGCAGCTCGGCCGGGATGTGCTCGAAGCTGGTCGTGAGGTATTGGGTGGCGCGGCGGCGGCCCTCGGGTGTGGCGACGATCGCCTCGGCGTGCGGTGCGGCCGCCCGCGTCTGCTCGACCAGCGTGGCCTGGAGGCGGAGGAGCTCGGGGTACGACTCGTCGCCGGGCGCCCAGCCGCCGGCCGGGGCGAGCGCGACGACCGTCCGGGCGCGGTCCCGCGGCGGCGAGCCGGAGCGCGATGTGGCCGCCGAGCGAGTTGCCGGCGAGGTGCGCGGTCTCGAATCCCGCCTCGTCCATCGCGCGCTCGACGGCGTCGGTCAGCGCCTCGAGGCCGATGTCGCCGCCGATCGGCGGCCCGCCGGCGTGCCCGGCCAGCGTGAGGGCGAGGACGTCGTGGCGGCGCTCGAGTGCCGGCAGGACGAGCTCCCACGTCCGCCAGGTGTCGAGAAAGCCGTGCAGACACACCAGCGGCGGGCCCGAGCCGCCCCGGTGCGACGGCACGAACGCCCGGTCGGCGGTCGAGTTCACCGACGCCTCGATTCGTGCGAGGCTTGTCGCATGGCGCAGCGGCTAGCGCCCGAGCCGGCGCCGCTCGGCGGGTTGAGCCGGCGTCGCCGGCCGAGGGTCGGTGCCCGCCCGACGGTTCGCTTCGCGATCGTGCTCCCGCTCACCGCCGCGTACATCGCCTTCGGGGTGTACGTCTCGGCACCATGGCGATCGGACCTTCGCGAGGCGATCGGCCCCGTGATGGCATGGGTCATCCCGATCATGCTCGCGTACATCCCCGGGCTGGTGATCGGATTCCTCTTCATCACGTTGCTGACGGTGCGCTACCGGGTCCCACCGGTCGAGCCGCCGCCGGGCCCGTGGCCGGCCGGCGTCTGGCCGCCGGTGACCGTGATCGTCGCGGCGTGGAACGAGGAGCGCGCGATCGTGCCGACCGTAGAGCGGATCGCCGGGCTGTCCTATGCCGGACCGATCGAGGTCGTGCTGGCCGACAACAACTCGACCGACCGCACCGCCGAGCTGGCCGAGCAGACCGCTCGGCTTCATGGGCTGCGATACCGGCGGGTCTTCGAGTCCGCGGCCGGCAAGCACCACGCTCTCAACACGGCCCTCGAGACGGTGACGACCCCGCTGGTGGTGACGGTCGACGCCGACACCCTGCTCCACCCCGAGGCGCTCACGTACCTGATCGCCCGCGTCGCGAGCCGCCCGCAGGACCAGCACGTCTGCGCCTGCGCCGGCGCGCTCGTCGTCGAGAACGCATCCACGAACCTGCTCAGCCGGATGCAGGGGTGGGACTACCGGCTCGGCATCAACGGCGTGAAGCGCATGCAGTCGGCCTACAACAGCGCACTCGTCGCCCAGGGCGCCTTCTCGGCGTACTGGACCGACGACGTGCGTGCTGTCGGCGGCTGGCCGGACGCGATCGGCGAGGACATCGTCCTCACCTGGACGCTGATGGACTCTCGCGGGATCGTGAAGTACGAGCCCTGCGCCCTCGGCTTCACCGCGGCCCCCGAGCGCCTCCCCCACTTCATGCGCCAGCGCGCACGCTGGGCGCGCGGGATGTTCGAGAGCCTGCGGCGCAACCCACCGGTTCGCCAACCTCGCGTGCTCGCGAAGTTCATCGCGGGCATCGACTACCTCGTGCCGTTCCTCGACATCGGCTACATCTTCTTCTGGATCCCCGGCTTCATCCTGTTCGTCTTCGGCTACCCACTCCTGTTCTCCTGGTGGTCGATGCTGGTGATCCCGATGACCCTCGTCATCTTCGGGTTCCTCCGCCGCTGGCAGGAACGCAACGTGTTCCGCCGCCTCGACGTCCACCCGGGCAAGGACGTCCGCGGCTTCTTCGGCTACCTGCTCGCCTACCAGGCCCTCACCTCTTCCGCCTCGCTGCGGGGCTATCTGCAGTACCTCACGGGATCAGTGCGCCGCTGGAGGTGACCCTCCCGGACGCGAAGCCGCGCGTGCCTTTATTCACGCCTGACGGGCCGGCGGGCATCGTCTGCGGGGCATTCCCGACAAGGAGAACTCCGCTTCCATGCGATCA
The DNA here is from genome assembly GCA_963730535.1 of uncultured Solirubrobacteraceae bacterium. Taxonomy (GTDB): domain Bacteria; phylum Actinomycetota; class Thermoleophilia; order Solirubrobacterales; family Solirubrobacteraceae; genus DASSUW01. The sequence goes on from CAVSRU010000002.1 coordinate 21,788, forward strand.
CCGATCCGCCGCGGCCTGCTCGCCGGGGCCGCGCTGCTGGCGCTCGCGCTCGTCGCGTCCCAGCACCTCGGCTCCGCGCAGGCCTACGACCAGCCAGCCGGCGCCCAGGGCCTCGTGCTCGGCTCCGCCGCCGACGCCCAGCCGGAGAACGTTGAGCAGTTCCTGACCGCCGTCACGAAGGACGTCGACGCGTACTGGACGACGGTCTTCAAGGACTCCGGGCTGTCGGAGCCGAGAGTCCGCTACGACTGGATCCCGGCCGGCCAGACCGCCGCGAGCGCCTGCGGCGACGAGAGCGGGACCCTGGGCGACAGCGCCGCCGCGTATTGCTCGGGCGACGACACGATCTACATCTCGCAGAAGTTCGCGACCGACATCTACGACGGCGCACTCGACCAGGCGCTGCCCGGCAGCTCGCAGGGATACGGCCGCACGGTTGGCGACTTCGCGGTCGCCTACATCGTCGCGCACGAGTACGGCCACGAGATCCAGGATGAGCTCGGGCTCTTCCAGCGGTACGGCAACCAGCTCCCGACGATGGCGTTCGAGCTCCAGGCCGACTGCTACGCCGGCACGTGGGCCAACAGCGCGTACCGCGACAACCGCCTCGAGGACGGCGACGTGCAGGAGGCGCTCGACGCGGCGCTGGCCGTCGGCGACTTCGACGCGAGCAGCCCCGGCCACCACGGCACGCCCGAGCAGCGCGCTGAAGCGTGGAACGCCGGCTTCGAGTCCGGCGACCCGGGCTCCTGCAGCAGCTACCTGACGGGCAGCATGTGAAGAGCTCGTGCGGACGTCTTGCGCGCCTGAGCGCAGCGGATGCGATCAGGCGCGCAAATGCGAGCTATCCGCAGCCGGTGTTGTTGCCGCAGCTCGAGCACGTGTAGCACGAGCCCGTGCGCTGCATCATGCCGCCGCACTGGTTGCATGCGGGCCCGAGGTCGAGGCCGACCATGCGGGCCGGGACGACCGGCGGGGTGTCGGTGAGCGCGGACGTGGCGGGCTTGGGCTCGGCCGGGGCGGTGCCGCCGTTGGCCGGGCCCGCGGAGCCGCCCGAGGCGCCCGACGAGATGTCCTCGGCCGTCTTGCGGGCGCGGACCTCGGGGGTGAGGATGCCGAGCTCCTCCTGGGCGTCGGCGTCCAGGAACCGCGACGCGAGCCAGCGCATGATGTAGTCGGGCATCGACTTGGCGAACGGGATCTCCGGGTTGGTGGTGATCCCCTCCGGCTCGAAGCGCATGTAGGCGAACTTGCTGACCAGGGTCTCGAGCGGCACGCCGTACTGGAGCGCGATCGAGATCGCCGTGGCGAACGAGTTCATCATGCCGCGGAGGGTCGAGCCCTCCTTGCCGATGTCGGTCAGGAAGATCTCGCCGACCGTGCCGTCGTCGTACATGCCGGCCGTGATGTAGCCCTCGTGGCCGCCGAGCGAGAACTTGTGGGTGAGCGAGTTGCGCTCGCGCGGCATCCGCCGGCGTGCCGGGGCGCCCTCGCCGGTGTGCGCGTTGGCGAGCGCCTTGGCGACCGCGGCGTGGACCATCTCGTCGACCTCGGCGCCCGTGAAGACCTCCTCGCCGGCGGAGATGGCGGCCTCGGCCTTCGCCTTGACCTCCTTGACCTCCTGCGCGTCGGTGCGCAGCGCCTGCGCGGTCTTCGAGCCGTCGCGATAGATGGCCAGCGCCTTGACGCCGAGCTTCCAGGCCTGGATGTAGGCCTCGGCGATGTCGTCCACCGTGGCCGTCTGCGGCAGGTTGACCGTCTTCGAGATCGCGCCCGACAGGAACGGCTGGACGGCGCCCATCATCTTGATGTGGCCGGCGTGCGAGATCGCCCGGGCGCCGACCGCGACGTCGAACACCGACAGGTGCTCGTCGGCCAGCTCGGGGGCGCCGACGATCGTGCCGTGCTCGGCCACGTAGGCCTCGATCTGCTCGACCTGCGCGTCCGAGTACCCGATCGTCCGCAGCGCCATCGGCACGGTGCGGTTGGCGATCGTCATCGTGCCGCCGCCGACCAGCTCCTTGTACTTGACGAGCGAGAAGTCCGGCTCGATGCCGGTCGTGTCGCAGTCCATCAGGAACGAGATCGTCCCCGTGGGGGCGAGCACCGTGGCCTGCGCGTTGCGGTAGCCGACCTGCTCGCCGAGCGCGACCGCCTCGTTCCACGTCTCGCGCGACGCCGCCAGCAGCTCGGTGTCCTCGACCGCGCCGTCCGGCACCGCGTACGACGCGTCGCGGTGCATGCGCATGACGTTGTTGTGCTCCTCGCGGTTCTCCGCGTAGCGGTCGTACGGCCCGATCGCCGCCGCGATCTTCGCCGACTGGAGGTACGCGCGACCGGTCATGAGCGCGGTGATGGCGGCCGCCGCGCCGCGCCCCTGGTCGGAGTCGTAGGCGAAGCCGTTGGCCATCAGGTAGGCGCCGAGGTTGGCGTAGCCGAGGCCGAGCTGCCGGAACGCGCGCGCGTTGCGGCCGATCTCCTCGGTCGGGTAGCTCGACGGCCCGACGATGATCTCCTGCGCGAGCAGCACGATGTCGACGGCGTGCGAGAAGCGCCGCGTGTCGAACGACCCGTCGGGCCGGCGGAACTTCATGAGGTTCAGCGACGCCAGGTTGCACGCCGAGTCGTCCACGTGCATGTACTCGCTGCACGGGTTCGACGCGTTGATGCGGCCCGAGTTGGGCGACGTGTGCCACTGGTTGATCGTCGTGTCGTACTGCACGCCCGGGTCGGCGCAGCGCCAGGCGGCCTCCGCGATCTCGCGCATCAGCTCGCGCGCGGGGACGGTCTCCGTCGGCTCGCCGGTCACCCGCGCGGTGAGCTGCCAGGCCTCGTCGTTCTCCACCGCGTGCATGAACTCGTCGGTCACGCGCACGGAGTTGTTGGCGTTCTGGTACTGGATCGAGGTGAAGCCGTCGCCGTCGATCGACATGTCGAACCCGGCGTCACGCAGCGCGGCGGCCTTGTCCTCCTCCTTGGCCTTGCACCAGATGAACTCGCGGATGTCGGGATGGTCGACGTCCAGCACCACCATCTTCGCCGCGCGGCGGGTCTTGCCGCCGGACTTGATCGTGCCGGCCCACGAGTCGGCCCCGCGCATGAACGAGACCGGCCCGCTCGCGGTGCCGCCCTTGGCCAGCGGCTCCATCGACCCGCGGATCCTCGACAGGTTGATGCCCGACCCGGAGCCGCCGCGGAAGATGCGCCCTTCCTTGGTGTTCCAGTCGAGGATCGAGCCCATCTCGTCCTCGACCGAGAGGATGAAGCAGGCGCTGCACTGCGGGCTCTCCTCGAACCCGACGTTGAACCACACGGGCGAGTTGAAGGCCGCGACCTGGTGCAGGAGGATGTACGTCAGCTCCGCCTCGAAGGCGTCGCCGTCCTCGACTGAAGCGAAGTAGCCGCGCTCGCGGCCCCAGTCGGCGATCGTGCCCGCGACGCGGCTGATCATCTGCTTGACCGAGTACTCGCGCGTGGGCGAGCCGATCTGCCCGCGGAAGTACTTCTGGGCGACGATGTTCGTGGCGTTCTGCGACCACGTGGCTGGGAACTCGACCTCGTCCTGGCGGAACGAGCCGACGGCGGCCGTGCGGCTCTCCCACTCGACGGTCTCGAAGGGATGCACACCCGCCTGCGTGAACAGTCGCCGCACGGTCAGGGCCTCGCCGGTGCGAGGGTCCTTGGTGAGTGTTGTGTGCGGCGTCTGCTCCATGGGGAGAAGCTCCTTCCCTTCTGTGGCCCGCTGGCCGTTCGGCGAAATCTGGTGGGCCGATGAGTTTCGAGGTCGGTTCGGACGGACTGGGTGCGCCGGAGCCGGGGACCTCGGAAGGAGGGTGAATTGGCCTTAGATTCTACCGGGTCGAGGCCGTTTTTCGGACCGCTCGGCGCGTGTTCAGGCGCCTCGCCGGTGCCGGCGAACGTCAACTGCGCTGGGTAGGGAGGAGGCAGCGCCTAAGGGGACAATGGTCCCTCGTCCGGGCGGCGGGTGGCCGGTTAGGAGCCGTAGCGGCTCACAAGTGGACAACCGACCGCTCCTGGGCGACGGCGTGGCCGGTTAGGAGCCGTAGCGGCTCACAAGTGGACAACCGACCGCTCCTGGGCGACGGCGTGGCCGGTTATGCACCCTCACCGCCGCCGAATCCCTCGCACTCCCTACCCAGCGCAGTTGACGTTCGTGAACGCTAACCCCCGAGGCGGAGCCGTTCGCCGACCCCCGCGCTAACGCCCGAGGCGGAGCCAGTCCGAGAAGTCGCCCCAGGCGCCGGTGGCGCGGTAGGAGGCCTCTCGCCAGGCGTGGTCCCAGCCCGCGAGGCGGCCGCCCCGGCGGGCGGCGATCGCGGAGGCTCCGGTGAGCCCGAGGCCGACGAGTGCGGCGGCGAGCAGGAGCGCGGGCAGGAGCAGGTTGCTGTCGCCGGCCGCCGTGACGGCGAGCTGGGGCTCGACCGGCGCCGCGGGCGGCGGCACCGGGGTGGGGCTGGGCTGGACCGGGGCGACGTCGCCCTCCGCCGGCGGGGCGGGCTTGGCATTGCGCGGGGGCTTGTTGTTCCCGCCTCCGCCGCCGAGCCCGAAGTCCGGCGTGTCACCCGACTCGGGAGCCGGGGGAGGCGGCGCGGTCGTCGGGGCCGGAGCCGCCGGCGCGGGCGTCGAGCTGGGCGGCGCCGGGGTCGCCGTCGCCTCCGGCTTCTCGGCCTCCTCGCAGCGGCGCACCTCGTCCGCGTAGTCCTCGATCGCCGCCTCCAGCGTGGGCTTGAAGTCCGGGTAGTCGGCGTCGTAGAGGTCGTCGACGGAGCGCAGCGTGCGCTTCAGCGCCAGACGCTTGTGCACGCACGTCTTGAGCTCGCCGTCGGCCTCGTAGTCGCGGTAGACGCGCTTGACGTCCTTGCGCTTGCGCAGCTCGGCCTGCCGCTGCTCCCGGGGGGTCGGCGTCGGCTCCGGCGTGGGCGTCGCGTTGGGATCCGGCGACGGGCGTCTCCGCAGGGGGCTGCATCTGGCCGGAGGCCGCAGCCGGAACGACGAGCATCGCCGCGACGGCCAGCACAAGCAGGCACACGCGCATGGGGCGTCAGGGTAGCTGCCATCATGCCGCGCCCATGAAGCTCCTGGTCACCGGCGGCGCCGGGTACATCGGCTCGATCGTCGCCCAGCAGCTGCTCGACGCCGGCCACCAGGTGACCGTCCTCGACGACCTCTCTCGCGGCCACCGCGAGGCCGTCGCGCAGGGAGCGGAGCTGGCCGAGGTCGACCTGCTCGACGCCCCCGCCGTCCAGCGCACCCTCCAGGACGGCTTCGACGGCGTGCTCCACTTCGCCTCGCTCGCGCTCGTCGCCGAGTCGGTCGCGCACCCGGAGCGCTACCACCGCGTCAACCACGTCGGCGCGCTCAACCTGCTCGACGCGATGCGCGAGGCCGGCGTCCGCCGCCTGGTCTTCTCCTCCACCTGCGCGGTCTACGGCGAGCCCGAGTCGGTGCCCATGCACGAGGACATCCCGGCGGCGCCCGTGAACGCCTACGGCAACTCGAAGCTGGCGATCGATCGCATGATCGGCGACGAGACCCGCGCGCACGGGCTCGCCGCCGCCTCGCTCCGGTACTTCAACGTCGCCGGCGCCCACGACCACCTGGGAGAGGACCACGAGCCGGAGACGCACCTGATCCCGCTCGTCCTGCGGGCCGCGGCCGGCAAGACCGACCACGTGAAGGTCTTCGGCACCGACTACCCGACGCGCGACGGCACCGCGGTCCGCGACTACATCCACGTCGACGACCTCGGCCGCGCTCACACCATGGCCCTCGACGCCGCCGAGCCCGGCCGCCACGCGATCTACAACCTCGGCACCGGCGACGGCTCGAGCGTACGCGAGGTGATCGACGCCGCCCGCCGCGTCACCGGGCGGGAGATCGAGGTGCGGGAGGAGCCCCGCCGCCCGGGCGACCCGCCGGCGCTCGTGGCCGCCAGCGACCGCATCCGCGACGAGCTCGGCTGGGTGCCGGAGAAGGGCCTCGAGGACATGATCGGTGACGCCTGGGCCTGGCACCAGGCGCACCCCGACGGGTAGTCAGCCTTGACCCAACGGATGGCGGGCTTGCACTCGCCGGTCGGGCAGCGCCACTTGCTCGCGCCGCGCTTGGCGTCGGCTCCCGCGAACCGCCAGTCGCCGTGCTCGCACGTCGGCGGCTTGTGGTCACCGCGCTTTACGAAGAGGGTCGTGCGGAGCGGAATGATGGGGACGCAACGGCGGTCGGCGCACTCGTCCGTAGACGCGGGTGTTGTCATAGGCCTTGTCGAGCGCGCATGTCTCAGCGGCGAACCCGCGCTCATGCACCGTGTCGAGCAGGCTGGCGACGAACGTGGACTCATGCTCGCGTGCCGCTGCCACGGTCCATGCGACGGGTAGATCGGTGGCGGTGCAGACGGAGGCGTGGAGGCGAGTAGCCGTAGAACCCGCCGCCCTGGCGGGTGCTGACGGCGCTCCGGTGGCCCCAGCTTGCGTCCGGGTCGCTGTAGCGCTCGCGCTCCGGGCCGTTCGTAGAGACGAACCGCTGGCCGTTGGCGTAGGCGGGCATGTCGCTCGCGTCGATAGCGACGTGGCGACCGTACTCGGGCAGTTGGGCTTGCAGGCCGCTGGTCACGCGGTCGATGCAGCCGGTGAGCATGTCGCCGTAGAGGCGAAGCTTGGCGGTGAAGCGATAGCAGGCGTACACGGCGGGGACCGGGGTACCTGTAGAGATGACGGCGCGCAGGGCCGCGTGCTCACGGACGAGCGCGACCGTTCGGGTCCAAGTCGGCACCGCAGTAGATCGACTTCGCGAGTGCCATCCCGATCATCCCCCGCATCGGGTAGCCGGGACGCCCGGTCCAGCGCGTCGCCTCAAGCGCGGAGACGAGAGCCGCTATCTCCGGCGAGTCGAGCACTTCTGAGAGTTGGCCCACCGCCGAAAGCGGTGGTACCTTGGGGACGTCCACGGAGCTATTCCCTTCGTGGTCCAGACCCCCGGACGTTGGCGCGTCGCGGGGGTCATCTTTCGCGGTTCCTGGTAGTCACGATACGGTACGAGTCGGACGGATGGCTCGTCTCGAAGTCTTGCGGCGGGCCGACGAGCCGTACCGCAACGTCAAACTTGACGCTCACCGGGAGCTTAGGCGCGAGAACGGAATCAATCTGGACGCCGAAGAGGTCCAACAGACCCCCACCGAGAGGCCGCACCCACTCGCAGGGGATCGCCCAGACCAGCCGCAGCGCTATTCCTCGTCGGTGAGGGGCGGCGAACCGAGGGCAGCGAGCGTATAGCCGACTCGCGGCGGTACGCCCCGTCGCTCAAGCCGCGCAGCGTCGTAAGGATCAGCGACATTCTCAGGCGGGATAGACGCATCTACAGGCTCGACGGTGCCCTTTCGAAAGTCCAGCAGATAGATCATCTCGTCCATATCGCCCTCCTAGAAGTGTAGGGCGATACTCCCGCTGCCTGCGGACGACGGTACACGCGGCGTGCAGCGGTCAGTGTTCGGGTTACGTCTGGTCTTGGTAACCACCCAGGCGCTTCCGTAACCCCGACGCCGAATACCCCCGGCCACTGGGGTAAGCCGTCCACGATCAGGAGGTATCCGATGCTGCGACCCGTCGCAGATTTGGCTCTACAACGCGGTCTAGCGAGTTTCGCTAGACCCTCCTAGGACAGACCCGCGAGCGCGTTCGCCAGCACCACCTCGGGCGGCTGTGCGGCGTCGAGCACCACGAAGCGACCCGGCTCGGCGGCGGCCAGCTCGTCATAGGCGGCCGCCACCGCGGCGAAGAACGCGTCGCCCGACTGCTCCAGCCGGTCCGCGGGCCGGCCGGCGATCCGCGCCAGGCCGGCTACCGGATCGATCCGCAGCAGCAGCGTCCGGTCGGGCACCAGCCCGCCGGTGGCGAACGCATTCAGGGCCCGGATCTCCTCCACGCCCAGGCCCCGGCCGGCGCCCTGGTAGGCGAGCGAGGAGTCGACGAACCGGTCGAGCAGCACGGTCTTCCCCTCCGCGAGCAGCGGGCGGAGCTGCTCGGCCACCAGCTGCGCCCGCGCGGCCGCGTAGAGCAGGGCCTCCGCGCGCGGGTCGACCTCCAGCGACGGATCGGCGAGCAGCGCCCGGATCCGCTCGGCGACTTCGACGCCCCCCGGCTCCCGCAGCACCACGACGGGGTCGAGCGCGGCCGCCAACCCCGCTATCAGCGTCGTCTTGCCCGCCCCGTCGAGCCCCTCGACCGTGATCAGCACGCCCAGGAGCCTGTCAAAGAGCCCCGCCACACCTGGATGCGGCCGTGGACACTTCGCCGGATCGCCACCCGAACCCTCGAAAATCCTGGACGGATTCCCTTCGGATTCGTGTGACGCCCGACTCGGCCCACGACCACCCCAGGTGGGGCGGATCATCTTCGACAGACTCCTAGGATCTAACCGGATGCTGGAGCAGCACCCCCACGCGGCTGCCGTGCTCGGCGCGGCGCTGAAGGACCGGCCCGCGCACGCGTACCTGCTGCACGGCCCCGCCGGGTCGGGCAAGCGCGACGCCGCGCGCGACTTCGCCGCGACGCTGCTGGCCGGCGGCGACGAGGGCGCGCGGCTGCGGGTGATGCACGGCGCGCATCCCGACCTGACGTGGGTGGCGCCGAGCGGCGCCCACGAGATGCTGCGGCGCGACGTACAGGAGTCCGTGGTGAGCGCCGCCTCGCACACGCCGTTCGAGGCGCCGCACCGCGTGTTCGTGCTCGAGCGCGCCGACACCATGAACGACGAGGCGGCCAACGCGCTCCTGAAGACGCTGGAGGAGCCGCCCTCGTACGTGGTGCTCCTGCTGCTCACCGACAACCCGTCGCAGGTGCTGCCGACGATCGCCTCGCGCTGCCAGCCGGTCCGCTTCGACCCGCCGCCCGCAGCCGAGCTGGCCAAGCGCCTCCAGGCCCGCGGCGTCGAGCCGGCCACGGCCACGGCCTGCGCGCGGCTGTCGCTCGGCGACGGCGAGCGGGCGCTGGCGATGGCGCTCGAGCCCGAGCTGCGCACCGCCGCCGAGGCGTTCGCCCGTGCGCCGCTCCACCACCGCCCGCTGGCAGCCGGTCCGTTGCTGGAGCAGTCGCGCAGCGCGGGCGGGCGTGCGCGGGAGACGGTCGAGGCCGCGCTGGCCGAGGAGCTCGAGTACCTGCCCAAGAAGGAGCACAAGCGGCGCACCACCGAGCTCGACGAGCGCGCCCGCCGGGCCGAGCGCCGCGCCGCCACCGGCGCGCTCGAGCACGCCCTCCAGCTCGCCGGCCTCTGGTACCGCGACCTCGCGTGCGTGGCGGCGGGCGCCGACGAGCTCGTGCACCACGCGGACCGGCTCGACGCCCTGCGCGAGGACGCCGCCCTGCGCGACCGCGCCGCGTGGCTGCGCGCCGTCGAGCTCGTCGACGACACCCGCGCGAGCCTGGCGCTCAACGTCAGCGAGGCGCTCGCGCTCGAGGCGCTGGCCTACCGCCTCGAAGGGAGCTACGGCTGAATCCACCGATTCTCGCGGCGAATCAACGCCGTATGCACGGCCATCCGCCGATCGGCCGAGCACCCATGTGACCGGCCACGTCGATGCTCGGCCGATCGTCGCCTGACCGGGCCTACGGCGCCGATTCATCCACGATTATCGGTGGATCCAACCGGATCGAGCTCCTCGGCGGCGAACCGCTCGAGGTCCTCCTCCGACGGCGGCCACCGCGGGTCCAGCTGCTGCAGCGTCGACGCCACGATCCGCCCGACCGCGAGGTTGCGGAACCACTTGTGGTCTGAGGGGATGATGTACCACGGTGCCCACTCGGTGCTCGTGGCGCGCAGCGCGTCCACGTAGGCCTCCTGGTAGGCGTCCCAGTTGCGGCGCTCGCGGATGTCGTTGGCCGAGAACTTGTAGTGCTTGTCCTCGCGCTCGAGCCGCTCGCGGAAGCGGTCGAGCTGCGCGTCCTTGGAGATGTGCAGGAAGAACTTGAGGATCGTCGTCCCCTCGCGGGCGAGGATCCGCTCGAAGTCGTTGATCGACTCGTAGCGCGAACGCCAGCGCTCCTCCTCCACCAGCTGCTTCACGCGCACGACGAGCACGTCCTCGTAGTGGGAGCGGTTGAAGACGTGGATCATGCCCCGAGCCGGGGTGTGCTCGTGATAGCGCCAGAGGAAGTCGTGGGCGGCCTCCTCGTTGGACGGCTCCTTGAACGAGTACACGCGCACGCCCTGCGGGTTGGTGCCGCTGAAGACGTGCTTGACGGTCGAGTCCTTGCCGGCCGCGTCGATCCCCTGGAGGACGACGAGCAGCGAGCGCCGCTCCTCGGCGTAGAGGCGGGCCTGGAGGTCGGCGATCTGCGCGACCAGGCCGGTGAGCTCGTCCCGCGCCTCCTCCGGGTTGTCGTAGGACGCCGTGTCAGCCGAGTCGTGCTGGGCGAGGTTCACGTCCTCGCCCTCCTGCACGCGGTAGCGATCGAAGTCCGGCGGCATGGGAACCGCTTACCCGCCACCATGGGTGCACATGACCGAAGTGCACGTACGCGGAGCGCACGCCACCGTCCGCGTCGACGGGCTCGCGGACGAGGTCGCGGTGGAGGAGCCGCTGGAGATCCGCGTCGACGGCCGGCCGCTGGCGGTGACGATGCGCACGCCCGGTCACGACGAGGAGCTCGCGCTCGGGTTCCTGTACGGCGAGGGGCTGATCGAGGCCGCGCACGCGGCAGGCCCGCCCGCGGATCTCGCGGCCAACGCGGTCGAGGTGGCCGGCCCGCTGCGGCACGACCCCGCCGCGCGCTCCTTCTACACCAGCTCCTCCTGCGGCGTGTGCGGGAAGGGCGCGCTGGAGGAGGTCGCCGTCGCCGCGCCGGTCGCCCGCGCGGGCCCGGTCGTCGATCGCGCGCTGGCGGCCGCGCTCCCCGACCGCCTGCGCCAGCCGACCTTCGAGCGCACCGGCGGCCTGCACGCCACCGGGCTGTTCACCGCGTCGGGGGAGCTCGTGTGCGTGCGCGAGGACGTCGGGCGCCACAACGCGATGGACAAGGTCGTGGGGTGGGCGCTGCGCGAGGGGATGGTGCCGCTGTGGCCGCACGTGCTCTGCGTGTCCGGGCGGCTCTCGTTCGAGCTCGTCCAGAAGGCGGCGGTGGCGGGCGCGCCGGTGCTGATCGGCGTGGGGGCGCCGACCTCGCTCGCCGTGCGGCTGGCCGACGACCGCGGGCTGACGCTGTGCGGGTTCGCCCGCGACGGGCGCGTGAACGTCTACACGCGGCCGGAGCGGATCGGCCCGAGGTCCGGCTCGAGCCCGTAGAGCTCGAACGCACGGAACGCGTTGAAGCGCTCGTGCTCCGGACCGTGGAAGTCCGACGAGCCGGTGGTGAGCATGCCGCCGCCGGCCGCCTCGTGGAGGGCGCGGGTCTGCTCGGCCGTGTGCGTGGGGTAGAAGCACTCGACGCCGTCGAGCCCGTTGGCGGCGAACTCCCGCAGCGTCGCCAGCGTCTCGTCCGTGTCGTCGAGGTCCCAGAACGGGTGCGCCCACACCGCGACGCCCCCGGCCCCGTGGATGACCTCGATCGCCTCGACGACGGTCGGCCGGCTGCGGGCGACGTACGCGACGGCCCCGGGCACCAGGTACGGGGGGAAGAGCGCGTCGCGACCGCCGATCCCCTCCTCGCGCAGGCGCTCGGCGTTGGCGGGGTGGGCGAGCACCGCGTCGGCGAGGTGGGGGCGGCCGATCGGCTTGCCCGCTTCGCGGCGGGCGTCCAGCGGCGCCGAGTCGAGCTGGAAGCCGAGCTCGCGCAGGCGGTCGGCCATCGCGTCGATGCGGCGCGCGCGGTCGCCGCGGAAGTCGTGCAGTGCGGCGACGAGGTCCGGCTCGTCCGGGTCGATCTCGTAGCCGAGCACGTGCAGGTCCTCGTGGCTCCCGTGCACGGCTGACAGCTCGGCGGCGGGCGTCAATCGTATGCCGGACTCGCGCGCCGCCTGTCTCGCTTCGTTGACGCCATCGGTCGTGTCGTGGTCGGAGAGCGCGAGCAGCTCGACCCCGGCCGCGGCCGCGTGGGCGACCACGGCCGCGGCGGGCAGCGCTCCGTCGGAGTGGATGGAGTGCGACTGGAGGTCGAAGGTCGGCGGCATCGCCGCCCAGTGTGCCCTACCGGATGATCACCGCCTTGACCATGACCGTGTCCTCGTCCTCCGTCTCGCGCACGAACACCTCTCCGTGGGCGGTGCGGTATCGGCCCGTGCCGCCGGTGATCGCGAGCTGGAACCGCCCGGAGCCCTGCTCCGAGAAGGTGACGAGGCCTTGCATGGTGAGCTGGCCGCGAGGCAGCTCGAGCCGTGAGGACGAGGTTCGCGGTGGCCGAGTCCGCCGCCGGGTCGAACCGGACGAAGGTCCCCACGCCGCCGAGGATCCCGATCTTGCTTCCGCGCTCGAACAGGTCGTCACTGAAGGCGAACGAATCGCCTACGACTGGCGGGGTCTGACTCTCGGGGCTCTCCTGGACGGTGGTCGACACGAGGCGGAGGACTTCGACCGAGCGACCGTCGTTTCGGTGGGACGGTGATGACGCCGAGGCGGCCGTGATGGCGGACACCGCGAGGACGAGGGCGACGATCGCGCCCAGCTTGAGGTTTGTCTTCATGACGCTCTCCTAGGGACGACGTGGATCCCGCCAGAGGTTGTGGGCGAGCGTCGGGCTGGGTGGCGACCGGATCGGGGCGCCGGACCGTGCGTGGTGTGCCATACGGCGACGCTACGCCGAGCTTCATGCGGCAGCTAGGGGCGTGGTCCCGGTGATGACCGACCGCAAATGACGGCAGCGAGCCGGCCGGTATCGGAGGAGTGGGATCGGAGTGCCATGGGAAGGATCTGACGGGACCCAACCAGGGAGGAACGTCATGTCCACCGGTTTGATCATCGCCATCGTCGTGATCGCGATCATCCTGATCGCGCTGTTCGCATTCGTGCTGCCGCGGGCCCGCCGCCAGGCGCAGGTCAAGGCTCGTGAACGCGAGCTCCACGACCGCCGCAAGCACGTCGCCGGCGAGAACCGTGCCGAGGCCGAGCAGCGAAAGCGCCAGGCCGACGAGGCCGACCAGCGCGCCCGGATCGCCCAGCACGAGGCCGAGCGCGAGCGCGCCGAGGCCGAGCTGCGCGAGGAGCGCGCCAAGATGACCGAGGAAGGCCGCGCCGATCACGAGCTGATCGACGAGCACGAGCGTGACCGGTTCGCCGGCACGTCGGCCGGCACTCAGACGACGGACGACGACCGCTCCGTGGACTCGTCGACCGGCTCGGAGGCCGCGGGCGAGGATCGCCCGATGCACGAGCCCGAGACCGAGTACGAGCAGGGCCGCGAGGACGAGCGCCGCTTCGAGCGCGAGGACGAGACCGAGCGCCCGGACGTCCGGCGCGCCTAGCCGCGGAGCGCCGCGTCTTCGAGCAGCGTCGCTGCGTCCTCGGGGCGCAGCGGCGCGCTCAGGTAGAACCCCTGGGCGAACTCGCAGCCGAGGAGCTCGAGGTGGTCGAGCTGGGTGGCGGTCTCCACGCCCTCGGCGACGACCTCGAGCCCGAGGCTGTGGGCGAGCCCCACGAGCGCCTTGACGATCTCGAAGGCCCCGGGCTCCCGCCCCATGCCGGCCACGAGCGTCCGGTGGATCTTCACCGCGTCGCCCGGGAAGCCGTGCAGGAGGCGGAGCGAGCTCGCTCCCGTCCCGAAGTCGTCGATGTGCGAGCGCACGCCGTGGGTGGCGACCAGCTGGGTGAGGGCCCGCTGAGCGTGCTCGAGCGTGTGCTCTGAGACCTCGAGCCGGAGGGCCCGGGGGTCGAGCTGCGAGGCCTCGAGCGCATCGCTGAGCGTGCGGCCGAACTCGGGGTCGGCGAGCTGGCGGTGCGACACGTTGACGCCGACCGTGAGACCGGCACCGGCCGCAGTCCTGCGCCAGGCGGCGAGCTGCGTCGTGGCGCGCTCCAGGACCCAGCGGCCGAGCGGGACGATCAGGCCGGTCTCCTCGGCGATGGGGACGAACTCGCTGGGCTCGCTGGCGGCGTCGGGCCAGCGGCACAGCGCCTCGAAGCCGGCGATCCGCCCCGTGGCGGTCTGCACGATCGGCTGGTAGACGACCTCGAGCCGGCGCTCCTCGATCGCCTTCCGCAGCTCGGTCTCCATGTCGAGGCGGCGCATCACCTGCTCGTGCATGTGGCCGTCGAAGACCGCCTGGCGCCCCTTGCCGTCGGCCTTCGCGCGGTACATGGCGACGTCGGCGTCGCGCAGGACGGTGTCGGGCGCCGCGTCGGCCTCGGCGAGGGCGATGCCGATCGACGCGTCCACGAACAGCTCGCGCTCGTCGATGTGGAACGGCGCCCGCAGGGTCTGGTGGACGCGCTCGGCGACCAGCGACGCCTCGTGCGCGTCGGACACGCCGTCGAGCAGGACCGTGAACTCGTCGCCGCCGAGCCGGGCGACGGTGTCCGGGGGCCGCACGGCGGACTCGAGCCGCCGCGCCACCGCGATCAGCAGCCGGTCTCCCGCCTGGTGGCCGAGGGAGTCGTTGACGAGCTTGAAGCGGTCGAGGTCGAGGAAGAGGACGGCGGCCGCCGCCTGGGGAGTGGCGCGCTGGGCACGGCGGATCGCCTGGTCGAGGCGGTCGAGGAAGAGCACGCGGTTGGGCAGGCCAGTGAGGGCGTCATGCATCGCGTCGTGCTGGAGGCGCTGCTCTGCCTCCTTGCGGTCGGTGACGTCGGTCTGGCTGCCGACGACGCGGGTGGCGTGTCCCTGGGCGTCACGGACCGCCATGCCGCGGGCGAGCATCCAGCGGTAGGTGCCGTCGCGGTGCTGGATCCGGTACTCCTGCTCGAAGTGCTGCGAGGCGCCGGAGCAGTGGGCCTCGAAGGCCTGCTGGACGGCTGCGCGATCGTCGGGGTGGACGCGACCCAGCCACTCTCCCGGCGCCTCCCCGAGCTCTTCCTCCTGGTAGCCGAGCATGGACTTCCAGCGGGGGGAGAAGTACAGCCGCTCGCTCCGCACGTCCCAGTCCCAGAGGCCGTCGTCGGCGCCCTGCATCGCGAGCGCGTGCCGCTGCTCGGACTCCGCCAGCTTGTGCAGCGCGTTCTGGTGGGCGATGGCGTGGTTGAGCGCGCGCTCGAGCTGGTCCAGCCGCGTGAGGAAGACGCCCTGCTCGGCCGCGGCGGCGTCGGTCCCGGGGCGCGGGTCGTCGTCGAGCAGCAGGACGGCCTGGGGGCCGCCGGCGAGGAGCTGCGCGGCGGTGGCGAGGTCGAAGGCGAGATAGGCGTCGTGCGACGGCAGCTCGAGGGCTTGCGGTGCCGTGAGCGCGTAGCTGGTCGCGTAGCCGGCGATGGCACCGAGCGCCCGGCGGGCGCGCTCCTGCTCGCGGACGGGGCCGACGACGAGCAGCCTGGCGGGGGTCAAGGCAGGTCCTGCTGGGGCGGCAGCGCCGCGGCCTCGAGCCAGTACGCGGTGAGCACCTTGACCAGGCGGACGAGCGCGATGAACGTGGCGGGCCTGGGGATGACCGTGTTGGCTCCCGCCTCGTAGGCGGCCGCCGTCGCCGTGGGGTCGTTGGCCGCGCCGGCCAGCACGACGACGGGGATGTGGCGCAGGTCGGAGTCGCGCTTGATCCGGGTCAGCGCCTCGAGCCCGTCCTCTTGGGGGAGGTTGAGATCGACGAGGACGAGCGCCGGCTTCGGGTTCGCCGGGTTCGGGTCGCGCAGGTAGCGCTCCAGCTCCTCCGCGCTCTCCACCGTGCGGAGCTGGCACGGACCCGTGCCCTCGAGCAGCGCGTCGCGCATCATCGCCTGCGCATCCGCGTTCGCGTCCGCGAGCAGGACAGTGGGCGCCAGGGGCGTGGTCGGAGCCCGCCCCTGGTCAGCCGCACTACCGGAGACCATCCGTGGCCGCCCCGTCATCTCGTCCGTCATCGCTCCTGTACGTCAGGGGCGGCGTCTCTGCCGCACCGATGCGTCTGAGCCTACGCGGCGCTTGAGGTCTGCGGGGCCGCTGATCGGCGGATGTTCGACAGAACTGACCGGTCGGCTAGGTTCGCACGAAGCCGGCGAAGTGCTCCGGTTTTACCTGCTTCGCCACCTGCTGGCCGACCTCTCGGAGCTCGCGCACGTGTCTGGTGGAGTCGAGTGCCTGCACGTGGCGCGGCTCGATGTGGCCGAGGCCGTGCTCGCCCAACCACTCGGCGGGCGAGGCGTTCGGCGAGCTCGCGCTCGTGAGCCCGGAGGAGCCGCGCTCGGCGACCGTGGCGGCGCTCGAGCCGGGTGCGACGCATGCCGTCCACCGCCGCGACTTCGAGCGCCTGCGCCGCGAGCATCCGGAGATCGACCGCGTGCTCGTCGCACTGCTCGCGAACCAGGTGCGCCGGATGTCGGCGCTCGTGGTCGACGCGTACTACACGAGCGCCGAGCGGCGGGTGCTCCGCCGCCTCGCCGACCTCGTCGGCACCTATGGACCCGCCGCCGCGGGCCCGGTCGTGGTGCCCGTCACCCAGGAGCAGCTCGCGGAGCTCGCGGGGACCTCGCGGGCGACCGTCAACCACGTGCTCCGCGAGGAGCAGGGGCGGGGGACCGTTGACCTCGGCCGCGGCCGGACGACGGTGCGCGATCCAGCCGAGCTCGCGCGGCGGGCACGGTAGGCGCTCGCCTTGCTTCGCTGCTCCCAGGCCCATAGCATCGCAGCCAATGGCCTACGGAGGGGTCCTCCGGGGATTGCGTCGTGGATGAGACTGGCAGCTTGACGATTCTGGAGCCCGGTTCGGTCTTTGCGGGCTATCGCGTCGAGGGCGTGGTCGATCGCGGCGGGATGGGTGTCGTCTATCGAGCGACCGACGAGGACCTCAACCGGACCGTCGCGCTCAAGATCATCGCGCCCGAGCACACGAAGAACCCGGATGCCGTGCGGCGGTTCAAGTCGGAGGCTCGGCTCGCGGCATCGCTCGAGCACCCGAACATCGTTCCGATCCACCGCGGCGGCGAGTATCGCGACGTCCTGTACCTCGCGATGCGCTTCGTCCCCGGGACCAACCTGCGCCAGGTCATCGACCGCGGCCAGCTGCCCCTCGACCGCGTGCTGCGCATCGTCACGGCGGTGGCCTCCGCGCTCGACGCCGCGCACGAGCGCGGCCTGGTGCATCGCGACGTCAAGCCCGCCAACATCCTCGTCAGCGGCGAAGGCGACCACGAGCACGTCTATCTCACCGACTTCGGGCTGACGAAGCGGCTGGGGTCCGCCGGAAGCCTCACCCGGACCGGCGCCTGGGTCGGCACCCCCGACTACGTCGCCCCCGAGCAGATCCAGGCCGGCGCGGTCGACGGCCGTGCCGACATCTACTCGCTCGGATGCGTGCTCTACGAGATGCTGGCCGGAGAGGTCGCGTATCCCAAGGACAACGACATGGCGAAGCTCTGGTCGCATGTCCAGGATCCGTGTCCGCTGCCGAGCTCGAGGCGTCCCGACCTGGTCAAGGCCTTCGACGACGTCGTCGCGCGCGCGACCGCCAAGGATCCCGACGACCGGTTCCCGCGCGCATCCGACCTGGCCGCCGCGGTCAGCGCCGCCGTGTCAGAGCAACGCGCCGGCGCGGCCGCCCTGCAGGCCACGCGGGCCACCGACGCCGACTCGGCCGAGGAGCACGAGGTCTTCATCGTCGAGCCCACGCGCGCGGCCGCGGCGCCGCCACCGAGCGCCCCGGCGCCGCCACCAAGCACCCCGGCGCCACCGCCCCCGACACCGCCGCCGGACTCGCCCCCCGGCGCGGCGGCGCCCAGCGGCGCCCCTCGACGGCAGGTCCCGCCGCGCCTCCTGGTCGCATTGGGGGCGCTCGTCGGCGTGATCGTCATCGCCGTCGCTGTCGTGCTGGCACTCGGCGGAGGCGGCGGCGATGAGGAATCGCCGAAGCCGGCGGCGGTGATCGCAGCCACCGAGCTCCCGGCGGACCTTCACTGGCAGCCGATCGCCGAACTGCCGTTCCGGCGCCAGTACGCGGCATCGACGGTCATCGGCGGCAAGATCTACGTGTTCGGCGGCATCGTCACCACGGCGTCCACTACCACGACCAAGATCTATGACCCGGCGACGAACCGCTGGACGACCGGACCCGGCCTGCCGCTGCCGCTGCACCACTTCACGGCCGTGAGCTACGAGGGAGAGGCCGTCGTGATCGGCGGCTTCGTGCCCGGGGACGAGCTGACGTCGAATCAGTCCGGTGGCGTCTACGCGCTGCGCGAGGGAACGTGGCAGAAGCTGCCGTCGCTCAATCATCCGCGCGCCGCCGCGGCCGCGGCCGTCGTGGGCGACAAGATCGTCGTGGCCGGCGGCCAGGCCGGCGGCGAGCTCGTGCCGCAGACGGAGGTCTTCGACGGCGAGCGCTGGACCGACGCGGCGGAGATCCCCACTCCGCGCGAGCATCTCGGCGCGGCGTCCGACGGCCGCTACCTGTACACGGTCGGCGGGCGGGAGCTGTCGGCCGCCGAGAACTCCACCGCGTTCGAGCGCTACGACCCGGAGAGCAACCGGTGGACCGAGCTCGACGCCATGCCGGAGACCGCCGGCGCCGTCACGGCGGCCTTCGCGGGCGGGCGCATCGTGACGGTGGGGGGCGAGGGCGCGACCGAGGCGTCCGACGAAGTCCAGGGCTATGACATCAAGGGCCGCAAGTGGTCGCAGCTGCCGCCGCTGTCGGGCCCGCGCCACGGCGTGGCGCTCGCCGTGGTCAAGGATGTGCTGTACGCGTTCGGCGGGGCGACGGAGGCCGGGCACGTGGGTGCGACCAAGCAGTCCGAGCTCCTCGATCTCTCCGGCCGCGACGGGGCGCCGGTGGCGGCGAACGTCGAGTGGCGCGAGGCCAAGGACGCTCCGACGAAGCTCCAGTACGCCGCGTCGGCCGATGTCGGCGGACGGATCTGGCTGTTCGGCGGCATCGGCGCCGACGACACGGGCATCGCCGAGACCGTCGCCTACGACCGGGCGATCAACACCTGGGTGCCCGGACCGCCGCTGCCGCAACCGGTGCATCACGCCGCCGCGGTGACGTACCACGGCGAGGCGGTGGTGATCGGCGGGTTCCTCGAGTCCGGGGAGTCCGATCGCGTCTATGCGCTGCGCGGCGACAAGTGGGAGCCGCTGCCCCCGCTCAATCGCGCCCGCGCCGCGGCCGCCGCCGCGGTCGTCGGTGACACGATCGTCGTGGTGGGCGGTGTGGCCGGCGGCAAGCTGGTACCCCAGACGGAGGTCTACGACGGCAAGGGCTGGACCCAGTCAGCCGAGATCCCCACGCCGCGCCAGCACCTCGGGGCTGCCTCGGACGGTCGCTACGTGTACGCCGTCGGCGGGCGCAAGCTGTCAGCCACCGAGAACACCCCCGCACTCGAGCGCTACGACCCCGAGAAAGACAGCTGGACGCCACTGGACCCGATGCCGAAGAACGCAGGAGCCGTGGGCGCCGCCTTCCTGGCCGGTCGCGTCATCGCGGTCGGCGGCGAGGGGACCAGCACGGTCTCGGATGCGGCGCAGGCCTACGACGTGCAGCGGCAGGCCTGGTCGCAGCTGCCACCTCTGCCGGAACCGCGCCACGGGTCGTCTGTGGTCGCGCTCCGCGGCTCGCTCTACTCGATCGGCGGCGCGGCGGCCGCCGGTCACGTCGACTCGACGCAGAAGGTGTACGTCCTCGATCTCGAGGAGTAGTGCGCTGCCGTCATTCCTGCCGCGGCATGTGGGTCATCCCGTCGGTGCGCAGCGGGACGGCAGCGGCGGCGGGCGCGTGGAACACGAGGACCGAGTCGCCGAAGCGTAGGACGTCTCCGTTGCGCAGCGCGCGCGGCTCGGTGATCCGCTCCCCGTTCAGGTAGGAGCCGTTGCGCGAGGCGTCGTCCACGAGCGCCCAGTCGTCCCCGATGCGGGTGATGTGCGCATGGTGGCGCGAGACCTCGTCGTCCCACCCGAGCGCGACGCCGTTGTCCGGCAGCCGCCCGATGCTCAGCCTCCGCTCGAGCTGCGCCACATGCTGCCGGCCCGCGGGGTCGTGGAAGACGACGTAGGCACTGCCGCGGCCGTCCATCCCCAGGCGGTCGCGAAGGATGGCGTCGACGCGCGTGAGCTGGCCGGTCTGGGCCAGCGCGATGCCGAGCTTGATCGTGAGCTCGCGCCGTGCCGGATCATCCTCGCCGAGGAGCGATACGGCTCGCTCGAGCAGGCTGACGGCGGCGCGGGTGTCGCCGCGCGCGAGCGCGCGCCCGCCCGACGAGCCTAGCCGCCGGGCCGCGCGGGCAGCCAGCTCGCCGCGTTCCTCGAGCGCTCCCAGCTCCGTCAGGTAGCGGTGCGCGTGCTCGAGGTGGTAGCCCAGCAACTCGTCGTACTCGGCGGCTCGCTCGCCGGCCGCTCGCTCGAGCCAGTCGGCGTAGCGCCCGTGGAGGTCCGCGCGGCGCGCCTTCAGTACGCCCCGGTAGGCGACGTCGCGGAGGAGGATGTGGGTGAAGCTGAAGGTCTCCTCCCCGGCGAATCGCCCGCCGTCGGGCGCGATCAGCTGCTTTCGCAGGAGCGCCTCGACGCGCCCGTCGAGGGTTGCGCGGTCGGCGCCGTCGGTCAGAGCGAGGAGCGCGCTCGCCCCGAACGGCCGGCCGATCACGGCGCCCGCCTCCACCGCGTCGCGCTCCTCGGGCGCGAGGCGGTCGATGCGGGCAGCCAGGAGGGCGTGGATCGTCGGCGGCAGCGAGAGCAGCGACGAATGCACGGCGGACAGGCCGGAGTCGGTGCGCTCCAGCCGCCGTTCCTCGACGAGCATGCGCACGAGCTCGGCGACGAACAGCGGGTTGCCCTCCGCGCGCTCGGCGACGTGGTGCGCGAGATCTGCGGCGATGTCCTCGTCGCCGAGCAGGTGCTCCACGAGGCGCCGGCTGTCGTCGCCCTGGAGCGGTCCCAGCGACAGCCGCTCGGCCTCGCCGCCGAAGTCGGGCCTGACGTCGAGCAGGTCGCCTCGCGCGAGCCCGACGATCAACACCGGCACCCCGTCGAGCGTCCCGGCCAGGTGCTCGATGAGGTCGAGCAGGATCGGCTCGGCCCAGTGGATGTCCTCGAAGACGAGGACCAGGGGCCGGCTCGCCGCGGCCTGGAGCAGCTTCCGCACCGCCCAGAACGTCCCTTCCGGGTCGGCCGGGGCCTCCGACCAGCCGAGGGCGCCCGAGACCCGCTCCACGATGACCGCAGCCTCGTCGTCGCTGTCGACCAGCTGTGCGAGCCGGGCCTGGACCTCGTGCCGGCTCCCGTCGTCGGGGATGCCGATCAACGCCGCCACCACCTCGCGCAGCGGCCAGAACGTCAGCCCTTCGCCGTAGGACACGCAGCGGCCGGTCGCGACCGCCGCGCGCTCGCGCACCGACTCCGTGAACTCGTGCGTGAGCCGCGACTTGCCGATCCCGGCGGGGCCCAAGATCGTGACGAGCTCACAACCGCGGCGGGCGACCGCCCGCTCGAGCGCCGCGTCGAGATGCCGGAGCTGGCGCTCGCGTCCGACGAGCGGGGATGAGAGTCCCTCGTCGCCGAGGCCGGCCGTTTCCTGGACGCCGAGGAGCCTGAAGGCCGGGATCCGCCCGCTCTTGCCCTTGAGCTCGAGCGGCGGCACCGGCTCCACGCTGACGGCGTGCCTGACGAGCTCGAGCGTGCGCTCGCCGATCAGGGTCTCCCCGCGCGACGCCGCCTGTTCGAGGCGGGCGGCGAGGTTGACCGCGTCCCCGCTGACGAAGCCGTGCCCGAGGGACGGATCGCCGACGATCACCTCGCCGGTGTTGACGCCGGTCCGCGTCTCGAGGGTGACGCCGTACCGGCGGCCAAGCTGCTCGTTGAGCTCGGCCAGCGCGCTGCGCATATCGTCCGCCGCCCGCACCGCGCGCAGCGCGTCGTCCTCGCGCACGGCCGGCATGCCGAACACGGCCATCACCGCATCGCCGATGAACTTCTCGATGACGGCCTCGTGGCGTTCGAGCACGGCGCTGACCGAGCGGAAGTACTGTGCGATCACCTGCCTCAGCGTCTCCGGGTCGAGCGCTTCGCCGAGCTTGGTCGAGTCGCACAGGTCGCAGAAGACGATCGTCACGACCTTGCGCAGACCGGGCGACGGCCCGGCGGCCGCCAGCGCGAACCCGCACTCCGGACAGAACCGGGCCTCCTCCGGCGTCGCCGCGCCGCAGCTCGCACATGAACTCACGGCCCGAGTCTATGGCGGAGGGAACTCGCGTGATCCTCGACAGCCCGCATCGCAACGCCCAAGCGCTCGTCGCTACCGGGTCAGGTCCGGCGACCCGGAGGGAGTCGCCACAACGGCCCGACCGCGCAGTCAAGTGGTCAGGCGAAAAGTGGTCAGCGGCCACGGGGGACGGCGCGGAACCCCGCGCGCAGGCCCGTTCGGGCGGCCACCGGCCCGTCGTATGGCTCTACACTGCGCCGGACATACACCCAGCGATCCGCATCGCTCGTTCGCAAGCCCGTGGTCGGCAACGTCCTCACACGCAGTATGGCTCGCAGTAGGGCGACCGCAGACCCGAGCATCGATTGTGGCGAAGATGCTGATTTGCAGGGGTTTGGCCGACGTAGCTCAGTTGGTAGAGCACTTCACTCGTAATGAAGGGGTCGCCGGTTCGAGTCCGGCCGTCGGCTCTAGAGAATCACGCTCGAAACGGCAGCCGAAGTTGGTCCAACCGCGTTCGCCGATCGCCTGGAGAGCTTCGTCCTCGGTGGAGCAGCTGCGCCACACGCACCTTCCGTTCCCGCCACGCCATCGGGATCCAGAACGGATCGACGAGCCGCGTCGCGCTCGCCGCGGCATGGCGCCATCCGCGGACGTGGCCGACGGTGACATCCCCGAGGTCGCGCAGCTCGCGGCATCGGTGGTAGGGCACAGGACAGGTAACGTCGCGGACCGTGGGGTTGTCTGATCGCGACGAGCTGGTGTTGGGCCTCCTGGCGGCTCCGGGGCGGCCTACGGAGGTCGCCGAAGCGCTGGCTGAAGACCTGCCCGGGCTGCTCGCGGACCGCGTGACCGACGCGGTCTCGTGGCGCGTCCCAGTCCGGACCGACCCCGCGGTGGCGGACATGGGTCACGGTGTCGAGGCCATCGACCTCGCGCGTGCGCGCTTGCTCCGCGAGGGCTGGGATATGGCCGTCTGCATCACTGACGCTCCGTTGCGCATCGGAACACGTCCTGTCGTCGCGGACGCCAGTGCCACGCATGGGGTGGCACTGATCTCGCTGCCCGCGCTCGGGGCGGTCCAGACTCGCCGTCGCGCGCGCGACGCGGTCATCCGGCTCGTCGACGGACTGGTCGGCGAGAGCCTCGAGCTCGGCGAGCGTGGCCCGAGGCGACGCGCGCGGGTCAGCCATCGGATCGCCTCTTTGGCGGCACCGATCCGCGCGGTCGAACCGCCGGACGACGACGTCGATCTCCGCTTCGTCGCTGCGGTGGTGCGCGGGAACGTGCGGCTCTTGGCCGGCATGGTCCGCGCCAACAGGCCCTGGCGCCTGATCGTTCGACTCTCGCGGGCGCTGGCGGCCGCCGCAGCGGCGGTCGTCTTCGCGCTCGTTACCGCGGACCTTTGGGTGCTGGCGGATGCCCTGAATTGGCTTCGCCTGCTTGTCCTCACCGTGCTGTCGGTCGGCGCGACCGTCCTCTGGCTGATCGTCTCGCACCGCCTGTGGGAGGCGCGGCAGGGGCGAGGGAGCCGTCAGCAGACAGTCCTTTTCAACGCGGCTACGACGCTGACGCTGCTACTCGGAGCCGCGTCGCTGTATGCGGCGCTGTTTGCGCTCACCATCGGGGCGGCTGCAGTGGTAATAGACGCCGGGGTGTTGGGGGAGGCACTCGGTCACGACGCCGGCGTCGGCGACTACGCGGCCCTGGCCTGGATGGCAAGCTCGCTCGCGACGATCGCGGGTGGGCTGGGCGCCGGCCTTGAGAGCGACGAAGCCGTGCGGGAGGCCGCTTACGGCTACCGCGTCGAGCGAGCCAGCGAGCGCGACAGCCGGAGCATCGAGTCCGCGGTCGGCGAGTCCAACAGACAAGGATTCGTGGCGTAGGTTCCGGGTAGGCACGGATAGGCCGATTCACGGCACCAACGCGCGCGCCAGGAGGTCTGACATGGCGACGAACGATCCTTTCGGCGACTTTCGGCGCCGCCGGGGCAGCCTGTTCGACGAGTTCTTCTCGGAGTTCTTCGACCGGCCATTCGGCATCGAGGGGGCCACGAGCCCTACCGGCGCGCGAACCTCCGCGCCACCCGCGCGCCGGCCAGTCGAGCAGGTCGACATCACGCAGTTCTTCTCGGATGCGACGCGCGAGCTTCTGCAGCGCGCGGCGCAGCTGGCGCTCGACTGGGGCTCCCTCGATCTCGACACCGAGCACCTGCTGTGGGCGGCGATGCAGGACGACCTCGTCGCGCAGATAGTCCGCCACGCCGACGGTGATCCCGCCGCGATCGCGGCGCAGGTCGAAGATGAGGCGGAGCGCGGGGGACGGACGGACGTGGCGCCGTCGCTCTCGCCCGAGGCCAAGGCCGCGCTGCTCCGGGCGTACGACGAGATGCGCGAGCTGAACTCGTCGTATCTCGGACCCGAGCACGTGCTGCTGGCGCTGGCGCGGGACACGGAGTCGGACGCCGGGCGTCTGCTGGCGCGCTTCGGCCTGTCGCACACGGCGCTCCGCGGAGCCGTGATCCGCGGCGTCACGCAAACTGACGAGGGCGGGAGGCGCGCCAGCCAGACGAAGACGCTCGACGAGTACAGCCGCGACCTCACCGAAGCGGCCCGCCAGGGCAAGCTGGATCCGGTGATCGGGCGCGCCGACGAGATCGAAGAGACGATCGAGATCCTCTCCCGGCGCACGAAGAACAACCCTGTGCTGATCGGCGACCCCGGCGTGGGAAAGACGGCGATCGCGGAGGGCATCGCCCAGCGGATCGTCAACGATGAGGTGCCTGAGACGCTCGCGGGCAAGCGGCTGGTGGTCCTCGACCTGGCCGGCATGGTCGCGGGCACGAAGTACCGCGGCGAGTTCGAGGACCGCCTCAAGTCGGTGATCGATGAGGTGACCGACCACGGCGACGACCTCATCCTGTTCATCGACGAGCTCCACACGGTCGTGGGAGCGGGGGCGGCCGAAGGCTCGATGGACGCTTCCAACATGTTGAAGCCGTCGCTGGCACGCGGCGACCTTCGCGTGATCGGCGCCACGACAGTCGACGAGTACCGGCGCAACATCGAGAAGGACGCCGCGCTCGAGCGCCGCTTCCAGCCCGTGCTGATCGACGAGCCGTCGGTCGAGGAGACGATCGAGATCCTGAACGGACTGCGCGACCGCTACGAGGCGTACCACCGCGTCCGGATCAGCCCGGAGGCCCTGGTGGCGGCGGCGGAGCTGTCGGACCGCTACATCACGGACCGCTTCCTCCCGGACAAGGCGATCGACCTGATCGACCAGGCCGCGGCGCGGGTGCGTCTCCGCGCGAAGACCAAGCCGGCGGACCGCCGCGCGCTCGAGGAGGACATGGCGCGCCACGAGCGTGAGCGCGATCAGGCCGTCGCGGCGGAGGACTACGAGCGGGCGAACACGCTGAAGGGGCAGATCGAGGGGCTACGCGAGGGGCTGGACGAGAGCCGCTCCGGCGGACGCGAGCGTGCCGCCGAGGTGCTCGCCGACGACATCGCCGAGGTCGTGTCGCGCCGGACCGGAATCCCGGTCGCACAGCTGACCCAGGAGGAGCGCGAGCGGCTGCTCGGCCTCGAGGCGCAGATCCACGAGCGCGTGGTCGGGCAGGACGAGGCCGTCGGGGCGGTCGCCCGCGCGGTGCGGCGCGCGCGCGCCGGGCTCGGCGATCCGAACCGGCCGGTCGGCTCGTTCCTCTTCCTCGGGCCAACCGGCGTCGGCAAGACCGAGCTCGCACGGGCGCTCGCCGAAACGCTGTTCGGCGACGAGGACGCGATGGTCCGGTTCGACATGAGCGAGTTCCAGGAGCGCCACACCGTGTCGCGCCTGGTCGGCGCGCCGCCGGGCTACGTCGGCTACGAGGATGCCGGTCAGCTCACCGAGACCGTGCGCCGGCGTCCCTACTCGGTGCTGCTGCTCGACGAGATCGAGAAGGCGCATGCCGACGTCTTCAACATCCTCCTGCAGCTGCTCGATGACGGACGCCTCACCGACGGCCAGGGCCGCACCGTCGACTTCCGGCACACGGTCGTGATCATGACCTCGAACCTGGGGGCCGACCGCATCCAGGCGCACGCGCGGCGCAACGAGTCGTTCGAGGAGCTGAAGGACGAGCTGATGGACATGCTGCGGCAGAGCTTCAGGCCCGAGCTGCTCAACCGGATCGACGAGATCATCGTGTTCCGCTCGCTTGACCGAGATCAGCTCGTGCAGATCACGCGGCTGCTGCTCGACCGGGTCGCGCGGCGAATGCGTGCCCAGGGCGTGGAGCTAGAGGTGTCGGACGAGGCGGTCCAGTACCTGGCGAACGCCGGCTTCGACCCACAGTACGGGGCGCGCCCGCTGCGGAGAGCCATCCAGCGGCTGTTGGAGGACGAGCTCTCGGAACGGCTGCTCGCGGGCGAGATCGAGCCCGGCCAGCGCGTGCGGGTCGACCTGCGTGACGGCCGGCTCAACGTGGAGACGGTGCCCGAGGCGGAGGCGGTGGGAGAGGCGTCGGAAACCGGCGCCCGCGCCTGACGAGCCGACCGCACCTGTGCCGTCGGGCCACGGCGCCTGAGTCATCGGTTGCCGAGGCGACTGCCGACTCCGAGAACGCCACGCGATTCGGGAGGGTCCGGGCAGAGAGAGATGATCTCCATTCTCTGACGACATCTCCGCCGGAACGAGTCGGGTACACCCGCATGACCACACGGCACCGGGCACGTCACGCGCCGGTCCTCCACCATCGCACGCGCGTATATCTCGAAATTCGTATGCCGGCGCACGTCTGGTTTGCTCTCCTGCCCGTGATCGCGTGCCCAGCAGGGGAAAAGCCCGTGCGCCCGTACGAGCAAAACGCGCAACCCCCGCGCGACCGATGGCAGTTGCCGTCACCCGTAGGTGACGGCTGAGGGTTGGATGAGGTAGGGCGGGGCCGGCCGGAGCCAACCCCGCCCATCTCGGGATGATGCTACTTACTTGCTACGAGCTATCCGGCCGGGATGTAGACCTGAAGCTGCGTCTGTCCGGCGCAAGCGGTCACGCCAGTGGCGAGCTTGAACTTGCCGCTCGACCCCTGCTCAACCACGCAGATGACAGTCGGCGTCATCGGCGGGGCATCCTTGCCGTCACGGCCGGGAGGGCCAGTGGCACCAATCGGACCCTGCGCACCGTCGTGACCGTTGGCACCAGGCGTACCGGGAGTACCGTCCTTACCGTCAAGACCGGGAGCACCGTCAACACCGTTGCGACCATTCGTGCCAGGCTCACCCTTCTCGCCCTTCTCACCGTTGGTACCGTTGGAGCCAGCAGCACCGTCCTGACCGTTGTCACCCTTCTCGCCCTTGAGCGAGTCGATGAAGTCCTTGTGCGTGCCACCCTCGTTGTCGAGCAGCCACTCACCGAAGGCGCTCATGCCATTGGCACCAGCGATTCCCTGCGACCCGGTGTCACCCTGGTCACCCTTGTCTCCGTGGAGGCCCTGGTCACCGTTGTCGCCCTTCTCGCCCTTCACGCCATCGGCACCAGCGGCACCGTTCAGGCCAGCGTCACCCTTGTTACCGGTGTCGCCCTTGTCGCCGTTGACGCCATTGTTGCCAGTCTCGCCCTTGTCACCACGGTCACCCTTGATGCCCTGGCCACCCTGCTCGCCAGTCTCACCCTTGTCACCGTTGTTTCCCTTGTCTCCCTGCTCACCCTTGAGTGAGGCGAACCAAGCGATGATGTTGCCGTTGAATCCGTTCTTGACGGCGTCCTGATAGGCGGACAGACCGGTGTCACCCTGGTCACCCTTGAGGCCCTGATCGCCCTTCTCACCCTCGATAGCGTCGTAGAAGTCGTCAGCGTTCATGTCAGGGTTGGCAGTCAGCCAGACGGTCAGAGCGTCAAAGCCCTGCTCGCCATGGTCACCCTGCACACCCTGAGCCCCAGTGATGGAGTCACCCTTGACACCCTGCGCACCCTGCGCACCGATGGCACCGGTTGCTCCAGTGACACCCGTAGCGCCAGTCGCGCCAGTGGCACCGACAAGCCCGCGCTGAGCGCGCTTCTTGAGTGCCAGACGGACCTTCTTGTCGAAGTCACGCTTGTGTAGCGAGCGATTCTTGACATCCTTCGATGTGAGTGAGTTGTTCTGCACGTCCTTGCCGGTGATGAGATTTACGCCAGCAGCGCCAGCAGTAGGGATACCGACCAGCAGTCCGACCGCAGTAGCGGCGGCGATTGCCCTCTTGTGTTTCATGGGTTCCTTTGGGAATCGGGTTCGTTCTGGCGAATGCCAGGCGGCACGGCCCCGCCCGCAGGCGTGGATCGTCCCGTCCAGATTCGAGCTGACGCACAGCGGTTGCCGGCCCATTCCCGCGTGCTTGACGCCCTGTTACCGCCGCCAGGGGTGTCTCCAAGTCCCCGCGGTTGACCGGAGGCGCGCGCGTCCTACCGCGCCCGTGTGATGATTGCTTGTTGGCGGTATGCTAACAGCTCTTGACGGAGCGCCAACAAGCTTTTAGACTCGTGTTATGAGCTCGACGCCGAGGTACAGTCGCCTCGGGCCGACCGAGCCGTGCCACCACGCACAGCAGCTCCCCGGCTCTCTTATCGGCGAAGCGTCAACGGTTCTTGACCGGCCGCCAACAACATTTAGACTTGTGTTATGAGCTCGACGCCGAAGTTCAGCCGCCTCGATCCCGAACAGCGGCGCGAACAGATCCTCGACGCAGCCGGCGCGCTGTTCGCCGAGCGCGCCTACGACGAGGTCTCGATCGAGGACATCGCAAGCTCGGCCGAGGTCACGCGCGGGCTCGTGCACCACTACTTCGGAGGCCGCAAGGAGGTCTACATCGCGCTGCTCGAACGACTCGGCGCCCAGCGCGAGGAACGACTCGCGGCCGCCGGTGGGTCGCAGTGCTCGCGCGCGCGTGGCCGACACCGTCTCGCGCTGGCTCGACTGGACCGAGGCGAACCGCACGATCTGGCTCGCCACGATCGCGCGCGGCGACGACATCGCCGACCCCGAGGTCAGGCGCGTCGTCGCCGACCTCGTGCGCCGCGCCGTCGTGCTGCTCGCCGCACACCACGCCGACATCGCCGAAGACTCGCCGCGGCTGCGCTACGCACTCGAGTGCTGGACCGGCCTCAACCGCGCCGCGACACGACGCTGGCTACAGGGAGAGGCCACCCGCGAGACGACGCACGAGGTCCTCGCCTCCACGCTCGAACACGTCCTACGCACGTTCGGCGCTCGACCCGCCCAAGCCGGGGGCAGGGGGGCACCCTGCGGACCGGGGATGGCGGCCTTGACCGCCACGCGCTTGACCTTCCTCTGCAGGCTCGGCGTGAGGTCGCGCATGCGGCTTCGAGAGGACCGAAGCCGATCACCCGGGGGCGCGCTTCCACCTTGAGGCAGACGCGATAGTGCGTCGCCGGTCCGGGTCAGCGCCGCTCGTCGCGCATTACGACACTCTGTCGCCGGCAAGCCGCTGTGCGGGTGGCAGGCGAGAGCAGTAAGCGCGTCCGTGACGTCAAGTGATCAGCGGAGTGGAAAGTCATCCATTCACAGCCAGCAACCCGCAGCCGGAGGTCCCAAGTCGGTAGCGTCCGCGGCGCGCGTCCGATGGAAGGCCTGACGATCACTGACGAGTTGCTTCCCGCTGCCGAGCCGGTTGCGCCGATAGCGGTTCAGGCGCCCGCGCGGCGGGTGGGCGTGAGAGCTCAGCCGGTCCTTCGGTACCTCGCCGGGGTACTGGTGCTGGCAGCCGCATACTTTGTCGCCGGGCGGGCCAGCCTCGCCCTGCAGTACGAGGGACCGGTTGCCGCGATCTGGTTGCCCGTCGGGGTCGGCGCCGCGGCGCTCTATCTCGCGGGACTGCGCTGGTGGCCCGGTGTACTCATCGGAGACGTGATGTTGGCCGACCCCGCGCAGCCGCTCGGCAGCGCGCTGGGAATCACCGCAGGGAACATGGCCGACATCCTCGTCATCGCGGTGCTGTTGCGGCTACTGCTCGGCCCGCGGGGCGCGCTGGATCGGCTCGAGCAGGTCGCCGGGATGCTCATCGCCATCGCGGCCGGCGCCGCGATCTCCGCGACCGCCGCGATGTTCTCCTTGCGCGCCGGTGGCGTGATCGAGTCCTCCGAGATCCTGACGTTCTGGCGAAGCTGGTTCCTGGCCGACGCGTCCGGCTCGCTGATCATCATCCCGCTGGCCTTGGCTTGGACGCAGCCGCGCCCTCAGGCATGGCGGGGTCACCGCGTCTGGGAGGGCGCGCTGATGATCGGGGCGGTAGTCGCGCTGAGCACGATCGCGCTGTCGGCCGAGCTGCCGGTGACCTACATGGTCTTCCCGGCACTGATCTGGGCGGCCTTGCGCTTTGGCCAGCGGGGCGCGACGCTCGCCGTCGCGGTGGCCGCCGGGCTGGCGGTGGGGATCACCGCGAACGAGGTCGGGGCGTTCGTTATGCAATCGATCACCGACAGCGCGCTGACCACGCAGCTCTACATCGCGGTCGCGGCGCTGACGATGCTCTGCCTGGCAGCGACCGTAAGCGAGCGCGAGCGCGGCGTGCTGGAACTAGCCGAGGAGCGGGCGCGGACCGCCGCGGCGCGCGCGCAGGAGCGCGAGCGGCTGGAAGGCGAGCTGCACGACAGCGCACAGAACCGCCTGGTAGCGCTCCAGCTTCGGCTGCACCTGGCGCAGGAATCCTCGCAGCAGACGGCACCCGAGCTCGCCGCCGCGCTCGGGAGACTCGTCGAGGACGCCGAGGCCGTCAGCGACGAGCTGCGGCGCATCGCGCACGGGATCTCACCGCCGCTGCTTGCCACACGCGGGCTCGTCGACGCCCTGAGGGCCAGAGGCGCGGTCAGCGGGATCCCGGTCCAGATCGCGGCCGGCGACATCCGGTCGAGCGCGGCCGACGTCGAGAACGCGGTGTACCTGTGCTGCCTGGAATCGATCCAAAACGCGGCCAAACACGCTGGCCGCGACGCCTCCGTGACGGTCCGGCTGCGCCACGAAGGGAACGAACTCGCATTCAGCGTCCATGACACCGGGCGCGGCTTCGACCCACCGACGACGCCGCACGGCGCGGGTCTGACCAGCATCCAAGACCGTATCGCCACGGTCGGGGGGCGGGTCAAGATCGCCGCGGCGCCAGGCCGCGGCACAACCGTGGCCGGCGTCGTCCCATGGCCGCCGCGCACCGCGTAGCGATCACCGCTTCAGACTGGCGTCGTCGCCTTTGAGCGGCGTCGCGAAGTTCAACTGGAGCTCCGAGGACGGGTAACGCTTACCGCGGGGAGTCGCTCGGGACTGACCGGACGACCAGTCACGGCACGGCTCGCGCGCGCTACAAACAGTGGAGTTCGATGCGGGCGTAGGTCACTGGCAGACCGCCGGCCTCCCAGGTCGGAGGACGAGGTTCAATTCCTCGCGTCCGCTCTCTCAGTTGCAGGCGGTGCAGCGGCCGTCTGCGCAGGCGCAGGAGGGTACGTCGACGACCGTGCGGCTCGGGCCCCAGGAGAGGAGCCAGGCGGCCGCCGCCGGCTCGGTGCGGTCGCCGCCGGCGGGCCAGCAGTGCCGGACCGCTGCGCTACGAGGCCTGCGGCACCTTCGCGGTCGCCTCCTGGAACATCGTCACCTGGCGAGCGACGCCCTCGTTGGCGAAGCCGCCGACGAGGCCCAGCTCCTCCACGATCAAGCTGGCGTCGAGCAGCACGCGCTGGAACTCCTCGTCCTCGCGCAGCGTCGAGAGCTGGTCTGCGGATCCGTGCAGCTCCATGTAGCCGGCCAGCCCGCCGCCATGAGGCTCGAGGAGGATCACGTCGAAGCTCTCGATCCGACCCTCCTGCTGGCAGCGGCCGTAGAAGCCGACGCTCTCGTTGAAGACTTCGAGCGCGCGCTCCTCGCGGCCAGTGATCGTCGCGCCCCATCCGATGAACAGGATCCGATCAGCCATTCCGGCTCCTCTCCTCGCGGCCCGAGGCCCGGTCCCCGGGACCTGTTCGGCCAACCCTCTCACCGCGACTCGCGGGTGGCAATACCGCCGGGTTGACAGCCGCCGTGCGGCGCAGGATGCTCGGCTCTCGAGCGGAGAGGGAGTCGAGTCATGCTGGTACGCGCGTCGCTGCTAGGGATCCTTGTCGTGGTCGCGGCGTTCGTCGCGCCGCAGGCGGCGGCGGCGAAGGTCCGCACCTATGCCGTGAGTGACGTGCGGGATCTCCTGGACCGGTCGAAGGTGACGGTGGCCGGCGCGGCGATCGTGGAGGTGCAGCACCGGGAGGTCGTCGTGACCGCCAACCGGCGGACGGTGCGGCGGCTGAAGCGGCTCGGCTTCACGGTCGAGCGGATCGGTGCGTCCGGCACGCGGCGCGGCAAGGCTCGGGCCGCCGCGTTCCCGTCCGCCGACGCCGCGTACCACGACTACGCCGAGATGGCCGCCGAGGTCCAGAGCACGGCGGCCGCCTACCCCGCCCTGGTCTCGCGCTTCAGCCTCGGCCTCTCCCATCAGGGGCGCGAGATCTGGGCCGCGAAGGTCTCCGACAACGTGGGCGTCGACGAAGCCGAGCCGGAGGTCCTGTTCAGCGCCAACCAGCATGCCCGGGAGCACCTGACGGTCGAGATGGCGCTCTACATCCTGCGCGAGCTGACGTCGAAGTATGCGACCGACCCGCGCATCAAGACCATCGTCGACGGACGCGAGATCTGGATCGTCTTCATGGTCAACCCGGACGGCGTCGAGTACGACATCGCGACCGGCGCGTACCGGTCGTGGCGCAAGAACCGCCAGCCCAACGGCACCTCGCCCTACGTCGGCACCGACCTCAACCGCAACTGGGGGTTCCAGTGGGGCTGCTGCGGCGGCTCGTCCGGCGCGTTCTCCTCCGAGACCTACCGCGGGGCGTCGGCGTTCTCCGCGCCCGAGACGCAGCGACTGCGGAACTTCGTGAACTCGCGTGTGGTCGGCGGCACGCAGCAGATCACCGCGGGGATCGACTTCCACACCTACTCCGAGCTCGTCCTCTGGCCGTATGGATACACGACCGCCGACACAGGCAACGGGATCACCGCCGACGATCAGGCGATGCTCTCCACCCTCGGCCGCAACATGGCGGCCACGAACCGATACACGCCGGAGCAGTCGTCCGACCTCTACATCGCCGACGGCACGATCAACGACTGGCTGTGGGGTGTGCACAAGATCGCGAGCTACACGTTCGAGATGTACCCGCGCACGTCGAGCCCGGGCTTCTACCCGCCCGACGAGGTGATCGGCGCGGAGACGCTCCGTAACCGCGAGGCCGTGCTCATGCTCGCCGAGAACGCCGACTGCCTGTATCGCGTGATCGGGCGCACGTGCGGTGGGCCGGCGCCGGTGACGCTGTTCGCCGACGACTTCGAGGCGGTCACCACCGGCTGGACCCGCAACGCGCAGGGCACCGACACGGCGACCACCGGCTTGTTCGAGCGCGGTAACCCCGAGCCCACGACGAGCAGCGGCGCCAAGCAGCTGGGCACGACGGTGAGCGGCGTCAACGACCTCGTGACCGGCCGGCTGGCGGGAGCGGCGGCCGGCGACCATGACGTCGACGGCGGGACGACGACGATCACCTCCCCGGCGATCGCGCTGACCGGCGGCTCGAACTACTCGCTGAGCTTCTCGTCGTACCTCGCCCATGGCTCGAACGCCACGAACGCCGACCACCTGCGCGTGCGGGTTCTCGGGCCGACGACGAGCGCCGTCGTCTACGAGCGGCTGGGAGCGGCGACGAACGTCAACGGCGCCTGGGCGTCGGCGACCGCATCGCTGAATGCGTTCGCCGGCCAGACCGTGCGGCTGCGGATCGAGGCCACGGACGCCTCCACCGCCAGCCTGGTGGAGGCGGCCGTCGACGACGTGCGGGTCACCCGCGGATAGCGGGCGCCGCTCGAAGCGCTCACCAACGCGTGACCACGCCGGAGTCCGCGAAGGTGGGGTCGCGGGTGACGACCGGGAGTCGCTCGACGATCGCTTGGGCCACGAGCAGGCGATCGAACGGATCGCGATGGCGCGGCGGTAAGCGACCCACGTGCCAGGCGTGTGCCGCGGTCACCGGCAACCAGGCAAGGCCGGCATCGACGATGACCGACGGCAGGTCGTCGGGCGCCTCGACCTTGCCGAGCGCGCGCTTGATCGCGATCTCCCACACACTCGCCGCGCTCACGAGCGGCTCGTTGTCGGGGTCGGCGATCGCCTCCCGCGCGTCCTTGGAGAGCCCCGGGTCGTCGGCCAGCCACCAGAGCAGAGCGTGGGTGTCGACGATCAGCCGGCTCACGCGGTGTACTCGGCGAACTCGGTCGGCGTCTCGTCGAAGTCATCTGCGATGACGATCTGACCTTTGAGCGCTCCCGGAGTGCGGGGCGCCGTCGGGGCGCGGTAGCCGACGATCTTGGCGACCGGGGTTGGCCCGCGCCGCACGATGATCTCCTCGCCCGCCTCAGCTCGAGCGACGAGTCGGGAGAACTGGGTCTTGGCCTCGTGGATGGAGACGGCGTCCATGGCCCGAAGGCTAGCGGACTTAGTCCGCTTAGTCCATCAGCTGGCGCAAGCGCGCGACCGCGCCTGTGGTGCCGATCGCGACTCCGGCTGCGGCGGCCAGGAGCGCGAGGGCGGCGAACAGCAGCAGCGAGACGCCGCCGGGTGCCGGGATGTCCGGGATGGAGATGGCAGGCTCAGGCTTCGGTGGGAGCGGCGGAGCGGCGCGCGGCTCCGGCGCGATGGCGAGCGCGGCGGTGAGTGCCGCCTCTGACCGCCGGATCCTCTGGCCGAGCCGCGATGAAGCGGCTGCGCCAGTGGTTCGAGGCGGCGCGCGCGAGCGCGCTGTACGCGGTCGCGGTGCCGGTCAGGCTCGCGAGCAGCCGCTGCCCGGCCGTGCCCGCCGACGGGCGGAGGGCGTCCGCCGCGGCGGCGTGGTCGGCGCTCAGTCGCCGGGCGAGGCGGCCCTGGCGCCAGAGTGCGTTGGCCTGGGCGAGCGCGGCGCGGTGCGCGCGGCGGTTGCGGTCGAGCCGCTCGACCACGGTGGGAAGCCGGAGCCCGAGCGCAAGGGAAGCGGACGGGACGAGCGTCGTCGCCCCCGGTACGCCGGCGGCGTCGATGTGCTTCGTGCACTTGTGGCCGGCGGGACAGCCGATCGCCAGCACGCCGGCGGTCGTCGTGAGGACCGTCAGGTCGAGCCGCTCGCTCCCGACCGCGCGGTAGAGCCACGCCGGGTGGCCCCCGAGCCGTGTGTCGTCCGGCGGCGACGTCGGGCGAAGCAAGGCCGCGCCGAGCACCGGCGGCAGCAGCGACGCGTCGGTCACGGGACCGAACTCGGCGACGATCGGCGTCGAGGTGCGGCCCGCCGGCGCGAAGGCGACGGCTCGCTCCGGATCGAGCCCCGCCACGCCGGAGCGCTCGAGCGGG
Source organism: uncultured Solirubrobacteraceae bacterium (assembly GCA_963730535.1). Taxonomy (GTDB): domain Bacteria; phylum Actinomycetota; class Thermoleophilia; order Solirubrobacterales; family Solirubrobacteraceae; genus DASSUW01. Next base: position 57,394 of record CAVSRU010000002.1, read on the forward strand.
ATCGACCGCCACCCGGCGGGAACGACGAGCTTCGCCGGTCCCACGCTCGACCGCGCGAGGAGGCGGCGGCGGTGCAGCGGGTTCCTCCGGATCCGCGAGCCGGTTGCCCGCCCACGAACCGGCAGCGATCGCCAGCGCGGCGGCGGCGACGACCGCGACAGCGAAGCGAACGGCTCTGCCGCTGATCACGGCGATCCCGAGGAGTCGAAGCCGCCGAGCGAGTCGAACGTCTGCGCCGGAGCGGGAGCCGGCGCCGGAGCCGGTGCGGGGGCCGGAGCCGGTGCGGGGGCCGGAGCCGGGGCCGGAGCCGGCGCCGGAGCGGGGGAAGGCGCCGCGGGCTCGTACGGCGTGCTCGTCGGCACCACCGGCTCGCTGACCATCACCGGCGGGGCCAGTCGCGGAGCGCGCCGGGGCCGCGGCGCGGGCGGCGGCTCCGGCAAGCCGGCCACGGCACCCAGGCGCCCGGACTGCGGGATGGCGGCCGAGGACTCCTCGCCGACGATCACCGCTTCAGGCACGGACCGAGGCGTCGGCGGCACGTCCTCACCCGCGAAGGCGGCAGCGACGCCGAACGCGACGCCGAAGGCGACGACGGTCGCGGCTCCCAGGACGCGCCGGCGAGCCCGCACTCGGCGTCTCTGGTCGTCGCGCAGCACCGGGGTCATGTCGCGGGGCAGGCAGCCGGCTGATTCTTGCCGGGATAGGAGCAGCGATCGACCCGTCGCGGCGGAGCGCCGCGCCGGATGGTGATCGTCGTCCACTTGCCGATCCGCTTCGGCTTGCGCACGACGATGTTCAGCCGCGTGCCGGCGCGCAGGTGCCGTTCGAACGCGCGCAGCCGTCCGAGCTGCGCCGCCCGCGCGAAGCTGCGGACCGGGCACGAAGTGCCGCTGCACCGCGAGGCGATCGAGGCCCCGCGCGGCGCGCGCACGGTGAGCCGCGTGATCTCGGCGCCCGAGGCGGTCAGCCGGCCGCTGATCCGCACGACGGGGAACGGCTTCATGACGCGGAGGCTCGGGGCGCCGGCGGGCGTCGACGTGAGCACGGGATTCGCCGGCGGGTCGAACGAGTTGGGAGCGGCCGGATCACCCCACGGGTCTTCGTGCGCAGGGTCCCCCGGCTCCGGTTCCGGCTCCCCGGTCTGCTCAGTCGGCGGAGGCGGCGCGGTCATCGGCTGCACGACGCTCGTGGGCTTCGAGCGCTTGGCGGTCACGCCGTGCGGGGCGGTCAGGATCAGCCGAACGCGCAGCACGAACCCCACGTCGGCGGCGGTCAGCACGTAGGTGGGCTCGGTTGCGCCCTTGATCACAGTGCACGTCTTGTCGACGACATTGCATCGCTGCCACTTCCAGGCGGGCGTGGCCTGGGCGCCGGTCCATTCGGCGATGGCGGTGAGCGTCTGCCCCTCCTGCGGAACGCCGCTGACGAGCGGCCCCTTGACGATCTCGTGGGCACCGGCCCCGGCCGGTACCAGCAGTGTGAGACAGAGTGCGGCGGCCGTTGCGATGGCCGCGCCCGGACCCCTCCGTGCGATTCCCTCCATAGTGGTGGGATGGTGGGGCGCCGCACGGGCTGCGTCCAGCCCCCAACCCTGGCCGTATGGCCAGACCGGATTCCGGACCGGCTACGCCTGGGCCTGAGCGCGCATCGCCGCCTTGTGCGCGCGCTTGCCCGCCTGGTACTCGGCGAGGGCCTCCCGCGAGTCCACGTCGCCGAGGGTCGGATGCTCCGGGACCAGCGGCTCGGCGAGCTCGACGCCGAACCGCTTCGCCAGCACCGCGCCCAGCGCCTTGACCTTCATCTCGCCGAAGCCGGGCAGCGCCGCGAGGTTGGCGCGCAGCTCCTCGGACGTCTGCGCGTCGCCCCACACGCGGCCGGCGTCGCCGTCGTAGCGCTCCTCGACGTGCGCGGCGAGGGCCTGCACGCGCTTGGCCATCGAGCCGGGGAAGCGGTGGATCGCCGGCCGCTCGCGGAATACCGGCTCGAGATCGGTCGCGGCGAGCTGACCCGCATCGAGGCCGCCGAGGCGCTCACGGATCTCGAGCGGCCCCGAGAACGCCTTCTGGACCGTGACCTGCTGGTCGAGCACGAAGCCCACCAGCAGGGCGAGCGGATCGCGGGCGATCAGCTCGTTCGCCTCGTCGGAGTCGGTGAAGTGGAGGCGCTCGAGGTCGGCCATGCTCTCCTCACAGCCTGTCATACCGCGACTCCGGCCCGTCGCGAGCGGGGGGCGCGACCTGGGTAGGACCACGCCATGTTCCCAGCGTTCCCCTTCTCGCTCGGCGTCGCCTCCGGTGCCCCGCGGCCGACGGGCGTCGTGCTGTGGACGCGGCTGGCGCCGGACCCCCTGAACGGGGGCGGGCTCGGGCCGGAGAGCATCCCCGTCCGGTGGGAGGTCGCGCACGACGAGCAGTTCTCACGACTGGCGCAGTCGGGCAGCGTCGACGCCGTGGCCGCCGACGCCCACAGCGTCCACGTCGAGGTCACGGGGCTCGAGCCGGGCCGCTCGTACTTCTACCGCTTCATGGCCGGGAGCGAGGTGAGCCCGACCGGCCGCACGCACACGGCTCCGGCCGCCACGGCGACGCCCGAACGCCTGCGCTTCGCGTTCGCCTCCTGCCACAACTTCGAGCACGGCTTCTACGCCGCCCACCGTCACGCGGCCGACGAGGAGCTCGACCTCATGGTCTTCCTCGGCGACTACATCTACGAGTCGACCTCCGCCATCGCGCGGCCCCGCACCCACGTCGGCGGCGAGGCGCGGACGCTCGCCGAGTACCGGATCCGCCACGCCCAGTACAAGACCGACCCGGATCTCCAGCGGCTCCACGCCGCCGTGCCCTGGCTGGTCACGTGGGACGACCACGAGGTCGACAACAACTACGCGCGCGACCGCTCGGAGAGTCTCGATCCGCAGTTCCTGACCCGCCGCGCGGCCGCGTACCGCGCCTACTTCGAGCACATGCCGCTGCCGGAGACGGCCCGGCCTGCCGGCGGCGCGATGCTTCTCCGCGCGCGCTTCGACATCGGCACGCTGGCGCGCTTCCACGTCCTCGACGGCCGGCAGTTCCGCACGCCGCAGGCGTGCCCGCGGCCCGGCCGCGGCGGCTCCCGGCTCGTCGACCGCCGCTGCCGGGAGCTGTTCGCGCCAGGCCGCACGATGCTGGGCATGGCGCAGGAGCGCTGGCTCGAGAACGGCGTGCGCGCCGTCCCGGGCCGGTGGAACCTCCTGGCCCAGCAGACCGTGGTCGCGCGCACGGCCAGGGTCTTCAGCGGCCGCCGGCGCTGGGGCACGGACAGCTGGGACGGCTACCACGCGGCTCGCAACCGGCTGCTCGATGCGCTCGCACGACCACCGCATCCGCAGCTGCGTGGTGCTGACCGGCGATCTGCACGCGAACGTGGTGTCCGACCTCAAGCTGCGGTTCGGCGAGGCACGGAGCCCGGTCGTGGCCACCGAGCTGTGCGGCACGTCGGTCTCATCCACAGGGCCTCCGCAGAGCCGGATGGACGCCATCCGTGCCGACAACTCGCACGTGCGCTACGCCGACAGCACGCAACGCGGATACGTCGTCGTCGAGCTCACGCGCGACCGTTGCGTGGCGCAGTTCCGGGTCGTCGACGACGCGACCGACCCGGCCGCCGCGGTGAGCACTCAGGCGACGTTCGCGATCCAGGCCGGCCGGCCCGGCGCCCAGCGCGTCTGAGCTACCTCCGCAGCGCGGCCCACACCCGGGGGTCGGGCGTGCCCGGCCGCTCCTGCGCGAGCCGCTGCAGCCAGGCGGTCAGCTCGGTGGCCGGCATCGGGCGGCCGAGCAGGTGGCCCTGCGCCTCGTGGCAGCCCCAGCCCGCCAGCGCCTGCCAGGCCGCGAGGTCCTCGACGCCCTCGGCGACGACGCCCATCTCGAGCCGGCGCCCGAGCTCGACGAGCGAGCGCACGATCGCCGCGTCACGCTTGTCCTCGCTCAGCCGCATCACGAACCCGCGGTCGATCTTGAGCGTGTCGAGCTTGAGCCGCTTCAGGTGCGACAGCGCGGCGTGGCCCGCCCCGAAGTCGTCGAGCGCCGTCTGCGCGCCGGTCGCCCGCAGCCCGTCGAGCACGTCCGCCGTGCGCTCGACGTCCGCCATCACCACGTCCTCGGAGACCTCGAGGATGAGATGCTCGGGCGGGAACTCGCGCAGCTCCAGCAGCCGCTCGACCTCCGACGGCAGCCCGAGGTCGAGCAGGTCGGCCGGGCCGAGGTTCACCGCCACCGTGAGATCGAAGCCGCGCCGGCGGCGCTCGCCGATCTCGTCGAGGGCGCGGTCGAGCACGAAGCTCGTCAACGCGCGCGTGAGCCCGCTCTGCTCCACCAGCGGCAGGAAGTGCATCGGGCCGAGCAACCCGCGGTCGGGATGGTCCCAGCGCACGAGCGCCTCGACGCCGGTGATCGCGCCCGTCCGCAGGTCCGCCTTCGGCTGGTAGTAGAGGACGAGCTGGCCGGCCTGGAGGGCGCTGTGCAGCTCGCCGATCAGCAGCAGCCGGTCGCGGCTGTGGTGGTCGCGGGCGGCGAGGTAGACCTCGTGCCCCGTGTGCATCCGCTTGGCCTCGTACATCGCCACGTCTGCGCGCTGGAGCAACCCCAGCGCGTCGCGCGCATGCTGCGGGAAGAGCGCGATGCCGATGCTGGCGTCCACGTGCACGCGGATGCCACCGACGGCGAACGACCGCTCGAGCGCGGCGCGCAGCCGCAACCCCGCGGCACTCGCGATGGCCTCGTCGCCCGGCGCCAGCACGGCGGCGAACTCGTCGCCTCCGAGCCGCGCGAGCGTGTCCTGCTCGCGCAGGATCTGCGCGAGTCGCGGGCCGATCTGCCGCAGCACCTCGTCCCCCGCCGAGTGGCCGAGCGTGTCGTTGAGCTCCTTGAAGCCGTCGAGGTCGACGAGCAGGAGCGCCAGCGTGCCGTCCCGCGCGGACGCCGACTCGATCGCCGCGCCGAGCCGGTCGACGAGATGGCGCCGGTTGCCGAGCCCCGTGAGGTCGTCGGTCACCGCCTGGTGATGGCTCTCACGCAAGCGGGCCGTCACGGTCAGCCCGGCGCGCGCCATCCCCGCCAGCACGGTGGCGATGGCCAGGCCGACCGCGACCTCGTCGAGCTCGGTGAACTGGCCGACGCCGAGCAGGACGAGCGCGGCCAAGGCGCCGATGAGGATCGCGGTGAGGACGACGCGGCTGAACTCGGGTCCCGGCTCGGCCGGCGGTTCGCGCAGCCACGACGCGCCGGCCAGCCCGAAGGCGGCGAGCGGCGCCCCGACCGGGCCGCAGGCCAGCCCGCCGAGCCCTCCGATCGCCACCGGCAGCGCCCACCCGGGCTGCCAGCGGCTCAGGGCCAGCGCCCCGACCGCGCCGCCGGCGGCGACAGCCGGCGCGGCGTGGCCGCCGAGCGCGACGGTAACCGCCGCCACGGCCGTGCCGGCCAGCGCCGCGTCGAGCCACGAGAGCAGCGTGACCGACGCCGAGCGGTCGAGCACCAGGGCGGCCGCGCCCGCCGCCGCGAGCGCGCAGGCGACGACCAGGCCGTCCTCGAAGATGGCCGCGACCATCGCCGCCGCGAACGCGACGGGAGCCACCGAGGCGCGCCGCCGGACGGCCGCCGCCAGACACGCGCCCGCGCCCCCGAGCAGCACCACCCCGCTGGCGATGTCGATGAGCACCACACCCATCGTGCCGGAAATGGCGGGGGAGTACCATCACCCCAAGGAGCCGAGCCATGACCGCGCTGATCCTCGCGTCGCTGGTTACCGGTGCCTCGCTGCTCGTCGCCGAGGCGCACCTGGCTTCTTACGGCCTGCTCGGGATCGCCGGAGTGCTCGCCCTGGCCGCCGGCGGCGTGATGGCCGTCGAGGCCGCGGGAGGGAGCCTGCTCGTGGCGCTCGCGCTCGTGCTGCCGGTCGCGCTCGTCGTCGCCGCCCTGGTGGCGATCGCGGGCCGCAAGGCGCTGGCGGTGAGCCGCCGCCGGCCGAGCAACGGGCTGGTCGGCCGGGTCGGCGTGGTGCGCCACTCGGTGGAGCCGGTCGGCGACGTCCTGGTCGCCGGCGAGCTGTGGCGCGCGCGCCGCTCGTGGGACGACGGCGAGCCGCCGCCGCGCGAGGGCGAGCACGTCGTCGTGGAGCGCGTCCACGGGCTGACGCTGTCGGTCCGCCGCGCCGAGGAATGGGAGCTGATGTCATGAACGGTGTCACGATCGCGCTGATCCTCGTCGGGACGTTCCTGGCCGCGGCCCTCACGCTGGCGGCCTCCTCGATCCGGATCCTGCGCGAGTACGAGCGCGCCGTCGTCTTCCGGCTGGGCCGCCTGCTGGGGGAGAAGGGCCCGGGCCTGATCCTGCTCATCCCCGGCGTCGACCGGATGGTCCGCATCGACCTGCGCACGGTCACGCTCAACATCCCGCCGCAGAACCTGATCACCAGCGACAACGTCCCGGCCAAGGTCAACGCGGTCTGCTACTTCCGCGTGATCGACGCCCCGCGCGCGGTGGTCGACGTCGAGCGCTATCTCGTCGCCACCTCCCAGATCGCCCAGACGACGCTGCGCTCCGTGCTCGGCAAGGCGGATCTCGACATGCTGCTGTCCGAGCGCGAGCAGCTCAACGAGGCGCTCCAGCACATCATCGACGAGCACACCGACCCGTGGGGGATCAAGGTCACCACGGTCGAGATCAAGGACGTCGAGATCCCCACCGCGATGCAGCACGCGATGGCGCTCGGCGCCCAGGCCGAGCGGGAGCGGCGGGCGAAGATCATCCACGCCGAGGGCGAGTTCCAGGCGTCCAAGCGCCTGCGCGACGCCGCCGACGTGATCGCCGGCAACCCGGCCTCGCTCCAGCTGCGCTACCTCCAGACGCTGACCGAGATCGGGGCGACCCACAACTCCACGGTCGTCTTCCCGCTCCCGATCGACGTGGTCAAGCCGTTCATCGACGCGGCGGCGGCGCTGCAGCAGCCCGCCGCGGAGCCGCAGAAGGCCGTGGAGGGCAACGGGCAGGCGAAGCTGGCGTCGCCCGCGTAGCGCCGGAGCTCAGCAGCCGCCGGTGTTGTAGCGCTCGGCGACGATGCAGGGCCGCTCGACCGGCCGCCCACGGGCGATCGACCAGGCGAGGCGGACGAACTGCGCGTGGGTCCAGGCGAGCGGGGTCGCCGAGCGCGTGCCCTCGCCGGCCGGCTCGTTGACCGGGGGCCGGCCGTCCCACACCTGCTCGGGCAGCAGCAGCCCGTCGTTGGCGGTGCGGGCGATCGTGCGCAGGTGTGGCCGGGCGCTGCGGCCGGCGATCAGCGCGTACTCGCCGCGCTCGCCGGTCAGCAGCGGCCACAGGCGGCCGAACGTCTGGCGCTCGGCGGTCGGGAAGATGTTCCAGTCGGCGCCGGTGGCCGTCTCGCCGTAGCCGTCGTAGGTGAAGCGGTACCAGACCGGGCCGTTCGGGGTCCGCACCCGCAGCTGCGAGTCGCCCACCGCGAGCGAGTTCAGGACGACCGGGTCGTCGTGGCGCTTGGCCCCGAAGAGCACGAGGCCGAGGAACGAGTTGTCGACGATCTCGCGCTCGTCGACCGGGCGCGGGAAGTTGTCGCCGAGCGAGTAGGTCGTGCCGTCGTTCGGGTTGCCGTCCTTGGTCACGCGCACGTAGTAGGGCCGCGGCGAGTACGGGCCGTTGGTCGTCGCGGTCCAGCTCTCGACCTGCTGCTGCCAGGCGTCGGCCGTCGCCTCGTACGTGGCGGCCCGCGCCGTGTCCCCGTTGGCGCGCGCGATGGCGGCGGCGCACACGAGGCCCGCGATCTCGGCCGCGATCGTGTTCGGCGACCAGCCGCTCTGGTTCTCCCAGCGCTCGTTGTCGCTCGTCCGGACCACCCGCGACGACGTAGTCGGCCGCCAGGCGCACGTGCGCCCAGTCGGTCGCGCCGTTGCGGCCGAGCCACCAGGCGAGCACGATCGGCAGCGAGACCTGGTCCATCTGCTCGGTCATCCAGCGCGGCACGCCGTCGACCCGGGTGTTCTGCCAGAACGAGCCGTCCGGCTTCTGCACGCGCCACAGGAAGTCGAGCAGGCGCTCGGCGGCGGGCCGGTCGCCGGCCGCGGCCTGCGCGGTGGCGACGTGGTAGAGGTCGCGCGGCCAGACGAGGTGGTAGGGGCCGGAGTCGGGACGGTTCTCGAGCGTGAGCGTGCCCCACACCCACGGCATGCTCGGCGACGCGATCGAGGCCCCCCGGTGCGCCTTGTCCTCCGCCGCCGCGAGCACCATCAGCGACTGCTGGTAGAGGCGGCGCATGTGCTGCGAGCCGCGCACCGGCTTCGGCGGGCGGCGCACCGACTGGCGGTATCCCACCCAACCGTTCGCGTAGCGGCGAGCGGCGGGCGCGAAGCGGCTGCCGGTGGCCGCCTGCCGCGCCGCGGCGGCGTTGGGCCCGAAGCCGATCGACAGCGTGAGGTCGCGCCGGCGGACGCCGTCGAGCTTCGTCTCCGCCGCCTGCACGACGTTGCCGGGGGCGGTCGCGTCGTACTGGGCGTCGATGTCGCCGTCCTCGAGGTCGGCGCGCGGGTCGCTGGCGGTGCCCGCGTAGCCGCTGGTCGTGCGCCGGAGCGCGGGCGTCGCGCGGATCGCCGAGGCCACGGTGTCGTCGGAGGCCACCAGCGCCGACGGCCGCGAGAAGCCGAGGTCGTCGTCGCCGTCGTTGCCCGGCGCCGGGTCGGCGAGCACGAAGAGCTTCAGCGGCCGGCCGGAGAACGAGTTGAAGCGGACGCGGGCGAGGACGGTCGCGCGGCGCGGGTCGGTGATCCAGGTCGCCTCGAGCCGCCAGCCGGTCCCGCGCAGCACTTGGCGGTAGGTGAGCGAGCCGGCGACCGGCTGCACGGTTCCGCGCCCCACCAGCCGCCGCCCGTCGGCGACCACGAACTCCAGGTCGCGCAGGCTCGGCGTCGAGAGGTCGGGGTAGTAGATCTCCGTCAGCTCGGTCTGCCGGAGCGTGAACCAGACCGGGCTGCCGAGCTGCACGGCGCCGCCGAAGCCCTGCTTGTCGGCGGGCGCCCACGTGTGCCGCTCGCCGGGTGCGCCCGGGGCAGGCGGCTTGGCGCCAGCGGCGGCCGGCCAGAGGGCCAGCAGCAGCGCGGCTGTCGCAAGAGCTCGGATCGAACGCGGCACCGCTTCAAGCGTGCCCATCAGGGGCTACCTGGAAACTGACGACCTCCGGCACCTGCAGCAGCGCCCCGCGCGCCAGGCCCGCCGTCTGCCAGCGATGCTCGGGCTGGCGGGCCAGCATCGTTCCCATCACCTCGCGCAGCTCGGGCGACGCCATCGAGAGCGCTTCGACGTTCACGTCCTCGGCGACCGCCCGGCGCAGCACCTCGAACAGCTCGCCCGGCTGGCGCGCCGGCTGGCCGGCCAGCATCTCCCACAGCAGCATCCCGACCGAGTAGATGTCGGCGCGGCCGTCGACGGCGGCGCCGGTGATCACCTCGGGTGCGAGGTAGGCGGGCGTGCCGATGAGCGGGTCGCCGCTCTCCGTGATCTTCGTCGCGCTGCTCTCGTGCTTGGCGAGCCCGATGTCGACGATGACGGGGTCCGTCTTCCCGCGGACCATGATGCTCGAGGGCTTGAGGTCGAGCCGCACGACGTCGTGCTCGCTCAGATAGTCGAGGGCGTCGAGCAGCGCGGCGGCGATCGCCACGGCATCGCTCGGCTCGAGCCGGACCTGGCGCATCAGCTGCTTGAGCGACGTGCCGCTGACGAACTCCATGACGATGCCCAGGCGGCCGTCGTCCTCGGTGAACATGTCGAGCGTCGGGACGATGTTCGGGTGCTCGAGCGCCTTGGCGATCTGCGCCTTGCGCACGAACCGCGCGCGCATCGTCTCGTCGCCTTCCAGCCCCGGGACGTCGAGCATCTTCACCGCCACCGTCTGCCCGCGCTGGCGGTCGCGAGCGGTGTAGACCCGGCCCATCCCGCCGCGATCGATCTCCTCCTGGAGCTCGTAGCGACCGCCGCCCACGACGTCGCCGGGACGGGTCGACTCCCAGGGCTGCGCCGCGATCTCGCCGCCGCCGTCGGCGAGCAGGTCGGCCCGCTCCTGCACGTTGTCGCGCGCGAAGGCCCTGAGCTTGGCGACGACGTCGTCGGCGAGCTTGTACACGGCGACCTGCGCGTCGGGCACGTCGCCGAAGTGGCGCTCGTCGGCGCCGAGGCTGCGGACGCGGACGACGTAGCCGTGGGTCACGAGGTGGTCGAGCAGCGCCTCGACCTTCTCCGGCACGAGCACGAGCAGCGGGTCGAGCGCGTCGTCGTCCTCGGCGTCGTCCCGGGGGATGACGTCCCGCGCGGTGAAGGTGCGGCCGAGCGTGCGCAGGATCCAGTCGGTCACGTAGTAGGCGCCGATCCGCCAGCGGTCCTCGTCGATCGCGACGGCGAACGCGTGGCCAGGGCCGGGGCCGGTGAACTCGGCCAGGACGCGCTCGACCCCCGCGTAGAACTCGATCCGCGCGCGGTCGGGCGTGCGCAGCGTGAGGCAGGGGCGCCCGCCGTCCCACTCGACGAGCGAGTTCAGCTCCATGAGCAGCAGGCGCGGGACGCCGCGGGCCTTGAACCGCAGGTAGTCGGGCAGGGAGGCGACTTCCGGGCGCTGCTCCCAGCCGTCCGTCATCGTGCTCTCCAGCAGCCGGTCGGTCGCCTGCCAGACGCACGGCACGTACAGCTGCCAGCCGAACACGCTGTCGTAGACGCTGTTGCCGCGATGGCTGTGGCGCATCGACAGGTCGTGCAGGTCGGGCCCGGCGATGAAGACGAAGTGCACGCCCCAGGTCGTGAGCAGGTTCTTGAGCCCGCTCACCAGGTTGTCGAGGCTGGTGCGGCCCTCGTCCGAGACCGTGAGCTTGTCCAGCTCGTCGATGACGACGACGATCTTGCCGTTCCAGCGCGTCTCGGGCGTCCCGTGACGGCGGAAGAGCGAGACGATGCGCAGGAAGTCGTGCTCGACGTCGGCCGCCGAGTAGGCGAGGAACGACGCCTCCATGGCCAGCGAGTCGGTCGTCTTGCCCGAGAGGTCGACCTTGAACGCGTCGAGCATCGGGAGCGGGATGCCGAAGCCGACCCCGCGCGTGCGCTCATTCGCGGAGTCCTGCGTCTGGGTGAAGGAGAGCGACGTGCGCCGGTACGCGAGGATCAGCTGGCGCCGGACCTCCTCGTCGAGCTGCTCGAGCACGCCACCGTCGTCGAGCGCCTCGTACAGCCGCCGGATGACCTCGAACAGCAGCTCCTCGGTCGACTTCGGCCGGGCGACGTTGAGGAACACCGGCACGACCGCGTCCTTGCCGATCTCCGCCCGCAGGTGCTCGAGCGCGCTGAGGATGACGGTTGTCTTGCCGACGCCGCGGAACCCGGTGAGCAGGAAGGCGCCGCCGTTGGAGTGCATGATGCGCTCGACGAGCGCGAGCACGACCTCCTCGTTGCCGAGCAGCGGGAGCCCGTCCTCCTCCTGGGCGGCGAACGGGTGGTGGACGTAGCGGAACGTCGGGTTCACCGGCAGACGCACCGCCGCGGCGCGGCGCCGGGCCTCCTCGAGGCGGTCGGTGCTCTGCCTCACGCTCGGGCTCTGCCCGTTGGTCGCGGGGACCGGGAGGGCCGGCTGCGGCGCGGGCGGCGCGGCCGGCCGTCGCCGCAGCCGCAGCCGCAGCCACCGCCAGCGACGCCGCGGCGCGGACGCGAGCGGCGGCGGCTCGTAGCCGGACGCGTACACGGTGACGCTGGTCGGCGGCGGCGGCGCGGGAACCGGAGCGGCGACCACCGGCGAGGCCGCGACGGGCGCGGGAACGCCGAGGGCGAGGGCGAACCCGCCCGCCGTCGCGAACCGCTCGCGCGGGTCCTTCGCCATCGCGACGGCAAGAATGCTGTCGAACACCGCGAAGTCCGGCGGGAGCACCGGCACCGGGTCGTTGATATGGGCGAACAGCGTGCTCGCCGGCGAGTCACGCGGGTACGGCACCCGCCCGGTGAGGGTCACGTAGAGCAGGCAGCCGAGCGCGTAGATGTCCGCGCGCGCGTCGCCGGCGGCGCCCATGATGCGCTCGGGCGCCATGTAATCCAGCGAGCCGGCGAAGTCGCCCGCCTCACCGGGCGCGGTCTGGACGACGTGATCGCTGTGCGCGATCGCCAGCCCGAAGTCGGTCACGTAGGCGTGGTCGCCGGCGGCGAGCAGCACGTTGCCGGGCTTGACGTCGCGGTGCACGAGCCCGAGCGAGTGCGCGGCGTCGAGCGCCGCTGCGACCTGGCCGAGGATCCGCACGGCACGGTCGACGGGAAGCGGGACGACGGTGTCGAGGCTCGGCCCGTCGATCAGCTGCATCGCAAGGAAGAGGCGGCCGCCGGCCTCGCCCGCCCGGTAGACCGGCACCACGTGCGCGTGTCCGATCGCGGCCGCCAGCCGCGACTCGCGCTGGAACTGCGCCCGGAACTGCGCGTCGCCGGCGAGCGACGGCGACATGACCTTCAGGGCCACGGACCGGCTGAGCGCGAGCTCGGTGGCGGCGTAGACGACGCCCATGCCGCCGCGCCCGATGACGCGGTCGATGCGATAGCCATCGAACTCCGAGCCCGGGTTCAGTCCTTCGACGGTCATCGCCGCGCCGACGCTCTCAGGGGCGTGCGGTTCCTGTCAAGCTCGCGCGCATGCGCTTCGCCGAGCACGAGTTCGCCGTCCCGCTCGATCACGACGAGCCCGACGGCGCCACCATCACGGTGTTCGCACGCGAGGTGGCCGCGGTGGACGGCGCCGACCGCCCGTACCTGGTGTTCCTCCAGGGCGGCCCCGGCTACGAGGCGCCGCGCCCGACGCGCACTCCCAGCGGCCCGGGATGGCTCGCTCGCGCGCTCGAGGACTACCGCGTGCTGATGCTCGACCAGCGCGGCACCGGCCGCTCGACGCCGGTCGGGCTGCTGACTGGGCTCACGCCCGCCGAGCAGGCCGACTACCTGCGCCACTTCCGCGCCGACTCGATCGTGCGCGACGCCGAGCACGTCCGCCGCGCGCTCGGCGTCGAGCGCTGGAGCGTGCTCGGGCAGAGCTTCGGCGGCTTCTGCACGACGACGTACCTGTCGCTGGCGCCCGAGGGACTGGCCGAGGCGTTCATCACCGGCGGCCTGCCGCCCGTGGGGCGCGACGTCGACGACGTCTACACGGCGACCTACCGGCGCACGCTCGAGCGCAACGAGCGCTACTTCGAGCGCTACCCGGAGGACCGCGAGCGGGTGCTGCACCTGCACGAGCTCGACCTCAGGCTGCCCGACGGCGACCACCTCACGCCCCGCCGCGTGCGCCAGTTCGGGTCTGTGCTCGGGATGAGCGACGGCGCCGAGGAACTCCACCACCTGCTCGAGCTCCCGCCCGAATCGCCCGCCTTCCTCCACGACGCCCTGGCCGCGACCCCCTTTGCTCGCAACCCGATCTACGCGGTCATCCACGAGGCGAGCTACGCGGACGGCGGCAGGACGCGCTGGTCAGCCGACCGCCTGCTCCCCGACGTCTACGAGGAGCGCCCCGAGCTGTTCACGGGCGAGCACGTCTTCCCGTGGATGTTCGAGGACTACGGCGCGCTGGCGCCGCTGCGCGAGGCAGCGGAGATCCTCGCCGAGCACGAGTGGCCCCGGCTCTACGACGCCGAGCGGCTGGCCGCCAACGAAGTTCCCGCGGCGGCCGCCATCTACGCGGACGACCCGTACGTCGAGCGCGAGTTCTCGGAGCAGACCGCCGCGCAGATCCCCGGGCTGCGGCCGTGGATCACCAACGAGTACGACCACAACGGGCTGCGCGCCGACGGCGCACGCATCCTCGGCCGGCTCATCGATTTGGCGCGCGGGCGAATCTAGGAGACCGGCGGGCGGCGGTCCGCCCACGGGCGGGCCGCCTCGAGCTGGGCGCTGAGCGAGAGCAGGGTCGCCTCGTCGGACTCGCGGCCGACGAGCTGGACGGCGAGCGGGAGCCCGCCCGCCGAGAAGCCGGCGGGGACCGAGGCGGCGGGCTGGCCGGTCGCGTTCCAGACCACGTTGAACGGGACCCAGCGCGACTCCCACAGCCACGTCGCGACCGCGCCGCGACCCTCCATCGCCTGGGCGGGCTTCGCCGGCTCCGACATCATCGGCGTGAGCAGCACGTCGACCTCTTCGAACAGCGCGCCGACGCGCCGGGTCATCGCCTGCTCGCGGGCCAGCAGCCGTTGAACTCCGCCGTCGGAGATCAGGGCGCCGGGGCGGGCGAGCGCGCGCGTGCGCCGCTCCAGCCGTCGCGGGCGCTCGACCTCGCCGACGAAGTCGTGGATGCCGCGCAGCATCAGCCCGACGATCGTCACGACATCCTCGGCTCGCACCGGGACGTCGCGCTCGACGATCTCGTGGCCGAGGGAGCGCAGCGTGTCCACGGTCCGGTCGAGCGCGGCGCGGACCTCGCCCGTCAGCCGCCCCTGGACTCCCGCCGGGAAGCGCTCCGAGACGGCGATCCGCAGCCGCCCGGGATCGCGGCGGGCGGCGGCCTCGAAGCCCGTGCCGGGCCCGGCCATGACGTCGAGGACGATCGCGGTGTCGAGCACGGAGCGGGTGAGCGTGCCGACGCAGATCCAGTGCGCTTCGTCGGCGTCGTGCGGCGCCCGCGACACGCGGTCGCGCTGCGGCTTGAGGCCGAACAGCCCGCAGCACGCCGCGGGGATGCGGATCGACCCGGCCCCGTCGACCGCGAGCGCGGCGGGCACCAGGCCGGCCGCGACCGCCGCCGCCGAGCCGCCGCTCGAGCCGCCTGGAGTGCGCTCCACGTCCCACGGGTTGCGGGTCACGCCCCATGTCACCGACTCGGTGAACGGCCATAAGCCGAGCTCGGGCATCGGCGTCTTGCCGACGATCACGGCTCCCGCCTCGCGCAGGCGACGGACGACCTCGGAGTCGGCGACGGCGGCCGTGTCGAAGCCTCCCGTGCCGCGGCTCGTCACCTCGCCGGCGATGTCGACCTCGTCCTTGATCGCCATCGGCACGCCGAGCAGCGGCGCACGTTCGCCGGCCGCCCGCCGCCGGTCGGCGTCGTCGGCCTCGGCCAGCGCCCGCTCGCGGTAGACGGCGTTGAACGCGTTCAGGCGGCGGTTGAGCCTGGCGATGCGGTCGAGCGACAGCTGGGTGAGCTCCCGCGAGGTCGCGTCGCCGCGGCGCAGGAGCTCGACCTGGCCGGCCACGCCGGCGAACGCTACATCCGAGCTGTCCACTCTTTGACCTTAACCGGGAGGCAGCATCCGCAGCGCGAGCAGCGCGACGTCGTCGCGCGGCGAGCCGTCCTGGAGCTCGTCGACGCGCCGGGCCAGCGCGCTGACGACCTCCTCGGCGGGGCGGCCGACACTGTCGCGCAGCGCCTGCTCGAGCGCGCGCTGCCCGAACGCGAGGTCGGTGCGCCGGAGCTCGACCGCGCCGTCTGTGTAGAGCAGCATGAGGTCACCGGGCCCGAGGGTCGTCTCGCGGTTGACGGTCGTGGCCTCGTCGACCGCCCCGACCAGCGTGCCGGGCGTCGGCACCGGCTCGACAGTGCCGTCGGCCCGCAGGATCAGCGGCGACGGGTGCCCGCCGGACGCCAGCGTCACGGCCGTCTCGCGCTCTCCCGGCCGCAGGCGCGCGTAGAGGACGGTGCAGAACGCGCTGCCGGTGTGCGCGCGGCGGCGCATCGCCTCGTTGAGCAGCTCGAGGTTGCGCGCGGGTGACGTCTCGGTCAGCGACGTGGCGTACAGGGTGTGGCGCGTCAGCGCCGTGAGGGCAGCCGCTGCCGCGCCCTTGCCGGCGACGTCGCCGATGAATGCGGTCCACGCGCCGTCGCCGGATCCGAACACGTCGTAGAAGTCGCCCCCGACCTCCTGCTCGCCGGCGGCGCGATAGTGGGCCGCGACCTCGAGCCCGGGGATTCGCGGCAGCTCGGCGGGCAGGAAGCTCTGCTGGAGCGTGTGGGCGACCTGCGAGCGCTCGGTGTAGAGCCGGGCGTTCTCGATGTGCAGCCCGGCGCGCGCGGCGAGCGCCGTGGCGACCGCCAGGTCGTCGGCGCCGAACGGCCGCCCGGGCGCGCCGCGGAACAGCGCGATCGCGCCGAGCGTGCGACCCGACGCCCGGATGGGAACGGTGAGCGCCGAGCGCAGGCCGAGCGCTTCGAGCTCGCGAGCGTGCTGCTCGTCGCCGTAGGCGAGGCCGCGCAACTCGTCGGGACCGAGGTCGGGCAGCAGCTGGGGCCGGCCAGTCCGGATCACGCCGATGATCCCCGTCGTGGCCGCCGGGTCGGGCGGGTAGCGCTCGGAGATCTCCCGGGCCGTCCGCTCGAGCCCCGGGTCGGCGTGGGCGAGCGCGAGGTGTCGCAGCCGGCCCTGCGCCTCGGCCACGACGACGACGCACAGATCCGCCACATGCGGGACCGCCGCGCGCGCGACGCCCTCGAGCACGGTCGAGTAGTCGAGCGAGGCGGCCAGGCGCAGGTCGGCGTCGACCAGGAACGCGAGCCGGCGGCGCTCGCGCTCGGCATCCGCGATGAGCCGGGCGCGCTCGGCGTCGGCCTCGTGGCGCCGGGTGATGTCGCGCAGGAAGCCGGCGAAGAGCGGCGGCTCGCGGACGCCCAGGCGGGTCACGGTCAGCTCGACCGGGAACGTGTGGCCGTCGGCGTGGCTGCCGGTCAGCTCGAGGCGGCGGCCGAGGATCGTGGTCCGGCCGGTCGCCAGGTAGCGTGCGACCCCTGCGCGGTGCGCCTCGCGCAGGTCGGGCGGGACGATCAGCTCGGCGAGCGACTGCCCGGCCGCCTCGTCGCGGGAGTAGCCGAAGATCTCCTCCGCCGCCGGGTTGAACGCGACCACGCGCCCTTCGTGGTCCATCGTGATCACGGCGTCGAGCGCGGCGTCGAAGATCGCGGCGGTGCGCTCCTCGGCCGCGAGGAGCAGGTCCTCCGCCCGGGCGCGGGCGACGAAGTGCCCGAGCTGTCCGGCGGCGCTGCGCAGAAGCTGCTCCTGCTCGGCATCGCGGTTGCGCGGGGTCCTCGAGAGCAGCTCGATCACGCCGAGCGGGGAGCCGGCGGCTCCCATGGGGACCGCGACCGCGCTGCGCACGTCGGCATCCGCCGCGATGCCGGAGCGCGGCAGGTCGGGCCCGGTCGCGAAGTCGGGGACCCACTCGACCGTGCCGGACTGCCACACGCGGCCCGGGAGGCCGACCGCCGGCTCGAAGGTCAGGCGCCCGCAGGCCCGCGCGAACGCATCCAGGCCGGCGTCGGGACGCGTCCAGAAGGGGCCGCGGTGCAGGGCGTCGTCCTCGACCACCCACAGCTGCGCCATGTCCCAGCCCAGCTCCGTGGCGAGCGCGGCGAGGACGCCGTGCGCTGCCTCGTCCACCGAGCCCGCGTCCGCGAGCAGGCGCACGATCTCGAGCTGCGCCGCCCCGCGCACGTCGCGAGCGTAGCGGTGACCGGGGTCAGCCAGAAGCCGGTGCGGCGGCGCCGACCAGCAGCGAGGCGCCGATCGCGCCGCCGAGGTCGCCGAGCGCCGCCAGCTCGATCGCGGGCGGGCTCTCGTCGTTGAACAGGTGCGGCATCATCGCCTTGCGGATCCGGTCCACGTACGGCTGACCGAGCCGGATCCCGAGCCCGCCGCCGATCACGATCGCCTCGACGTCGAGCAGGTTCTGCGCGGAGGCGACGCCGGCGCCGAGCGCCAGCACGGCGCGGTCGAGCAGGTTGTTCGCCACCGGGTCGCCCTTGTCCAGGGCTCGCGCCCACACGCCGCTCGTCAGCCGCGTCCGGCCGCGCTCCTTCATGATCTTGAAGAGCACCGTCTTCTCTCCGCGGTCGTACCGGCGGCGCGCCCGGGCCTCCATCGCCGCTCTCCCGGCGTAGGCCTCCATGCAGCCGCGGCGGCCACAGCCGCACAGCGCGCCGCCCTGGCGCACGACCACGTGGCCGATCTCGCCCGCCGCGTCGCGGCCGATCCAGGGGCGCCCGTCGAGCACGATGCCGCCGCCCACCCCGGTGCCCCAGAAGACGCCGAGCAGCGAGCTGTAGGCGCGGCCGACGCCGAACGCGAACTCGGCGTCCGTCGCCACCTGCACGTCGTTGCCGAGCGAGACCGGCGCGCCGCACGCCTGCTCCAGCGCGGCTCGTACGTCGAAGGAGCCCTCCCAGTCGGGAAGGTTGCGGGCACCGGACACGGTTCCGGCATCGTCGTCGACGACGCCGGGCGAGCCGACGCCGATGCCTTCGAGCGACGACGTCTCGATCCCGGCCTGGCCGGCCGCCTCGCGCAGCGCTCCGGCGATCTCCTCGACGACTCCCGCCGGACCTCCGGTCGTGGGGGTCGGTCGCCGGCTCTGGCCGGCGACGGTGCCGTCGGCCTCGATCACCGCGGCTTGGATCTTCGTCCCTCCGAGGTCGATGCCCCCGCTGAGCGCCATGGTGCGAATCAAACCACGCGGGGCCGTGCTGTGCAGCCGGGGTCCGACCGCTGACCAGCCCGCGCGCGTCAGGCCGCCGCGAGGGCCTGGCGGGCGCGGAACAGGCGGCTCATGATCGTGCCGGTCGGCACCTTGAGGCTGGCCGCGGCCTCCTTGTAGGAGAGCCCGAGCAGGTCGACGGCCACGAGCGCGTCGCGCTGGTGGTCGGGCAGCTCCGCGATGCCGGCGTAGAGCTCGCGGACCTCGACCGCGCGCTCGGGGCCGGCGCCGCTCGCCTCGAAGCGCTCGAAGTCCTCGGGGGCGGTGGCGGTGGCCGGGCGGCGGGCCGCGGTGCGGCGGCCGGAGATGAACGTGTTGCGCAGCACGCGCAGGAGGTAGCCGAGGTCGTCGGACCCCGTGACCAGCCGCGGCTTGGCCAGCACGCGCACGTACACCTCCTGCACGAGGTCCTCGGCGTCGGCGGGGGATCCGGTAAGGCCGAGGGCGGCTCGGTAGAGGCGGTCGAGGTGGTCGCCGAGCCGCTCGGCGTCGAGGACCCGGGGAGCATCACGGTGCCGCGTCCGAGCGGCGGGGAGGGCAAGCGTCGTCATGGCAGGTGACGCTCCCAGCGGCAACGCGCCACAACCACGAGGGGACCCCCTGGATCAGCCCCTCAGACCCCCTCGACTCGACGTTCCGGGTGCGCTACGGCGTGGCCGCGCGGGCGCGGCCGACCGCCTCGGCGACCTCGGCGCGAGAGGTCACGCCGAGCTTCGCGAACACGCGCGTGAGGTGCCCCTCGACGGTCTTCTCGGAGAGGAAGATCTCGGCGCCGATCTCGCGGTTCGTACGCCCCTCGGCGACCAGCGCGGCGATCTCGCGCTCGCGGCCGCTGAGCGCGTCGAGCCCCTCGCCGCCGCCCCGCCGCTGGCGGCCGGGGACGCGCTCGCCGAGGCGGCGCAGCGCCCGCGCGGCCTCGTCGCGCACGCGGGCGGCGCCGAGGGCGGCGAGGTCGGACTCCGCGCGGGTCAGCTCCCGAACGCCGTCCTCGCGGCGGCCGGCCGCCGCCAGCGCCTGGCCGGCGAGCGTGCGGCAGCGGGCGGCGACGAGCGGTGCGTGCACCGCCTCGGCGCGCTCGGTGGCCTGGAGCGCGAGGTCGGCGCCGCGGTCCGCTTCGCCGGCGGCGAGGGCGAGCGCCGCGCGCGCCAGCAGCACCCACGCCTCGGTCAGGGGAAGGCCGAGGCCGGCCGCGGTCTCCTCGCTGCGCGCGACCCACGCCTCGGCCGCCGCGCGATCGCCGCGGGCCACGTCGGCGAGCGCCAGGATCGCGTACAGCCAGGCGCGCCGCCCGGGTTCGATGAGCGGGAAGTCCGGGAGGCCGACGGCGCGGAACGAGTCGAGGCCGCGCTCGCGCTCGCCGAGGTCGATCCAGACGATGCCGAGATGGGCGTAGGTCGCGCGTGTGAGCACGCTGTCGTCGAGCCCGTCGAGTAGCGCCAGCGCCTCCTCGCCCGCCGTCCGCGCGCGTTCGGCGTCGCCGAGCGCCGCGGCCGTCCACGCGTCGGCGACCAGCGCCCAGCCCACGACCTGGCGGTTGCCGGCGAGGCGCGCGGCCTCGACCGCGGCGTCGGCGGTCTCGGCCGCCTCGGCGAGCCTCCCGCGCGTCTCCAGGGCATGGGCGAGGCCGACCATCATCGGCACCACGAACTGCCCCTGGCCGACGGCGCGGGAGAGCGCGATGCCACGGCGCAGGTGGCGGATGGCGTCGTCGTAGTGCTCGCAGAAGTACTCCGCGAAGCCGAAGTAGTACGGGGCGTCGAGCCGCATGACGAGCTGCTCGTCGGGGAGCGCGTCGAGCAGTGCCGCGGTGCGCTCGCGCGCGGCCTCGGCCGCCGCCGCGTCGCCGCGGTTGTACTCGGCGAAGCACAGCAGGGCGCCGGCGAGGACCTCGAGCCCGCGGTCGTCGATCCGCTGCGCGGTGTCGAGCGCGCGGGCGGCCCACTCGCGCATGGCTTCGAAGTCGCTGTCGTAGAGCGCGTCGGCTGCGAGCTCGGCGTGCAGCGAGGCGACGGCGCCGGCCTCGCGGTCGTCGAGGGCGTCGAGCGCGGCCAGCAGCCGGGCGTGGGCGGCGCCGTGGCGGCCGAGCAGGTTCTCGCACGCCGCGCAGGCTGCGATCAGGCGGACCCGCAGGTCGGGCAGGTCGACGAGCTCGAGCGCGGCGACCAGCGTCTCGAGCGCGCGCTCCAGTCGCCCCGTAGCGGCCAGCGCGACCGCCAGCGGCGCGAGCAGGCCGAGGCGCCGCGCGGGGTCGCTGCCCGTGGGCGGGCCGAGCAGCCGCAGCGCCCCCTCGAACCAGCGGGCGGCGACGGCGGGCGCGCGTGCGGCGGCCTGGTGGCCAGCCTGCTCGAGCACGGCCGCCGCCGCTTCGTCGCCGATCCGCGCCGAGCGCTCGACGTGGTGGGCGCGCGCGGCCAGCGCGCCGGGCTGGGAGGCGGCCAGCGCCTCGGCGGCGCGCGCGTGGGCCTGGAGCCGCCACGCTTCGCCGGCCCCGTCGTACACGGCTCGGCGTACGAGCGGGTGGCGGAAGCGGTAGCGGCGCGCCACCTTCCCGGGGACGGCCACCTGCGCGGCGAGCAGCTGGTCGACGGCGTCGAGCGCCTCGGGCTCATCGAGCCCGGCGGCGGCGGCGGCGAGGTCGAGGTCGAAGGCGTCGCCGGCCACCGCCGCGCCCCAAGCGAGCCGCCGCGAGCGCTCGGGCAGCCCGCGGATCTCCTGGCCGAGCGAGGCGGCCACCGCCGGCGGCACGCCGACCGTATCCAGCACGTCTTCCGCGGCCGACGCGCCTGCGCCGGCCCGTGCGCGGGCGAGCTCCTCGAGGTAGAACGGGTTGCCGCCGCTGGCTCGGTACAGCGGCGCCCGCGGCGGCGCGCCGAGCAGGGCGCCCGCCTCGGCCTCGGACAGCGGTCCGAGCCGGATGTCGGTCACCAGCCCGTCCCGGCCCGCAGCCTCAAGTACGGCCAGCAGCGAGTTCGGCACCTGCCCGGCGCGGAAGGCGAGGGCGACCAGGAGCGAGGCGGCGGGCGGGCGGCGGAGCAGGTGGGCGATCAGCTCCAGCGAGGCGTCGTCGGCCCAGTGGACGTCGTCGAGGATGAGCACGAGCGGCCGGCCGGTAGCGAGCCCCTGGAGCAGCGCGCGCACCGCTCGGTACGCGTGGAAGCGCTCGTCCTGGAGGCCGCCGGCGCCGGCCGGCGCGGCCGACGGGAGCACGCGGGCGAGCTCGCCGACGCGCTCCCCGACCAGCGCGTCGAGCCGCCGCTCGCCGAGCGAGGCGACGTGGTCGTCGAGCGCGTCGATCCAGATCGCGAACGGCAGCTCGCGCTCCAGCTCGGCGCCGCGGCCCACGAAGACCGGATGGCGGCGCTCGGCGGCGCGATCGGCCAGCTCGCCCAGCAGCCGCGTCTTGCCGATCCCCGGCTCGCCGCTGACCACGAGCCAGCGCGCCAGCGGGGCCCGAAGGGTGTCGAGCACGGCGTCGACGGCGCTCAGCTCCTCGCGGCGGCCGATGAACCGTCGGCGCTGCGCCTGCGTTACCGTCGCCACGCCGCGACGTTAATTCACACCCGAGGCCATGACCAGCGTGCCAGCCGCACCATCGAGCCCACGCCCGACCGACGCGTTGACGCGCTGGGTGGCGGGCTTCATCGTCGTGATCCTGCTCGACGCGTCGCAGCTGCTCGCGTTCTATCCCGACCGCACGGCGACGCTGTGGGCGTGGACGATCCAGCCCGAGCTGACCGCGATGGTCCTGGGCTCGGTGTACACCGGCGGGGCGTACTTCTTCGCCCGCGTGCTGTTCGGCGCCTCGTGGGAGGAGGTCGCGGCGGGCTTCCCGGCGATCGCGCTGTTCGTCTGGATGGCGACGATCGCGACCGCGCTGCACCTCGACCGCTTCGCCGAGGACAGCCTGCCGTTCGCCGCCTGGGCGGCGCTGTACGTCGTCACGCCGCTCCTGGTGCCGTACCTGTACCTGCGCAACCGGCGCCGCGCGGCGCCCGCCACCGGTCCGCCGCTCCCGCGCGGCATCCGGGTGGCGCTCGCCGGGGCGGGCGGCGTGGTGGTCGCGCTGGCGCTGCTCGTGTTCGCGGTGCCCGACGTGGCGATCGGCGACTGGCCGTGGACGCTGACGCCGCTCACCGCCCGCATCACCGCCGCGGTGGTCGCCCTGTACGGCGGCGTGTGGCTCTCGGTGGCCGCCCACGGCACGTGGACCGCCGCCCGCATCCCGCTCCAGTCGCAGGCGATCGGGCTGGCGGTCTTCCTCGTCTCGGTGGCGCGCGACGAATCGGTCGTCGACTGGGGCACGCTCGGCGTGGCGGTCGTGGGGGCGGCCGCGGCGATGCTCGCGGCGAGCGCAATGCTCGCCTGGAAGGCCGCGTAGGCTGCGCGGCGTGTACGACCTCAGCGCCGAGGAGCAGCGGGTGCTCGGGAGCCTGCTCGAGAAGCAGCGCACGACGCCCGACATCTATCCGCTGACGCTCAACGCGCTCCGGGCCGCGTGCAACCAGAGCACGAACCGCGAGCCGGTCGTGGCCTACGACGAGTCGACGATCCGCGATGCGCTCTACCGGCTCAGCCAGCGCCGCTTCACCCGGCTCTCCGGCGGCCACAGCAGCCGGGCGGCCAAGTACCGGCACCTGCTCGAGGACACCCTGCAGGTCGGCCGGGAGGAGCAGGCCGTGCTCACGGTCATGCTCCTGCGCGGCCCCCAGACCCCCGGCGAGCTCCTCCAGCGCACCGAGCGCCTGTTCCACTTCCCCGACTCGGCCGCGCTCAACGAGACCGTCGACCGCCTGATCGAGCGCGACCTCGTCGCGCGCTACGACCGGCGCCCCGGTCAGCGCGAGGACCGGTATGGGCACCTGCTCGGAGGCGAGGCCCCGCCCGCGTCCGCGCCGGCCGTGTCGGCCGCGCCGGCGCCAGCGCCACCGCCCCCGCCAGGCGACGACCGGCTCGCGCAGCTCGAGCGCGAGGTCGCCGAGCTGCGCGCCGAGGTTGCCGCTCTCCGTGAGGTGGTCGGCGGGTCGGGCGAAACGTCAACTGCGGCTGGGTAGGGAGGCTGGGGAGCCAGCCGGGGCGCGAACTATCGCGGATTACCCCCGGAAACCGACGGTGATCGGGGATAGTTCGGCGAACCTTGTCGAGTTAGCCCCGGAATCCGGGGCTAACTCGACGCAGTTCGGGCCATCGCCCGCCACGCCGGCCCCCTCGCCACCGTCAACTGCGGCGGGTAGGGAGGCTGGGACGCCACCCGCCGCGCGAACTATCCCGAGTTAGCCGCGGAAACCGCGGCTTATCGGGGATAGTTCGGGCCATCACCGGGCCCGCTGGCCCCCTCGCCTCCCTACCCAGCCGCCGTTGACGTTCGCCGGCAGCACCAAGACGCAAGCAGCCACACGCTCACGGGCGACGAGATCCGGCGACCGTCAACAGGCGAGTCCCGCCGCCCTTGATCTGGATCGGGTCGACGCCCGCAGAGCCCTCGGCCTTGACTCGCATCCCGACGTCGTCGACCGAGCGCGTTGCTGCCGAAGCGGCCACGACCGCGCCCAGCACCAGCAGGAGGATCGTCGATCGGCTCATGGGCGGCGAAGCTACGGCTCGCCGCCGCACGGCTCGACTGGCTGCGGTCGCGCGCACGTGCGACCTTCGGATGACCCGAGCCGACCGCAAGTCGCAGGACGGCGCCGCGCGTTGGCGGTACGGTCGCGTCCATGCAGCGCGAACGCCCTGGACGGGCCGACGTTCTCCTGGCGGTGACCCTCGCCGCGCTCTCGCTCGTCGAGGTCGCGGTGATCGACCGCGAGCCGCGCGGCTTCGTGCTGGCCGTGCTCATGGCCCTTCCGCTCGCCTGGCGCCGCATCGCGCCGCTGCTCGTGGCGCTGGTCATCAGCGGGTCGCTGGCGGCGTTCGTCCGAGTGGCGGGCGAAGGCAACGACTACGTGTTCATCGTCGTGACGATCGCGCTCTCGATGTACTCGGTGGGGGCGTACCTGGCGATCCGCGCGTCGGTCGCCGGGCTGCTGGCCACCGGCGCCGTGGTGGCCATCGGCGTGCAGGCGAGCGAGGTCAGCAGCACCGGCGACTACCTCTTCATCGCGTTCCTGTTCGGCGCGCCGTGGGTGGCCGGCCGGATCGCGCGCCGGCAGCACGCCGCGACCGAAGCCGCCGAGCGCAGGGCAGCCGACGCGGTGGCCGACGAGCGCGCGCGCGTGGCGCGCGAGCTGCACGACGTGGTCGCCCACTCGGTCGGGCTCATCGTCGTGCAGGCGGGCGCCGCCGAGCAGGTCATCGATCGCGATCCGGCCGCCGCGCGCGAGGCGCTGGCCACGATCCGGACGACCGGGAAGGCGGCGCTCGTCGACCTCCGGCACATGCTCGGGCTGCTGCGGTCGGACGGCGACCATCAGGGGTCCGAGCCACAGCCGGACCTCGACGCGCTCGACGCGCTGGTCGAGCGCGTCCGCGGCGCCGGCCTGCCGGTGCAGGTCGAGGTCGAGGGCGAGCGCCGCCCGGTCGGCCCCGGCGTCGGCCTCGCCGCCTACCGCGTCGTGCAGGAGGCGCTCACCAACGCGCTCAAGCACGCGCGCGGATCGCACGCCACCGTCCGCCTCCGCTACGAGCCCGACCTGCTCGAGGTGACCGTGACCGACGACGGCGGGAGCCCGAACGGCACCGCCGGCGCCGGCCAGGGCCTGATCGGCATGCGCCAGCGCGTGCTGGTGTACGACGGTGCGCTCGACGCCGGCCCGATCCCGGGCGGCGGCTTCCGCGTCCACGCCCGGCTGCCGCTCCCATGATCCGCGTCCTCATCGCCGACGACCAGTCGCTCGTCCGCGGCGGCTTCCGCATGATCCTCGAGGCGCAGGAGGACCTGCGGGTCGTCGGCGAGGCGGAGGACGGCCGCGCGGCAGTGCGCCAGGCGCTCGAGCTGCACCCGGACGTCATCCTCATGGACGTCCGCATGCCGGACCTGGACGGCCTGGGGGCGACGCGGGAGCTCGCGCGGGCCGGATCGCCCGCCCGGGTGCTCATCCTCACCACCTTCGACCTCGACGAGTACGTCTACGAGGCGATGAAGGCGGGCGCCAGCGGCTTCCTGCTCAAGGACGTCGACCCGCCGGACCTCGTCCACGCGGTGCGCGTGGTCTCCCGCGGCGACGCCCTGCTCGCGCCCCAGGTCACGCGCCGGCTGGTCGAGCGCTTCATGCACGGCCGGCAGGAGTGGCCCCAGCTCGCCGAGCTGACCGCGCGCGAGCGCGACGTGCTGCTCGCGATCGCGCGCGGCCGCTCGAACGCCGAGATCGGCGCCGAGCTGTACCTCAGCGAGGGCACCGTGAAGACGCACGTGACGCGGATGCTGCAGAAGCTCGGCATCCGCGATCGCGTGCAGGCGGTCGTCGTCGCCTACGAATCGGGCCTCGTCACGCCGGGCGAGGGCGTGCTCGACCGATGACGCCTCAGGCGGGCTGCGGCTCGGGCTGGGGCACGATCCGGATGTACGGCCGCGGGGCGTCCCAGCCGTCCGGGTAGCGCTCCCGCGCCTCCTCGTCCGACACCGAGCCGGCGATGATCACGTCCTCGCCCGGGTGCCAGTCGGCCGGCGTGGCGACCTTGTGGTTGGCGGTGAGCTGGAGCGAGTCGACGACCCGCAGCACCTCGTCGAAGTTCCGCCCGGTCGTCATCGGATACATGATGATCAGCTTGATCCGCTTGTCCGGGCCGACCACGAACACGCTGCGCACGGTCTGGTTCTGCGCGGGGGTGCGGGCCGTCGGGTCGCCTTCCGTTTCGGCCGGCAGCATGCCGTAGAGCTTGGAGACCTTGAAGTCGTGGTCGCCGATCATCGGGTAGTTGGGCGCGTGGCCCTGCGTGTCCTCGATGTCGGCGGCCCACTTGACGTGGTTCTCGAGCGGGTCGACGGAGAGGCTGAGGAGCTTCACGCCGCGGCGGTCGAACTCCGGCTTGATCGCCGCCATCGCGCCGAGCTCGGTCGTGCACACGGGAGTGAAGTCGCGCGGATGGGAGAACAGCACGGCCCACGAGTCACCGACCCACTCGTGGAAGCGGATCGCTCCCTCCGTGGTCTCGGCCTCGAAGTCGGGGGCGACGTCGCCGATCTGCAGCGTCATTGGTCGTGCTCCTGGTCTGGGGGTGGCCGTACCGAACCGTACGCTCGACGGGCGTATGTTGCTAGGCGAACCTTCGCAACCGTGGCTTTCTCTCGTCGTGCCGGATGGGGCAGCCGATCTTCCTCCTGCGGGCCGACGGGCGCGATCCGGTCCCCGCCGAGCGGGCGTTCATCGAGTCGCTGAACACCTGCTGCCACGCGGCGCACATCGAGGGGTGCTGCGCGGTGGAGCCGGTCACCGTCTGAGCGGCAAGCTCGCTGCAAGGTTTCCGCAAGGCGGGCCGGAGAGACTCCGTCCCATGCTTGAGCTCCTGGGCGACGACACAGAGGTTCCCTGTCTCGACGGCCGCCCCCGGCGGTACGTGAACCTCGACTACGCGGCCAGCACGCCGATGCTCGCGGACGCGTGGGAGGCGGTGCAGGCGTTCATGCCCTGGTACAGCAGCGTGCACCGCGGGACCGGCATCAAGTCGCAGGTCGCGACCGCCGCGTACGAGGACGCGCGCGGCGACGTCGCGGCGTTCGTGGGCGCGCGCGCCGACGACTCGGTGGTCTTCGTGCGCAACACCACCGAGGCGATCAACGTGCTGTCGGCCTCGCTCCCGGCCGGCACGCGGGTGCTCAGCACGCCGGTCGAGCACCACGCGAACATGCTCCCGTGGCGCCGGCACGACCTGCGCATGCTGCCGTTCCCGCGCTCTGCCGACGAGCTGCTCGAGCTGTGCGAGGACGAGCTGCGCCGGCGCCCGGTCGACCTCGTGGCCGTGACCGGCGCCTCGAACGTGACCGGCGAGGTCTGGCCGGTCGCCGCCCTGGCCGAGATCGCGCACGAGCACGGGGCCGAGCTGTTCGTCGACGCCGCCCAGCTCGCGCCGCACCGGCCGATCCTCATGGCCGCGAGCGGGATCGACCACCTGGCGCTCTCCGGCCACAAGCTCTACGCGCCGCTCGGCGCGGGCGCGCTCGTCGGCCGGCTGCGCGAGGGCGAGCCGCTGCTGCACGGCGGCGGCGCCGTGCGGCTCGTCACGCTCGACGAGGTGATCTGGGACGGCGTGCCGGAGCGCTACGAGGCCGGCTCGCCCAACGTGGTCGGCGTCGTCGCGCTGGGCGCGGCCTGCCGCGCGCTGTCCAAGCTCGGCATGGCGACCGTCGCCGCGCACGAGCGCGCGCTGGCCCGCCGGCTGTGGGCGGCGCTCGAGCAGGTCCCCGGCCTGCGGCCGTACACGCTGTGGCCCGCCGGGAGCGTCGACCGCGTCGGCGTCGCCACCTTCAACCTCGACGGCTACCGCCACCCGCTGCTCGCCGCCATCCTCAGCGCCGAGCATGCGATCGGCGTGCGCCACGGATGCTTCTGCGCGCATCCGCTGATCACCCGGCTGCTCGGCCTGTCGAGCGCCGACGTGCAGCGGCTCCGGCACGCGATCAGGGCGGGCGAGCGGCCGGCGCTGCCGGGCGCCGTGCGCGCCAGCCTCGGCCTCGGCTCCACCGACTCCGACGTCGCCAGGCTCACCGGCGCGCTGGCCGACATCGCGGCGCGCGGGCCGCGGCGCCGCTACGAGTACGTGGCCGACCACGACGAGTACCGCCCCGCCGACGACCGGCGGCTGCTCGCCGCCTAGCGGAAGGCGACGACGCGGCCGTAGGCGGGGACGACGAGGACGCCCCCGGCGGCCGCCAGCCCCCCGATGCCGCCGTCCCATTCGGCGGACCCGTGGACCGGGACGCCGATCGACGTGCTCCACCGGGCTCGGCCGCTGCGCAGCGACACGCCGTACACGCGCCCGCTGCCGGAGCCGACGTACGCCACGCCGCCGGCGATCAGCGGTGCCGTGTCGAGATAGCCGTCCCCGGCGAAGCGCCAGCGCACGCGTCCGGTCGTCGTGGAGCGGGCCGTGAGCCGATGCCCGAACGGCAGGGGCTCGTTCCCCCGGCGCGCCTCGGCGAACAGCCCGAGACGGCCGGCGATGGCCGGCGGGTACTCGGTGCGCCGGCGTGCCAGTCGCCGTCCGGACGCGGCGTCGTACACCTCGCCGCGCGGCCACGCCTCGCGCGTGAACAGGCGCCCGCCGGCGAAGACGGCCGTGGTGCCGCCGCCGCCGGCGCAGTCGCGCGGCGTGCTCCACACCAGCGCCCCGTCGCTCCGGCGGAGCCTGCGGATGTCCTCGCACGGCAGCGCCGCGTAGACGGCGTCGCCGGTCACCGCGACCGACCCGTCGGTGCCGTTGCCCGGCACGTGCTGCCACACCTGGGCGCCGTCGCTCTGTCGGTGCGCCGCGATCCAGGTGCTGCCCATGAGCGCGTAGACCATGCCACCGTCGGCCACCGGTGGATCGCCGGCGGAGCTGCCCGCCTCGGTACGCCACAGCAGCCGTCCGGAGCCGGCGTCGTACGCGGCCAGGCCGCCACCCTCGTCGGCCAGGCCGTTGGCTGACACGAACACGCGTCCGGCGTCGTACGCCGCGGCGGCCGACCAGGTGCGGCCGAGGTCGGCCCGCCATGCGACGCGACCGGTGCGCGCCGACAGCGCGAGCAGCACGGTCCGCGGCGGCGTCGAGAAGTCACGCATGGCGACGGTCACGAACACCTTGCCCTCCGCGATGACCGCGTACGAGGGGACGCCGTCGACGCGGGCTGTCCACGCCTTGCGGAGGGGAAGCCGCAGCCCCGCGCCGCCGGCGTTGCCGTCGTGCGAGGGCCCGGACTGGAACGTGACGGCCTGCGCGCTCGCGGAGGCAGGGACCGCCGCGGCGACGATGCAGGACAGCCACGCGACCCACCGCCTCACGTCGGTCAAGGTTTCCCCGCCCGCGGCACGGGCAATCCACCGGTCATGCTGCCGCTGGCCATCGCGCTGCTGCTCCTCGTGCCGGCCGCGGCCACGGCCGCCGCCGCGCCGCAGCTGGGCGCGCCGAGCACGGTGCGTGTCAGCCGCGCGGCCGACGAGCGCGCCCACCCGCGGGCCCGCACCGAGGTGTGGGAGCTCCAGGCCGTGCACCCTCGCACGAGGCGGACCGTCCTCGTCCGCCTCCGCCACGGCGAGGGCTTGAGGACCGCGGTCGTCACCGTGCCTGGCGAGGCCGGTCCGCGCCAGGTCGAGCCCGACCTCGTGTTCCGTGGCGGCGATCGCCACGGGGCGAGGTTCGAAGGCCCGGGCGCCAGTGCGTCCCTCGGCTGGCGTCGCCGCCGCGTCACGCTGAAGCTCGACGGCCCGCAGGTCAGCGGCCGCCTGACGGTGGCCGGGCCCGCCGGCCCGCTCGCCACCGGGTGGCGGCTCGGTGAGGCGATGCGCTATCCGCAGCAGCGCGCCGAGCGCGTGAAGGTGAACTACAACGTGCCCGTCGCGGCGGGCCGGGTCAGCGGCAGCCTGAAGGTGGAAGGCCGCACGCTGCGGCTCACCGGCTGGCGGGGCACGGTCGAGCACATCTGGGGATCGTTCTCGTACGACGACACCGAGAACTGGGCCCACTGGGACGCATACACCGTCCACCGGGGGAGGACGACGTGGCTCGCGTTCGGCATGAACCGGCGCGACACGATCCTCGGCCCGGGAGCGCGCGACGCCCAGTGGCTAGGGGTGATGGCGCGGGCCGGCGCGGGCGGCACCCGCGTGTGCCGCCCGCGGATCGACCGCCGGGCATGGAGCCCGCCTTCACCGATCACGGCGGACCCGGTGCCGCACCGCCTCGACGCGCGCTGCGCCGGGATGCGGGTCGTGTTCAAGGAGGGCAAGGCGCCCAGCGCCTGGCTCCGGAGCGACGGCTCCATCGCCTTCTTGCAGCAGGCGCTTCGCGCCACGACGACCGCCGGCGGCGCGGGTGTCGCCCGCCACGACAGCCGGAACTAGCGGACGGTACGCCGGAACAGCACGCCGAAGACGACCGCGAGGATCGCGGCCAGGATCGGAAGGCTCCAGCCGATCACGCCGGCGATCGCGAGGATGGCGCCGACGACGAAGACGACGCCCAGGCCGCCGGTCGCGAGCACGAGGTTGTACGCCCGCCGCTCACGCTGGCGGCGCGAGGGACGGGATCCGGATCGGCGCTCGAGATCGCTCATGGCCTCCCATCATGGCATCCCGTCGCGCACGGACGTTGGCCGTTTGTGCGAGTTTGTCCCGCACTGCGAGCGGAAACGAGGTGGCCCATGCTCGAACTGGTCCTCGAACGTCCTGACTGGCTGAACGCCCTCGGCGTCGCGCTCACGCGCCCGCCGGGCGTCCCTGAGCGCCGCCACGGGCAGGATCCCTGGAAGCCCGAGGAGAGCGGGCGTCCGCGGCGGATCGCCGACGACCTGGCGTGGCTGCGGCAGGCGTTCGACGAGCCGGAGGCGCACGGCCTGCGCCCGCTGCGGGACACCTCGGCCGTCGGGGCGTGGAACCCGGAGCCGTCGTCGACCGAGCGCCTCAAGCGCCTGCGCGAACGCCGCGTGCTCGACGCCGCCGGCTTCCTCCTGCACGAGGACGAGCCGGCGATCCGGCTCTAGTCCCACCAGCCGGGCATCTGCTCGGCGTCGCCCATCCCGGTGTTGGGGGCGCCGAAGGCGAGCAGCGTGAGCCCATCGTCGCCCGCCTCGAAGGCGCGCGCGGTCTCCGGCGAGACGCGCACGGCGTCCCACAGCGCGAGCTCGAGGACCTCGTCGTCGACCTTCAGCCGCCCGGCGCCCTCGACGATCACGTAGACCTCCTCCTGCTGCGCGTGGCGATGCCCGAACGGCATGCGCATCCCCGGCTTGAGGCGCTGCAGGCTGAGGCCGAACTCGTTCGCCTCGAGCGCGTCGCGCGCGAAGTGGGCCTCGAGGACGTCGCCCATCCCGAACTTCTGCGCGCTGTCCTCGACGTCGGACTCGAGGTTCTTGTGCGTGTAGGCAGCCATGCCACGGAGTATTCCCGCCTGGGTCGCTGCGACCCTCCCCGGCGCGGTTCATCTCGGAAGGGGTCGAGGAGTCGTCGTCCGCCGCCGTGGCCGGTTGCGCCGGCGAACGTCAACGGACGCTGGGGAGGGAGGGTCGGTGTACAGAACCGGACAATGGGGCCGGGCGTTGGCGGTGGTTGTCCAGTTAGGAGCCGTGACGGCTCATAGGTGGACACGGGCCTCGGTCTCGGGCGGTTCGTGGCCGGTTATGTACGCAAACGCGCCAACTCCGCTGCCGTTGACGTTCGCCTAGGTCACGTCGGGGAGTAGGCGGGCTCGGCGCGGTACGCCTCCTCGGCCTTCGCGGGCCGCTGCGTGAAGAACGCGAGGACGGCGACGAGGAACGCCACGCCGACCAGGCCGGCGCCGATCAGGTACGCGAGGTGGTAGCCGCCGTTGAGCGCCACGTCGGTGGACTCGCCGTCCGCTCGCAGCGCGCCGGTGCGCTCGGTGGCGAGCGTGGCGAGGACCGCGAGCCCGACGGCGCCGCCGACCTGGACGCTCGTGTTGACGAGCCCGGAGGCGAGCCCCGAGTCGCTCGGCGTGGCGCCTGACATCGCGAGCGTCATCAGCGCCGGGAAGCCGAGCCCGGCACCGAGGCCGATCAGGACCATCGGCGGCATGACGTCGACCACGTAGCTGCCGTCGACCGGCGTGCGGGCGAACAGCAGCAGCCCGGCGCCGATGAAGAGCAGGCTCGGCAGGAGCGTCGTCTGCGGGCCGTAGCGGAGGGCCAGCGGGCCGGAGAAGCGCAGCGACATCGCGCCCATGACGATCGTGGCGGGCAGGAACGCGAGGCCGACCTCGAGCGCGTCGTAGCCCAGGATCTGCTGGAGGTAGAGCGCGCCGAGGAAGAACATGCCGAACATGCCGGCCACCATCAGGCCCTGCACGAGGTTGGCGCCGGCGACGCGCCGCGAGCGCAGCAGGCGCAGCGGCATCAGCGGCTGCGCGATCAGGCCCTGGCGCACCACGAACGCCGCCAGCAGCGCGAGCGCCACGCCGCCGAGCCCGAGCGTGTGGAGCGAGGCCCAGCCCTGGTCCCCGGCCTCCAGGATCGTGTAGACGCCGAGCATCAGCCCGCCCGTGAGCAGGACGGCGCCCGGGAGGTCGGCGCCGGCGCCCAGCCCGAGACCGGGCCGCGCGTCGATCAGGCGGAGGGCCAGCAGCGCGGTGAGCACGCCGACCGGCAGGTTGACGAAGAAGATCCAGTGCCAGTTGATCGCCTCGGTCAGCGCGCCGCCGGCCAGCAGGCCGATCGAGCCGCCGGCGGAGGCCACGAAGCCGTACACGCCGATCGCCTTCGCCTGCTCCCGCGGCTCGGGGAACATCGTCACGATCATCCCGAGGATCACGGCCGAGGTGAGCGCCCCGCCGACGCCCTGGAGGAAGCGCGCGCCGATCAGCATGCCCTGGGTCTGGGCCACGGCGCACAGCAGCGAGGCGACCGTGAAGACCGCGAGGCCGATCAGGAACACGCGGCGCTGCCCGATCAGGTCGCCGAGGCGCCCCGAGAGCAGCAGCAGGCCGCCGAAGGCGATCAGGTAGGCGTTGACGACCCAGGCGAGGCTCGCCTGGGAGAAGTCGAGGTCGGCCTGGATCGAGGGGAGCGCGACGTTCACGATCGTCGCGTCGAGCACGATCATCAGCATCCCCGCGCAGAGGACGTAGAGCGCCGCCCAGCGCCTGGTGTCGGTGGTCGTCTCAGTCACAGTCATGCTTCAAAGACGACCGGCGGGCGCGGAACTCATCGTTTCGCCGCGAGATCCCGACGATACGGGTGTTAACCGCACCTGGGTTCCGCAGCGAGCGCAGCGGGAGGTCCCACAGCCACAGGATCGCCCCGCACTCGAGCCGCCGGCGGGTGCCGCGGAGCCCGACGAGCTCGAGCGATCCTTCCTCCACGATGACCAGCGCGTCACGCCACTCGGCCGCCACGTACGCCCGCTCGGCGTCCGGCGCGAGGACGACCTCGCGCCGCACGAACGCCGGCGGCAGCGGGCGGCCGAGCTGCGTCACGCTCAGTCGACCTTGATCACCGAGAGCACGTTGCCCGCGGGGTCCTTGAACCACGCGATGAGCGGGCCGCCGCCGCGGAAGATGCCCTGCTCGTCGGTCTCGATCTCGGTCCCTTCGTAGCGCTCGAACTGGACGCCGCGCTCGGCCAGGCCCGCGACCGTGCCCTCGACGTCGTCGACCTGGAAGTTCAGGATCGTGAACGTCGCCGGCTCGTGGTCGTCCTTGGGATAGATGAAGACCGGCTGGTCGCCGCCGACGTGCAGCGTCAGCCCGGCGTCGTTCTCGGCGACCTGCACGCCAAGCGTGTCGCCGTAGAAGCGCTTGGCAGCGTCGAGGTCGTCCACCGAGAAGCCGCTGAACGCCTTCGTGTTCCCGAGCATGAGTGCCTCCTTGGAGGGGTGTGCACTACAGACCCGAGCGCCAGGGGGAACTCATCGCTCACCCGCAGGGGAGCCGGACGCGCAGGCGGGTCCCGGCGCCCGGGGGGCTGGCGATGTCGAGCTCGCCGTCGAGCGCGGCGACGCGGTCGGCGAGGCCGCGCAGCCCCGAGCCGGAGGCGGGTGTGGCCCCGCCCACGCCATCGTCGGAGACCTCGAGCACGA
This sequence comes from uncultured Solirubrobacteraceae bacterium, assembly GCA_963730535.1. Taxonomy (GTDB): domain Bacteria; phylum Actinomycetota; class Thermoleophilia; order Solirubrobacterales; family Solirubrobacteraceae; genus DASSUW01. Next base: position 91,550 of record CAVSRU010000002.1, read on the forward strand.
GCCGTCCGTCCTCCCGCTCCACCCGGACCGTCGCGTGCTCGGCGCGCGCGTACTTCGCGACGTTCGTGAGGGCCTCGGAGATGACGAAGTAGGCCGCGGTCTCGACCGCCTCCGGGAGGCGGCCGCTGAGCCCGCCGACGAACTCGACCGGAAACGGCGTGCGAGCGGCGAGCACGCGCAGCGCGGGCTCCAGGCCTCGCTCCGACAGCACCGGCGGATGGATCCCGCGGGCGAGCTCGCGCAGCTCCTCGAGGCTCGCCCGCACCTCGTCGATCGACGCGTCGATGAGCGCCGCGGCCGGCGTGCCGTCCTCGACGCCGGCACGGCCCATGCGCAGGTTCAGGGTGAGGACGACCAGCCGCGCCTGCGCGCCGTCGTGCAGGTTGCGCTCGACCCGGCGGCGCTCGGTGTCGGCCGCCTCGACGATCCGCGTCCGCGACGCGCGGAGCTCGGCGATGTGCGCGCGCAGCTCGGCCTCCAGGCGCTGGTTCTCGAGCAGGAGGGCGGCCGCTGCGCCGGCGGCGCGCACGGTCTCGGTGTGCTCGGCCAGCTCGCGGTCGTGCACGATGGCGGCGATGCGGCGGCCGTCGCGCTCGATCTCCGTGATCATCCGGTCGTCGCCGGCCACCATCGGCGCGCCGCCGGCATCGACGTAGCGCTCCTGGTCAGGCAGCCAGAAGGCGAGTCGCAGCGCGGGGTCGCCGAGGGCGTCCGCGAGCGCGTCACGGAGATCGGCGGGCTCGCGGAGGTCGGCGAGGCGGGCGACGAGGCTGCGCACGCCGCGCGACTGCGAGACGTCGGCGCGCACGAGGCCGGCCAGGAACGCGAACGGCGTGGCGGCGAAGGCGACGAACGCGAGCCAGGTGAACGCCTCCACCCCGGTCACGCCGGGGACGACCACTAGCGTGAGTGTGCCGCCGCCTGCGGCGAACAGCGGGGCCAGGCTGCGGCGCTCCGACCGTCCGGCGGCCCGCCACCTCAGTATGAGGAACACGACCACGAGCAGCGCGGTCGCCATGACGACGCCCGAGGCCACGCCCTCGATCGCCTCGCCGAGCGCCGTGTCCTTCTCGACGAGGAGCACGTTCTCCGGGCACGGCCCGTCGCAGGTGTACACGACGTCGGCATCCGCCACGAGCAGCGCGGGGACCGACGCGAGCGGGACGACCACGTAGGCGAACATCACGAGCGCCCGCTCGCGCCGGTTGCGCAGGCGGCCGGTCGGGAAGCTCAGCAGCGCGTGCGCCAGCAGCGGGCCCCACAGCGAGCCGACGACGATGCCGGCGGTGAAGATCACGGGATTCGAAGCCGCCGGCAGCGGGGCGAGCAGCCACGCGTACCCGAGCGCGACCAGCAGCAGGCCGAAGCGGGACTCCGGCCGGCGCCACCACGCGTACAGCCCGGTACCGACGAACCCCCAGCTGATGAACGGCCCGAACAGCGACCACACCACGCGGTCCTCGAAGTGGTCGCTGGTGATGATCAGCAGCCCGTCCGCCAGCCCGATCGCGGCAGCCACGGCGGCGATCACGAAAATCCTGGGGCGCGTCAACGGGCCCGTGAGGGCCGACATGGGCGCATCCTGACGCCTTCGAACGCCGTGGGTCAATCGCCGTGGCGGCGGCTGCGAGCCATCTCGGCGACCATCCGGTCGTCGCGCGCCGAGGGCGGCCCGGCCTTCACCCACGCGTAACGGAACAGCAGCCCGGCGAGCAGGTAGAGCACGGAGGCGACGTGGTGCGTCCACGGACCGCCGCGGCGGCGGGCGAAGCGCAGGGCCAGCCCGGCGCGGGCACTCCACTTGGCGCCCCGGAACAGCCGGCCCGGCGTGCCCTCCGCGAGCCCGCGGGCGAGCGGCCCGAGGCGGCGCTCGTTGACGATCGAGAGCAGCAGCTCGGCCGCCATGGCGCCGGTCTCGACGCTGCCGAGGGCCTCCCGCGTCGGGTGGCCGACCGGCATGCCGCGGGCGACGAACGCGAGCCGGCACGCCGCTGCGCCGGTGGCGGTCGCCGTGCTCGCGAAGATCGGGCCGAGGAACAGCCGCGAGCGCGCCCACACCGGCACCGCGGTGGAGGCCAGCAGCACGCCCGTGTAGGAGCCGAGGTAGCCGCCGACGACCGCCGCCGCGCCGCCGAAGACGCTGGCGGTGCGCTCGCGCCCGAGCAGGTCGTTCCCCACCGCCCCCGCCATCAGGTTGCCGAACACGGTCAGCGCCCAGGCGCCCATCGACATCGGCGAGCGGACCTTAACGATCCTGAGCATGTAGATGAACCGCTCGGGGCGCCCGAGGTCCAGGATCAGCAGCACCGGACTGGGGGCGAGCGCGGCCAGCGAGACCATCCTCGCCGTGCGGGCCGACGTGTGGTCGCCGGCCAGGTCGCAGGCGAGGGCGACGAAGCTCGAGCCGGCCGCGATGCCGCCCGTCCAGAAGTAGAGCGGCACCTCCCACGTCCACACCGGCGGCTTCATGATCTGGCCCTGGATGCGGTCCGGCAGCTCGCCGGTGCGGGCGCGGCGGCCGGCCTCGCGGATCGCCTCGATGTCCGGCATCGCGCTGCCGTACGCCGTGTCCTCCCCGTACAGGTACGACCACCGGCCGTCCTTCCAGAGGCCGACGTGGAGGTCGACCTTCTCGCCGCTCTTGGTCCCGAAGGCAGGCCCGCCGGGCACGCCGACGGCCGGGGTGGTGTCGCGCTCGCTCACCGGCGCCGGCTCCCGAGGAAGGCGGCCGCCACGCCCGCCGCGGCGAGCAGCCCGGCGCCCAGCGCGGTCAGCGTCGCGGGCAGGGCGTTCTCCTGGATCGGCGAGTCGGCCCGCGCCGGCAGGCCGTAGCGCTCGGGCGGCTCGGTGAGCAGGAAGAAGGCGCCGAGGCCGCCGGCCAGCGTCTCGTCCTCGGCGTCGAGCGCGCCGTACAGGTACGCCCCCTCGACGCCGCGCTCGTGCAGCGTCGCCACCCGCCGCGCCGCGACCTGCTCCAGCTCCGCATACGGCCCGAACTGGATCGAATCGGTCGGGCACGCCTTCGCGCAGGCGGGCTCGAGCCCGTCCTCGAGGCGGTCGTAGCAGAGCGTGCACTTGCCGGCCCGCCCGTCGATCTTGTCGCGGTCGACGACGCCGAACGGGCACGACGGGATGCAGTAGCCGCAGCCGTTGCAGATGTCGGGCTGGAGCACGACGGTCTGGAACTCCGTGCGGATCAGGGCGCCGGTCGGGCACGCGTCGAGGCAGCCGGCGTTCGTGCAGTGCTTGCAGACGTCGGACATGAAGACCCAGTCGCCGAAGCCGGCGAACGGTCGCTGGTACTCCTCCGCGGCGGCCACCAGGTCGACCCCGTGGGCCGCGAAGTCGATCGGCGGCGCGGAGCCCTCGGCCAGCTCGACGAAGCGCACGTGGCGCCACGTCGACGCGCTCAGCTCGCCCGTGTGGTCGTAGGAGCCGCCGCGCCGGAACACGCTGCCGTCGGCGGGCAGGTCGTTCCACTGCTTGCACGCCACCTCGCACGCCTTGCAGCCGATGCACGTCGTCGTGTCGGTGAAGAAGCCCATGCGCTCGGCGCCGGGACGCTGGATGGCGATCTCGGTCACTTGCCGCTCCTGTGGCCGCGCGTCTCCGCTGGGTGGTCGCGGTTGACCGCCACGCCGGGCGGTGGGTCGTGCACGCCGGCGAGCACCCCGGTGCCCTTCGACTTGCGCCCCGCCCGCACCTGGCAGACGAACGCCTTGGACTCCTGGATGACGACGTTGGGGTCGCCCGACATCACGTTGACGTCGTTGGCCGCGTCGCCGGGCGTCGGCCCGGCGAACCCCCAGTGCCACGGCAGCCCGACCTGATGGGTGAGCCGGTCGCCGAGCCGCAGCGGCTTGATCCGGTCGGTCACCTTGGCCCGCGCCTCGATCTCGGCTCGCGGCGAGGAGATCGTCATCCAGCCGCCGTCCACGATCCCCCGGTCGCGAGCGAGCACGGGGTCGATCTCGGCGAACATCTCGGGCTGGAGCTCGGCCAGCCACGGCAGCCAGCGGGACATCCCGCCGGCCGTGTGATGCTCGGTCAGCCGGAACGTCGTCGCCACGAGCGGCCAGCGCGGATCGGCCGTCTCCGCCACCGGGTTGTCCGCCCGTTCCCAGCGCAGGGCCGCCGGGTTCTCGTCGATGCCGGGATACAGGAGGTTGTGGACCGGCGACTCGAGCGGCTCGTAGTGCGTCGGCATCGGCCCGTCGAGCAGCCCCGAGGGGGCGAACAGCCAGCCGCGGCCGTCGGCCTGCATGATGAACGGGTCGCTCCCGGAGATCGCGTCCATGCCCTTGGCGTCGGGCGGTGCGACGTAGTCGGGCGGCTTGTCGACCGGGAAGTCGGGGACGTCGTACCCGGTCCACCTATCCCCGTCCCACCACACGTATCGCTTCCGCTCGCTCCAGGGGCGGCCCGCGGGGTCAGCTGACGCGCGCGAATACAACGTCCGGCGGTTGGCCGGCCACGCCCAGCCCCACTCGGGAGCCACCCAGCCGCCGGGCTTGTCGAGATCCCCCGGCTCGCGCCGCCGCGCCTGGTTGACGCCGTCGGCGTAGATCCCGGAGTAGATCCAGCAGCCGCATGCCGTCGAGCCGTCGTTCGCCAGCTGGGCGAACCCTGGCACCAGCTCGCCCGTCGCCACGTCGTAGCCGTTGATCTCGCGCAGCACCGCGTCGGCGCTCGGCTCGGCGTGCTCGCCGTGCTCGGGGTAGTCCCACTTGAGGTTCTGGATCGGCCAGTCCCGCGAGGCGGTCGAGCTCGCGTAGTGCGCCCGCACGCGCTTGAACAGGTGGTGCATGAACCACAGCTCGGAGCGGCAGTCCACCGGCGGGTCGAGCGCCTTGTCGCGCCACTGCACGAGCCGCTCGGTGTTGGTGAAGCAGCCCTCCTTCTCGACGTGGGTGGCGGCCGGCATGAGGAAGACCTCGGTGCCGATCTCCTCCGTGCGGAGCTCGCCGCTGCGCACCTCCGGGGAGTCCTTCCAGAATCTGGCGGTCTCGATCTCCGCCAGCTCGCGCACCACGAGCCACTTGAGGTGAGCGAGCGCGCGGCGCTGGAAGCCGGAGTGCTCGGAGCCGACGGCCGGGTTCTGGCCCATGACGAACAGGCCCGCGAGGCCGCCGTCGAACGCGCGGATCATCGTGGGGTAGTGCGCGTGAGCGCCAGTGATCTTCGGCAGATAGGGGAAGCCGAAGTCGTTGTCCGCCGTCGCCGCGTCGCCGAACCAGGCCTTCAGGAGCGAGACGATGTACTTGTCGAAGTTCGACCACCAGCCGCGGTCGGCGCCGCCGGTGGCGACGTAGTCCTTGAGCGTGAACTCCTGCTCGCGGGCGCGCGGCATGTGGAGGTAGCCGGGGAGGAGGTCGTAGAGCGTCGGGATGTCGGTCGAGCCCTGGATCGACGCGTGGCCGCGCAGGGCGATGACCCCGCCGCCCGGGCGGCCGATGTTGCCGAGCAGGAGCTGGAGGACCGCGCCGGAGCGGATCATCTGGACGCCGGCCGTGTGCTGCGTCCAGCCGACCGCGTAGCAGAGCGCCGCGGTGCGCTCCCGGCCGGAGTTGCGGACGAGCGCGTCCGCCACCGCACGGAACTGCTCGGGCGTCACGCCGCAGATCTGCTCGACCATCTCGGGCGTGTAGCGCGAGAAGTGCTTGCGCAGGAGCTGGAACACGCAGCGCGGGTGCTGGAGCGTCTCGTCGCGCTTGGCTTGGCCGACCATCATCCCGGCGCCGGTGCTCTCCTCGAACGACATCGACGAGTGCTCGCGGCTGCCGGCGGCCGAGGCGACCGCGCCGCCCTCGTAGGCCCAGGTCGTCGGGTCGTAGGTGCCCGTCTCGGGATCCCAGCCCGAGAAGTAGCCCTCGAGGTCCTCGGTGTCGCGGAAGTCCTCGTTCACGAGCGTCGCCGCGTTCGTGTAGTTGAGGACGTACTCCTTGAAGTACGACTCGGTCTCCAGCACGTGGCGGATCAGGCCGCCGATGAACGCGATGTCGCTGCCCGCGCGGATCGGGACGTGCAGGTCGGCCATCGCGCTCGTGCGCGAGAAGCGGGGATCGACGTGGATGACCGTGGCGCCGCGCTCACGCGCCTTCATCACCCACCGGAACGCGACCGGATGCGCCTCGGCCATCGACGAGCCCTGGATCAGGATGCAGTCGGAGTTCTGGAGGGCCCGCGGTGAGTCGGTGGCGCCGCCGCGCCCATACGTGGTCCCCAGACCGGGGACCGTGGAGGAGTGTCATATGCGGGCCTGGTTCTCGATCTGGACCGCGCCCATGGCCGTGAAGGCCTTCTTGATCAGGTAGTTCTCCTCGTTGTCGAGCGTGGCGCCGCCTAGGTGCGCGAAGCCCAGCGTGCGGTCGACGCGAAGGCCCTCGTCGCTCAAGTCCTGCCATCCAGCCTCGCGCGCGGCGATCACGCGCTCGGCGATCATGTCCATCGCCGTCTCGAGGTCGAGCTCCTCCCACTCGGTGCCGTAGGGCCGGCGGTACTTGACCTTCAGCAGCCGGCCGGGCTGCTGGACCAGCTGGCGGGAGGCCGAGCCCTTCGGGCAGAGCGTGCCCTGGTTGATCGGCGAGCGCGGGTGGCCCTCGATGTCGACGAGCTCGCCGTCGCGCGTGTAGACGACCTGGGCGCAGCCGACGGCGCAGTAGGGGCAGATCGACTCGGTCGCCTTCAGGCCGGCGATCCGCGCGCCCGCGCGCTTGGTCTTGCGTGAGACGGCGCGGGGGCCCATCCCCAGGTCGGCGAGCCGGCCGAGGCCGGGGGTGCGCCGGAGCCGCTGCCAGGCGTTCCCGCTCACTCTCAACAACGTACCTGCCCGTACGGGTCGCCGCACCCCGACGCTGTGGTCGCCGCACCCCCAAGCTGGTGATATCCCCGATGCGGGCGGGGCTCTCGGTCCGGATACTCGTTGCGATGCCCGCCGAGGACCTCACGCTTCCCTCGCTCGACCTTCGCGCCCTCGCGCGCCGGGCCGCTGTGCCCGCCGCGATCGCTGCTGCGCTGGTCGCGGCCGTGACGGTCCTCGGCGGGCCGTTGGAGACGTTCGCGGACGCCATCCGGCGCGCCGTGGAGGCCGACCCAGCGTGGGTGCTGGGCGCCGCGACCTTCGAGCTGCTCTCGTTCGCCGGCTACATCGCCACGCTGTGGCTCGTAGCCAACCGCGCCTCCGCTCGGCTCGGCCTGAAGGAGACCACCCAGATCACGCTCGGCGGCGCCGCGGCCACGCGGCTGCTCCCCACCGCGGGCGTCGGTGGCGCGGCGATGACGCTGTGGGCGCTGCGGCGCTCCGGCCTCGGCACGCGCGGCGCGACCACCACGCTGCTCACCTTCCTCGTGCTCGTCTACGCGGTGTTCCTCGCGTCGATCGCCGTGGCCGGCACCGTGCTCGCCGTGACCGGCGACGGCCCGCTCGTCCTGACCGCGCTGCCCGCCGCGCTGGCCACCGTGGGCATGGTCGTTGCCGTGCTCGCCGCGTGGTGGATGCCGGCCGAGGGCACCGGACGCGTCCGCACGGTCGGCGCCGTCCTCGGCGGCTCGGTGCGGGCGGCCGTCGCTCACCTGCGGTCGGCTGATCCCCGCCTCCTCGGGGCGGTCGCCTGGTGGGGCTTCGACATGGCGGTCCTCTACGGGATGCTCAACGCGTTCGGCACGCCGCCCGCCTTCCAGGTCGTCGTGCTCGCCTACTTCCTCGGCCAGGTCGCCAACACCGTGCCGGTCCCGGGTGCCGCCAGCGGCGGGCTCGTGGGCGTGCTGCTCGCGTTCGGCGTCGACGCCGACCTCGCCATCGTCGCCGTGCTCGCGTACCGCGCCGTCGCGATCTGGATCCCCGCGCCGATCGGGCTCGTCGCCCTCGGACACCTGCGGCGGACGATGAGCCGCTGGGAGCGCGAAGATGCCGAGCCGCAGCTCGCCGCCGCTCCCGAGCCGAAGCCCGAGGTCGTCCCGGTCCCGCGCCCCGCGTGGCGCCCGCTCGAGGTGGCAGCGGCATGACGCGGCGCCCGCCGACCCTCCTGCTGGCGCTGGCGGGCCTTGCCCTCGTCGCCTTCGTGCTGACCACGACCGGCACGATCCAGCTGCCGGACCTCGAGGAGGCGCTCACCGACCTCTCCGAGACGCTCGGCACCTGGACCTACCTGCTCGTCGGCGGCCTGGCGTTCCTGGAGACCGGCGCGTTCGTCGGCCTCATCGCCCCGGGCGAGACGGCGGTCGTGCTCGGCGGCGTGGTCGCGGCTCACGGCGAGGTCGAGCTCGGGCTCATCCTCGGGCTGGTGTGGATCGCCGCCGCGGCCGGGGACCTGGCGTCGTTCTGGCTCGGCCGGCGCCTCGGGCGGCGCTTCCTCGTGGCCCACGGGCCGCGGATCGGCGTGACGGCCCCGCGGCTCGGGCGCGTCGACACGTTCTTCGACCGCCACGGCGCCAAGGCGATCCTCGTCGGGCGCTTCGTCGGGATCATCCGCGCCGTTGCTCCCTTCCTGGCCGGCGCCTCCGGCATGAAGGTCCGCAACTTCGTGCCGTGGAGCCTGCTCGGCACCGCGGCGTGGGCGACCGCCTTCACGCTCGTCGGCTATCTCTTCAGCAGCTCCTTCGGGGCGGCGACCGACTACGTGACCAACGGGACGCTCGGTCTCGCGGTGGTCGGTGGGCTCGCGCTGGCGCTTCGCGCGCATCGCGTGCAACGATCTCCCGCGTGACGGACCAGCGCGGCGAGGAGATCGTCTCGGTTCTCGCCGAGGCGTTCGGTGAGCTGATCGAGGCCGACGAGCGCGCGTTCCGCCGCAAGTTCCGCAAGATGGCCGCCTCGCCGTTCGCGTTCTACCGCGGGAGCGCACCGCTCTTCTATGCCGACGTCGCGCAGCGCGAGGACCCGTGGGCCGACGAGCGGACCGGCCGGGTCTGGATCCAGGGCGATCTGCACGCCGAGAACTTCGGCACCTACATGGACGCGGCGGGGATCCTCGTGTTCGACGTCAACGACTTCGACGAGGCCTTCCTGGGCCACTTCACCTGGGATCTGCGGCGGATGGCGGCGTCGCTGGCGCTGCTCGGGTTCGCCAAGGCGCTGTCGGACGACGCGATCGAGCGGATGATCCGCGAGTACGCGGATGCGTATCTCACCCAGGTGCGCGCGTTCGGGACCGGCGACAAGGACATCGAGTTCCGGCTCACCCTCGGCAACACCGAGGGCGTGCTGAACGACGTGCTGCTCTCGGCGCGGATGGAAACGCGCGTGGACCTGCTGGGGCGGACGACGACCGTGGAGGGCGCCGAGCGGCATTTCGCGGCCGGGGCGGGCGTGCGCCAGCTCGAGGACGACGAGCGCGCCGAGGTCGAGGAGGCATTCGCCGCCTACCTCGACACGATCCCGGACGTCAAGCGCCAGCACAGCGTCTCCTACGCCGTCAAGGACGTGGTCGGGCGGGCCGGGTTCGGCATCGGCTCGGCGGGCCTGCCGGCCTACAGCCTGCTCGTCGAGGGGCGCACACAGGCGCTCGAGAACGACGTGATCCTCTCGATGAAGCAGGGCAACGTGCCGGCGCCGAGCCGCGTGCTCGACGACGACGCGATCCACGAGTACTTCTCCCACCAGGGGCACCGGACGGCGGTCTCGCAGCGGGCGCTCCAGGCGCATGCCGATCCGTGGCTGGGGTGGTGCGAGCTGCGCGGCGTCGGCCAGGTGGTGGCCGAGGTGTCGCCCTACGAGGCCGACATCGACTGGGGCCAGGTCTCCGACCTCGACGACATGTTCCCGCTGCTCCGGTACCTGGGACACGCGACCGCGAAGGTCCACTGCGTGTCCGACGCGGGGAGCGACCAGACGCTGGTCGACTTCCAGACCGAGGAGGCGATCATGAACGTCGTCGACGGACACGAGTCGGAGTTCGCGGACGACCTCGTGGCGTTCGGCCGCGCGTACGGCGAGCAGGCCCGCGACGACCACCGGCTGTTCGTCGACGCGTTCCGCAACGGCCGCATCCCGGGGGTGCCGGCGGACTGAGATGGGGGACTGGGAGGCGACCGAGGAGCGGCTGGCGGCGCACAGCGACGAGCGGCAGGGGCGGCTCGCCCGCCGCGACCGGCGGCGCAGCGTCCTGCCCTGGCTGCTGGCGCCGCTGGTGTTCCCGGCGCTGGGCGCCGCGGCGCTGCTCGTGCTGGTGGAGCGCGAGGGCGGGGACCTCTCGGGCTGGTCGACGGGTCAAGCCGCGGCCGTCGTCGCGGCCGCCTTCGTGGTGCCGGCGCTCCTCAGCGGGTGGTTCGCGCGGCGTCACGGCGTGGTCGAGGCTCTCGCGTGGACGTTCGCGTGTGTCGGGGTCGAGCTGGCGTTGGTGGTGGGGGTTGGCTTCCTGGCGCTTGGGTTAGGGCCGTAGCGAACGTCAACGGCGGCTGGGTAGGGGGGCTGACGGGGCCGCGCCGCTGCGCGAACTATCGTCGGATTACCCCCGGAAACCGACGCTAATCGGGGATAGTTCGGCGAACTATCCCGGATTAGCCGCGGAAATCGCGGCTAACTGGGGATAGTTCGCGCCATCGCCAGCCGCGCCGGCCCCCTCGCCTCCCTACCCAGCGCAGTTGACGTTCACGATGCGCCGGCGGCCCGAGCCGCAGCCGCCGGCGCACCTACCCCTGCCGGCGGAGCGCCACCCCCCGGGGCGCTCCGCCAGGCCCTACTACTGGCCGACCTCGACAGCGACCTCCGGGGCCGGGGCCTCGGCCGCGGGAGCCTCGGCAGCCGGAGCCGCGGCCTCGACCGGAGCGGCCGGCTCGGCGGGCGCCTCGGCGACCGGAGCCTCGGGCGCCGGAGCCACGGGAGCCTCTGCCACGGGCGCCGGGGCCTCAGCGACCGGGGCGGGAGCCGCGGGCGCCTCGGCCACCGGGGCCGGAGCCGCGGGCGCTTCGGCCACGGGGGCCGGAGCCGCGGGCGCCTCAGCCACCGGGGCCGGAGCCGCCGGAGCCTCGGCGACGGGCGCCGCCGGGGCCTCGGCTACGGGGGCCGGAGCCTCAGCGACCGGCGCCGGAGCCGCGGGCGCCGGCGCGGGAGCCTCAGCCGCCGGAGCCGGCGCGGCGGTCTCGGCCGGGGCGGCCGGAGTCGCGGCGGCCGGGGCCGGGGCTTCGGTGCCGCCCGTGGCGGTCCCGAAGGTCGCGGCCTGCTCCGCCTCGGTGGCGCCGCCGACGCCACCCGAGCCCTGCGGGAGGACAGCGGCCTGGCCGCTGACGGTGCGGCTGCCGGCGAGGTACGGCGACGGGTTCTCGGCCACGCCGTTGCGGCGGACCTCGAAGTGGGTGTGGGGACCCGTGCAGCGGCCCGTGCAGCCCACCTCGCCGATCTTCTGCCCCGCCTTCACGTACTCGTTCACGCTCACGTCGCGTTGCGACAGGTGGGCGTAGCACGTGGTCGTCTCCCCGGCGTGGCGGATGCAGACCATCGAGCCGTAGCCGCTCTGCGTCCCCGAGATGCTGATCGTGCCGCACTGTGCGGCGCGGACGGTCGTGCCCGTCGGGGCCGCGATGTCGACGCCGCTGTGGGCATGGTCGCCGCGGTCCTCGCCATAGGGGCTCGTGACCGTGCCGCTGACCGGCGTCACCAGCCGGCCGTCGGCTGTGCACCCGCTGCCGGTGGCCGGGACGCGCTTGGGAGTCGCGACGGGAGCCGGCTGACTCGCCGCCGGGGGCGTCGCGGCGCCCGAGTCGACGTCGACGCCGGTGGCGACGTTCGTCCCGCCCCCGCCGCCCGCCTCGACGACCTCGTCGCCGAGCGCCTCGCGCTCTTGCCCATCGGCACCGCCGACCGGCGCGTCGGCGAACACGACCTTCACCTTCTCGCCGGCCCCAGCCGACGACGCCGACGCCGTAGCGCCCTCGTAGAAGCGCACGTTGGAGGCGAACAGCGCGGCCCACGTCTTGGCGTCGACCACACCGGTGGCCTCCATGCGCTGCGCCAGCTGGAACGCCTTGACGGCGCCCTCGGTCTGGGGGCCGAAGATGCCGTCCGCCGTGATCTGGAGCTCAGCCTGGATCGCGGCGACCGCCTCCCCGGTATCTCCGTAGGAGAGCAGAGCGGTGGTGCCCTGATCGGTGCCGACGACGACGGCCTTCTGGGCGATCTCGGCCTTGGTGACGCCGGGCCGCGCCGAGCTCGCCGACGCAACCGACGCGACGGTCAGCACGGGGGAGGCGAGGATCGCCGCGCCGGCGGCCAACGTCGCGCCCTTCTGGCGCGGGGCGTTGCGGCGCGCGTCGCGCACCCGCATGCGGCGGCGCCGCGAACGATGTAGCGACCGGTCCCACAGCAATGCCGAGCCAAGGTCGCGTTCAGTTCTCGGGTAGGGGTCCAGCTCCGATGGACGTGAGTCCACGCTCGGTACTCCTTCGTCTTCTTCTCTTTGTGCCTCCGAGGTGAGCTGACGGGCTCGCGCTGAGAAGTCGCGCTACGCCGTTCTGGTCAGACGGCGATTCGCCCCCGCGGCCTTGCGGGCCACATTGGTTCCCCCGGCCCACGCCCCCGGGAGGGCGCAGGTTCGGCCGGACAGGACATAAGAATGCACGATCCGTCCGACAGTTGCGGTGTGGGCGCTAGAAACCTTCCGCGCGCGCGACCTCGTGATGGGTCACGGTCTCCTCGCGCTCGACCAGGAACTCGTCGTCGCGCGGGTAGAAGACGGCTTGCTCGGGCTCCGGAGAGAACGCGCGGACGGCGTCGAAGTCGCGCCATAGGGTGATCAGCTCGAAGCGCTCGAGGTCGCCGTCGCGGCGCCGCAACACGAGCACGCCCTGGTTGCCGGGCGTCGCCCGGTACTCGCGCACGCCGGTCTCGTCGAGGTAGCGGGCGTAGGCGTCACCCGCCTCCGTGCGGGTGGCGCCGCGCCAGATGCGGGCGATCATCGTGCGACCGCCCGCCTGCGGGCTCGCCGCAGGGTCTCGGTCTGGGTGTGGCGGGCGAACGCGGCCGCCAGCAGGGGATGCATCTCGGCCTCCTCGGGTTGTACACGGGCAAAGTTCATTTACCCGTGAGAATACACGGTCAAACGCGTTTAGGTCGTGATAGACTTCTGCGCATGTCCGAGCCCGGTCAGCGCGAGCCAGCGCCTGCGCCACTGAGCGGCATCCAGGCGTTCGTGAATACGAACGACATCGAGGCCGGCCGCGACCGCTTCCAGTCGCCCGCCGACCTGCGCGGGTGGCTCGTCGACCGCGAGCTGCTCGAGCCGGGCGTCGACGTGTCCGACGACGATCTGCGCCGGGCGCTCGCCGTGCGAGAGGCCATCCGCGCGCTGGCGGCCGGGCACAACCACCTCGCGGCCGACTCGAGTGCGGCGACGACCATCCTCAACGAGCAGGCGGCGCGCGCGCGGCTCGCGCCCGAGCTCGACGCGCGCGAGGGCCTGCGCATCGTGCCCCGCGCCGGCGGGGTCGACGGCGCGCTCGGGCACCTCCTCGCCGGCATCTACGCCGCGACCGCCGACGGGACCTGGGAGCGGCTGAAGGCGTGCGAGCGCGACAGGTGCCGCTGGGTGTTCTACGACCGCTCCAAGAACCGCTCGGGGTCCTGGTGTGACCCGGCGGACTGCGGCACGCGCGAGCGCAGCCGCCGCGCCTACCGGCGTCGCCGCGACTCGGCCTAGTTCAGCGAGGGATCGAGCGGCATCGTCGCGAGCAGCGCGTACTCACGACCCTTGCGCTTGAGGACCGCGGCCCACAGCCCGTCGGCGTCCTCGGCGAAGACCTCCTCGCGGCGGGGCGGCTCGACGATCCAGGCCTCCTCCTCGAGCTCCTCCTCGAGCTGCCCCGGCCCCCAACCAGCGTGGCCCGCGTACACGCGTGCACGCCGGATGGCGCCGTCGAGCGCGTCGGGGTCGTCGGCGTCGGTGCCGATGAAGCCGAGCTCGCCGTCGATCAGCGCCCCGGCCATCTCGGGCCGGTCGAACTCGGCGAGCACGATCACCGCGGTCTCGGCGACCGGGCCGCCGACGTAGACCTGGGCGTCGCCGTCGGTGAGCCAGGCGAGGTCCGGGACGGCGTCGGAGACCGTCGACTCCGCGGGCCGGTTGAGCACCAGCCCCATCGCGCCCTCCTCGGTGTGCTCGGCGATGAGCACCACGGTGCGGGCGAAGTTGGGGTCGGTCAGCGTCGGCGATGCGAGGATGAGCTTGCCGCGCAGCGAGTCGGCCATGCCCCCATTGTGGCGAGAAGTGCGTCAGCGAGCGCGCTTGCCGTGGGCGACGCGCGCGGTCGGCGGCGAGGCGGCCGACGCCCGGCCATCCGAGTTGCTCGCGATCACGTGTACGCGCAGGCGGCGCCCACGGTCGGCGCGCTTGGGCGAGTAGTTCGCCCGCCGGGCACCGGCGATCGTCCTCCAGCCGCTGGGGCCGTAGCGCTGCCAGCGGTAGGAGAACGTGAGCGGCCCGTTGCGCCAGCTCCCCGGCTTCGCGGCCAGGCGCGCGCCGCGACGCGGCGTGCCCGCCACCCGCGGCGCGCCGGTGCTCACCGGCGGCGCGGGCGCCGCGCCCTCGAGGCCGCCGCCGCAGGCGGGCGCGATCTGCGAGCACGGGGCGAGGAACGCGCTGTTGTAGACGTTCCAGGCACGCGAGAGGTAGCTGCCCGGCTCCGGGGCCGGGTTGAAGTAGTCGTCGCGGCCGCAGTCGTAGACCTGCGGGATGGCGCCCTCGGTGCGCGGGCAGTCGTAGCGCATCGGGTGCGCGGCGCCGCCGTCCTCGACGTAGCACATGACGTCGTAGCCCTGCCAGCAATGGCCGTAGCTCGGGGAGGTGAAGCCGGCTGGCTGGGTCGTGTGCGGCGCCGACCACTGGACCGCGCCGAGGTTGTGCGTCATCTCGTGCAGGAACCCCTCCGGCCACCAGCCACGCGCGCCGGGGCCGGGCGCGGGCGTTCCGTCGCGCGTGAAGAGCACGCCGGCGAAGCCGCCGAGGTTGTGGGGGTTGTCGGGGCCGGGCCGCTCGCCGGCCGGTCCCATGATGTTCTCGCCGAGCCCGTAGTCGTACGTCCCGCCGTTCAACGTGTCGGCGAGCACCGCGACGTTGCGCGGTCCGTCGGAGCCGCCGAGCCGCGCCGTGACCTCGCGCACGACCGCGGCGAAGTCGTCGATGTAGTGGGAGCGCGGGGCGCTCAGGTGGACGACCTGGAGGTCGACGTACTGCGGGCCGCAGCTGGTCCCCATGTCGATCCGCAGCGCCTTCGCGCCGCCGCTCTGAGAAGCCATGAAGCGCTGGATGAGCGCGACGTTGGCCTGGAGCGCGTCCTGCCACTGGGCGAAGCGATCGGGGCGGTCGGCCGGGTGCGCGTAGACGAGCTTGAAGCGCGGGGAGCCGGGGGCGAGCGTCTGGTTGACGGTGCCGTCGGTGGTCCGGGGCTCGCCGCACCAGGTGTAGGGCAGGGCGGAGGGAGCGTCGGCCGCGGCGGCGGTGGCGGCGACGTTGACGTGGCTCAGCTCGTCGCGCGTGTCGCGGTGGGTGAGGCGGGTGTCGTGCGCGGCCGCCGGCGTGGCGTGGAGGACGGCGAGGAGGAGGGAGGCGACGAGCGCACGCACTCCCGTCTCATCGGCAGTTATGTGCCCGACGTTGACCGGTCACGCGGCGCGCACGAGGTCGCGCCGGGGGTCGATCCCCCAGCGCCCCGCGAGCGCCCGAAGCTCGGCGCTGATCGGCCAGCGATCCGCCACCGCCTCGCCCTCGAAATCCGGCGCCGCGCCCTTCAGCGCCATCGACCCGGTGTTGTCCCCGATCGCCCGGATCTCGTCCACCTCGTCGAGGGAGAGGACCGGCGCGGCCGGCACCGCCGCCAGCTCGCTGCGCTTGGCCTCGATCGGCCGCGCCCCGTCGCCGGGCTCCTGGATCAGTGTGGGCGCGACGGTCGCCACCGGCTCGTGGGCGAGGTTCCACGCGCAGGCCAGCTGGAGCATGGTCAGTCCGTGACGATCGGCGATCGGGCGCATCCGGCCCATCCGCTCGCGCCCGCGCTCCACCCAGCCGGACGGCCGGAACGAGCGGTGGTCCCACTTCGGGAACGCGTGCCCGGGCAGCACGTCGTCGTGGAACAGCCCGCCGTAGTCGACGACGCGCGTGATGAGCTGCACGTCGTGCCGCTGGGCCGCGTCGAGCACCAGCTCCCCCGGCCACGGCTCGAGCGGGTTGAGGATGACCATCGCCCAGCCGATCCGGTCGCCGAAGCGCTCGAAGCAGTCGATCAGGTCGAGCGTGAAGCCGTTGGCGGGCCCGGGCGCCACGCCGAGGGCCCCGGCGAGCCCCTCGGCCCGCACGGCCTCGAGCCCGTCCCACACCGCCTCGCTCGTGTAGCCGGTGCGGTCCGGGTTGTGGAGCAGCAGCACGTCGAAGGCGTCGACGCCGCAGCGCTCGAGGCTGCGCTCGACCGCCATCCGGATGTAGTCGCCGTAGCCATCCGGCCCGCGCAGGCGGGCGTCGGTGAAGCGCGGGTAGCCCTTCGCCCCCTCGCGCTCGCCCGTGTAGAAGTCGTGCCCGATCGCGCCCACGAGGCAGTACGCGTCACGCTCGACCCCCTGCAACGCGCGTCCCAGCAGGAGATCCCCCTCGCCGGCCCCGTACGTGTCGGCCGTCAGAACGGTCGAGATGCCGCCTCCAGGGCGCAGAAGCGCCTCCAGCCGCGCCTCCTCGACCGGTTCTCCGAAGTGCATGAAACGGCCCCCGCTCCACGTGCCGATCGCAGTGTGGCTTGGACTCCGCATCGTTCGCGAGTCTAGGATGTTCCTTCCCTTACGCCGCCGTTCAAGTTCCCGCGTCAGCGGCCGATCAGATCTCAGTGCCCTTTCGCACGCTTCCGCTCGCCATCGCAATCCTTCTCGTCCTGCTCCCGCAGGGCGCGGCGGCGGACTCGACGGCACGGATCATCATCCAGCGCGAGCCCGGACTGAGCGCCGCCGAGCGGGCCGACATCCGCGCCGACGCGGGCGCCGACTTCGTCGAAACTCTGGCCGTGCCGCGCACCGAGGTCGTCGAGGTGTCGCGCGCCGAGCTGGCGTCGGCACTGCGCAAGCTCGACCGCGATCCCGACGTCGCCGCGGTGCAGCCCGACCGCATCGTCCACGCGCTCGCACCGCCCAGCGACTTCAACGCGACGGTCTTGTGGGGCCTCAACAAGATCTCGATGCCCGCCGCCTGGGAGAAGACCCGCGGAGCGGGGAGCCTCGTGGCGGTCGCCGACTCGGGTGTGCTCAAGACGCACGCCGATCTCGACGATCGGCTCGCGCCCGGCTACGACTGGGTCGATCAGGACACCGAGCCCCAGGACGGCAACGGGCACGGCACGCACGTCACCGGAACCGTGGTGGCCAGCCAGAACGACGGTGGGGTCGTCGGCGTCGCACCGCGGGCACGGGCCCTGTCCCTGCGGGTGCTCAACAACGACGGCTCCGGCCGCGTCTCCGACATCCTCGAGGCCTTCCAGTTCGCCGGCCAGGAGGGGATCCGTGTCGTAAACGCGAGTCTCGGCGCCGTCGGGGCGCTGCCGGTCGAGCGGAACGTGATCGCGTCGCAACCCGGGACGCTGTTCGTCACCGCCGCCGGCAACTCGAACGTCAACAACGACGTTCTCAGCGCCGCCGACTACCCCTGCGCGTACGATCTCGCCAACATCCTCTGCGTCGGCGCCTCCACCCAGTCGGACACGCGAGCGTCGTTCTCGAACTATGGAGCGACGACGGTCGACGTCTTCGCTCCCGGCGTCGGCATCGTGTCGACGTACAAGAACAGCAACAGCTCGTACGCGTCCATGCAGGGAACCTCGATGGCGGCGCCGCACGTGGCCGGGATCGCGGCGCTACTGCTCGCCCGCAACCCACGACTCACGACGACGCAGCTCAAGGACGCGATCATGGACACCGTCGATCCGGGGAGCGGCCTGACGTCCGTGACGGGCGGGCGCGTCAACGCCAACGCCGCGCTGGCCAGCGTGATGCCTGACCTCGACGGGGATGGAGTCGAGGACGACGACGACAACTGCTCGAGCGTGCCGAACGCGGATCAGGACCCCGGACAGTCCGACGTGCCCGGCGGGCTGGCGTGCGAGGACGGGGTGCCCGACGACTACGACGGCGACGGCGTGGTCAACGCCGCCGACGCCTGCCCCTACGTCAGCGATCCCGACGGGTGCCCCGGGACCATGAGCGACGGGGATGGAGACGCGCAGCCGGACATGCTCGACGACTGCCCGGCGACGCCTGGGAACCCGGCCGCCCAGGGATGCGTCGATACCGACGGCGATACGGTCGCAGACCACAACCCGGTGAGCGGGCGCAGCGACAACTGCGTCACCACGCCGAACGCGGACCAGTCGGATCTCGATGGCGACGGGATCGGCGACGCCTGCGACCCGACCCCGCGCGGCCACGACAACGACATGGACGCGAAGGCGGCGATCGACGACGCGTGCCCGAACACCTACGGCACGCTGCCCAACGGGTGCCCGGCACCGCCGCCTCCGTCGCCGCCCAACGGTGACGGGGACGGGTTCATCGACGCGCAGGACGCGTGCCCGTTCGAGGCGGCGTTCACCGCCAACGGGTGCCCCGTGCCGGCGCTGACGGCTCTCTCCGGCAAGGTCAAGAAGCGCGGGACGCGGCGGTGGGTGATCGTGCGGGCGAGCACGACCCGGGCTGCGACGCTGCGGATCCTCGTGCAGCGCAAGGTGGGCCGGCGCTGGGTCAAGGTGAAGCGGCGGAACCTCGCGACGATCGGCAACCGGGTCACGCTCAAGGTGACCCGGCTCAGGCGCGGGCGGCATCGGGTCGTCGTGGCCGTCTACAGCAACGCCGGCACCGGCACGCCGGCGACCCGCTACTTCACCGTCCGGTAGACATCCGCGGGTGTCCGCCTGCCGCCTCGGCGTCCTCGCCTTCGGGGACTCGATCACGAACGGGGGCGGGGAGCTGCAGTGGGGCGTCGCGCTGCAGTCGTGGGCCCTGTGGGTGGCGCGCGGGCTCGGGCTGCCGTACACGCCGCACGCCCAGGACGGCGCGACCGTGCAGGACGTGCTCGCCACGCAGATCCCGGGCGCGCGGCGCGACACGCACTACGACCTCGGCTGCCTCTACGTCGGCGCCAACGACGTGCGGCTCCCGGGCTGGGACCGCGCCGCCTTCGAGCGCGACCATCGGACCGCGCTCGCCTTCCTCGCCGAGCGCTGCGACCGCGTGCTCACCGCCACCGTCCCGCTCGACCTCGGCCGTCCCCGGGCCGGCGTCGCCGCGCAAGAGGCGAACGCCGCGATCGAGGCGTCCGCGGCCGCGACGGGGGCGCTCGTGCTCGACCTGCGCGACTTCGGGGCCCGCAACCTGGTGATGCCCGATCACGTCCACCCGACGGCGTTTGGGCAGATCGCGATCGCCGAGCGTGCGCTCGACCTGCTCGCCACGCACGGCCTCGAGCCGCGCACCCGGCCGTCGAGCCTCATCAGCTACGACACGACGAGCCGCGGACGCCTGCGCGGCGACCTCACCTACGCGTACCGCCACGCCAAGATCTCGGCGCGGGCGGCGCTCAGCGCTTCCGCGTCAGCGCGTCGACGTCGACGCCGAGCTGCCTGAGCCGCCGCGGCACGTAGCGGTAGCAGAACCACAGGGCGCCCAGGAACGCCGGCCAGCCGAGGACGACGACGGCGGCGGCCAGCGCGCCCTCCCGCCCGGCGGCGATGAGCACCGAGTACACGACGGCGCGCACGGTGAAGACGACCGCGAAGACGGCGGTCGCCTCGGCGAACGCCCGGCGGATCCGGGAGTCGCGATACCAGCCCTGCGGGATGTGGTAGAGCGGCGCGACGATGAAGCCGACCAGCGGGCGGCGGAACACGATCGACCCCCAGAAGGCGAGCGCGAGGCCGGCGTTCTGGATCGCCCGCGGCACGAAGTAGCCCGACGCGCTCCCCGTCCGCAGCGCGATGAAGACGGCGAGGCCGGTGCCGAGGATGCCGCCGACCGCGTTGGTCAGCGGCTCGCGCCGCACCGCACGGAAGACGGCGATCACGACGGAGAGCGCGACAGCGACGATGGCGGCCGTCTCGAGGCCCGCGACCGCGTTGACGATCACGAACGCGACAGGCCCGACCCCGGTGTCGACCAGCGCCCGCCGGTCGCGCAGGATGTCGAGCGGGCTCGGCGGCGACGGCCGGTCGGGCCGCTCCGGCCGCTCGGCCTCGGCCTCGGCCATCGTCACGGGAGCGGCTTCCGCGCCGCGAGCATGAGGTTGTAGAAGAGCTGCGGAGGCAGGCGTGGCTCGAGCAGCAGCCGGTCGACCGCCTGGAGCGCCAGGTAGCCGCGGTAGGCGTACTGGATCCATGCCCACGGGATGTCGGCGGGGTTCGCGCTCGCCTCCAGCGTGCGGTTGAACCACCCGAACCAGTTGGCCAGCAGCTCCTCGCCCTGCACGCGCACGCCGTCGAAGCCCGCGCGCTCGGCGTGCAGCAGCAGGTCGCCCGGCGTGAACGCGTGGACGTCGACGAGCGCCTCCAGCGAGTGGTCCTCGCTCCCGCCGTCATGCGGAGGCGCGGGCCGCGCGCGGATCACCCGCCGCCACGCGGGCGCCAGGCGCAGGGCCGCGCGCTTGGGCACGCCGGCCAAGCGGTCGCCGTGGCGCGACGGCTCGCCCGCGAAGAACAGCGTGCCGCCGGGGGCGAGCACGCGGTGCAGCTCCGCGAAGGCGCGATCGAGGTCGGGCAGATGGTGGAGCACGGCGTGCCCGAGCACGAGGTCGAAGCTGTCGTCCTCGAACGGCAGCTCCGCGGCATCGCACGCGGCCGTCTCCACGTCGAGGTCGAGCTCCCGCGCGTTGCGCTCCAGCGTCTCCAGCATCCCGGGAGAGATGTCGGTGCACGTGGCCGCGCCGATCACGCCGGCGTGGGCCAGGTTGAGCGAGAAGTACCCCGTCCCGGCGCCGATCTCGAGCGCCCGCGGGAACGGCCCCGGCGTCGGCCCGAGCAGCTTCGTCATCTTCCCGAGCACCTGCCGGCGCCCCACCTCGCCGTACGAGATCCCCCACTTGGCGTCGTAGTCGCGCGCCGCCACGTCGTGGTAGCGGCGGTTGACGTCGAGGATCCGATCGGGAGCGGCGCTAGGCGAAGCCGGGGGCGAGCGACGTAGGAGCGAGACAGGTGCCATCGGGCGGCCTACGAGGGTAGTCGTCCCGCCGCCTCGGTCGCCGCACGCAGCCGCCGCCCGAGATCCGCGCGCGGCAGGCGGTCGAGCCTCCAGCGCCACGCGCCGACCGTGCCCGGCTGGTTCATGCGCCCCTCCGAGCCGAGGCCGAGCACGTCCTGGATCTGGACCATCGCCAGCCGCGAGGGCGACGCGTGGGCGAGCCGGATGAGCGACCAGTGCGGCGCCCGCTCGCGGACGCCCGCGACGTCGATGGCCGCGTCGACCTCCGCCCGCGTAGCGGCGTCGAGCCCGTCGTACCACCCGCGCACCGTGTCGTTGTCGTGGGTGCCGGTGTAGACCACCGTGTCCTCGCGGTGGTTGAGCGGCGTGTGCACGTTCCGGGGGTCGCCGGAGCCGAACCCGAACTGGAGCACGACCATCCCGGGCAGCCCGAGCGACGTGCGCAGCCGCTCGACCGCCGGAGTGATCACCCCGAGGTTCTCCGCGATCAGCGGGAGCTCACGCCCCAGCGAGCGGCGCGCCGCGTCGAACGGCGCCCGCCCCGGCCCGCGCGACCACCGCCCGCCCAGCGCGTGGCGGGCGCCGCGCGGCACGGTCCAGTACGCCGCGAAGCCGCGGAAGTGGTCGATCCGCGCGAAATCGACGAGGTCGAACGTGCGCCGCAGGCGGTCCGTCCACCAGCGGTAGCCGCGTCGCTGGAGCGCGCCCCAGTCGTACAGCGGATTGCCCCACAGCTGGCCCTTGTCCGTGAACGCGTCGGGCGGTGTGCCGGCGACGGCGTCGGAGCGGAACAGCTCCGGGTGCGCGCGGTGGTCGACCGACCCGGCGGCGACGTAGATCGGCACGTCCCCGATCAGCCGCACCCCGCGCGCCGACGCGTGCTCGCGCAGCGCGGCCCACTCCCGGTCGAACCGGACCTGGTCGGTGACCGCGCCGCGCGGCCCGAGCCGCATCCAGTCGTCGATCCAGTACGCGTTGCGCTCCCGGAAGTCGAGCTCCTCGGCGCGCGACACCGGCGCCCGCGGGTCGGCCAGCAGCCCGCGCCACGCGGCGAAGGCGGAAGCCGACTTGTAGGGCGACCCGTGGCGGTCCGGCGGGCCGAGCGGGAGCATCTGCCACCAGGACTGCCCGGCGTCCGCCAGCCAGTCGACGAACCGGTGCGCGTCGGAGCCCAGGCGTCCGCCTGGCAGCGATGTCGGATGCAGCTGGACGCCGCTCGTGCGTGGGAGAAGCATGGTTAGAGCGCTCGCGTTGTGGATACTTCCCGGCTGCGATGCCCGAGGCCATCAGCTCCGAAGCACCGGCGCGGACCAAGATCAACAAGGCCGCGCCCACCATCGACGCAGGACGGTACCCACCCAAGCGGGCCGTGGGCGACACCGTGCACGTCTCTGCCGACATCTTCCGCGACGGCCACGAGATGCTGCGCGCGGTCGTGCGCTACAAGGCGCCCGGCGGCAAGCGCTGGCTCGAGTCGCCCATGCATGCGGTCGACGCGCACCACCGCGGCGTCCGCTGGGAGGGCGAGTTCACGGTCGAGACCCCGGGCAGCTGGGAGTTCACGATCGAGGCCTGGAACGACCTCTTCGCCACCTGGCGCGACGAGATGCACCGCAAGATCGACGCGGGACAGCACGACCTCCAGGGCGAGCTGTCCGAGGGCGTAGCGCTGCTCGAGCAGACGGCCGCTACGGCCAAGGACCCCGCCGATCGCGAGGCGATCAACGCGGCGATCGCGACGATGGGGAACCCGAAGCTCCCGGAGGCCGAGCACCACGAGGCGGCGATGAGCCCCGACCTCGCCGAGGCGGTCGAGCGCGTCGACCTGCGGCACGAGGCGACCTCGCTCGAGCAGCCGCTGCCGCTGGAGGTCGACCGCGTCCGCGGCCGCTTCTCGGCCTGGTACGAGCTGTTCCCGCGCTCATGGGGCGGCTTCACGGGCGTCGAGGCGCAGATCCCGGCGATCGCCGACCACGGCTTCGACGTCCTCTACTTCACGCCCGTCCACCCGATCGGCCGCAAGAACCGCAAGGGCCGCAACAACACGCTGGTGGCCGGGCCCGACGATCCCGGCGTGCCGTACGCGATCGGGTCCGAGGAGGGCGGCCACGAGGCGGTCCACCCGGAGCTGGGGACGATCGACGACCTGCGCTCGCTGTGCGAGACCGCGCGCGAGCACGGCATGGACGTGGCGCTCGACCTCGCGCTCAACGCGTCGGCCGACCACCCGTGGCTGACCGAGCACCCCGAGTGGTTCCAGCAGCGCCCCGACGGCACGATCAAGTACGCCGAGAACCCGCCCAAGAAGTACCAGGACATCTACAACTTCAACTGGGACACGCCGGCCTGGCGCGAGCTGTGGCAGGCGTGGCGCGAGATCGTGCTCGGGTGGGTGGACGTCGGCGTGAAGGTGTTCCGCGTCGACAACCCGCACACCAAGCCGTTCCCGTTCTGGGAGTGGCTGATCAAGGAGGTCCACGCCGTCGACCGCGACGTGATCTTCCTCTCGGAGGCGTTCACGCGGCGGGCGGTCATGCGCGAGCTGGCCAAGCTCGGCTTCACCCAGTCCTACACGTACTACACGTGGAAGAACTCGCGCTGGGAGCTGACCGAGTACGTGTCCGAGCTGAACTGGACCGAGGAGGTCGAGTACTTCCGGCCCAACTTCTTCGTCAACACGCACGACATCCTGCACGCGTACCTCCAGCACGGCGGGCCGCCCGCGTTCGTGACCCGGCTCGTGCTGGCCGCCACGCTCAGCCCCAGCTACGGGGTCTACTCCGGCTACGAGCACTTCGAGAACGTGCCGCTGCGCGAGGGCAGCGAGGAGTACCTGAACTCGGAGAAGTACGAGATCCGGGAGCGGGCGTTCGACGGGCCGCTGCTGCCGATGATCCGGCGGCTGAACGAGGTCCGGCGCGAGAACCCCGCGCTCCAGGTGCTCGGCAACGTGCACTTCCTCGACACGGCGAACGACGCGCTGATCGCCTACGCGAAGACCGCTCCGGGCAACGTGGTGGTCGTGGTCGCGAACATCGACCCGCACAACGCGCAGGCCGGCGCCGTGCTCGTGCCCGCCCACCTCGGCCTGCCGCCGGTGTTCGCCGTGCAGGACCAGTTCACGGGCGACCACTACGACTGGCGGATCGGCAGCAACTACGTGCGCCTGGATCCGCAGGGGTCGCAGACCCACGTCCTTCAAAGTCGTCTCGTGAGCCGCAACGACCCCGGGCACTGGTTCGAGGCCGAGCCGCTGTGGTTCAAGACGGCCGTCTTCTACGAGATCCACACGCGCGCGTTCTTCGACGCGAACGGCGACGGCTCCGGTGACTTCCGGGGGCTGATCGAGAAGCTCGACTACCTGCAGTGGCTCGGCGTCAACTGCATCTGGCTGCTGCCGTTCTACGAGTCGCCGCTGCGCGACGGCGGCTACGACATCGCGGACTTCTTCACGATCCAGCCTGACTTCGGCACGGTCGACGACGTCCGCGACTTCATCGAGGCCGCCCACCAGCGCGGGATCCGCGTGATCGCCGACCTCGTCATGAACCACACGTCGAGCGACCACCCGTGGTTCCAGGAGTCGCGCATGGGTCCTGACAGCCCCAAGCGCGAGTGGTACGTCTGGTCGGACACCGTGCACAAGTACGAGGACGCGCGGATCATCTTCACGGACACCGAGACCTCGAACTGGACGTGGGACGACGATGCGGGCGCCTACTTCTGGCACCGGTTCTTCTCCCACCAGCCGGACCTCAACTACGACAACCCCGAGGTCCAGGAGGCGATGCTCGAGGTCCTGCGCTTCTGGCTCGACCTCGGGATGGACGGCTTCCGGCTCGACGCCGTGCCCTACCTGTACGAGCGCGAGGGCACCAACGGCGAGAACCTGCCGGAGACCCACTCGTACCTCAAGCGGGTGCGCGCGGAGATCGACTCGAAGTACCCGGACCGCGTGCTGCTGGCCGAGGC
This sequence comes from uncultured Solirubrobacteraceae bacterium, assembly GCA_963730535.1. Classification (GTDB taxonomy): domain Bacteria; phylum Actinomycetota; class Thermoleophilia; order Solirubrobacterales; family Solirubrobacteraceae; genus DASSUW01. The sequence goes on from CAVSRU010000002.1 coordinate 116,670, forward strand.
CAACCAGTGGCCGGCGGACGTCGTCGAGTACTTCGGCGACGGCGACGAGTGCCACATGGCCTTCCACTTCCCGGTCATGCCGCGCATGTTCATGGCCCTGCGGCGGGAAGAGGCCACTCCCATCTACGAGATCCTGCGCCAGACGCCGGGCATCCCGGACAACTGCCAGTGGGGCCTGTTCCTGCGCAACCACGACGAGCTGACGCTCGAGATGGTGACCGACGAGGAGCGGGACTACATGTACGGCGAGTACGCCAAGGACCCGCGGATGAAGATCAACGTGGGCATCCGCCGGCGGCTCGCCCCGCTGCTCGACGGCGGGCGCGACGAGATCGAGCTGATGCACGCGATCATGTTCTCCCTGCCCGGCACGCCGGTCCTCTACTACGGCGACGAGATCGCGATGGGGGACAACGTCTACCTCGGCGACCGCGACGGCGTGCGGACGCCGATGCAGTGGACCGGCGACCGCAACGGCGGCTTCAGCCGGGCCGACTTCGCGCAGCTCTACGCGCCGCCGCTGATGGACCCGGTGTACGGCTTCCAGGCCGTGAACGTCGAGGCCCAGCTGCGCACCCCGACGTCGCTGCTGCGCTGGCTGCGGCGGTTCATCTCGCTGCGCCAGGAGCACCCGGTCTTCGGGCTCGGGACCTACGAGCCGATCGAGCCCTCGAACCCGAAGGTGTTCGCGCACCTGCGCGTCTACGAGGACGACGTGATGCTGTGCGTGCACAACCTCGCGCGCTCGGCGCAGGCGGTCGAGCTCGACCTCGCGGCCTACGAGGGCCGGGTGCCCGTCGAGGTCTTCGGCCGCTCGCGCTTCCCCGCCCTCGGCGAGCTCCCGTACCTGCTCACGCTCGCCCCGCGCGGCTTCTACTGGTTCCAGCTGACGGAGGACGACAGTGCCTCCGATTGACCTTTCGATCCTCGACGCGGAGACGTTCCAGCAGTGGATCGTCGAGCAGCGCTGGTTCGGCTCCAAGGCGCGCGACGTGGCCCACATCGAGATCTCCGAGTGCGTGCCGTTGCGGGAGGAGCCGCCGATGCTGGCGCTCGCCCTCATCGAGGCACGCTTCGGGGAGGGGACGCACGAGACCTACCAGGTGCCGATCGGGATGCGCCCGGCCGAGGAGGGCTGGAGCGAGCGGGTGATCGCGGAGGCGGGCGGGCTGACGTTCTACGACGCTCTCGCCGACCCGGCGTGCGGGCGGGAGCTGCTGCACCGCATGCGCAGCGGGGACGAGGAGAACGTGTCGGACGGGGTGCTGCGGTTCCGGTGGGCCGCGTCGGCGGGCGCGGGCCTCGGCGGCACGGTCGACGTGCGGCCGGTCGGCGTCGAGCAGTCCAACTCGTCGATCGTGTTCGGCGAGGCGCTGATCCTGAAGGCCTTCCGGCGGGTGGAGCCGGGCGTGAACCCGGAGCTCGAGCTGCTGCGCTTCCTGTCCGAGCGCGGGTTCCCGAACATCGCCTCGCTGGCCGGGTGGTACGAGTTCGAGGGCCGGTTCGTCGACGCCACGCTCGGCATCCTGCAGGAGTATCTGGCGGGCGCCCGGGGCGGCTGGGAGCTGGCCCTCGAGCAGCTCTCCTCCGACCCTGAGCGGCTGCTCAAGGACTTGAGGGCGCTGGGCGAGGTGACCGGCGACCTGCACACCGTCCTGGGGTCGGACAACACGTCCCCGGAGTTCGCGCCCGACGAGCCCAGCCAGGAATCGCTCTCGCTGCTCACGGCGGACGTCGACGAGCAGATCGAGCGGATCTTCCGCGACCTGCCGGAGTCCGACGCGCTGGCCCCGATCGCCGGCCGCGGCCAGGACGTGCGCGAGACGCTTCAGGCGCTCTCGCACATCGGCGCGGGCGGGCGGGTGATCCGCACGCACGGCGACTACCACCTCGGCCAGACCATGCTCTCCGACCGTGGCTGGGTGATCCTCGACTTCGAGGGCGAGCCGGCGCGGCCGCTGCCCGAGCGGCGCCGCAAACGCTCTCCCCTGCGCGACGTGGCGGGCATGCTGCGCTCGTTCTCGTACGTGACCGCGGGGGCGCGGCTGCTGCGCTCCGAGACGGCGCCCGACGACTGGGAGGACCGCGCGCGCGAGACCTTCCTGGAGGGCTACTTCGACCGCGTCGACCCGTCGCTGCTGCCGCCGGGCGCGGCGCCGACGCGCCAGCTGCTGGCGGTCTTCGAGCTCGAGAAGGCGGTCTACGAGCTGCGCTACGAGCTCAACAACCGGCCGGACTGGGTCCCGATCCCGGTGGCCGGGATCGAGCGCCTGATCGACGCGTCGTACTAGGCGCAGCCCTCGTCGAAGTCGACCTCGGGCCGGAAGCCGACCGAGACCTCGACGACCAGGTCGTCCTGGTCGGTCATGACCACGCGGCGCCGGGGCGGGCCGGCGTCGACCGTCGTGCGGTAGATGAGGTCCTCACCGCCGGGGATGAACGGCGCCGGCTGGCGCCGATCGGGCGCGCCGTAGATCGCGATCGCCTGGGCCTCGGTGTCGCCGATGCGCAGGCCCTCGGCGGTGGCCAGCGAGGCGCCGGTGATCACGAGCCGCCTCACGACGCCGTTGGTCGTGAGGCCGAAGAACGCCGTGTTCAGGCCACGGGTGCCGAAGGTCTGGCACGGCGGGTTGAAGAGGTCGTGGCGGTCGAGCCGCGTCCGCGTCGCCCATTGGGCGCCGCCGAACGTCATCCCGAGCTCGAGCGGCCCGAACCGGTCCACGGTCAGGCGGCTCGCGGCGTTCACCGGCGGAGCTGTCGGGGTGGGGCGGAGCGCGCAGGAGCGCCGGAGCAGGTCGCGCCGCACCTGGCCGCCACGCGACCGGCGCCAGCCTGGCGGGTGGCGGCGCAGCAGCACCGTCGCGCGGCCGCGCGAGACATGGGCGAAGTGCACGGCCGCCTGCCGCGGCCGCGCCCGGTGCACGCAGATGCGGTTGACGGCCGAGCCGCTCCCCGCCACCCCGGGGTGCCGGTCGGCCCAGCGCAGGATCGTGGCCCGCTCGTTCAGGCTCGGGGGCCGGAGCGGGGAGGCTGCCGACGCGGCGCCGGGGACGGCGAGCAGCAGCGCGACGGTGCCGGCGAGCCTCACCATTGCGCCGACAGTACTTGAGGCCGCGAACGGGCAGGAGTAGCGTCGGCCACATGTTCGCCAGCATCCGCCGCTATCGCATCGAGAAGGGCTCCGTCAACGAGCTCATGACGCTGATCGACACGAGCTTCACCGAGAACGTCCAGAAGATCGAGGGGTTCGTCGAGTACCAGGCGCTCGAGTGCGGTAACGGCGAGCTGATCACGATCACGACCTACCACGACCGCACTGGGGCCGAGGCGTCGACGGAGACGGCGGCCGACTGGGTGAAGAACACGCTCGGCGACCGGTTCGAGTTCCGGCGCCTGGAGGCGTTCGTCGCCGAGGTCGTGATCAGCCGCGCCAAGGCCGACGTGCTCGAGCCCGAGCACTACTGACGCCGCCCGCCGTTCGAAATCGGCGGGCTGGGTAGCCTGATCGCATGATCGGCGCACTCATCCTCGGCTTCATCGCCGGTGTCATCGGGCGGCTCCTTATGCCGGGCGACGTCTTCCGCCACATGAGCGGTCCGGCGTCCTGGCTCACCTCCTTGCTGCTCGGCCTGGCCGGCGCTGCGCTCGGATGGTTCATCTTCACCGACCTTCTGGGCATCGGCGACGACGACGTCTTCGACCTCGGCGGGCTCCTCTCCGCGGTCATCGGCGTGCTGATCCTGCTGCCGATCGCCGGGTTCGTGCTGCGCCGCACGGGGCTGTCTCCCGAGCGGCCCCGAGAACGCCTGAGCTGACCGGTCCTCGTGCGAACATGTGTTCGTGCGAGGCGAGGCGACCATCCTGCATGCGGACCTGGATGCGTTCTTCGCCTCGGTCGAGCAGCGCGATGACCCGCGGCTGAGCGGTCGCGCGGTCATCGTCGGCATGGGCGTGGTGCTGGCGTGCAGCTACGAGGCGAAGGCGAAGGGCGTGCACTCGGCGATGGGCGGGCGCGTGGCGCGGCGGCTGTGCCCCGAGGCGGTCGTGGTCAAGCCACGGTTCTCCGCGTACGTGGACGCGAGCCGCGCGGTGTTCGCCGTGTTCGAGGACACCACGCCGCTGGTCGAGGGGCTGTCGATCGACGAGGCGTTCCTCGACGTGCGCGGCATGGAGCGGATCGCCGGGTCGCCGGAGGAGATGGCGGTCAAGCTCCGGCGTGAGGTCCGGGAGCGGGTCGGGCTCCCGATCACGGTCGGCGTCGCGCGCACGAAGTTCCTGGCCAAGGTCGCGAGCGCGGTGGCGAAGCCCGACGGGCTGCTCGTCGTGCCGCCGGGCGAGGAGCTCGCCTTCCTGCATCCGCTGCCGATCGAGCGCCTCTGGGGCGTGGGCCCGAAGACCGCCGCCAAGCTCCGCGACCGCAACATCGCCACCGTCGGCCAGGTCGCCCAGCTGGGGGAGCGGACGCTGGTCACCCTGGTCGGCCGCGCGGCCGGGCGGCAGCTCTTCGCGCTCGCCAACAACCGCGACCCGCGGCGGGTGCGGGTTGGCGTGCGGCGGCGCTCGATGGGCTCCCAGTGCGCGATCGGCCGCGGGCACCACCCGCCGGAGAAGCTCCACGCGATCCTGCTCGCGATCGTCGACCGGCTTGCGCGCCGGCTCCGCGCCGCCCGCCGGGTGTGCCGGACCGTCGTCCTGCGCCTGCGGTTCGACGACTTCACGCGCGCTACGCGGTCGCGCACCATGCCCGGGTCGACAGCTCTTACTCGCGCGATCCTCGAGACGGCCGAGGCGCTGCTAGCGGAAAATCGAGCATTGATAGAGGAACGAGGCGTGACGTTGCTCGGCCTCTCCCTCTCGAACCTGACCGAGGACCGCACCGGCCAGCTCGACCTCGCCGTCGACCGCCGCCGCAGCCTCGACCACGCGCTCGACACCGTCCGCGACCGCTACGGAGCCTCCGCGATCACCCGAGCCGTCCTGCTCGGCCGCAACACCGGCTTCGAGATGCCGGTCCTGCCGGACTGACCGCCCCCCGGCGAACGTCAACGGCGGCTGGGTAGGGAGAGTGTTGTGACGTTTGCGTGCTGATTCGTCACGCGATGTGCGCCACGATCGCGGTTATGCCCGAACTATCCCGATTAGCCCCGGAAACCGGGGCCTATCCGAGATAGTTCGCGCACTGGCGGCGGAGCAGGACGGAATCGTCCGCCGAACGCAGCTCTTGTCGCGCGGCATCGAGAGATAGGCGATCGACCGCGCATTGCGCTCGGGCGACGCTGCATCGGCTCAACCGCGGCGTCTACTCCTCCATCGCCCCCGAGCTGCTGACCGAAGACGCGCTCCTCCTCAGTGCGCTGTTCGCCGCAGGCCCCGGCGCGTTCTTGAGCCACGGCACAGCAGCATGGCGCTGGCAGATCATCCCCGCGCCGCCCATCGCCGTCGAGGTACGCACCCCGCGAGACCGCGGCGTCCTACGTCCGGGCGACGTCGTCCACGAACGGCCGCTTCCTCAGCACATCCGTCACCCGCACGCTGCTCGACCTCGCCGCGCACTACACACAACCAGCGCTGCGAAGAGCCCTCGCCGAGGCCGAGTTCCAGCACGACGTCCGCCCCGACGACATCACGCGCACCCTCCGCCGCGGCCACCCGGGCAGCGCCGCGCTCCGAGCCGCGCTCGACGCCCACGCCCCGGGCCACGGCCAGGCCAAGAGCAGCCTTGAAAAGCGCTTCCGGGCCCTGCTGACCCGCCACCGCATCGAGCTGCCCGAGCGCAATCAGCCGCTCGGCCCGTACATCGTCGACTGCATTTGGCGAACACGCCGCGTCGTCGTCGAGCTCGACGGCCGCCAGCACGCCCGCCCGCACCAGGCCGACACGGACGACGACCGCGACATCTGGCTCCGCCGCCACCGCTTCGTGCCGCGCCGCTACGGGACCAAGCAGGTCGACCACCACCCCGACGACGTGATCGCCGACGTGCTCGCCGCGTTCGCCGACGCGGTCGCGCTCGGGTACGCCGAATAGCGGCCGATCGCCTGAACCGCGTGCACGCGGGAAGCGCGGTAGCGTCCCCGATCGGCAAGTTCCGGTTGAGGGACCGACTCGAAGGGAACACACTCCGCCGATGGCACTGGCAGCCGCCCCCGATCTCGAGCGCCTTGTCCGGCGCGAACACGCCAACCCGCACGACGTGCTCGGCGCCCATCCTGCCGACAGCGGGGTGGTGATCCGTGCGTTCCGTCCCGCGGCCGCGGCCGTGCGGGCTGTCACCGACGCCGGTGAGACGGTCGAGCTCGAGCAGGTCCATCCCGGCGGCGTGTTCGAGGGGATCGCCGCCGGAGCCGAGCTGCCGCTGAGCTACAAGCTCGAGGTCGACTACGGCGAGTCGGGCACGATCACGATCGACGACCCGTATCGCTTCCTGCCCACGATCGGCGACCTCGACATCCACCTCGTCGGCGAGGGCCGCCACGAGGAGCTGTGGACGAAGCTCGGCGCCCACGTCAAGGAGATGGACGGCGTGCAGGGCACGGCGTTCTCCGTGTGGGCCCCGTCGGCCAAGGCGGTGTCGGTGGTCGGCGACTTCAACTTCTGGGACGGGCGGATGCACCCGATGCGCACGCTCGGCTCGTCCGGCGTCTGGGAGCTGTTCCTGCCCGGGGTCGGGGCCGGCGCGCACTACAAGTACGAGATCCTCGCGCCCGACGGGGAGATCCGGTTGAAGGCCGATCCGGTCGCGTTCGCCACCGAGGTCCCGCCCAAGACGGCCTCGGTCGTCCACGCGTCGACGCACGAGTGGTCCGACGACAAGTGGCTGAAGGAGCGGGCGCGCAGCGAGCCGCTCGACGGCCCGATGTCGATCTACGAGGTCCACCTCGGGTCCTGGCGGCTGAACCCGAACGAGGGCAACCGCTCGCTCACCTATCTCGAACTGGCCGACGAGCTGTCCGCGTACGCGCGCGACATGGGCTTCACCCATATCGAGCTGCTGCCGGTGATGGCGCACCCGTTCAGCGGCTCCTGGGGCTACCAGGTCACCGGCTACTTCGCTCCCACGCCGCACTACGGCTCGCCGGACGACTTCAAGGCCTTCGTCGACCGCCTGCACCAGAACGGGCTCGGAGTGATCCTCGACTGGGTGCCCGCCCACTTCCCGCGCGACGACTTCGCGCTCGCCCGCTTCGACGGCACGGCGCTCTACGAGCACGCCGACCCGCGGCGCGGCGCGCACCCCGACTGGGGCACGCTGGTCTTCAACTACGGCCGCCACGAGGTCCGCAACTTCCTCGTCGCCAACGCGCTCTACTGGCTGCGCGAGTACCACGCCGACGGCATCCGGGTCGACGCCGTCGCGTCGATGCTCTACCTCGACTACTCGCGCGAGGAGGGCGAGTGGGTGCCGAACGAGTACGGCGGCAACGAGGACCTCGACGCCGTCGGCTTCCTCAAGGAGCTCAACGAGGTCGTCTACGCCCGCGAGCCGGGAGCGATCTCCGCGGCCGAGGAGTCGACCGCGTGGCCGGGCGTCTCGCGCCCCACGTACCTCGGCGGCCTCGGCTTCGGCTTCAAGTGGAACATGGGCTGGATGCACGACACGCTGGCGTACTTCCAGCAGGACCCCGTGTACCGCCGCTGGCATCACCACGAGCTGACGTTCAGCCTGGTCTACGCGTTCACGGAGAACTTCATCCTGCCGCTCTCCCACGACGAGGTCGTCCACGGCAAGGGCTCGCTGATCAGCAAGATGCCGGGCGACAAGTGGCAGAAGCTCGCCAACCTGCGCTCGCTCTACGCGTTCATGTGGGCGCACCCCGGCAAGAAGCTGCTGTTCATGGGCTGCGAGCTCGCTCAGGAGGCGGAATGGAGCGAGGAGCGCTCGCTCGACTGGCACCTGCTCGAGGATCCCCAGCACGCGGGCGTGCAGTCGCTGGTGCGCGACCTCAACCACGCCTATCGCGCCGAGCCGGCGCTGTGGGAGCTCGACTTCGACGGCACGGGCTTCTGGTGGGTCGAGGCCAACGACGCCGACTCGAACGTGTTCGCGTTCGCCCGCCGCTCGAAGGACTCCGAGCGCGTGATCGTCTACGTCTCCAACCTGTCGCCGATGCCGCGCGAGAGCTACCGGCTGGGGCTGCCGCGCGCCGGCCGCTGGCGCGAGGTGGTGAACACCGACTCGGGCTTCTACGGCGGCTCGGACGTCGGCAACCTCGGCGGGATCGAGGCCGGCCCGCTCGGATGGATGAACCAGCCGTTCTCGGCCGAGCTGAGGCTGCCGCCGCTCGGCACGCTGTGGCTCGTCCCTGAAGACCAGGACTAGCTTGCATCCCGATCCGCTGCCGTTTGAGCGCCCCCTCGGCGCCCATCCGCTGCCGGACGGCCGCGCGGAGTTCCGCGTCTGGGCCCTGCATCCGGACGAGGTGAGGCTGCGCGTGGACGGGCAGGAGCACGCGATGGAGGACGCGGGATTCGGCGTCTACGAGGCGGTCGTGGACGCCGGCCCGGGGGCCGACTACGCGTTCGTGCTCGACGGCGCGGAGCTGCCGGATCCGGCCAGCCGCTGGCAGCCGGAGGGCATCCGCGGCCCGTCGCGGCTGCTCGACGCCGGCGCGTTCGAGTGGACCGACGGCGAGTGGGTGCCGCCCGCCGTCGGAGACCTCGTGCTCTACGAGCTGCACGTCGGCACCTTCACGGCCGAGGGCACGTTCGAGGCCGTCATCCCGTACCTGCGCGAGCTGCGGGAGCTGGGGATCACCGCGATCGAGCTGATGCCGGTCGGTGAGTTCCCCGGCCGCCACGGCTGGGGCTACGACGGCGTCTACCTGTCGGCCGCGCAGTCCTCCTACGGCGGCCCGCTCGGCCTCCAGAAGCTGGTCGACGCCGCCCACCGGGAGGGGCTCGCCGTGCTGCTCGACGTCGTCTACAACCACGTCGGCGCCTCCGGCACGCCGGCGCTGACCGCGTACGGCCCGTACTTCACGTCGCACTACGAGACCCCCTGGGGCGACGCGATCAACTTCGACGACGCCTACTCCGGCGCCGTGCGCGAGTGGGTGCTCCAGAGCGCCGAGCAGTGGGTCCGCGACTTCCACCTCGACGGCCTGCGGCTCGACGCTGTCCACGCGATCAAGGACGGCGGCCCCGAGCACCTGGTGGCGGCGATCGCGCGCCGCACCGAGCCCGCCTTCGTGATCGCCGAGTCCGGCCTCAACGACCCGCAGGTGGTGCGCGACGCGATGCGCGGCGGCTGGGGCTGCGACGCGGCCTGGGCCGACGACTTCCACCACGCCCTGCGGGTGCTCCTCACCGGCGACCGCGAGGGCTACTACGCCGAGTTCGGCGCCGTCGCCGACCTCGCCAAGGCGTTCCGCCGCCCGCACGTGCACGACGGCACGTACTCGACCTTCCGCCACCGCCGCTTCGGCGCCAAGGCCGACGACGTGCCGCCCGAGCGCTTCGTCGTGTTCTCCGCCAACCACGACCAGGTCGGCAACCGGGCGTTCGGCGATCGGCTGCCGGTCGAGGCCCGCCCGCTGGCGGCGTTCTGCACGCTGCTGTCGCCGTTCACGCCGATGCTCTTCCAGGGCGAGGAGCACGGCGATGACGCGCCGTTCCAGTTCTTCTCCGACCACATCGACGAGTCGATCGCCGCCGCCACGCGCGAGGGGCGCCGGCGCGAGTTCGCCGCCTTCGCCGAGTTCAGCGGCCGCGAGGTGCCCGATCCGCAGGACCCGGCGACCTTCGAGGCGTCCAAGCTCACCCGCACCGGCGAGCCGGCCGGCCTGCGCGACCTCTACGCCGAGCTCCTGCGCGCCCGCGGCGACCTGCCGCCGGGGGACACCGACAGCGTCGAGCACGACGAGCACGCCGGCTGGCTGCGCGTGCGGCGCGGCCAGTACCTGCTCGTCGCCAGCTTCTCGACCCGAGACTCGCACGTTCCCGTCGACGGCACGGGCGAGGTCGTCGTGGCCACGCACCACGTCACGCTGGAGCCCGGTTATGTGAGGCTTCCCCCGCTATCCGGGGCGCTCATCCGGCTAACGTGACCGCGGTGAGAGACCTCTGGCCGGGCCGGCCGTTCCCCCTGGGCGCGACCTGGGACGGGCAGGGCACCAACTTCTCGCTGTTCTCAGAGCACGCCGAGCGCGTCGAGCTGTGCCTGTTCGACGACGAGGACGTCGAGGAGCGGATCGAGGTCGGCGAGCGCACCGCGTTCAACTGGCACATCTACCTGCCGGGCGTCGGCCCCGGACAGCGCTACGGCTACCGGGTCCACGGCCCGTACGACCCGCTCACCGGGCACCGCTTCAACCCGCACAAGCTGCTGATCGACCCGTACGCGAAGTCGATCGAGGGCAAGGTCCGCTGGAAGCGCGGCAACGTCCTCCCGTACGTGTCCGACCCCGAGCAGGGCGACGACGCCGACCTCGTGATGGACACCACCGACGACGCGCTGGCGATCCCCAAGAGCGTGGTCGTCAACGACCGCTTCGACTGGGAGGACGATCGCCGGCCGAACACGCCGATGGACCAGACGGTGATCTACGAGACCCACGTCAAGGGCTTCACGATGCGCCATCCCGGCGTGCGCGAGGATCTGCGCGGGACCTACGCCGGGCTCGCCGCCGAGGCGGCGATCGAGCACCTCCAGTCGCTCGGGGTCACCGCGGTCGAGCTGCTGCCGATCCACCACATCGCCGACGAGTCGTTCCTCGCCGAGCGCGGGTTGACCAACTACTGGGGCTACTCGACGATCGGCTTCTTCGCTCCCCACTCGGGCTACGCGGCGACCGGCATCCGCGGCCAGGAGGTGCGCGAGTTCAAGGGCATGGTCAAGGCCCTGCACCGCGCGGGCATCGAGGTGATCCTCGACGTCGTCTACAACCACACGGCCGAGGGCAACCACCTCGGCCCGATGCTCTCGTTCAAGGGCGTCGACAACGTGAGCTACTACCGGCTCATGCCCGACGACCCGCACTACTACATGGACTTCACGGGCACGGGCAACTCGCTCAACGTGATGCACCCGAGCGTCCTGCGGCTGATCATGGACTCGCTGCGCTACTGGGTCGCCGAGTGCCACGTCGACGGCTTCCGCTTCGACCTCGCGAGCGCCCTCGCCCGCGAGCTGTACGACGTCGACCGCCTGGCGAGCTTCTTCGACGTCATCCACCAGGACCCGATCCTCTCCCAGGTCAAGCTGATCGCCGAGCCGTGGGACGTCGGCCCCGGCGGCTACCAGGTCGGCAACTTCCCGGTCCTGTGGTCGGAGTGGAACGGCATGTACCGCGACGTGGTGCGCGACTTCTGGCGGGGGCAGGCCGGCGTGTCCCAGCTCGCGTCGCGCTTCACGGGCTCGAGCGACCTCTACGAGTCCGACGGCCGCCACCCTTCCGCGTCGGTCAACTTCATCACCGCCCACGACGGGTTCACGCTCAACGACCTCGTCTCCTACAACGACAAGCACAACGAGGCGAACCTCGAGGGCAACCGCGACGGCACCGACGACAACCGCTCCTGGAACATGGGCGCCGAGGGGGAGAGCGACGACCCGGCGATCATCGCCGCGCGCGACCGCCAGCGGCGCAACTTCCTCGCCACGCTGATCCTGTCCCAGGGCACGCCGATGCTGCTGGGCGGCGACGAGATGGCCCGCACCCAGGGCGGCACCAACAACGCCTGGTGCCAGGACAACGAGATCTCGTGGTTCGACTGGGACTTGAGCGAGGCCGGCAGCGAGCTGCTCGAGTTCACCCGCCGCCTGATCGCGCTGCGGCGCGAGCATCCGGTGTTCCGGCGCCGGCAGTTCCTGCACGGCACCGAGAAGGAGGGCTCGGGCCTGCCCGACGCCTGGTGGTTCCGGCCCGACGGGCGGCGGATGACCAAGCGCGACTGGGAGGACTCCCACGTGGTCGGCATGTTCCTCAACGGCGAGGAGATCGCGGCGCCGGACGCGCAGGGTCAGCGGGTGGTCGACGACTCGTTCCTGCTGCTCTTCAACGGCAGCCACGAGGACGTCGAGTTCAAGCTCCCGCCGAGCCGCTTCGGGCGCCGGTGGATGGTCGAGCTGCGCACCGAGGACGGCTCGTTCCACGACGGGACGACGAGCGCGGGAGAGGTCGTCACCGTGCCCGAGCTGTCGCTGGTCCTGCTCCGCCGCGAGAACTGACGTGGCCGCCTTCCGCGCGACCTACCGGCTCCAGCTCGGCGGCGGCTTCGGCTTCGCGCAGGCGCGCGAGCTGGTGCCGTACCTGCGCGACCTAGGGATCAGCCATCTCTACCTGCCGCCCTCGTTCCAGGCGCGCGAGGGGTCCACGCACGGCTACGACGTGGTCGATCCCGGGCGCTTCTCGGAGGAGCTCGGCGGCGAGCGGGAGTTCGACGCGCTGGCCGCCGCCGCCCGGCGCGCCGGGCTGGGGCTGATCCTCGACGTCGTCCCCAACCACATGGCCACCGACGACGCCAACCGCTACTGGGCCGACCCCGCGCTGCGCACCCGCTTCTTCGACATCGACGACGAGACCGGGCGCCACCGCCGCTTCTTCGACATCGACCATCTCGCCGCCGTGCGGCAGGAGGACGAGCACGTGTTCGAGGAGACGCACCGGCTGGCGCTGCGGCTGGTGGGTGAGGGCGTCATCGACGGGCTGCGCGTCGACCATCCGGACGGGCTCGCCGACCCGGCGGGCTACCTGCGGAGGCTGCGCGACGGCGGTGCCCGGCACGTGTGGGTGGAGAAGATCCTCGACCCCGGCGAGCGGCTGCGCGACTGGCCGGTCGAGGGCACGGTCGGCTACGAGTTCCTCAACGACGTGGCGGCGCTGTACGTCGACCCTGCGGGCGAGGCGGCGCTGACCGAGCTGTGGGCGGAGATCTCCGGCGACCCGCGGGCGTTCGGCGAGGTGGCGCTGGAGGCCAAGCTGGAGCAGATCAACGGCCCGTTCGCGCCCGAGGTCGACCGGCTGCGCCGCGAGGCGCCCCGCCACGTCGGCGGGCTCGAGCGCACGCTGGCCTCGCTCCCGGTCTACCGGACCTACGTCGAGCCGTGGTCGGGGCGGGTGGAGGACGCCGACCGCGAGGCGATCGCCGAGGCCGGGCTCCCGCAGTCGCTCCAGCGCGTGCTGACGCTCGCCGAGCGCGGCTGGGACGCGTTCGTCACCCGCTTCCAGCAGACGACGCCGGCGATCATGGCCAAGGGCGTCGAGGACACGGCGTTCTACCGCTACGGGCGCCTGCTGGCGCTGAACGACGTGGGCGGGGACCCGTCGCGGTTCGGAATCCCCGTCGACGCCTTCCACGCCGGCAACCTCGAGCGCGCGCGGCGCTTCCCGAACAACCTGCTCGTCACCCAGACCCACGACACCAAGCGCTCGGGCGACGTGCGGGCGCGGATCGGCGCGCTGGCGGGGATTCCCGAGGAGTGGGCGGCCCACGTCAGGCGCTGGCTCGAGGCGAGCTCGGCGATCGAGGGGCCGGACGACGTCGAGCGGTACTTCATCTTCCAGACCCTGGTGGGGGCGTGGCCGATCGAGGTCGAGCGGGTCGAGGCGTACGTCGAGAAGGCGCTGCGGGAAGCAAAGCGCACCACGAGCTGGATCGAGCCCGACACGGCGCACGAGGAGCGGGTGAAGGCCTTCTGCCGCGCGCTGTACGACCATCGCCCGTTCCTGGCCGACTTCGAGCCGTTCGCGGCCGAGGTCGCGCGGCTCGGCGAACGGGCCACGCTGGGTCAGCTCCTGCTCAAGCTCACGGTCCCCGGCGTGCCCGACGTCTACCAGGGCGACGAGCTGCTCGCGCTCTCGCTCGTCGACCCCGATAACCGGCGTCCGGTCGACTGGGCGCGGCGGCGGGAGCTGCTCGACGAAGTGCGCCGCGGGGCGCCGCCCACCGACGAGACGCGCAAGCTGTGGCTGATCGTGCGCGCGCTGACCCTGCGCGCGCACCGCCCCGGCGCCTTCGAGGGTTCCTACACACCGCTTGAGGCGGGGCCGGATGCCGTGGCGTTCCTGCGCGACGACGCGGTGCTCGTGGCGGTCCGGCTGCGCGGCGAGGGCGGAAGCGTGGACGTTCCCGCGGGAACGTGGCGCGACGTGCTCGCGGGCGGCGAGCGCCGCCTCGGCGGGCCGACGCCGCTCGACGAGCTGGTCGACGGCTACGGGCTCGCGCTGCTCGAGCGCGTCTCGTAGGACGCGACGACCGCGCCCGCGGGGATCGTCTCCCCGGCCAGGACCGTGGCGTGGGCGCCGATGCGGGCGTTGTCGCCGATCCGTACGGCTGCGACGTGCAGCGGCTGGAGGCGCGTGGGGCGCTCGGGATCGTCGAAAGTCGGCGCCGTGTCGCACACGAGCGCCCACTCGCCGATCGTGCTGCCCGGTCCGACCTCGACGCACTCGCGGGCGACGATCACCGCGCGGGCGCCGAGGCGCGCGCCTGACCCGAGGCGGACGACGCCCCCGGTCGCCTCGATCCGGGACCCCGCGCCCAGCAGGCAGCCGTCCTCGAGCACCACGCGACCGCCGCGGGCGACCGCGACGCGCGCTCCGCGCTCGATCCGGACGTGCCCGCGAACCTCGAGCCGCCCCCGCGCGGCGAGCCACAGCCGTGCGAGGCGCAGGCCGGCCAGCCGGTCGCGCGGCTCAGGGAGGACGGCGTCCGCGCCGATGGGAGAGGTCATCGGCGCCAGGTTAATATTTCGATTCGCGCAGAGCGGGCATACTCATCCACGGGTGTTCCTTACCGCTCTCACCGTGCTGGCAGGAGCCGCACTCGGGGGTGGCATCGCCGTCGACGTGACGGCGATCGTCATCATCGCGGCCATCGCTCTTGCCCTGCTCGCAGCCGTCAACGGCGTGCGCATGCTCGGCGAGATGTCCGACTCGTTGGATTAGGCGGCCCGCAGGGCCGGCGCCTCGCCGCGCACCGGGACCCGCACGGGTGCCGGGGGTGCGACGACGAGCTCGAGCCCGTGGCGCGCGATGATCATCCGCGCGTCGTCGATGCCGAGCGACCCGAGGCCCTCGAGCAGCAGCGCTGGGCGTCCGAGCCGTCGATGGAACGAGACGATCGTGGTCGAGCACGGCAGGTGGTGGCGATAGGTCGCGCGCACGGCCGTCTCGTCCGCGTGTCCGATCATCACGACGCCCGGGGCGTGGCGGGCCATTGGCACCGTCCCGTAGTGCGCCAGCGCGTCCTCGCCGGTGCGGGAGAGGACGTCGGCGATGAGGACATTGGAGCGACAGCGCACGCCGGGGGAGATGTGCTGGACCGTGCGGACGCCGCCGTCACGGACGGTCAGGTGGTCGGGCACCCAGCTTGCCGCCGGCCCGCGGAAGCCGATCGGCCCGAGCGAGTGGAAGTCGTCCATGACCGCGGTGACCGCCTCGGGCGTCAGCTCGCGCGGCAGCCGAGCCCAGTCGAACGCCAGGTGCATCCGCGACAGGTCGCTCGTCACGCTCCCCACCGGCGAGAGCCGGCGGCCCTGGAGGCGGATCGCGAGCGCGTAGCAGTTGGCAAAGCCGTAGAAGAGGGCGGCGCCCCGGGCCGTGGCAGTGGCGGCGAAGCGGCGGTCGGAGGCGTTCGCGAGACTGAGGATGCGGGTCACACCGGTAGCGTCTCGCACACCGGTTGGGAAAAGTTTGGAGACGGCTTGGGGATCAAGACCATCCGCCGACCCGGCCGCGACGATCGGCCGAAGCGCGCGCTGGGCGGCGCCCGCACACTCGCCGGATGCGTCTCCTCCCCGCCCTCATCGCCTTCGTCGCGCTCGCCGTCCCGGCCGCCGCGAGCGCCGACTCGATCGTCTACACCAAGGGCACCGACGTCTGGCTCGCCAAGCCGGACGGGTCGAGCGCCCGCCCCGTGACGTCGGGCGGCGGGTACCTCTCGCCGACCCAGGCCGACGACGGGACGATCCTCGCCCAGCGCGGTACGCGCTTCGTGCGGATGACGCGCTCCGGGCGTCCGCTCGCCACTTTCGGCTCCGTGCTGACCGGGATCCCGGCGAACGTGAACGCGGCCGGGCCCTTCGACCCCGTGCTCTCCCCCGACGGCACGAAGCTCGCCTACTGGATCGGGATGTACAGCTCGTGGACCGACTACGCGCACAGGATCGAGTGGACGCGGACCGGCTCGGTGACGATCTGGCAGGACGCCCACGACGGGCGCTACCTGGGCGCCACGCACTACTACGAGGAGCCGTCGTGGCTGCCCGACTCCAGCGGCGCGCTCCTGTTCGAGGAGACGAACGGGCTGACCGCGCAGGTCGTGGCCGCCGGCGTCGGCGAGAGCCACAACGACGTCCAGCAGTGGTTCCGCGACTCCCAGACCAAGCCGGCGAGCGAGGAGTACCCCAAGCCGATCGGCACGGGCGAGATCTCCCGCGGCATGGACCGCCTCGCCGTCCTGCGCGCCGGCACGCATCTCGGCAACGGCGGGTTGTCGCAGGGCAAGGGCAACACGATCGCGCTCTACGGCGTCAAGCTGCCCGGGCTGCCGACGATGGAGTGCGTGATCTCGGGCGCCGTCGGGGGCGAGTTCGGGCGCCCGTCGTGGTCGCCCGACGGGCGGTCGCTCGCCTGGGCCGAGGGCGACGGGATCTGGGCCGGGCAGATCGGCCGCGACTGCTCGGGGAGCCCGAAGCTGCGCATCCCGGGCGGCCGCGATCCGGACTGGGGCCCCGCTCCCGTCAGCGGCGGCGCCTCCGGGCACGCCGTCCGCGTCCCGCGCTCGATCGACCGGAGCGCCCTGATGCGCCGCGGCCTGCGCGTGAGCGTGAGCTGCCCGACGGCCTGCCGCGTGTCGGCCGTGGCCAAGGCTCGTGGCCGGATGCTCGCGCGGGCGGCGAAGCGGATCGCCGGCGGCAACGGCGTCCTCGTGCTGCGCCCGAAGCGGCAGGTCGGCTCGGCGGTGTCGGTCCGCGTGAAGGTGCGGCCCGGCGGGCGGTACGTGCGGACCGTCCGACTGTCGTGAGCTAGGCGGCGAGCGCCTGCTCGTCGACCGCGGCGGCGGTCCAGAGAGCGTCGTTCCCGAAGGCCCGCCGCTGTGCCGCCCCCGAGGCGACCGCCGAGATCAGCGCATCCTCGGCGGCGCCGAGGTCAGGCGCGTTCAGCGGCGGGGCCATGACGGCGGCCACCTCGGCCGTCGTCAAGCCGTCGGGGAACGCGGCGAGCGCCTCCCCGGCCGTCGTCGCGGGCGTCCGGCGCTCGAGGCTGCGGTCGAGGTTGGCGACGCACAGGTCGTAGGCCTCGATCGACTGGAAGCCGCCCGCCTCCAGGCGGCCGCCGGCCGTCTCGAAGACCACGCTCGGGGCCGTGAAGCGCACCTCGCCCTCGGGCGTCACCGCCGACTTGCCCTGGAACTCGGTCGGCCCACCCGCGGCGCTGCGGGCGAGGGCGAGGTCGGCGCGGAAGGCCTCCTCGACCGCGGCCTGCTGCGAAGCGGCGACGAGCGCCTCGCCGTCGATCCCCGGCACCCAGGCGAGCGCCTCGAGCAGGCCCGCGCGCTCGTCGAGCACCGCGGTGGTCGTGAACTGCGCGAGCTGGAGCGCGCGGAAGACAGACCACTCGCGCCCGGGAGCGAGCAGCCGGGCGGCCACGACGACGCGGCACATCGGCCACGTGGCGTGCGGGCGCTCGCGCGGCTCGGTCGCGAACGGCATGCCGCGGCGGCGGAACGAGCGGTAGCCGAGGGCCATGCCCTCGCCGGTGTAGCCGCGGCGCTCGTACTGGGCGGCGGTCTCCGTCAGCCCGATCATCACGTAGCGCCAGTCGAGCTGATCGCCGTACCGCCACTGGAGCGTCGCCAGCGCCGGGGCGGCGGACCACGCCCAGGGGCAGCCGGGGTCCGAGAAATGCGTGACGCGAATTGTTCGCTGACTCACCCAATTGAGGATATGAACCCCGCATTCCGTCTTCTGCGCCTCCTAGCCTCCGGCGCCCTTGTCGTCCGCGGTCACCTCATCCGCCCTCCGGCGCGGCCGGTCCCTGCCCGCCTGGCCCGCCGGCCGCCCGCTGCGCGCCTGGCAGCAGGCGGCGGCCGCCGCCGTGGCCGCTCACGAGGGCGACTCGTTCCTCGCCTCCGCCACCCCGGCGGCGGGCAAGACGACGTTCGGGCTCCACGTCGCGCACCGCATGCTCTGCGAGGGCAGGGTCGCCCGCGTCGCCGTCGTGGCGCCGACGACACACATCTGCCGCCAGTGGGCGCTCGACGCCGCCCGCTACGGCATCGACCTCGAGCCCAACCGCCCGAACGCCGCCGGGCCGGAGCCGCGCGACCGCCACGGTGTGGCCGTCACGTACGCCACGGTCGCGGCCGGGCCCGCCACCCACCGGCGCGCGACAGCCGGCAAGCCGACGCTGCTGATCGCCGACGAGCCGCACCACATGGGCGAGCTGGCGGCGTGGGGCCGCGCGACCACCGCCGCCTTCGAGGGCGCCCGCTTCCGCCTGCTGCTCTCCGGCACGCCGTTCCGCTCCGACAGCACGCCGATCCCGTGGGTCGACTACGACGAGGAGGGGGTCTCGCGCGCCGACTTCGCGTACGGCTACACCGACGCTCTCCTGGACGGCGTCTGCCGCCCGGTGACCTTCCACACCTACGGCGGCGACATGGAGTGGATGAGCGACGGGCGCCGCCGCAAGGCGGACTTCTCGGTCGTCCTGCCGGCCGCCGAGGCGGCGCGCCGCCTGCGGACCGCGCTCGAGCCCGAGGGGGACTGGGTCGACCATGTGCTCCGCGACGCCCACGGCGAGCTCGCCTCGCTCCGCGCGGCCAACCACCCGGACGCCGGCGGCCTCGTGGTGGCGATCGACAAGGACCACGCGGAGCGGCTCGCCGCGCGCCTGCACCGCATCACCGGCGAGCCGCCCGCGATCGTGACGTCCGACGCCGCCGACGCCTCGCACCGGATCGCGCGCTTCGCCGGCGGCTCCGGCACCTGGCTTGTGTCCGTGCTGATGGTGTCCGAGGGCGTCGACATCCCGCGATTGCGCGTCGGCGTCTACGCGACCAGTGCCCGCACCGAGCTCTTCTTCCGCCAGGTGGTGGGCCGCTTCATCCGCCGGACGCCGGGTGGGCGGGATTCCAATCATCAGATGAGCCACCTCTTCCTGCCCTCGGATCCCACCCTCAAGCGCCTCGCCGCGCAGATCGAGGAGGAGCGCAACCACGCGCTGACGCTCGAGCCGGCCGGCGAGCTCGTCGCTGAGCGCGCCGAGCGGGCGGCTCCCGAGGAGGCGTTCCGCGCCCTGTGGTCGAGCGCCCGGCGCGACGACGAGGTGCTCCAGACCACCCAGCCCGGAGAGGCGCTCGCGCTGTTCGCCGAGGCCGCGCCCTCGTCGCCGGCCCTGGTCGCCTTCACGACGACGGAGCCGGCGGCGCAACAGCGCCGCGAGCGCCTGCGCGAGGAGCGCCGGGCGCTCGTCGCGGTCATCGCGCGAGCGACCGGCGAGGAGCACCGCATCGTCAACGCGCGCGTGAACCGCGCGGTCGGCGCCGCCTCGGTCGCCAAGTCGACCGCCGAGCAGCTCGAGAAGGCCAACGCGGTGCTCGAGAAGGAGATCGCGCGCCGCCGCCTCTGATCGCCGCGGTCAATCCGCGGCGATCGTGAGGTTGCGGCCCGCCTCCTTGGCGGTCGCGAGCGCGTCCTGGGCGCGGATCAGCAGCAGCTCGGCCGGCTCCTCGCCGTCCCACCGGGCGACCCCGGCCGAGGCGGTCTGCCCGCGCGGCGTGGCGGCGCGGACCCGGTCGAGCACGTCGACGGCCTCGCCGAGCCCGCAGCTCGGCAGCAGCACGCCGAACTCGGTGCCGTCGAGGCGCGCCAGCAGGTCGACCTCGCGAAGCTCGCCGCGCCAGCGCGCGGCGGTCTCCTTGAGCAGCCGGTCGCCCTCGCGCTCGCCCCGCACCATGTTGAAGGCGCTCATGTGGTCGAGGTCGATGACGGCGAGGCTGAGCGGGCTGTCGGCGCGGCGGGCGCGGGCCAGCTCGCGCGGCACCTCCTCGTCCCACACGCGGCGGGTGACGAGCCCGGTCAGCGTGTCGGACAGCGCCAGCGCCCCCATGCGGCTGCGCAGCGTCGCGTGCTCGATCGCCACCGCGGCCTGGGCGGCGAGCAGCCGCAGCACGCCCGCGGGAGCGTCCGGCAGCTCCTCGAGCGGGACCTGCCAGACGACGATCAGCACGCCGGCGACGTCGCCGTCGCGCAGCACCGGCTCGAACACCGCCGAGCGGGCGTTGGTGGCCTCCACGAGCGGGGGGGCGAGCGCCGGGTGCCGACGGGCGTCGGCGACGAAGTACGTCTCCTTGGAGGTGAACGCGCGACCCGGGCCGGACGGCGCCTCGCCGCGCGCCTGGATCGTCACCGGCGCGATCTCCACGCCCGCCATCGCGGTCGACACGAACTCGCGGCCGGCCGGCTCGAGCAGGAAGGCGACCGGCGCGCCGGCCACCTCGCGGGCGGCCTCGCAGACGGCCGTGCGGGCGTCCTCGCCGGCCGCCAGGGCGCGGGCCACGCGGCCGACAGCGCCCATCCCGCGCGCCTGGTCGCGCAGCAGGTCGTTGAAGCGCCGCAGGTCACGCTCGTTGCTCTCGCGCTCGAGCTCGGAGGCGAGCACGCGGGCGAGCATCTGGAACAGCTGCTCATCGGCGTCGGTGAAGCCGGCGACCGAGTGGCGCAGCGCCGCCAGCGAGCCGACGCGCGTGCCGTCCGAGAGCTCGAGCGGCGCGCCGAGATACGCCCGCGCGCCGACCCGCTCCTGCATCGGCAGGTCCCGGTAGATCGGGTCGCGGCCGACGGCGTTGCAGAGCCGCGGGGCGCGGTCCTCGGCCATGTGCGAGCAGAACGCGTCGCCGAGCGGGATCGCGAGGTTCGAGCGCAGCCCGACGCCGCTGCCGTTGCGCGCGTCGACGATCCGGTGGGTCGCCTGCGAGCGGTCGAGGTGCGCCAGGTAGAGCACCGCGTCGGGCAGGTGCCGTTCGAGCAGGTCGAGCACCGAGCGCGTGGCGTCCGCGAACGACCGGTAGGTCGCCGAGCTGGCGGCAGCGGCTGCCTGGATCGCGCTCGCGTCCACGGGTCGCATTGTCGCCGTCAACCACGCGGCTTCAAATGGGCAATCCGTCTAGGGTGGCGGCCGTATGAGGCTGGCGACCTTCGTAGGACCCGACGGCGGCAACCCGCAGGCCGGTGAGGTGCGCGGCGACGAGGTCGTCGCCTTCGAATCCGGCACCGTGCGCGACCGCCTCGCGTCGGGCGACCTCACGCCCGCCGGCGGCCGCTCGTTCCCGCTCGTCGAGGTGCGCCTGCTGGCACCAGTGCCGCAGCCGCGGGCGATCTTCGGCATCGGCCTCAACTACGCGGCCCACGCGCGCGAGACCGGCAAGGAGCCGCCCGAGCGGCCGATCGTGTTCATGAAGCTCCCGACGTCGAGCGCGCCGGCGAGCGGGCCGCTCCAGCGCCCCGCGGCGACCGAGCAGCTCGACTACGAGGCCGAGATGGTGATCGTCATGGGCGGCGGCGGGCGCATCGCCGGCTGGGCGGTGGCCGACGACGCCACGGCCCGCGACCTCCAGCGCGCCGAGCCGCAGTGGACGCGCGCCAAGGCCTTCGACACCTCGTGCCCGTGGGGCCCCTGGGTGACGACGATCGACGAGGTCCCGGACGCCCGCGGGCTTCGCATCGGCTCATGGGTCAACGGCGAGCAGCGCCAGGACTCGACCACCGACGACCTCATCTTCGGGCCGTCCGAGCTCGTCGAGTTCATCTCCGAGGCCTGCACGCTCGAGCCCGGCGACCTCATCCTCACCGGCACCCCCGAGGGCGTCGGCGACGCGATGGACCCGCCGACCTACCTACGCGCCGGCGACGTCGTGCGGATCGAGGTCGAGCGGCTGGGAACGATCGAGCACGAAGTGATGTAACACGGGGGCCCGCCCAACGGGTCATTCCGTGTCGAGCGATGTCCCGTTGGGCACCCCTAGTGCTCCCGGATGACCCGGTCGATGAGGCCGTACTCCGCCGCCTGATCGGCCGTGAAGAAGCGGTCGCGCTCCATGTCCCGGTGCACGGCCTCGTCGCTCTGCCCGGTGTGCTTGGCGTAGATCTCGTCCACCCGCTTGCGGGTCTTGAGGATCTCTGCGGCGTGGATCTCGATGTCGGTCGACTGGCCCTCGAAGCCCGCCGACGGCTGGTGGATGAGGATCCGCGAGTTGGGGAGCGACATCCGCTTGCCGTGCGCGCCGCCGGCCAGCAGCAGTGATCCCATCGACATCGCGATCCCGACGCACATGGTCGCCACGTCGGGCTTGATGAACTGCATCGTGTCGTAGATCGCGAGCCCCGCGTAGATCGATCCGCCCGGCGAGTTGATGTAGATCGAGATGTCCTTGTCCGGGTCCTGGGACTCGAGATGCAGGAGCTGGGCGACGATCAGGTTCGCCACCTGGTCGTCGACCGCGCTGCCGAGGAAGACGATGCGCTCGTTGAGGAGCCGCGAGAAGATGTCGAACTCGCGCTCGCCGCGGGCGGTGCGCTCGATGACCATGGGGACAAGGGGCATGGCCCCTGATACTACGAGTCAGGCTGCGGCGTGCGTGCCCGCCCGGAGCCGCCCGAGCATCCGCTCGATGCGGCGCGCCGCGCGGCGGCGATCCAGGTGCAGCGTGTCGGCCGCCTCGCCCGCCGCGGTCCCGTCGGCGAGCATCGCGAGCAGCGGCAGGTCCTCGGGGTCGACCAGGTGGGCCGCGGCGTCCATCTCCCGCGCGTCGAGCGGCGGGAGCGCGCGGGTGCCGCGTGAGACCAGCCGGATCGCCTCGAACAGCTCCTCGGGGTCGGCCAGCTTGTCGACCAGGCCGTCCGCGGACGCGACGCGGGCGAGCAGTGCGAGCTCGGGCGCGGGCTCGGCCGTGTGCAGGATCACCTGCGGCGGGCGCGGCAGCGCGCCCAGCCGGCGGCATAGCGCGATCCCGTCGCCTTCGGGCAGGTGGTGCTCGACGAGCACGATGTCCGGCCGCAGCCGCGCGACGAGCTCGAGCCCGTCGTCGAAGCCGGTGGCGGCCCCGACCGGTACGAGGCCCGGCTCGGTGCGGAGGAGCATCGACAGGCCGGCGCGCACCGCGGGCTGCGGGTCGACGATGGCGATCCGGATCACGGCAGGGACCCTTTCATCGGGGTCTGAACTTCGCGTAAAGGGGCTGTAAGCCTTCCCGAGGTGAGCGGCTCAGGCGTGGCCGTCGAGCCACTCGCGCATCGAGACGTGATGCGCTGAGTGCTCGCCTGACGAGAGCTCGAGCCGCATCTCGCCCAGCAGCCCGAACCGCTCGGCGGTCACGTTGTGCTGGTGGATCGTCTCGAGGTTCTCCTGGCGCGCGGAGACGAAGTGGCGCTCGGTCAGCGCCGGGAAGTTCTCGACCACCCCTCGCACCATCTCGCGCACGCAGTCCTCGACGAAGCGGGGCCGGCGGTGTGCCTTCTCGACCACAGCGCCCTCGTCGGAGCGCTTCATCAGCTCGTAGATCTCCGACGACATCGAATCCTCGACGACGGCGAGCAGGCTCTCGGCCGCGATGTCGGTCGCGCAGTCCTCCGGGCAGCCGATGTGCAGCGTGCCGAGCCCGCGCTGGTTGTGGGTCGCGATCGGGACGGCCTCGACGATGCGGTCGATGTCGTCGGCCGAGAAGCCGCCCTCGGCGAGCCGCTCGCGGGCGCGCCCCTCGACGAGCTTCTGGGCGCACGGGCAGGCGGTCATGCCCTGCGCGCGGACGCCGACGAGCCGCCGGGTGCCGGCCTCGCTCGCCACCGCGACGCCGAGCAGCGAGTAGATCTCCTGGGTGAGGATGCCCGACACGGGAGCCGGCTTGTGCTCCGGGTAGCGCGCCTCGATGTGCACCTCGGCGCGGCGGGCGCCCTGCTCGTCGCGGACCCGCTCGGCGATGTGCTGGGCCAGCGTCTCGGCCCGCAGGGCGGACTCGCCGAGCACGACGTCGCCGATCACGTCGTTGACGACCTCCTCGAAGCGCGACATGTGCGCGCCCTTCTGCTGGGGCCCGAGATCGACGAAGCAGTCGAGCCGCGCGGAGTAGAGCTGCTCGCTCCCGTTGGCCTGGATCCGGATGACCTTCTCGACGTTCGTGACGCCGACGCGGGAGAGCGAGACGGCGAGGCTCGGGACCTGCGCCTGCACGTCTACGAGTGTGAAATCGGACATCTCTCGTCCAAGGCTAGTAGGCGCGGGAAACCGCGCTGAAGCCCGATCCTGGCCAGACAGGCAGCCGATCGGGGACGACAGATGTCGCTTTTGGTGCTACAAACCCTCGATCAAGGCTTAGGAGAGGCGTCATGCCCCCAGCCACCTTGCGGCAAACGTCGCGGCGAGAAGTTGAGATTGAGGAGCGATTCCGGGAGGCGGGAAGCCGCTCATACGTTGACTGCCGAAGGACCGACGGATTTGGCTACTAAGACCGAAGCACTGCTCGCGAGCGACGTTTCGATCATCGAGATCGAAGAGCTTCGCCCGCTGATTCTTGAGGGCCAGGAGCGGGGGTTCCTGACCTTTGAGCAGCTCACCTCTTGTCTCGAAGAGGTGGAGGTCACCAAGGAGCAGGTCGTCGAGCTGCACGCATACCTGGAGGACCAGGGCATCGATGTGGTGAACGCCGAGGACGGCCGGCCCGCGATCGCGGACGGCAGGCGTTTCGAGCCCTCGCAGTCCCCGAAGACGCCGGATGCCCCACGCAAGCCCGAGGTCGACCTGACGGTCGAGCCGAGCCTGGATTCGCTCCGGCTCTACCTGCGCTCCATCGGCCGCGTCCAGCTGCTCACCGCCGAGCGCGAGGTCGCGCTCGCGCAGCGCATCGAGCGCGGCGACCTGATGGCCAAGCAGGAGATGGTGGAGGCGAACCTCCGCCTCGTCGTCTCGATCGCCAAGGGCTACCTGGGCCGCGGCCTGTCGTTCCTGGATCTGATCCAGGAGGGCTCGCTCGGCCTCATCCGCGCGGTGGAGAAGTTCGACTACCGGCGCGGATACAAGTTCTCGACCTACGCGACCTGGTGGATCCGCCAGGCGGTGACGCGGGCGATCGCGGACAAGGGCCGCACGATCCGCATCCCCGTCCACATGGTGGAGAAGCTCAACAAGGTCGTGCACGTCGAGCGCCAGCTCGTCCAGCAGCTCGGCCGCGAGCCGCTGCCCGAGGAGATCGCCGCCGAGCTCGAGTGCACCGCACGCGAGGTCCGCGACATCCTCCGGATGGCGCAGCAGCCCGTCTCGCTGGAGAAGCCGATCGGCGAGGAGGAGGAGTCGGAGCTGGGCGACTTCGTCGAGGACGACGCCGCCATCTCCCCCTTCGACATGGCGTCGGAGAACCTCCGCAAGGAGAACGTCCGCCGCGCGCTGGATGCCCTGCCGCAGAGAGAGCGGGAGGTCATCGAGATGCGGTTCGGGCTCACCGGCGCGAGGCCCTACACGCTCGAGGAGGTGGGCCGCGCGTTCAACGTCACGCGCGAGCGCATCCGCCAGATCGAGAACCACACCCTGAAGAAGCTCGAGTCGCTCCCGGAGGCCCAGCGCCTCCGCGACTCCGGCTGAATCGTCAGCGCGTCGCGCGGCGGGCTAACAGGCCCGCCGCGCCGCGTGCACGCGGCTAGACTCTGGCGCCTCGGGCGGGGTTCCCGAGCGGTCAAAGGGGCGCGGCTGTAAACCGCGTGGCTCGTCCTTCGCAGGTTCGAATCCTGCCCCCGCCATCACGTCGTCGACTTGACCGCCGCCTCGGCGTGCTGGCAAGGTCGTCCGCACGATGGCGGACGGTGGGACGCGATCCTTCTGGCGTACGCAGGGCGCACTCGGCCTGATCGTGGCGATCATCGGTCTTGCCGGCGTCGCCATTCCGCTCGTGCTCACTCGCGGCGACGACGACGGCTCGGAGCCCGAGCCGTCGCCCACCTCGACGGCGACGGCGACGGCGACGGCGACCACGGAGTCCGCGGAGCCCGAGTTGCTCGGCCGCGGGCAGTTCGACGCCACCGCCTCGAGCACGCTGGATCCTGACGCGGCCGGCAACCGCTACGACGCGGCGCTCGCGAAGGACGGGGACACGCGGACCGCCTGGAGCGAGGGAGCTCCCGGCGCGGGGGTGGGCGAGTCGCTCGAGTTCTCGTTCCGCTCGCCCGTGATGCTCGCCGGGGTCGAGCTGGTCAACGGCTACGCGAAGAACCGGCGCCTGTACGGCCGCAACGGCCGGGTCTCACAGGTCCGCGT
Organism: uncultured Solirubrobacteraceae bacterium; assembly: GCA_963730535.1. Taxonomy (GTDB): domain Bacteria; phylum Actinomycetota; class Thermoleophilia; order Solirubrobacterales; family Solirubrobacteraceae; genus DASSUW01. The sequence goes on from CAVSRU010000002.1 coordinate 142,916, forward strand.
CGTCACCGACCGGGGCAGCCGCCGCAGCGCGCTCGAGGACAACCGGATGGACTTCCAGCCCGTCGGAGTGCGGGCGGGGAGGACGGAGTCCGTCCGGATCGTCATCGACGGCGTGTTCGGCGGCGAGCGCTACGAGGACACGCTGGTCAGCGAGGTCCGCTTCCGCGTCGCGCCCTGACTCATGCCGCTCGCCTGACGGCGCGTAGAGCCGGCACCGGCTGCGCGATCCCGCGCAGGTTGTGGATGCCGGCCTCCGCCCAGTCGTGCGGCTCAGTGGCGGCCTCGCCGGTGGCCAGCACGGTCCACGGCGGGGCGACCGCGCACAGCCGGGCGGCGACGTTCACCGTGCGCCCGAGCCAGTCTCCCGCGCTGTGCAGCGCCGGGCCGTGGGCCACGCCGGCGTGCACGGGCGGCAGGTCCTCGTCCGCGGCGGCGTCGACGAGGTCGAGCAGCGTGCCGACGAGCGGGGCGGGCTCCTCGGCGGCCAGCATCGCGCCGTCGCCGAGCACCTTGACGAGCCGCACGTGCGCGCCGGAGAGGTCGAGGACGAGCTCCTCGAAGCGTGATGCCACGCGCCCGAGGTCCTCGATCGGGAGGCGCTCGCTGAGGGCGGTGAAGCCCGCGAGGTCGGCGAACGCGATCGTCACCTCGCGCGAGCCGGCCAGCCGCTCGTCACCCTCCAGGCGGAGGATCGTCTCCCGCTGGACGACGTCGAGCAGGTGCAGGCGCAGCACCGCGCCGCTCATGCGGTCCAGGACGGGGAGCATGGCCTCGGCGAGGTCGGCCAGCCGGAGGGCCAGGTCGTCCTCCGTGTCCCCGGGGCGCAGCAGGGCGCGAGCCAGCACATCGACCATCGCCTGCGCCGTCCGGTGCGAGGCGCGACCGAAGATGCGGCTGATCGCATGCATGTCCTCCTCGGGCACGCCGAGGTCGAGCAGCCCGCGCATCACCTTGAGGTTCTCGAGCTGGTCGTCGTCGTAGACCGGCTCGTCGTCGTGCGGAAGCGGGAGCCCGAGCGAGCGGTGATTGACGTCGGCGTACTCGTCGCTGAGCCCGGCCGCACGCGCCGCGCCGGTCAGGCTGTGGCGGCGGCGCCGGGCGAGCAGGCGCTCGACCGGCAGCAGCGAGAGCCGTCCGGCGGCGTGGGCGGCGCGCAGCTCCTCGGACGTGCAGCCGTCGGCGTGCAGCCGTTCGAGCAGCGCGAGCCGCGACGGCTTCTCGGACTCGGGCACGCCCTCGAGCAGCTCGGCGAAGTCGGGCTCGGCCATGGCGCCGACGCTACCGACCGGGCGCTCGTTGTACCGTGCAGCCGCTCACTGATCCTCGAAAGGAAACTCGATGTCCGCACCGAGCGCCATCGCGCTACCGCGGTACCGCGTGCTCGCCGACGCCATCCCGGGCGCGCGCGTGCGGGATGCCGTCCTCGTGTTGAGCGGCGCACTGCTCACCGCGCTGTTCGCGCAGATCTCGATCCACGTGCCGGGGTCTCCCGTGCCGATCACGGGGCAGACGCTCGCCGTCGGGCTCGTGGGCGCGACGCTCGGCGCACGCCGGGGAGCGAGCTCGCTCGGGCTCTACGCCCTGCTCGGGCTCTTCATGCCGTTCTACGCCGACGGCGAGTCGGGCTGGGACGTCATCTGGGGCGCCAGCGGCGGCTACATCATCGGCTTCATCTTCGCCGCGGCTGCGATCGGCTGGCTGGCCGAGCGGGGCGCCGACCGCCGCGTGGTGTTCGCATTCCTCGCCTTCGTCGTGGGCCAGCTGATCATCTTCGCGTTCGGGCTCGCGGGCCTGAAGATCTCGGTCGAGGAGAGCTGGAGCTGGACGATCCACAACGGCTTCACGGTGTTCATCTTCGGCGGGCTGGTCAAGGCCGTGATCGGCGCGATCGCGCTGCCGTCGGCCTGGCACCTGGTCCGGCGGTTCGAGAAGCGCTAAGCCCGGATCCACCGATTCTCGCGGCGAATCACCGACGTATGCACGGCCATCCGCCGATCGGCCGAGCACCCAAGTGACCCGCCACGTCGACGCTCGGCCGATCGACGCCTGACCGGGCCTACGACGCTGATTCATCCACGATGATCGGTGGATCCGGGCTAGTCCAGCCGTTCCCGTCGGGCGGTGGCCGAGCCGTCACCGGGGTCGATCTCCACGAGGTCGGCGGCAAGCGGCTGGAACGACGGATCCGTGGTGTAGATCAGGCGGGCGATGCCGAGGTCGGTCGCCTCGCCGAGGTTGCCGGTCCCTCCGGCGCCGACCGACCCGCCGTTGACGACGGTGATGCCCGGCGTGTGGTCGATCGACGGGATGTGCGTGTGGCCGGTGATGAAGACGATCGGGCGCACGGGGGGCGCCTGGTCGCGCAGGGATTCCAGCGCCGGCTCGATGAGGGCGGGCTGGTGGACCATGACGATGTCGACCTTGTTGAGCAGCGGCTGGAGCCAGGCGGTGAAGGCATTCTGCTGGCCGGTGCTCGGAGCCGCCTCGAAGCGATCGGCGTAGCCGTCACCCGCCCGGCGCTCGAACGGATCGCTGTACCCCGCGACCTTGAGGCCCGCGACCTCGACGATCGGGCCGCCCTCCTTGTTCAGCTGCCCCCGGTCGGTGAGCACGATCGCGCCGCGGCGGGCGAGCTCCCGCTCGAGCGTGTCCGAGTCGTGGTTGCCGGAGACGAACACGAACGGCTTGCCGAGCTTGGTGACGCGGTTCACGAGCCGGGCCTCGAGCGGCGAGCCTCTGTCCGTCAGGTCGCCGGCGAAGAACAGCGGCCCCTCTCCCGTGGCGCGCTCGAGGATCGGGATCGAGAGGAAGTTGTTGTGCAGGTCGGAGGCGATCGTGAGCGTCGGGCGGTCGGCCAGCGAGGCGCGCTCAGCAGGTCTCGTGACGAGCCGCGCGAGGCCGACGAGCTGCGCGTCGAGCTCCTGGTCGAGCAGGCGGGTGGAGCGCTGTGCCGACTCCACGGCCTCGAGCGCGCGCGGGATGTCGGGGCCGAAGGCGTAGTACTGCGGCTCGTCGATCGGGCCGCGCGGGGGGAGGAGGACGACGAGCGCGACGGCCGTGAGGGTGGACGTGATCGCGGCGGCTGCGATCTTGTATCTGAGCTTCGGCCCGGAGCGGTGTCGCAGCGCGAAGGCCACGAGGGTTCCGAGCGCGAGCGACGTGACGAAGGCGATCGCGATCAGCGTGCGCAGGTAGGCGGCGATCGCGTCGCGGGCCTCGGCGCGCACCTCCTGGACGTCGAGTCTCTCTCCCTGCGCGACGCGGGAGACGGTCAGGCGGTCGACCGTGCGCAGCTCCACCTGGAGGCGCGCGGGGAGGCGCACGGTGTCCTCGAACCGCACGCCCCAGTCGACCAGCGGCACGTAGAGGTCGAGCGCGCCGTGCTCCCCGGGGTCGACCGTCATCTGGATCTGGCCGATCGAGAGCTCCCGCGACTGGCCGAAGCTGCTCAGCGTGGCGTAGGCGCCGGCAAGCGTCGCGAAGACGACCGTGAGGACGACGAGCGCGTGGCGAGACAGTCGCCCAACGCGAGGTCGTCGCTCCAGAAGGCTCATCGGCGCAGCTCCCAGAGCTGCATGGCGCACAGCCGCCGGTAGCCGAGGTTCGCGTACAGCCGCTCTCCCAGGTCCGTGGCCTGGAGCGTGGTGGTCGTGCAGCCCTTGTCCTGGGCGTCGCGGAGCGCCTGGCGCATGACCTCGGTGGCGAGGCCCCGCCGCCGCGCATCCGGGATCGTGGCCACGAACGAGATCCCGCAATCGTCGTTGTGGTGCAGCGCCAGGGCGACGGCCGCGGGCCGGCCCTCATGGTCGGCGGCGCAATAGCCCTTGAGGACGCCGTTGGGGAGGGGAGTGAGGGTGCGCTCCAGGCGGTTGTCGAGGTTGCCGTAGGCGAGGTCGTTGACGCGCCCGACCGTCGCGAGGTCGGCGCTGTGCGGCTCGATGTCCGCGAGCGGCGCGCCAAGCGTTGCGCCCATGCCAGGACTCGAGGCGCTCACCAGCAGCCCGGCTTTCATCAGCTCGTTCGCCGCGCCCGTCGCGCCGCCGTCGATCCAGACGCCCCAGCGGCGGATGCCGGCCTCGTCATAGCTGGTTCGGAGTTCCGCGAGATGCCGCGGCCCGGCGTCGGGGTCGATCGCGACGGCGGCGTTCAGCGTCGGCGAATCGGGAGCCGCCGGAACCACCGACGCAACCAGCCCGTCCCGCTCGATCACCCGCCCCGGCCCGGCGTGCCCGCCGAGCAGGACCTGAAGCCTGGCAAACCCCTCCCAGAGCCGAGCACGGAGCATCCCCTCGTCCATCTCCCGTGAGGCTACCCCCGGCGCGGCTTGCCGCTACGCTGGGGACCCGCCCCGCCCTCTTAGCTCAGTTGGTAGAGCACTTCCATGGTAAGGAAGGGGTCGCCGGTTCGAGTCCGGCAGAGGGCTCTCAGAAACCGCGCTACAGCGCGGTTTTCTTGTTTTCGGAGCTGCTCGGCTGACCCCTTCCGAGCACTTCCGAGCGAGAAGGGGTCAAGCATGGCCGCTGGCGGGCGCTGCGCCGCAATTGGCTGGATCACAGAGCGCCTGCCGCTCTCGGCCAAGGTACCGACGCGGTACACGAGGGGCGCGAAGTCCTGTTGGGACCGCGGCGCACGGTCGGCGAAGCGTTCGGCGCCGATCATCCGGCTTGCGCTGGCGAGGCGGGCTTCGCGCCCTGTCCCTGTGGCCCTCGCGTCTGCCCAGGCTGTGCCTTACGCATTCGCGTTCATGCCGCCGAGCGCGTGGCGCTACTGCTGGTCGTCCGGAGCGAGAGCCTGCGAGGAGCCGCTCGAGACGCCCCCAATCCATCCGTCAGCGGGAGCTGTGTCCGGCTGGGAGAGTCTGGCGAAACGGCTCGCGAAACGGAGTAGGGTCGCACCATGGACACCCGCACAATCGCGATCGTCGCTCTCGTCATCGCGGTCGTCATCGTCGTGATCCTGTTCGTTCTCTGATCACGTTCCCGCTCGCCGTTTCAGAGGAGTAGGGTCTGTTGCAGCTGGCCCTGCGGCCAACAGTCCCGGCCCGAGAGCGGTACTACGCCAACCCGCGCCCAGCGCGCCGAGGCAACGCACCCTTGAGGCAACGGGTCGACTGCGGGGCCAGTGTTCTGCGGAGCGGCTTGCGTCGCGAGCGGTGCGGCTGGCGCTTGGGCGAGCGTTCAGGCGAGATCGTCAGGTCAGCATGGAGCCGGACCCGCTCCAGGCCACGAACGCGAAGCGGTGCCAGCGCCCATTCATGCGAGCTGCGGCGACTGCGCGCTCAAGCTTGGGCTCATGGGCGAAGATCGGTGAGCGCTCGATGCCGACCGAGCGCCACCGATGCGGTGTCGCGACGAGGCTTCTGGCGCTCCACGCGCGTCGTGTCTCCGTTTGTCGGCGGGCCGGCCAGATCAGCGGCCGCGCCGGTGAAGCGCAAATGGTGCGAACCGGGATACGCAGTCGGCGGTAGTGTGACGCGCAGCGACGTGTTTCTTCGCGCCCGCTGTCTTGTCGGCGCGTCTCACGGCTGGGCAGACGGGCGGAGGGGAGCCACACGACACAGGGAGTTCGCCCATGCTCATGCGCTTTGACCCCTATCGCGAGCTCGACAGGCTCACCGAGCAGCTCGCGTCCACCGCGTCGCGGGCGCCGCGGGCGTTCCCGATGGACGCCTACCGCCGCGGCGAGCAGTTCATCGTCCAGTTCGACCTCCCGGGCGTCGAGCCCGCGGCGATCGATCTGACCGTCGAGCAGAACGTCCTGACCGTGCGGGCCGAGCGGCACTTTGAGCCGCGACAGGACGACGAGGTAGTCGTGGCCGAGCGTCCGCACGGCACTTACACGCGCCAGATCTTCCTCGGCGACACGCTCGACTCTGAGAACATGCAGGCCAACTGCGAGTACGGGGTGCTCACGCTCACGATCCCGGTCGCCGAGACGGCCAAGCCGCGCCGCGTGCAGGTCGGCGGGAGTTCGGACGCCCAGACGATCGAGCCGCAGGCGGCCGGCGGCGCGCAGGCATCCCCCGCGCGGCAGCCGGCCGGATAGGCGGCGTCGACCGGGACGAGCTGAGCTGCCGCTCAACCTCCGCCTGCTCGACTGGGGCTGCCCCGTGCCCCGGGGGACCGGCGAGCCCCGCGCATGAGGTCGCTGACGCGTCCGCGGTAGAGGCGCGCCGCGGCGCGTGCTTGCTCGACGTTGGGCAAGCGGGCCGTGGTCCACAGCTCGGTGCGGCGTCGCCTTGCGAATGCGCCGGCGTGCTGGCCGCCCCCAAGGCGACCCGCGACAATCGCTCAAGCAGCGTCAGCGCGGCGCGATCGAGCCGATGCCCACGCCTCCGGACTAGGTCACGCCGACGGTGCACTTCCCGGACGCTGCGGTCACGGTCTTCCGCCATGCGGCACCCACGCGCCGGGCCGGCGGGCTTCCCTTTCACGGAACGAGCGGGCGCGACCTCCGGAGGCTGTTGCCGCTATCCCTTCGCAGGGAAGCAGCAGCGCGCGCGTCGCGGCGTGAACTGCTTGTCCTATCAGGCAGGTACGTGGGCCGCTCTTGGGCCGCGTACGCGAAGTAAGCGGGTTTGCGGAAGGGGTCGCTGGTCCAGTTGACGAGCTCGTCGCCGAGTCGGGAGAGGAGGCGGACGCCGGCCACCGGACTGCCAGCGTCCGCACCTAAGGCACACCACCTCGCTGGCGGCGGATGACGCGCGCGCCCAGGTTTACCCGCGAATCCGCCTCCAACGATGCGACGCGGCGCGTCGCCTCGGGTACCTATCTGCAGCCGACGTCAGGGGCGGCCGCAGGTCCACGGTCGGCTCGCCGGCATGCTTCGGTTGACGACGGCCACGGAGGGCGTAGCTTCCTGGTACTTCAGAAAGGAGGTTCCCATGCTGCTCACGGCTCCACGCGTCCGTCTGAGCGCCCCGCCGACGCCCACGCGCTTTGGGCTGAGGCGCGGACGCTCCACGGACGTCAGGCCGCTCGCGATCGCCGCGGTCGCGGCCGCCTGCGGGATGACGTTGGGGGCGCTGCTTGCGTACTTCCTCGATCCCAAGGCGGGCCGTCGCCGTCGCCACAGCGCTCGGGATCGTGCGATGTCCCGCGTGCGGCGCGGCGAGCGACGCGCCGCGGCACGCGCCCGGCGGGCGGAGTCGCATGCGGTCGGGATCGCCCGACGGACTCTCAACGCTGCCCGGCCCCGTCACCGCGAGCCGTTCGACGACGTCACGCTCGCGCGCAAGGTCGAGAGTGAGCTATATCGCCGTGCGCGCGTGCCGAAGGGGCACATCAGCATCAACGCAGAAGACGGGTTCGTGTTCCTGCGCGGGGTCATGGACCGACAAGAGGACATCGAGCGCATCGAGGTCGCGACACGGCAGATCGAAGGCGTTCGCGAGGTCGAGAACCTGATCCACCTCCCCGGCACGCCGGCGCCGGCCAGCCAGCCGAAATCGGAGCGCCTGCGCTCGGGCAACGCGTCTCGGTGACGTTCGCGTCGTGTTGGTAGCGGCGATCCTCGCCGGTCCGGGGGTCGCCGCGGCCCAGCAGGTCGAGTAGGCGCAGGCGTGCGGAGCGTTGGAGTGCTTCACGTTCGATCGTGACAACTCCGGCGGCAAGCGCGGTGCATTCGGCGCGAGCGGGAAGCGAAGGACCGCCGCTATGCGAACCTCGGCGGCCGCGCCTCAGCGGGCGACTGTGGACCGCTCGCGCGCGATCACGTGGCGCGTGGGAAGGCCGGTCAGCTGTTCGACGCGATGCGGAAGGTCGAGGCCGAGCCACCGCGACAGGTGATGCGGCAGCGTGGCGACGATCACCTCGTCGAAGCGCTCCGCATCCCAGATGTCCTGGACGGCGGTGACCGGATCGGCGTCACCGACGGCGCCCCTGGCCGTGATCCCAGCGGCGGCGAGACGCGTCAGAGCGGCGTTCAGGCGCCGCAACGCCGACTGCCTGCCGCCGTGCGGGTCGACCACCTCCCAGGCGGCCGGCGCCACCAGCGTGACGTCGATCGGCCCGTCGTGCGCGCGCCCTACTAGTGCGGCGTGTACCTCGTCGGAGTCAGCGGTGCGGTTCGCGACCACGAGTACCTTGGCCGGGGGCGACATTGACGGTCTCCCTGGAGGCGGGGCGATAAGACGACCCTACTCCCACCGCGGCCCACCGGCCGACCGAACTCCGGGCATGCCGCGTGAGTTCGAAGGACGTCGCAGGAACCCAGACGTTCGGTACTCGGCGCACGCGCGCGGTCGTGGCGAGCCGCCCGTGTCCGTCGGCGGCCACCTGGGGGACACTGGTCGTGCGGTGACCGGACAGCGGCTCTATCTTCTGCGTCACGCGAAGTCGAGCTGGACAGATCCTCGGCTCGCCGATCACGATCGCCCGCTGACGTCCCGGGGCCGGCGTGCGGCGAAGGCGATCGGCCGGCACCTGCGCGATCGGGGCATCGAGCCCGAGTTCGTGCTGTGCTCCTCGGCGACACGGGCGCGCGAGACGCTCGAGCGCATCGGGCCCGCACGACACGGCGCACACGTGGAACCTGAACTCTATGGCGCCGGCGCGGGCGCGCTGCTGGCGCGCCTGCACGAGGTGCCGGCGGCGGTGCCGTCCGTGATGCTGATCGGCCACAACCCCGGCCTGCAGGAGCTGGCGCTCCTCCTCTCCCGCCCGGCACCCGGTGTGCGAGAGCTCGAGGCGAAGTTCCCGACCGCTGCGCTCGCGACCCTCGCGCTCCCCGGTGCTGGCTGGAGCGCGCTCGACCGCGGCACCGCAGAGCTGATCGACTTCGTCCGGCCGCGCGACCTGGAGCAATAGGCCGCGCCGATCGCGCGGGAGTGAGGGCGTCGGCGCAGGGAGGAGCGCGGGGAGGGAGACGTTCCAATGCGCCGCACAACGGGACTCAGGCGAACCGCTGGTGCAGCTGCGCGTAGGAGTCCTCCAGCGACTGGGGCAGCACGCGCGTGTCGGCCGTCACCGCCATGAAGTTGCTGTCCGCCGCCCAGCGCGGGACGACGTGCAGGTGCACGTGGCCAGCGAAGCCGGCGCCGGCGATCTCGCCCTCGTTGACGCCGAGGTTGAAGCCGTCGGGAGCGTAGGTGTCGCGCAGGGCGCGCAGCGCCCGCCGGGTGAGGGTCATGAGCTCGAGCAGCTCGTCGTCGTCGAGGTCTTCGATCGACGCGGCGTGGCGGTGCGGGGAGACCATCAGGTGGCCGCTGTTGTACGGAAACGCGTTCAGCATCACCAGACAGCGCTCCCCGCGGTGGAGCACGAGCCGGGCTTCGTCGTCGCCGGCCTCGGCGGCCAGGCAGAAGATGCAGCCCTCGTCCTTGCGTTCACCCTGTAGATCGCCGTTGACCCTCATCGCCGACAGGCGTAGCTTCGGTTTATGGCCGAGCCCGGGTTGCCAGGCGTCCCGGTCACAACGGTCAGCGAGACGGAGGAGCGGCAGGAGGCGCCCGTGAGCGCCCGGCGCTCGGCCCACGTGAGGTCAGACGGACCCGGAGAGGAGCCGCGATGTCGTGATGCCCGCCAGGCAGTGCCTGGATCGAATGCACGCCCCCAGCTCAAACGAGAGGAGATGGGATGTACGCAAGCTTCCGGCGCTATCGGATGGGCGCGGGCTCGATGGATGACGCAATGCACCTGGTGGACACCGAGTTCGCCGACCGGCTCGCCGAGGAGCCGGGCTTCGTCGACTACCAGGTCGTCGCTACGGGCGACGACATGATCGTGTCGATGACGATCTTCGAGGACGAGGAGCAGTGCCTCGCCTCCAACGACATGGCCGCCGAGTTCGTGCGCGCACCTGGGGCCGTTCCAGATCGAGCGCCTCGAGGTCTTCGGAGGCGAGGTCATGGTCAGTCGCGCGGCCGAGAAGGTCCTCCAGCCGGCGCATCACTGAGCATCTGTGACGGAGCGGCGCGCGATGGCCACGCGCCGCTCCGTCTCGGCGCTCACTCGGCCGGCAGAATGATCCATGGCGCGACGTAGAGCAGGACCTGCGGACCGGGCAGCAGGCAGAGAGCACGGAGAGCAACCGGACCTGCCACGGCTTCATGTCGACGCGCGAGCGCCGCACACGCGCCGGCGACCATCCCGCCGCGGCGGGGACGCACCAGCGCGGTCGATCGAGCCATGACCGAGCTACCGCCGGCCGCCGGGACCGGCCCGTCACTCGACCCCGGCTCCGCCGGGGCGTAGGGTTCAGTCAGATCCCGCTCGAAGGAGGTGGTACGCCATGTGCGACGGACGCGAGCCGGATCGGGATACCCGAAGCGACGACGAGCAGGCGCTGGAGGAAATCCGGCGACTGTTCGCGCGCTATCGCCAGATCGCTCGTCACGGGATGGTGACCGAGCGCGACGAGACCGCCGAAGAGCCCGAAGCGGCCCGGGCTCTAGCTGGGCGCTGACCTCGGCGACCGCGGGATCGGCGGGACCGCAGCCAGGGACCGCCGTCCCCGCGGCCGATCAACCCCGCGCGCTGGGGACGACCTGCGGCAGCGTCACCGGCGTGCCCGGTGGGGTCGTGAGTTCGAGTGATTTCGCCTCCAGGTTCGCGTCCCTGGCCTGCTCGAGCAGCGCATTCACGCGCTCCCCCGCCTCGGCGATGTCGTGGGCGTTGAACTCGAAGACGATCGTGGCGTTGAACTTCATCGCAGCGCCGGCTTCTCAGCGGTGAGCGCGACCTCGTAGCTGCGGACCGACTCGACAGCCGCGCCGGACTCGTGCGCGGCGTGCTCGCGCGCCTTGCTCGCCCAGCCCGCGCTCGCCGCCATCGCGGCCGGCGAGTCCCACAGCGTGACGGTCACCGCCCGACCTGCCGCGGAGTCGGTCAGGAAGTACGCGCGCTCGAACCCCTCGAGCTGCGTGAGCGGCTCCGTCGTGCGGCGGAAGCCATCGAGCAGCCGCTCGGTCTCGCCCCGATACGTGCTGACACGTGCGAACATCGCTCGCCTCCTCCTTCGCGAAGGTGCCATCCGAGCATGGCGCCGCGCGGAGCGCTGGTCAAGTCGCCGAGTGAGCGGCTCGAAGCGCGCCTGGGTTCGCCGTTGACACCTGCCCGGCGTCCGGCCCGGCAGATCGCCGACGGTCGCGCCACGCATGCCGCGAAGATCGCAAGGCCCATCGTCGCCACATCGAGTACGACAACTCCGGCCCCTGGTGAGGAAGGTGTTGCCGGTGCGAGTCCGGCAGAGGGCTTACCTTGATTAGCACGGATTTCCCACTCCCAGCCCATCGATTCGGCGAAAGGCGGGGAACATCAGGGGAACATGACCGAAGGGCGGGGTCAGCGGAGAAAGCCGCCACGCTGCCTTCGCAGGTCTCGGAACGGGTGCGCTGCCTCGCGAACGCGGCGCGAGTCGGCTGGCGACTGCTCCCTTTCGTCCCGTGCGAGCGTGAGCAGCGCTGACATTGACGCGCTCGCTGGCGACCCACGGTCCGCCTTGCGCGCAGCCGGGTCCGGGTCATGATCGTCGCTCGGACGAGCACCGGGCGGACGGTGGTGCCCACGCGCCGCTATCGGACGTGCGCGCGCTGAGCACCGAGCGCTGAGCACTGTCACAGGCGGCGCCTCTATCTCGTCTTAGAGGGCAATGAGACGACAGGAGCAGTCAATGAAAGTCTTTGTAGCCGGCGCTACAGGCGTTCTCGGCAGAGCGCTCGTCCCGCAGCTCGTGGCGCGAGGCCACGAGGTGGTTGGGATGACCAGGAGCGCATCGAAGCAGGACCTGGTGCGCAGCCTGGGAGCGCGCCCGGTCGTGGCCGACGCTCTCGATCCGGACGCGGTCGCCCAGGCGGTGGCGTCCGCCGAGCCCGAGGTGATCGTGCATCAGCTCACGGCGCTGTCCGGGAAGATGAGCATCCGTGACGCGCGGCACCCCGATCGCTCCTCCATGGCGAAAATGACCAACCGGCTGCGTACCGAGGGGACGGACCATCTCTTGGCCGCCGGCCGCGCCGTGGGGGCACGGCGCTTCGTGGCGCAAAGCTTTGGGGCCTTCCGATACGCCCGCACGGGCGGGCCGGTGCAGAGCGAGGCCGATCCCCTCGATCCCAACCCGCCGGCGCCGCTGCGGCCGGTAGTGGAGGCGCTCCTCCATCTGGAGCAGGCGGTGACGACGATCGACTGGGGCGAGGGTCTCGTGTTGCGCTACGGCGGCTTCTACGGTCCGGGGACCTCGATCAGCCTGGCTCCGGATGCGGTGATGGCGGCGCCGATCCGCAAGCGTCGGTTCCCGATCGTCGGCGACGGTGCGGGCGTCTGGTCGCACGTCCACATCGAAGACGCCGCGGCGGCGACCGCCATCGCGGTCGAGCGCGGCCAGCCGGGTATCTACAACATTGTCGACGACGAGCCCGCACCGGTGCGGGAGTGGCTGCCGGTGCTGGCGAGCGCGCTGGATGCCAAGCCGCCAAGGCGTGTCCCACGCTGGCTCGGTCGGCTGGCGGCCGGTGAGATGGCGACCGTCATGATGACCGAGGTGAGGGGTGCCTCGAACGCCAAGGCGAAGCGCGAACTCGGCTGGCAGCTCCGGTATCCGAGCTGGCGGCAGGGCCTCGCGCAGGGACTCGGCTGAGCGATGACCGAGGAGGAGTTCGACGAGCTGCGCCGGTCGGCGTTCGCCATCGCCTACCGGATGCTCGGCAGCGTGAGCGAGGCGGAGGAGGTGGTACAGGAAGGGTTTCTCCGCCTGCACCGGGCGCGCGAGGGCGGCGAGCGGATCGCGTCGCCGCGCGCCTACCTGTCGACGGTGGTCTCGCGGCTCGCGCTCGACCACCTGCGCTCGGCGCGAGTCCGGCGCGAGACCTACATGGGCGAGTGGCTGCCGGAGCCGCTCGTGGCGAGCGCCGACGACGATCCCGCCCGCAAGGCCGAGATGGCGGACTCGCTGTCGCTCGCCTTCCTCGTCCTGCTCGAGAGCCTGTCGCCCGAGCAGCGCGCCGCGTACCTGCTGCACGACGTGTTCGACGAGCCATACGACCGGATCGCGGAGATCGTTGGCACGAGCAAGCAGAACGCCCGCCAGCTCGCCACACGGGCCCGCCGCCACGTGGAGGAGCGGCGCCCCCGGTTCGAGGCCTCGCGCGAGCAGCGGGAGGAGCTCGCGACCCGCTTCTTCGCGGCCGCCGAGGAGGGCGATCTCGAAGGGCTGGAGGAGCTGCTGGCCCACGACGTGGTGCTCCACGCCGACGGCGGCGGCAAGGCGCCCGCCCTTGCACGTGCGATCCATGGCCGCGCCAGGGCGGCGCGCACGCTGATTGCGGGGCTGCGCGCCCTCACCCGCTTCGGCTTCACCTCGCGCCGCGAGGAGGTGAACGGGCGACCGGGTGCACTGTTCTTCGACCGCGAGGGCAGGCTGATCGGCGTGATGTCCCTCGACGTCGCCGAGGGCCAGATCCAGGGCGTGAGCTCGATCGTCAATCCCGACAAGCTGCGGCACCTGGGGCCGGTGGGCGACCTGGCCGCGCTGCGGCGCGAGCGGAGCTAGATCCGTCAGCTCGCGGGCCCGAGCTGGATCGCGACCACTGCGATCCCCATGCGCGTGAGCCAGTCGCGCGCCCTATCGTGATCTCGACGGCAACGATCCGTTTCGGCGCGATCGGCTGAGCTGGGTCTGCGGCGACCGGGGCGGAACGCGAGCGCCCCCCCGGACCGCAGCAGAGATCGAAGGCGCAGGGCCCGCGCAGCTGCCGCGTCGGCCGCTCGCCCTAAGCGAGCGTCCGGATGGGACGGCCGAGACGAGTGGTCCTCGTCCCGAGCGGGTGTGCGGCGGGCGCCGGCACAGACGCTGTTCGTCGCGCAAGGCGGGCGCTGAGCCATCGCCGATTGTGGTCTGCGGGCGAGTCAGCTCCGCTCGGCGTGGTGCGCGTGTCGCCGAGGAAAGGTTTCGAGCGCGGCGACTGCCGGGCGCGACGCTGAGTTTCTCAGCCGCGCGGTCCGCACAGGGCCGCGCGCGTCGCCGTTGCGCGCTTGGCGGCATCGGTGCGCAGGTCGTCGACTCCCGGGCGGATCGCGCCGCGCCTTCACAGCGGCGTCCTCGCGCGAAACACGCGTGGCGGTGGCGGTCTTCCGGCTCTCGCCGGACATGGAGTCTGGGCCGCCCGCAAGCGTCTCGGGTTTGCGATGGCGCGCCGGCGAGCCGCGAGCCGTTCGGGATGGGACACCGTCTACTTGACGTCGAGCGGGAGGGGAGGAAGATGAGTCACACGCAGGACGCCGCTGCCGCGGGCCGGGCGCACCGGCACCGAGCGGCGCGTTACGCCGCGTTCCGCGGACCGGGGTAGATGGTGCCCGGCGGCGGCAGCGGGTGGCGCGATAGGAGGTCGCCTCGCATGGAAGCTCGGAGAACCGCGAGGGGAGAGTTCCAGCATGAGGTCAGCTGCAGGCAGCACGCGCAGGTCGCGCCGACCCGACCCCCGCGCCGTGGCGGTCGCGCTGTTGGTGGTCTTGGCCGCTTGTGCAGCGATCGTGTCGGCGACGGGCTCGACCGCTGCGGCACAGACAGACTCGGTGACGTACCGCGAGCTGTATCGGCCGCAGTTCCATTTCACGCCGGCCAAGAATTGGATGAACGATCCGAACGGGCTCGTCTACTACAGGGGCGAGTACCACCTCTTCTATCAGTACAACCCGTCCGGCACGACGTGGGGAAACATCTCCTGGGGACACGCGGTGAGCCGCGATCTCGTGCACTGGCGGCACCTGCCCCTCGCGATTCCTGACGCGCCCGATGGTTTCATCTTCTCCGGCAGCGCCGTGGTCGACTATCGCAACACGAGCGGCTTCGGCAGGCCGGGCAGGCCGCCGATGGTCGCGATCTATACAAGGGCCGCGCATCAGGGCTGCTGTCAGGCGCAGGCGATCGCCTATAGCCTCGACCGCGGTCGCACGTGGACGAAGTACGCCGGCAATCCGGTGCTCGACATCGGGTCCGGCGAGTTCCGCGACCCGAAGGTGTTCTGGTATGCGCCGGCCCGGCGCTGGATCATGTCCGTCGTCCTGGCGACGGAGCACAAGGTCTCGTTCTATGGCTCGGCAGACCTGAAGAGCTGGACGCACCTGAGCGACTTCGGTCCGGCGAACGCGACGGGCGGCGTCTGGGAGGTCCCGGACCTGTTCCCGCTGCGCGTGGACGGCAAGCGCAAGGCGACCAAGTGGGTGTTGATCGTCAACCTGAACCCGGGTGGGATCGCCGGCGGCTCGGGCGCGCAGTACTTCGTCGGCGACTTCGACGGCACGAGGTTCCACGCCGACAACGTGCTCGGCGACTATACGCCGCCGGCCGGCGACCTCTACGAGGGATTCGAGGGCGCGACCTACGGTGAGTGGACGACGACGGGCAACGCCTTCGGCTCCGGGCCCGCCGCGGGCAACGTCCCCCCGCAGGGCGGCGTCAGCGGCTACCTCGGCAATGGCCTGGCCAACAGCTTCCATGACGAGGACCGCGGCACGGGCACGCTGACCTCCCCCAGCTTCGAGATCAGCCGCCCGTACCTGAACTTCCTTGTCGGCGGCGGCAACCACCCGCACGACCCGACGACTGTGGATGCCCCGCCCCCCGCGGGTACCGTGTTCGCCGGCTTCGAGGTGTCCGAGGGCTACGGGGAGGGCTGGACGGCGACCGGCACATTCGCCGGCACCACGGCCCCGCACGGGACGATCGGCGACCAGCAGCCGGTCAGCGGCTACGAGGGCAGCCAGCTGGTCAACACGTTCATCGACCACGACAACGGCACGGGCCACATCGCGTCGCCCGAGTTCACGATCACCACCGACTACATCAACTTCCTGATCGGCGGCGGCAACCACCCCTTCCCGGGCGACGCCACGAATCCGCCGACGTCGGTCAATCTGATCGTCGATGGCCAGGTCGTGCGCACCAGCACCGGGCAGGACGGCGAGGCGCTCAACTGGACCAACTGGAATGTCTCGGAGTTCCAGGGCAAGACGGCGCGGATCGACATCGTCGACGAGAACACGGGTGGATGGGGACACATCAACGCCGACCAGTTCACCTTCGCCGACCAGCCGGCGTTCCCGCGCTCGGTGGAGACGGCAGTCAACCTGCTCGTCGACGGCGACGTCGTCCGGACGGCCACCGGCCCCAACAGCGAGACGCTCGACTGGACGAACTGGAACGTCCGCGACCTGATCGGCAAGACCGCCCGGATCCAGCTCGTCGACCGCAACAGCGGCGGCTGGGGGCACCTCCTGGCCGACCACTTCACGTTCGCCGACCAGCCCGCGCTCTCGGTGCTGCAGCGCAGCAGCTGGATGGACTACGGCAAGGACTTCTACGCCGCGGTCACCTGGAACGACGTGCCCGACGGGCGCCGCATCGCGATCGCCTGGATGAACAACTGGAACTACGCCGGCGCGATCCCCACGTCGCCGTGGCGCAGCGCGATGAGCGTCCCGCGCGAGCTCGGCCTGCGGGCGATCGGCGGCCACCCCCAGCTCGTCCAGCGGCCCGTGCGCGAGCTGCGCTCGCTGCGCGGCGGGCGGTCATACCAGCGGCGTCACCGCACGATCCCGCAGGGCAGCACGACGCTTCCCGCGCGCGGCAAGACGCTCGAGATCAAGGCCGAGCTGCGGCTCGACGCCGCCAAACGGGCGGGGCTGAAGGTCCGTACCGGTAGCGGCGAGGAGACCGTGATCGGCTACGACGCCGAGGCCGGCGAGCTCTTTGTCGACCGCACCCGCTCGGGCCGCGTGGACTTCAGCCGCGACTTCCCGGGTGTCCAGCGAGCGCCGCTGACCGCCCGCCACGGCGAGGTCCGCCTGCACATCCTGGTCGACTGGTCCTCCGTCGAGGTCTTCGCCGACCGCGGCCAGACCGTCATTACCGACCAGATCTTCCCCGCCGCCACCAGCGACGGGATCCAGCTGTTCGCCGACGGCGGCAGCGCCACCATCGACTCACTGAAGATCCGGCCGCTGCGCTCGAGCTGGCAGACCGGCCACGATCACGACGGCCACTAGCCAAGCCAGCCGACTACGCTCGACGGCGGGCGGCCACAGCCGCCCGCCGCCACCGCCGGCGCGGCCCGCGCGCCCCGGACATGAAAGCGGCAGCGCGCGCTGTGCAGGTTCGTGGGAGGGCACAGGCGGGTCGAGGCCTGCGGGCTCACGGCAGCGCCCCTCGCCGGCGGGCACGGGGTCTGCGCATTGGCCGCGAAGGGCGAGCACCGCCAGCCCCGCGATGACGAGCGCGATGCCGGCCACCGCCGGCGCACCGGGGCGCTCGCCGAGCACGATCGCGCCGAGCGCAGCGGCGGTGCCCGGCTCGGCCAGCGTCAGGGCGGCCATCCCGCTCGCGGGGAGAAGGCGGAGACCGTGAGCGAACGGGAGGTAGGCGAGGGCGATGGGGACCGCGCCGAGCCACACCGCCATCGCCAGGCCGTCACGGCTTGCGAGCCAGTCGAGGTCGGCCACGATGAACACCTGGCACGTGCAGCAACGCACCGAGCGTGAAGACTCCGGCCATGACGCGCTCGACGGCGGCGCCCGCATCGAGGAGGCGTTTGCTGGCGGGCGTGAAGACCGCGTCGGAGGCACCCGTGCCGAGCGCGAGCACCACGCCGGGCAGGGACACCTCCGCCGCCGAGCCGCCGAGCGCCATCAGCGCCACGCCGACGGCCGCGAGCGCCGTGGCGACCGCCCATGCGCTGCCGGGTGCGGTTGACGAGCCAGCCGCCGAGTCCGGCGAACGCAGGCGCGGAGCCGAGTGCTGCGACCGTGCCGCCGCGACTCCGGTCTCGTGGACGGCGGCGAAGAAGCAGAGCTGGTAGCCCGCCACGCCGAGGCCGCCCACGGCGAGCGGCCTGCCGAGCTAGGCGGAGCGGCGCGCTGCCGGCAGCAAGCCGCACCGCGAGCAGCAGCAGCGCCGCCCCGAGCGCCACTCGCACGGCACCCACGGTGAGCAGGGAAGCACCGTCCGGGCCAAGCGCCTGCGCGGTACCGGTGGTGCCGAAGCAGAGCGCGGCGAGCAGAACCTCGAGGCGCGGCACCGCGGCAGTCTGCCGCGTCCCACGGCGCGGCGTGCGCGGTTCACCGCTGCGCTTCCGCTGCGGACGAATCCGAGCAGCCGCGACATGCGCACGGGCCGAAGCGCCGCCGCTCCTTTGATAGCGAGCGTCTCCACTGGCCTCGAACTCACGCCCGCTCGGGACGAGACGCGGAAGCCCCCACCCGTTTGCTGGAGCCCTTTGTCTGCATAGGCACGACGACGCCACTCGCGGACCTGCGACTGCTGAACCGGGCTTATGTCTTGCGCGGCAAGTGGTCGGTCGTGTTGTGTGCGAATCACGCGCGCTCGAACGCGAGCGAAGTCCCCCGCCGGAGGGTCTCGGCGCTGATGGTCAGCGTGCGGAGCCGTTGCGCCATCACGAGCGCGTCGGTCATGGTCGCGCCGGCGCGCATACCCCGCGCTGCGGTACGCGTTCGACAAGGCGCTGGTTGATGGTGAGTTCGCGACATGCGACATGGTCCGTCTCGAGCTGCTCCATAGCGCGCGCAGCGCGACCTTGACAACCGAGTTCGCGGAGATTCGCAAGGAACTCGTCGCGCTGCCCGACTGCCCAGTCGGCAAGGCAGAATCGAAGCGCGCGCTGCCGGTCCATGAGCAGCTCGGCGCCCGGCGCGGCGGGTCACAGCGCTCGGTGAAACACCCCGATCTGCTGATCGCGGCGGCCGCGGAAGCGGCTGACGTCTCGTTTTGCAGTACGACGAGGACTACGACCGCATCGCCGCGATCACCGGCCAGCCGACCGGTGGCTGGCGCCGAAGGGCACCCTGTGCTGACCCCGCGAGCAGATTCCACGCGCTCCTCGAGCGGGCCAAGCCCAAGGCACCCACCCGGTACCGGAGGTTGCCGGAGCGCGCGAATCGATGCGGCACGCTGCGGGATCGCGTTTCGCGGGCGATGCAGGCGCTTTGGCTCTGCGCCGGCATCGGCGAGCGCCGCGCGCCTGCCATGGTAAGGAAGGGGTCGCCGGTTCGAGTCCGGCAGAGGGCTCTCGAAACCGTGCTACAGCGCGGTTTTCTCGATTTCGGAGCGGTTTGGCTGACCACTTCCCAGGCGAAGGGAAGGGGTCGCCGGTTCCGCTTCGGCAGCCGGACTACCGCGAAAAGCTCTGCAATCGGGTATGCCGTCGCGGTAGCCCTCGGCTCATCGTCTTCTCCTCGTTCCGCCGGGTAACCAGTCGGCACCGTTTGTGTCGCCGACAAGCGCCGTCTCGGAGGTGTCGTCGGTGCCGTTGCCCTGCATCGGGGGAGGCCGGCGTCACGCTGCCGTGAAGCTTCTCGCGCGCCGCCGTGGATCAGGCAGCGATGGCCGCACGCAGCCCCTGGATGCGGCCGCGGAGCGCGGGGTTCTCGACCTCGGCGACGAGGATCGCCGCCGAGTCGAGGGCGCTCCGATCGCCGAGGTCTGCGCGCAGCAGGTAGGCGCGGACGGCGAGCTCGCGCATGCCGGTCCGCGCTGTGAGTGAGGTGAGATCTTCGACCCACTCCCGTGCGCGGCGATGTCCCGCGTCAACCGCCGCCGAAGCGAGCTCCGCAAGGGCGTACGCCTCCACCCACACGTAGGCGTCGGGGAAGCTTGCTGCGCGCCGCCGTGCCTCCTCGAGCAGGCGCAGGCCTGCGGGCACCCGCCCCTCCTGGCAGGCGATCCGGCCGAGGCCCTGGCCGGCGGCCCCCTCCCAGCAGGGGTCGCCGAGCTCGGAAGCCAGAGCCCAGGCGTGCTCGAACCGCTCGCGACCGGCGGGGAGCTCGCCGCCCGCCAGGTCGGCCTCGGCGAGCCAGGATTCTGGCCAGGGTTCGAAGGCGACCCACCTCGTCTCGCGGGCGAGGGCGAGCGAGCGCTCGAGCGCTGCTCGGGCATCGTCGAGCTCCTCGCGCAGGAAATGGGAGCGACCGACGAACGAGAGCGAGAACGCAGCCTGCTGGCGGCTGCCGGCGCGCTCTGCCAGCTCGACCGAACGCCGCAGGTGAGCGAGGGCCCGCTCGTGGGCGCCCGTGTCAGCGGCCGCCAGGCCGAGCATCGCCTCGACGCCGGCCCGCTCCTCGTCCGAGTCGGCTAGCGCGCCCGCCCGCTCGAGGCGTTGGGCGCACCGCGCGTAGCGCGCCTGCAGGATGTCGACGTATGCAAGCTCACGGTGGGCGCCGGCGGCAAGGTCTCCCAGCCCGTGCTCCTCGGCGAGCGAGCTGGCACGAAGGAGCGCATCGGCACCCTCCTCGTCGCGACCGCGGGCCGAGTGGACCAGCGCTGTGCCGAGGGCTAGCCAGGATTCAGCTTCGAGCTGGTGCGCTCCGCACGCTTTCGCCTCGGCGGCTGCGCGACCGAGCGAGCGAACGCCCGGAACGAAGCTGCCCGCGTTGATCGCCGAGCGCCCAGCCTCCAGGCGTGCGCGGGCGGCCTGCTTTCCGGCGGCTCCAGCAGCAGGGACGGGCGCGGGCGGCCTCGCCTCCGCGGCGCGAAAGACGGCGGCGCTCGGGGCCCTCCCGTGTTCCGCCCGAAAGAGCTCCAAGCAGGCCGAGACCTGCCGGTTCGCCGCCTCGCGATCGCCCGCCTCGGAGTAACTGCGGATGAGCAGCTCTTGGAAGTTCTCGTCATAAGGGTTCATCTCGACGAGACGAGCCGCAAGCCCGACGGCTGCGGCTGCCTCCCCGGCAGCCAGGCGGTCGAGCGACGCTTCGTGGAGGGCGGCCTCGGCCGCGCCGAGCAGGCGGCGGCGCTCGATGAGCAGCCACGTCTCGAAAGCGGGTGAGTTGCCGAACTCCATCCCCTCGAGCACCTCACGTCCGAGACCGGGGATCGCGACCGCCTCCTGCGGGGTTCCGCGGATCAGGGTGTCGACGTCCACGAACGTGCCCGGGGAAAGCGCAAGCTCTGTGGAGCCATGGGGCAACGTGGATGCGCCCAGTGCCCGACGGAGCTCCGCCAGGTTCCAGCGGAGCGAGCCGAGCGGATCGTCGGCGCCCGTGAACAGGAGCTCGGCGAGATGCTCGCGCGAGGGGTTGCGGACTCGGCTCAAGAGGAGATAGGCGACCAGCCCCCAGGCCTTGTGACCGCGCGGCGTCGCCACGGGCTCGCCGTCGCGCTCGAGGTGCGGTCGGCCGAGCAGATGGATGGCGAGCGACATGGCCTGTGGCGATCCTAATCGCGGTGGCCGCTCGCCGCCCAATGCGGGTGCGCGGGGAGCCCGCGGCGGGGGAGGGGCACTCGCCAGCGGTGAGCAGCCCGGGGCGGCGACGGCGCGAGCTGCCGCTTCCGTGCCGCCAGGATTGCGACGAGGTCGACCGTCCGCCGGAAGGGGTCCGCGATCGCAGGCCCGCCGTTGAGTGGAAGCGCCGCGCGGAGTTCGCCGCCGACCTCGGCCACGAGCATCGGCACCGGCGCGGGCAGCGGCACCGAGTCGAGCTGTGCGAGGCGGCCGAGCGCCTCCGCGTCGGCGGGCACCGCCATGCGGATGGTGACCGTCTCGGCGGGATTCTGCGAAGGATGGGACGGGATCGTGACTGTGGGCTCCATCGGCGCTCTCCTTGGATGCGTCGTGAGACAGCACCGTCAGGCCAAGCCGTGTGACCGCGTGTGTGACGCCAGTCCCTCCCCGCTCACACGTGTCGTCACACGGCGCACCGGTTGAGTCTCGGCGCATTGACCAACACCACTGGAGGTCTCGAAGTGAGCGTTGTCACAGACACGGTCCGCAACGGCGTCGACACGGAGAAGATGTTCGCCACGCTGGACCTGATCAGGGCTCAGCCGGAGCTGGCGAGGTTCCAGTTCCGCGCCACCAACCGCTGGATCGACGGCGCCCACAACCGCTCGACGATCAAGGGCTTCTACGCCGCGGGCGGCGAGGACGCCACTCGTAGCGACGCGTTCGTGATCGACGCGGGCGAGCCGGGGATCCTGCTCGGCACCGACACGGGCGCGAACCCGGCCGAGTACCTGCTGCACGCACTCGCCGCGTGCCTGACGACGTCGATCGTCTACGTGGCCGCGGCGCGCAAGGTGGAGCTCACGTCCGTCGAGTCGACCCTCACTGGCGACATGGACGTGCGCGGGGCGCTCGGCGTGGACGACGAGCCCCGCAACGGGTTCGAGCGCATCGACGTCTCGTTCCGCGTGACCGGCAACGCGCCAGCGGAGAAGCTCCGCGAGGTCGTCGAGCGGGCCGAGCGGCGCTCGGCCGTCTACGACATGGTCACCAACGGCGTGCCCGTCGCCGTGGAGGTGACGACCGACTGAGGCTCGGATGCACCCGGCGGCCGGCGCCACCCCGGCCACGGGTGCACGTCGAGCGGTTGGAGATCCCGCCATGCCGATCGAACTCACCGCCCATACCGACGCCGGCGCCCGCCTCGTGGCGATCGCCGAGGAGCTTTCGGAGAAACTCGCCGCCCGCGCGGCCGAGCACGACCTCGACAGCAGCTACCCCTTCGAGGCGATCGAGGCGCTCAAGGCCGCCGGCTACTTCGCGGCGCCCGTTCCCGTCGAGCTCGGTGGGCTCGGCGTCTCGTCCGCGCACGACCTCGTGGTGGCGTCGAGCCGCCTGGCGCGCGGCGACGCGTCCGTCGCGATCGGCGTGAACATGCACCTCGTCGCGGTGCTCAACATGGAGCGCCGACGACGGGTTGCGGTCGCGGCCGGTCAGCAGCGCCGCGCTCGCGGCTTCGCCTCGTCGCTCGAGTGGATCGCCCGCGATGGCGTCGTGCTGGCCGCCGCCATCAGCGAGCTCGGACAGGACCTCACGCGGCCGGGCACGGTCGCTACCCGCACCGAGACCGGCTGGCGGATCGACGGCCGCAAGCTGTTCTGCACCATGTCTCCCGCCGCTACCGATCTCTACGTGGCCGTCACCTATGCCGACGGCGAGGGCACCGAGCACTACGCGTACGCCATGGTCCCCACCGACACTCCTGGCGTCGTGGTGAACGACGACTGGGACGCGCTGGGGATGCGCGCCTCCGGCAGCAACTCCATCTCCCTCGACGGCGTCGAGCTCCCCGAGACGGGTGTGCGAGGCGGCTTCCGAGCCGGCGACCCGGTGCCGTACATGGAGCGCAACCTGGTCGCTGGGCTCTTCCACGCCGCGGCGTCGCTCGGGATCGCCGAATCGGCCGACGCGATCGCCCGCCGCGGCATCGTCGGGCGCATCAACGGCGATGCGCGCCCGCGCATGCAGGTGGCCGACAACGCCGTCGACCTCGCCGCCGCGCGCGGCATCCTGTCGCGCGCGGCCGCGCTGATCGACGAGCACCACACCGCCAACCCGGCGTCCGATGGCAGCGCCGCCGAGCTCGGCGCGCTGTTCGCCGAGGCCCAGACCGCCAAGGCGTTCGTCAACGAGGCGGCGGCCCGCATCGTGGACCGCGCGCTCGCCCTCTCGGGCGGCGCCGGCTACATCAACGGCAGCCCGCTCGCGCGCGCCTACCGCGACGTCAAGGCTGGCTCCTTCATGCACCCACTCGGCGCCAACCGCGCCTACGACTACCTCGCCCACGTCGCTCTCGGCGAAGAAACGTCGCTCCACTGAGATGGCGCCCGCAGCTCCAGTCTCCGCCGCGGCGGCGCTCGATGCGCGCTCGTTCCGCGACGCACTCAGCAGGTTCGCGACCGGCGTCGCCTTCGTCACCGCGGCGCCAGGCGGCGAGCCCACCGGACTGATCGTGAACACGCTCACGTCCGTCTCGCTCGAGCCGCCCCTGATCTCGTTCTGCCCGTCCCGCAGCTCGCTCACGTGGTCCCGGATGCGGCGGGCGCGGCGCCTCGGCGTCAACGTGCTCGGGCGCCAGCACGAGCGGTTCGCACACCGCGCGACCGCTGCCGGCGCGGACCGATTCGCTGGCCTTGACTGGGAGCTCGGACACGGTGGCGTACCGCTGCTCACCGACGCCCTAGCCAACCTCGAGTGCGAGATCGTCGCCGAGCATCGCGCCGGCGATCACTGGATCGTCGTAGCGCGGGTAGACAACCTGCGCGTCCCGCCCATCAAAGATCCGCTCGTCTTCTTCGCTGGTGCGTTCGGCGGCCTGCAATCGCGAAAGATTGGACGTCTCAACCACTGTTGAGATATTGGTACGATGCCGCGATGCCGGACGATGGCTGTGATCTGCTTTGTCTTGATCTACCCAAGGCCGAGCGGCTGCGAGGCGAGCGACTGTTGCTCGACGCGGCCACGCGGCTCGCGGAGCGCGCCAAGGCGCTCGGCGACCCGACGCGACTGATGCTCGCCGTGGCGCTGGCTGATGGCGACGAGCTCTGCGTGTGCGACCTGGCGTGGGTCGCGGAGCGCTCGGAGAACCTCGTCTCCCACCACTTGCGCGTCCTGCGTAGCGCCGGGCTTGTGCGCAGCCGCCGCGACGGCAAGATGGTGATGTACGCAGTCACCGAGGCTGGCCGAGCGCTGATCGACGCCGTGCGCGAGCCGGCGAAGGCGGCGCGATGACGGCGCTTCCGACGATCACCGCGACGGCGCCCGCACCGAGGATCGACCGGGCGACATATGAGCGGCTCGCCCGGCGGGCGCGGCTGCTGTCGTGGCTGAGTCTGGCGTGGATGACGGCCGAGGGTGCGGTGGCGATCTCGGCGGGCGTGATGGCGTCGTCGATCGCGTTGGTCGGCTTCGGGCTCGACAGCGCGATCGAGGGTTTCGCGTCGCTGGTGATCGTGTGGCGGTTCTCGCGGTCGCGGATGTTCTCTCCCGCGGCCGAGACGCGCGCGCAGAAGCTCGTCGCGGTCCAGTTCTTCCTCCTCGCCCCGTACCTGGCGGTCGAGTCGATGCGCGCGCTGATCGGGGGTGAGCGGCCGGACGAGACCTGGGTGGGGATCGCGCTGGCGGCGACCAGCGTCATGGTGATGCCGCTGCTCGGCATCGCCAAGCAGCGGATCGCCGACGAGATCGGGTCGGCCGCCACGAAGGGCGAGGGCCGCCAGAACATGCTCTGCGCCTACCTCGCCGGCGCGCTGCTCGTCGGGCTGGTCGGCAACGCGCTGGTGGGTGCCTGGTGGCTGGACCCGGGCGTTGGGCTGCTGATCGCCGGCGTCGCGGTCAGGGAGGGTCTGGAGGCGTGGCGCGGCGAGGGCTGCTGCGTCAGCTCTGCGCTCGACGTGGCGGGCTTTGCCGACGACAGCTGCACCGATGCCTGCTGCGAGCAGTGACTCGCACGAGAAGGCCGTCGTTCGCCGGCTCGTGGACGAGGTGATGAACGAGCGCCGCCTCGACGTGATCGAGGAGCTGTGCACGCCGTCGATGGCGCGCCGGTGGCGACGCTGGGTAACCCCGTTTCATGCCTCGTTCGCGGACATGCGGATGGAGTGCGTCCAGCTTGTCGCAGAGGGCGACACGGTGGTCGGCCGCTTCACGTGCTCGGCGACGCACACGGGCGAGTGGCGTGGTGGTCACATGGCGACCGGCAGGCGATTCGAGAACGTCGACGAGGTCTACTTCTTCCGCTTCGAGGGTGGGCGGATCGCGGCCGCGTGGGGGCTCGAGGACACGCTCGATCGCTGGCGCCAGCTCGGCCTTGCAGGCCCTTCATGATGCGGGCCATGCCTTCGCTGCCGCCCGGTCCAGTGCACCGGCGTCGTCAGGCAGGTCGAAGGGCTCAGCCGCTGAGGGCGGGCTTGGTGGCGCGCAGCGTCGAGCCCATCGCGCCGAACTTGGCCGCCTTGCGGCGGGTGTCCTCGTACGCTGAGTGCGCATAGGTGTCGACCAGCTCGCCTTGGGTGATGTCGGTGTATGCCCGCTGGACCAGCAGGCGCGCGTGCTCGCCCTGGAGCAGCGCGCCGGCGATTCAGCCGGTCCACAGGTCGATGCGTGCGCGTGCGTCCTCAGAGACCTCGCTGTGGATCACGACGTCGGCGATCTGCAGCCGGCCGCCGGGGCGCAGGACGCGGTCGATCTCATCGAAGACCGTGTCCTTGTCCGGGACCAGGTCGATCACCCCGTTCGAGACCACGACGTCGACCGACGCGTTCTCGAGCGGGAGCGTTTCGATCAGTGACTCGTGTAGCTCGACGTTGGGGAGTCCCATGTCCTGCGCGCTGGCGCGCGCCCGTTCCAGCATCGAGGCGGTCATGTCGACGCCGATGACCCGTCCGTCCGGCCCGGTCATCTGGGCGGCGATCAGAAGGTCGGTACCGGCGCCGCAGCCGAGGTCGAGCACGACCGCGCCGGGCTCGATTCGGCCCAGGAGCCAGTGGTTGGCGACGCCGGCGAAGCTCTCGACCGTGGCGTCCGGGACACGTGAGAGTTCCGGCTGCGGGTAGCCGAGCTCCTCGGCCCAGGCGCGGCCGGTGGGGAAGATGAAGTCCCGGTCGGTGTCGGTGGAGACGTCGGTGTAGGTCTTGCGGATCTCGTCGCGCAGGACGTCGATATCGACCGGGATCTCGGCGGCGCTCATGCGACCGTGGCGACGTCGTAGGCGTCGGCGGCTTCGAAGTGGTGCCCGCACGGACAGTCGACGGCGCGCATGTCGCCCTCCTAGTCGTTCATGCGGCTCTCGCGGTGTCGGTGGGGCCGCCGGCGAGTCGCCATTCCGGCCAGCCCTCCTGGAGGCGCCGGGCGCGACGGCCGGCCGCCTGCAGGGTGCGGACGGCGTCGTGCGCGTACGCGCAGATCGGGCCGCGGCAGTAGGCCACGACCTCGCGGTCGGCCGGCACCTCGGCCAGCCGCTGATGAAGCTCGTCGAGCGGGATCGAGAGCGCCCCGTCGATGTGACCGGCGGCGAACTCCTCGGTCGGGCGCACGTCGACCAGCACGACGTCGCCGCGGCCGAGCCGCTCGATCAGCTCGTCGCGGCCGACGGCCTCGACGTCCTCGCCGAGGTAGTCGCGGGCGGCGCGCTCGACCTCGGCGAGTCGCGCCACGGACGCGTCACGGAGCGCCAGCCATACCGCCAGCGCCTCGGTGCCGGCGAGCGCGTAGCGCACGCTCGTGCCCTCGCGCGTACGCGTGACCATGCCGGCCGCGTGCAGCGCCTGCAGGTGCTGCGAGGTGTTCGCCATCGACTGCTCGCTCGCGCGGGCGAGCTCGTCGACCGTTCGCGGCGCCTGGGCGAGCAGGTCGAGCAGCTCGAGCCGGCGCGGGCTGGCGAAGGCCTTTCCCATCAGCGCGATCGCCTCGAACAGCGCGGTCTTCTCAGCGCGTCCACTCACGATTGACTATTCAATAGATCGCTTGATAGCTTGTCAAGCCATGTTCTTCCGCCAGCTGCTCAACGACGACACCGCCTGCGCCTCCTACCTGCTCGGCTGCAAGACGGTCGGCGAATTCGCTGTCGTCGATCCCCACGTCGACCTGGTCGACGACTACGTCGCGCTGGCCGAGGCGCAGGGCGCTCGGATCGCCGCCGTCTTCGAGACGCACATCCAGGCCGACCACGTCTCCGGGTTGCCGGAGCTCGTCGCCCGTACCGGTGCGGCCGGCTACCTGCCGGAAGAGGCCGGCGTCGACTTCACTCACCACCCAGTCGCCGACGGCGAGATCATCACGCTCGGCAACACGCAGCTGCAGGCGATTGCGACTCCCGGGCACGCGCCGGCTCATCACGCCTATCTGGTGACCGACCACCGTCGCGCCGACGAACCGTGGTTCGTCCTCACCGGCGACGCGCTGCTCGTCGGGGACGCCGGCCGGCCGGACCTGCACGCGCACAGCGAGCACACGGTCGAGGACATGGCGCGCGCGCTGTACCGGTCGCTGACCGAACGACTGCTCGCGCTGCCCGATCACCTCGTCCTGTACCCCGCGCACTACTCCGGGTCGGTCTGCGGCCGCGGCCTGTCGGCCAACCCGATCTCGAGCGTCGGCTTCGAGCGCCGCCACAACCCGGCGCTGCGATTCGACTCCGAGGACGCGTTCGTGGAGGCGCTCACGAGTGACATCCCGCCCGTCCCTGAGGGCCAGGCCGCGATCGTCGCGGCGAACCGCAGCGGTCGGCCGCGCGCCGAGGTGGCGTGACGCCGCAACCGGTCCGGCTGGGCCTGCGCGAGAACGCGGGCCAGTTCGCGCTGCTGGTCGCCGTCAACGCCTTCGTTGGCGCGATGGTCGGCCTGGAGCGCACGACACTGCCGCTCGTCGGCCGCGACGACTTCGGCCTCGGCTCGAGCGCGGCCGTCCTGAGCTTCATCGTCGCCTTCGGGATCGCCAAGGCGCTCACCAACCTCGGCGCCGGCGCCCTCGCCGAACGCGCCGGGCGCCGGCGTTTGCTGATCGCCGGCTGGGCGGTTGCGCTGCCGGTCCCGCTGCTGATCGCCGTCGCCCCGAGCTGGGGCTGGATCGTCGCGGCCAACGTCCTGCTCGGCATCAACCAGGGACTCGCCTGGTCCATGACCGTGGTCATGAAGATCGACCTCGTCGGCCCCCGGCGCCGCGGCCTCGCCCTCGGACTCAACGAGTCCGCCGGCTATGGCGGCGTCGCGCTCGCCGCCGGCATCAGCGGCTGGCTCGCGGCTGACTTCGCGGCGCGCGATGTCCTTGTCGCTGCCGGAGCGGTGATCGCCAGTATCGCCTTCGTCATGTCGCTGCTGTTTGTCCGCGACACCGCGCCGCACGTCGCGCTCGAGCAGCGCGCGAGCGCGACTGGTCAGGATGAGGAGGCGCCGAGCTTGCGTATCGCATTCAGAAATGCCAGCTACGCCGAGCCCGCGCTCCGATCCTGCTCGCAGGCTGGCCTGGTCAACAACCTCAATGATGCGTTGGCATGGGGGCTCGTGCCGCTCTTCCTGGCAGCGAACGGCGCCGGCGTGGCGAGCATCGGACTCGTCGCCGCCCTGTATCCGGCGGTCTGGAGCCTTGCCCAGATCGCTACCGGCCACTGGAGTGACAGCGTTGGGCGAAAACCGCTCATCGCCGCCGGGATGCTGGTCCAGGCCGCGGCGCTCACGCTGCTCGCGCTCAGCGACGGCGGACTCCCCGTAGCCGCGACGTCGGCGGTGCTGCTCGGGCTCGGAACGGCGCTCGTCTATCCGACGCTGATCGCGGCCATGTCGGACTTCGTCAGCCCGATCGCGCGCGCGCCGGTGGTCGGCGTCTACCGCTTCTGGCGCGACACGGGATATGTGGCCGGCGCGCTGATCGCCGGCACCGCCGCCGACGCCCTCGGCTACGGCGGCGCGATCGCCATCGTCGCCACGCTGACCGCCCTCTCCGGCGTGTGGGTCCTGTTCGACATGCCGAGCCAGCCGGCTCCCGCCCCGGTCACCGCGCCCGCAGCACGCGCAGCCTGACGTCCTGGTGGAGCCGGACGCGGCCCCGCTCACGGTCGACCAGCGCAGCGAATGCGTCGCCCACATGGGTGCCGGCCCAGTCGCGGGTCACTGCGACGAACTCCGCGCCGTCGTCGTACTCGTCCATGACGACGAACCAGCTCTCGTGCTTCAGATCGAACAGGCCTTGCTCGATCGTCTGCTCCACCAGTCGGTCGATCGTCGCGATCGTCTGCGCCCATTCGGACATGTCGAGCGTGCCGAGCGTGCCGTTCTCGGACTCGACCGGCGGATGCGCTGATACCGGCTGCGTATCGACGACCAGGCTTCCCGGGACCAGCGCGCGATGGATTCTGCGCAGGGCGTTCACGACGCCCTCAGGCTCGATACATCACAGGGACCAGCCGCACAGCGCGAGGTCGAACCGACGCCGCTCCACGTCCAGCGCGTCCGCGTCGTGGACGCCGAACGAGACGCGATCCCGCAGCTCGGGCGCAAGCGCCGTCGCTGCCTTGCGCACGCGCTCGCCGTCCGGATCGAACGCGTACACCGCCCGCGCAAGACTCGCGGCGAAGCGCGTCAACCGGCCTTCGCCGCAGCCGACCTCGACGACGCTACTGCCATCGAGGTCCGCGACTGCGTGGATCGCGGCCGGCTCGACACCCTGGCTATCCCGCACCTGCACGCCGGTCACGATACTTCCCGCTCGTGGACGAACCACCCGGGTTCCTCGCCGTCGCAGGCTTCGTGCTCGCCGCACTGCCGCCGGCACCGGCACGGATACTCGAGGTCGGCGCAGGCTCCGGGGAGCTTGCGGCGGCACTGCGGAGTGCCGGGTACGACATCGTGGCGATCGATCCCGCCTCGGAGTCGCCGGAGGTGCGCCCCGTGTCGCTCCACGAGCTCGAGGAGCCGGCCGCGAGCTTCGACGCCGCGGTGGCTGTCGTCTCGCTGCACCATGTCGATCCGCTCGAGGAGTCCTGCCGCCACCTTGGTGCGATCGTTCGCCCTGGCGGCTTGCTGATCATCGACGAGTTCGACGTCGACCGCTTCGACGAGCAGGCGGCGCGGTGGCTGATCGACGCACGCGGGCCCACGCTCGGCGAGGAACACCGCGATCCGGAGGGGCTCGTCGCCGAGCTCAGGCAACACCTCCACGGTTTGGCCCGCATTCGCGCGACACTCGACGAGTGGTTCGAGGTGGGCGAGCCCGTGCGCGGCCCGTACCTCTACCGCTGGGGTCTACCGCCCGGTCATCGAGAGCCCGAGGAGAAGCTCATCGCCACCGGGCGGCTACCGGCCACTGGCGCGCGACTCGTTGGAACTCGCCGGTCGTCAATCGGCAGGAACGCTGGGCACGCGATTTGACGTCGTCGCCCGCCACGTGCTCATCATTCCGCCGCCGGTGTCGAGGTAGGTTCGCCCAGACATGACCGGACAGCCGCCACGAATGACAATCGACGAGTTGCTCTTGGCGGCCCGCCGTCGGCTGAAGCGGCTCGATCCCGTCGCCGCACGCGACGCGGTCGCCTCCGGAGCGCTGTTGATCGACATCCGGTCCGAGCGCCAGCGCGACAGCGATGGCGTCATCCCGGACGCGCATTTCGTCCCGCGCAACGTCCTCGAGTGGCGTCTCGACCCCGCGTCCGGTCACAGTGACCCGACCCTGGGCGGAGACGTCAGCCGACACGTAATCCTCCTCTGCAACGAGGGCTACCAGTCGAGCCTCGCCGCCGCGACCCTCCAGCAGCTCGGATTTCACCGCGCGACCGATGTGGACGGCGGATTCCAGGCCTGGCGCGCAGCTGGACTCCCAGTGATCCCTTCCTCGACGGACACGCCACCGTCACGGACCCCCGCGGCGTCCAACGAGCGACGACAGGCGCGTTAGTGTAGCCTTACCGTCAGTGGCGACTTACCAAGTCGACGGCTGGACCGCTCTAGGCGATCCCACGAGACGCGCGATCTTCGAGCGCCTTGCGGATCGACCGCAGCCCGTCGGCGAGCTCGCGAGCGGGCTGCCGGTCACCAGGCCCGCCGTCTCGCAGCACTTGAAGGTGCTCAAGGACGCAGGGCTCGTACTCGACCGGCCAGACGGCAACCGCCGCATCTACCAGGTCGATCCAACCGGAGTGCGGGCCATGCGCGCGCAGCTCGACCGGTTCTGGAATCAAGCGCTGGCGACCTACAAGGAGGTCGTCGAGCAGGACACGCAGGAGGAGCTATGAGTACTCAGGCACAGGCCACATCGGTACGGACGGAGATCGTCGTCGACGCGCCGATCGAGCGCGCGTTTCGCGTCTTCGTCGAGGACTTCGACCGCATCAAGCCGCGCGAACACAACATGCTCGCCGTCGACATCGCCGAGACGGTCTTCGAGCCGCGCGTCGGCGGGCGCATCTACGACCGCGGCGTCGACGGCAGCGAGTGCCGCTGGGCGCGCGTGCTCGCCTACGAGCCGCCGGACCGTGTCGCCTTCAGCTGGGACATCAGCCCGTACTGGCAGCCCGAGACCGACCTCGAGAAGACCAGCGAGGTCGAGGTGCGCTTCATCGCGGAGACCCCGGAACGCACCCGCTTGGAGCTCGAGCACCGGAACATCGATCGCCACGGTGACGGCTGGGAGGGCACGCGCGACGGCGTCGCCGCGCCCGACGGCTGGCCGCTCTACCTGCAGCGTTACGCCGATCTCATCACGGGCTAAGACACGGACAAAGAGCGCCCGCGGAACATCCGCGGGCGCTCAGCGTCTTACGTCGCGATCGGCACCGTCGCGGAGCCCAGCAGGAGGGGCCGTACGCCCTAGCCGCGCGCCGGCATCGAACGACCTCGAGCCTCAGCGGCCGGGTACCCAGTGGGTAACGGAGCCTGCCGATGGCTGCGCTGCGCTGCCGAGGACTGCGGGATCGCCGTTTCGGGCTCTCGCAGGCACTTTGGCGGGAATCGCGACCGCGCGCGGCTAGACCGACTGCCATGGTAAGGAAGGGGTCGCCGGTTCGAGTCCGGCAGAGGGCTCCTAAGGAACCCGCTGGAAACGGCGGGTTTCGTCGTTCAGGCGCGGCTTCGCCGGCGGGTCACGCAGGCCCGATGGAAGCGGTTGGGAGCAAATTGGCGGACGCGAAGCTGCTGCCGTTTGCTGCGGAGTGCGGTCCGCAGCGACACGGGATGAGCACGCCGTCCTATGCGGGCCTGGTTCTCCACCCGACACCGCGCCGGCCACGGTGAAGAACTTCTTGAGCAGGTAGTTCTCCTCGGTGTCGAGGGTCTGGCCGCCGAGGAAGCCGAGGCCGAGCGTGCGCCGGAGCGGCGAGCCGTCCGGGAGCGCGTCCTCCCACGTCTCCCGGCGGGTGGCGACCATGCGGTCGGCGATCATGTCCATCGCCGTGTCGAGATCGAGGGACTCCCACTCGTGCCCGTACGGCCGCCGGTACTTCACGCGGTACTCGCGCTGCGGGCTGTTCACTAGCTGCTCGGACGCGGAGCCCTTGGGGCACAGCCGGCCGCGCGAGATCGGCGAGTCGGGGTCGCCCTCGATCTGGATGACGCGCTCGTCCTTGACATGGACGTTGTTCCCACAGCCGACGGCGCAGTACGGGCAGATCGACTTGACGACGCGATCAGCGGTCGCGGTGCGCGGCCGGAGTGTGTCGTCCGTGCGGAGCGGGCGGCGTGTCCGGGCGCAACAAGGGGTCGCCGGTTCGAGTCCGGCAGAGGGCTTGCCGTTTGCAGGGCTCGCTGGACAAATGGTCCATTGCCCGCCCTGCGCAGCGTGCCGACACCCGAGTAACGAGGGGACAGACTTCGATCGAGGACAACGCGCGTGGACCTGGGACGCACGGATTGCCATGACGTCGCGGCGGACTATCTCACGAGATCCGTGGCCTATCAGTCCTTGGCTTATCGAGCGCGCCGCGAGATGCTGCGGCTATGACCAGAGCGGAGCTGATCGCGCTTGCCTCGCCGCCCTGCCACGACTGTGGTGCTCCCGTGCAGCGGGTCGAGACTCGGTGGCATCTTGACGAGGACTGCAGGTGGCGTCCCGGCCCGGCGTTCATGGTCTGTGGCAACGAGCATCGCGTCTTGGTCGTGCCGCTGACGTGACGACTCGCGCTGCTCTGAGCACCGCTCCACAGGGCAAGATGTGCTCCATGCGTCGGCTACGCCGCCGAGGTGCCGGGACGTGAGCTCGCTGCACTGGCTGCTGCTCGTCGCGGCGTGCGTCCTGCTCGTGTACGCCGGGCTTGTCTTGGCGCTGATCGTCGCCGGGCGCTGGGGAGTCGCGCGCGAGGTTGCCCGCTTCATTCCCGACTGCATCATGCTCGTGAGGGGATTGCTCCGCGACCCACGCGTCCCGCGGCAGCACAAGCGGCTGCTGGGAGTACTCATCGCATACCTCGCACTCCCGTTCGACCTCGTGCCGGACTTCATTCCGGTCGTCGGGCACGTCGACGATGCGTTGGCCATCGTCCTCGCGCTGCGCGTCGTGCTGCGGGGCAGCGGGAGCGCGCTGCTGCGTGAGCATTGGCGAGGACCGGAAAGCTCTTTTGCGCTCGTGCTCCGCTTCGCGGGCGCGCCCCAGCTCGACGGCGGGCGCGGCTGACGCCGGCGCGGAGGGCCTTCGAGCGCTATTCGTAGCCCTCGAACGGTTCGGTCAGCAGGCGAGCGTTGTGAGGTCCGTACTCGAAGACGTGGACGACGCGGATCGCGGAATTCGTGCGCTCGACGCGGGTCTCGACCAGTGAGAGCTCTTCGACGTCGCCGAGCCCGAGCTGGTTGAGCCGCTCGGCCTCGGCCCGGCAGACATCGCCCGGCGTGGGCCGGCTCGCCGGATAGGCATCCTCGTGATGCCGGATCAGGGCCTGCCAGTGTTCGTCTCCCGCACGCTCCACGGCGTCACGGATCTGCGACCGGGTGTACGCCACGTCCCGAGAGTGTCCCAGACCCCTCGCCGCACGTATAGATAGACGACAGCGCTAGCATCGTCGAGAACCCTTAGCCAGATGGCTGTAACAGTCACGCAACTGCGAAGCTTCCTGGCCGTCGTGCGCAACGGCTCGGTGACCGCGGCGGCGGAGGAGCTCGTCGTGTCGCAACCGTCCGTGTCGGCCGCCGTCTCCGCGCTCACTCGCGAGCTGGGGGTCGACCTGACCGAGCGCGTAGGCCGCAACGTGCGCCCGAGCCCCGCGGGCAGGGTGTTCGCCTCGTACGCGGCCGACGTCGTCGGCTTGCTCGATCAGGGCGCACGCGCCGCGCGCGAGGCCGCGGACAGCGCGGTCACCGAGCTGCGGATCGGCGCGGTGACGACTGCCGGCGAGCACATCGCCCCCCAGCTCATGCAGGCGTTTGCCGCGCGCCATCCGGAGGTCACGCTCAGCGTCGACGTGGGCAACCGCGAGCGCGTATTCGAGCAGCTGCGCACGCATCAGTCGGACATCGCGATCGGGGGCCGGCCGCCCGACGACGGCTTCGTGGGCCGGCGCTTTCTCGACAACCCGATCGTCGTGGTCACGGCGCCCGACGACCCGCTTGCGAACCGGCGCCGGGTGCGCGTCGAGGAGCTCGGATCGCGCCCGTGGTTGCTGCGCGAGGAGGGCTCGGGTACGCGTTCGATGACCGAGGAGTTCCTGGCCGGCCACGATCTGCACCCGCCGATGCGCACGCTCGGCTCCAACGGGGCGATCAAGCAGGCGGCCCGGGCGGGGCTCGGGGTCTCGCTGCAGTCGCGGCTGGCGACGCATCTCGAGATCGAGTTGGGATTGCTCGGGACGATCCACGTCGACGTGCCGCTGCCGGGCCGGTATTGGTATGCGATCCGCCCCGCGCGCGGCCCAGAGCGGCCGGCGGTAGAGCGGTTCCTCCGCTTCGTGCACAGCGACGAGGCGAAGGTCGCCGTCGAGCGCGGACTCACGACGCCACGCGCTCGAGCTCCTGGCGACCCAGCGCCACCGCGGCTCGACCCGTGACGAGGTGATAGAGGATGAGCAGCTGCACGAGCGCGAGCGAATCCGACCGGTGAAGGTCTACCCCGATCGTGTACTCGCCCAGGCGCTGGCTGCGCAGGTGGGCGGCGAAGTGCAGCCGGTGCCAGATCGCCTCCTCGAGCTCGGCCGCGCGCTCGGCCTCGATGTCGCCCGGGATGCGCACATGGCGTTCCGCGCCGCGCTCACTGAGGCTGATGCTGCGCACGCCGTCGCCGATGAAGGGGGAAAGATCCGGATGCGGCAGGCCGTCGCGAAGGATCAGCTCGGCGTCGAGGCGATCCGGATCGCCGCTCTGGCTGGGCATGAACGACACGACGATGTCCGCGTTGCGCTCCTGCGGGCGGATGAAGGCGGCGGAGTCGGGCTCGCGGCGATCAAGCTCGGCCAGCACCTCGTCGGTGGTGTAGCCGCGCCGCGAGCAGTCGCGCTGCACCTTCCACTTGCGCCGTAGGTCCTCTGGGGGTGCGAGGAAGACGCGCACGTCGTAGCAGTCGCGCATCTGGCGCGTGTGGTAGCCCAGCAGGCCCTCGACGATCGCAAAGCCGTGGGGCTCGACGTAGACCGGCGGCGCGAAGGTGCCGTCTGCGTGCCGATAGACCGGCTTCAGGATGGCCTCGCCGTTGCGCAGATGGCGCAGATCCTGTGCCATGACGTCGAGGTAGTTGCAGTCCGGATGCAGGGGTGTGATGCCGAGCTCGGCTCGCTGCTTGCGGTCGTAGCGGTGGTAGTCGTCGGTGCAGGCGTGGGTCACCGCATGCTCGCCCAGCGCGCGCACAAGACCCCGGGTCATCGTGGTCTTCCCGGCCGCCGAGTCGCCGACGACGCCAAGAATGATCGGTCGCGGCATCGTCAGCCGCTCCCGAAGATGCTGCTGGCGTAGATGTCGTCCGCCTCGATGGTCATCAGCTCGTCGTGCCCTGGGGGCGTGTCGCTGCTGAAGAGGCGGCTGGCGTGGCGCAGCCGGGCGCGGTCGATCGCGTTGCGGGTGCTGCGCCCGTGCGCGAAGCGCGGCCTCTGCATGCGACGCTCGAGGTACTCGCGGAACGCCTGCTCCGCGGCCGCTGACAGGCGGTAGTCCTGACGCTCGACCATGCGCTGCGCGATCTCCATCAGCTCCTCGGGCGTGTAGTCGGGGAAGTCGATGTGGTGCACGACCCGCGAGGCCATGCCCGGATTGGATGCGAAGAACCCGTCCATGCGGTCCTTGTAGCCGGCGAGGATCACGACCAGCCGGTTGCGGTCGCTCTCCATGACCTGTAGGAGGATCTCGATCGCCTCCTGGCCGTAGTCGCGCTCGTTCTCCGGCCGGTGCAGGTAGTACGTCTCGTCGATGAACAGCACGCCGCCGTACGCCCGCTTGAGCACGTCCTTGGTCTTGGGCGCCGTGTGCCCGACGTACTGCCCCACGAGGTCCTCGCGGGTGACCGACACCACGTGCCCCTTCTCGAGGTAGCCGAGTCGTTGCAGGATCTCCGCCATCCGCAGCGCGACGGTCGTCTTGCCCGTGCCCGGGTTGCCCGTGAACGACATGTGCAGCGACGGCCGTCGCGACGTCAGATCCGCCTCGCGCCGCAGCCGGTCGACCACGAGCAGGGCCGCGATCTCGCGGATTCGCGTCTTGACCGGCTGCAGCGCGACGAGCTCGGCGTCGAGCTCGTCGAGCACCGCGTCGACCTCGAATCTCAGCGCAGTCACGCGTACCGCCGCCCTGCTGGACGCTCCGCCGCGTATCCGCGCAGCGCATAGCGCATCGAACGGTCGGCGTTGTCTGTCCGCTCGAGCCGGAAGCCGGGCTCCTCGGACGGCCGGCCGACGATGAACGCCAGCGCCGTGGTCTGGCGCATGTAGGTCGCGTCGTAGGCGATGACCTTGACGTAGTAGTTGGGGAAGCTCTCGCGGCAGGCCTTCACCTCGCGCATCGCGACATCGGCCTGATCGGCCCTGAGGTCGAACAGCGGGAGGTTCCACATCTCCCAGTACGCGTTGCGCGGATGCGGGTCGTCGGTGTACTCGACCGCGATCGCCCAGCCGTTATCGAGCGCGTAGCGGATCTGTGCCTCGACCTGCTCGTCCTCGAGGTCGGGCAGGAACGAGAACGTGCCCTGGGTGACGCGCATGGCGTTCCTCCTCAGGCCGCCGTCGGGGTGACGACGACGTCGGGCGTGTCGGTGGACTGGAAGTCGAACGTGACGTCCTTCCAGACCTGCAGCGCCGCGTCGAGCTCCGGGCAACCGCGGGCGGCGCGGGCGAGGATGTCGGGCCCTTCGTGGAAGTAGTCGCGGCCCTCGTTGCGGGCCTGGATGATGGCCTCGACCGCAACGCGGTTGGCCGTCGCTCCGGCGCCGATCCCCATCGGGTGGCCGATTGTTCCGCCGCCGAACTGCAGGATCGAGTCCTCGCCCAGGTAGCTGAGCAGCTGGTGCATCTGGCCGGCGTGGATCCCGCCTGAGGCGACGGGCATCACGCCGGGGAGCGATGCCCAGTCCTGATCGAAGTAGATCCCCGTGGTGGCGTCCGCGTCGAGGTGGTTCTCGCGGCAGACGTCGTAGTAGCCCTTCACGCTGCCTGGGTCGCCCTCGAGCTTGCCGACGACCGTCCCCGCGTGGATGTGGTCGACGCCGATGAGGCGGCACCACTTGGCGAGCACGCGGAAGTTGACGCCGTGGCTCTTCTGCCGGGTGTAGGTCGAGTGACCGGCGCGGTGCAGGTGCAGGATGACGCCGTTGCGGCGCGCCCAGTGGGACATGGACTGCATCGCGGTGAAGCCGACGGTCAGGTCGATCATGATGATCACGCTGCCGAGCTCCTTGGCGAACTCGGCGCGCTCATACATCTCCTCCATCGTGCCGGCCGTCACGTTGAGGTAGTGGCCCTTGATCTCCGCGCTCTCGGCGATCGCCCGGTTCACCGCCTCGATCGCGTACAGGTAGCGATCACGCCAGCGCATGAAGGGCTGCGAGTTGATGTTCTCGTCGTCTTTGGTGAAGTCGAGGCCGCCGCGGAGCGCCTCGAAGACGACGCGGCCGTAGTTCTTGGCCGACAGGCCGAGCTTCGGCTTGACCGTGGCGCCGAGCAGCGGACGTCCGAACTTGTCCAGGTACTCGCGCTCCATGACGATGCCGTGCGGCGGTCCCTGGAACGTCTTGACATAGTGTGGCGGGATGCGCAGGTCCTCGAGCCGCAGCGCCCTGAGGGCCTTGAAGCCGAACACGTTGCCGATGATCGAGGAGGCCATGTTCGCGATCGAGCCCTCCTCGAACAGGTCGAGGTCGTAGGCGATCTTCGCGATGTACTCGTCGTCGCGGCCGGGCACCGGCTCCACGGCGTACGCCTTGGCCTGGTAGTTCCGATGGTCGGTCAGGCGGTCGGTCCAGACCACGGTCCAGGTCGCCGTCGAGGACTCGCCGGCCACCGCCGCCGCGGCCTCGACCGGGTCGACTCCAGGCTGCGGCGTGACCCGGAATGCCGCCAGGACGTCGGAGTCCTTGGGCTCGTAGTCCGGGTTGTAGTAGCCCATCTCCGCGTAGGGAGTCACGCCTGCCGCCCAGCGATCCTTCTTCTCGATCATGCGGTGAACCTACGACAGGACAGTTCGCCGAACAAGAAAAGATCAGGTCGAACTCATAGAGCATCGGCTAATTGTCTATGGCTCGATACGCTCCCGAGTCGATGTCGCGCGTCGGGGTGACGAACGTCGAGAAGGTCACCCGCATCGGCGAGCAGCTCTACTACGCACGGCTCGATTGCTTCGTCGAGCTCGGACCGGAGCAGACGGCCGCGCGCTTCGACGAGGTCATCAACGACGTCATCGGCGAGGTGGTGCTCGGCGAGGGCGCCTTCAAGGCCGAGCAGCTCGCCGAGCGCATCGCCGTCGAGGTGCGTGAGCGGCAGCGCGCGCTGCGCGCGGAGGTGACGATCGCCGCCCGCTACCCCGAGTACAAGCCGGCGCCGGTGTCCGGGATCACCACGCAGGAGATCTACACGCTGCTCGGCTCGGCGGTCGCCTCCGAGCGCGGCACGCGCCGGCTCATCGGCGTCGCCGCGCAGGGGATGACGACGAGCCCAGATGCGCAGCGCCTGGTTGCCGAGCGTTCGCGCGAGCGGCTGGCCGGCGACGGCTTCACCGATCATCAGATCGCCGGCATCCTCGAAGCCGTGCCGCTCGCGACGCACAACCAGCTCGGTCTGGGCACGCTTCACCTCGGGCTGCCCGAGGAGTGCGAGACGGACGTGGACGCGGCGGACCTGCTGGCGATCGTCGAGGACTCGATGTCCAGCGAGATCTACGAGCTGATGAAACGCTCGGACGAGGGCGCGGTGGTGGAGAAGGCCCACCGTCGCCCACGGTTCGTGGAGGACTGCGTCCGCGAGGCGATACGCGGCACGATCGAGCGCTACGGCGGCTTGCGCGACGACGCCTTCGTGTCGGCGCGCCAGGAGAACTTCGAGTCGATCCACCAGCACAACGTCGTCGCCGAGCGCTTCGGGCTGCTCGGCGATCTGCGCCGCGAGATCGACGCCGGCGAGCGCGTCGCGCATCACACGACAATGCGCGAGTGGCTCGATGCGGGCTGATCAGCGCAGCCGGATGCGATCGGCGCCCTGGACCCTGAGGTGGTCGAGGACGGAGCCGCTCGCGTCGCGCACGCCCAGGCGCTCGACGAGTGCCGCGTAGCGCCCGCCCACCAGGCCGTCGGCCAGCACCGCCGCACCCCGCGCCGCGGCGAGCCCCGTCGCGATCCGCACCGGTGCCACATGCGCAAGCCGCGCGCCGAGCGCGTCGATCATGCCCGGCGCCTGCGCCAGGCGCCCTGCGACGAGGATCTCGCGCGGGGTCGGCGCGCTGGCCGTCAACGCGAGCGCGGCCTTCACCGCGCCCTCCTCCAGGGCGAGCCATCCGTCGCCATGGCGCGGGTCGCGGCGCAGGGCCTCCAGTCCTTCCGAGAGGTCGAGGTCTCCCTGCGGGTCGAGCGCGCCGCCGCTGAACACCGTCCGCTTCGACAGGGTTGCGCCGAGGAGGTACGCCGCCTCCGCGTCCAACGCGCCGCACGCCCGCGCGCCGATCGGCCCGGCCGAACCGCCGAGGCCATCCACGATGCGCCCGCCGTCCACCGCGAGCGCGGCACTGAACGCCCCGCCGAGCTCGAGCATCACGAACGAGGTCTCGGCGAACTCGACGCCGAGCCGGTTCGCCTGGTCGGCGATACACAGGGCGGCGCTCGCGACCTTGTCCGCGGTCCCCAGGTCGATGCGGTTCCACTTGCGGTACGCCGGGATGGTCGGCAGATGGATCGCGCCGGGGCCGAACACGACCGGAAGCCCCGACGCCACGAGCGCACGCACGATCGAGCGCATCCCGCCGACGCCCACGCGGCCGTGCGGTTCGTCCTCGCGCACCAGCAGCATGAGCGCGAGCTCACGCTCGCCGACCTGGTCCACGGGAATGAGCGGAAGCCCGTAACCGGCCGGGCCGAGCACGAGCTCGAACGGGCCGTGGTCCACGAGCGCCTCGACGAGCAGCTCCGGATCGGCGCCCACGTCGCTGGTGCGGAAGCCGCGCTCGAACGTGGCCTCGCCGTCGTCGAGCACGCAGACGTCGAACGAGACCGTCCCCGGGTCGACGCCCGCCACTCGGGTCAAACGAGTTCCCTGGCGATCGCGTAGACGGCGTCGGTGTCGAGCACCTGGTCGTTGGACTCGAACAGCCGCCGCACGCAGGCCTTGTGCACCTTCATCTTCGGGCCCCCGATCGCCAGCGCGCCAAGCATGAGCTTGCCGTCGTACTCGGCCATGTCGTCGGTCGCCTTGGTGCCCTCGACGCCGAGCGGCTCCGCCGCGTTGTAGTCGGCCAGGAACTCGATCGTCGGGTGCTGCGCCCAGAAGTCGCGCCGCAGCACCGGCACGCCGGCGGGCCCGGCGGAGAGGACGACCTGCGCGCCGTCGAGGAGCGTTTCGAGCTCTCCGCGGTCGGCCGGCTCGCGGACGTCGAGGTCGAGTCGCTGCGCGACCGCGAGGCCGCGCGGGCGGTGATAAGGGCGATCGTCGCCGAACAGGTCGGGTGGGACAGCGGCCAGCGTGACCTCGCAGCCCTCGTTCTGCAGCAGCACGGCCGACCGCAGGCCGACGGCCCCCAGACCGATGACGACGGCGCGGCTGCCGGCCAGGCTGCGCGCCTTCGCGATCCGCGCGATGGTCGTGGCTGCGGTCGTGTTGCAGCCGTTCGAGTCGAGCATCACGGAGACCCGGAAGGGGCCGAAGAACGCTTTCTGCACCTGGGCGAAGACCTCTTCGCCCGCGGCGACGTCCTTGCCGCCGACCCACACGGCCATCGTTTTGAGGTCGTCCACCCCGCGGGTGAAGAACGCGTCCTGTGCGAGCGCGCGCGCGGACTCGGCCTTCACGCCGCTGTGCGAGAGCAGGACGTCCACGCCGGCGTCGTGCGCGACGATCGCATCGAACGGGCTGGGGTGCTCGTCGGTGTCGAGCTGGAGCAGGACTTTCTTCACGATTCCTCCTCGTCGGATGGCCTACGAATGGGGTCCCGCCCACCCGTGAGGCGGACGCGTTCGCGGCGCGGCTCGTCGAAGGTCAGATAGCCCCAGTCGAGCGGGGACTCCTGCCGGTAGTTCTTGCCGAGCCCGCGGGCGATGGACGCCTTCATGAGCTCCTTCCCCAGGTAGAAGGCGTGCGTGTGCTCATCGACGCCGAGCTCGTCGAAGATCTGGTTGATGTCGGTGCCCTTGACGAAGCGCTCGGCGTTGAACGCGTAGATCCAGTCGGCATCCGTGAAGATGCGGATGTTGGGATCGGTGACGCTCGCGTGCAGCTCGCGCAGCTCGGCCTCGGTGTAGGGGCGGAAATCCTCGTCCTTGATCGTGAGTAGCCGGCCGTCGACGTGCTTGGGCGGCGTGCCCTCCTGTTCCGCGAAGTGCATGAGCTGGGCCGCCAGGACGGCCTCGCGCACAGCGCCCCGCGCCCAGTGGATCACCTCGGTGGTCAGCACATTGCGGATCCCGAGCTCCTGGCAGAAGCCGAGCAGCACCGCCGTGACCCCGGTCGTGTCGGCCTCGGTGAGCTCGGTCATGTTCCCGATGCCCATGAGCATCTCGGCGTCGGGGTGGCGGCGGCGGGTCTCGAGATAGCGGCCGAGGCTCGCGGCGAAGCCCGACCCGATCGGCTCGATGATCGGGTCGACGAGGAACGGCTTGCCGAGCTCGCGCAGATGGGCGATGCTCGCGTCGAGGCTGTCCAGGTCATCGGGCGTGTCGGGGATCAGCACCGGGGTCGCGCGGAGCTGCTGCGCCACATGGCGGTTGTGCCCGTTGAGGCTGAGGACGTAGTCCACGCCCGCCGCGTCGGCCATGAGGATCTCGTCGGGGTCGAGCGTGTCGATGCTGAGCGTGAAGCCTCGGGACTTGAGCTCATGGATCGTGTCCGGGCCTTCGTCGAGCCAGTTGCGGTCGAGCGAGAGCCCGAGGTCGATGACGTCGGCGCCGGCGCCGCGGTAGTAGCTCGCCGCCTGGACGATCCGCTCGCGGTCGAGATGCGGGACGTTGTTGATCTCGGCGAAGACCCGGACGTCGCGCGGGCCGTAGCGCGAGCGCGCGTCGGCCTGGCCGAAGAACGCCGGCAGGCGTTTGAGGTCGGCGGGGCCCTTCTCGGCCGCGACGTCGAATCGCTCGCTGAGCACCGCGGGCTCGCCCTGGCACATGCCCGGGATCATGATCCGCGTGACGTTCGGCGGGACCTCGAGCCGCCGGGCGATCCAGTCGGCGGTCATCAGCGCGGCGACCGTGATCTTCATGACCGCGACGTCGTACTCGAACGGCAGGTCGGCTCGCTCCAGCGTTCCCCGCAGCGCGGGCGCCGCGAGCTTGCCGGTCACGAACAGGTAGCGATCGGCCA
The DNA here is from genome assembly GCA_963730535.1 of uncultured Solirubrobacteraceae bacterium. Taxonomy (GTDB): domain Bacteria; phylum Actinomycetota; class Thermoleophilia; order Solirubrobacterales; family Solirubrobacteraceae; genus DASSUW01. The sequence continues at coordinate 186,019 of CAVSRU010000002.1, forward strand.
TCGCGTCGACAGCCGCTCGGCGCGAGGGCTTAGCCGCGGCCCTTGCTGAACACGAACTTGTTCGGGGTCCCCTCCAGTGGGCTGTCGTCGTCGGGCCGCCATAGCACGGTGTCCTCGATCTGCCGCGCCACCGCGAAGTCCTTGTCGGTGATGCCGCCGGCGGCGTGGTTCTGCAGCTTGACCCACAGCTTGCCCCACGTCACCGCGAGGTCCGCGTGGTGGTAGGCCGCCTCGCACACGAAGCCGACGGCGTTGACGACCATGAGCGTCGTCGGCCAGCCGTCGGTGTTGTACTTGCGGCGGATCCAGTCGCCCTCGAGGTACCAGTCGTCGAGGCCGGCCTCCTTGAGCTTGGCCTCCACCTCGTCGGGCCCGTACGTCGTGGGCTTGGCGCTTGCCTCCATGGGATACCTCCTTCGCGGTCTCCGCTGACTACAGCACGCCCGGCGCTACATGACCACGCCGCCGTTGACGCCGATCGCCTGTCCGGTGACGAACGCGGCCTCGGGCGAGGCGAGATAGAGCGCCGCGCCCGCCACGTCCTCCGGGCGGCCCCAGCGCCCCAGCGGCGTGTCCCGCGCGACCGAGCGGCGAAAGTCGGGATCGGCCTGCTCGCCGAAGCTGGTCTCGATCCAGCCCGGACACAGCACGTTGACGCGCACGTCGGGCGCCAGGCTCCGCGCGAGGCTCTTGCTGAACGCCAGCACGCCGCCCTTCACGGCGGCGAACAGCTGCGGGTTCTCGCCGGCCATGCCGCTCGTCACGTGGTCCCAGCTCATGTTGACGATCGCGCCCCCGCGTTCCTGGTCGCGCATGATGTCGCCGATGGCATACGAGCACGCGATCGTGCCCTTCAGATCGACCGCGAGCAGGACGTCGAGCTTGTGCTCCCACTCCCACTCCGCCGCCTCGCCCGTGAGCACGTCGGCGCCGGCGTTGTTGACCCACACGTCAACCCGGCCGAGCTCGTCGCGCGCCTCGGCGACGAGGCGCTCGCAGGCGTCGCGGGTTGCGAGATCGGCCTGGCGGACGAGCGCCCGCCCGCCGCGCGCCGCGATCGCGTCGGAGACCTCGCGCGCACGCTCGGGCGAGGCGCGGTGCGAGAGCAGCACCACGGCTCCCTCGGCCGCGTAGACCTCGGCGATGGCGCGTCCGATCCCGCTGCTCGCGCCGGTCACGACGGCGTGCAGACCGTCGAGCCGACCCGGCCGGGTCGGTTCAGTCGATGGGTCCGCCGTGGTCGGCTAGCCCTCCACGCCCGCCGCGAACGGATGGCGCGCCGCTTCCGCGGACTCGAGCACCGCGCTGACGGCGGGCTCGTTGTTCAGGGCGCGCGCGATCGCCTCCTTCGTGGCGGTGTAGTTGTAGTCGAAGATCTTCTTGTCGTCCGTGGCTTCCCAATGGATGAACACGCCGCAGATGATGCAGAGGTCGTCGATGTCTCCTTCGGCGATGACGCCCTCGCGAACCGAATCGACGACGCCGCGTGCCACGGCGGCCTGGGCGGGCCCGAACATCTGCACCGCCTGCGTCGCGCCCTTGATCGTGACCTTGTTGGACATGATCGTGTCCGGCTTGGCGGGGAGGTTCGGGGCGACGATCGCCAACAGGTTCGTGTGGCCCTCCTTCTGGTTGACGAGGGCGTTCGCGAACGCTTCGCCGACCGGTCCGCTCTTTGAGCCGATCAGGACGTCGACGTGCGCGACCTCGTTGCCCTCGCCGACGAGCGACTCTCCAACCTGCAACGTCGGGGCCATGACCGGGCCTCCCTATGGTTGTCGGTGTGCCTGAGAAATCAGGGAACGGGCCGGCGACTCTAGCTTCTGCCGGTGAACGGGGTCAAGCTCGGGGGCAGCGGTCGCCCGCACGTGCGGCGGCCGCGACCGTTCGTACCCCCGACAGCGTCGCCGGTGCCGCCCAGCTGGCCTGCGTGCTCGAGGTCAGCGCGGAGAAGCCGGGCAACATCACCCCGAGCCACGACTTCCGCGACACCTCCTACGAGGACATGCTGCGCAGCGCGATCGCCGTCGGCCCCGAGCTGGCGCGGGCGGAGGAGCGCGCGGTGGGTGAGACGGTCCTCGCGGTCGTGGAGGCGTCGCGCCGCGTCGCGCCGGCGAACACGAACCTCGGCATCGCACTGCTGCTCGCGCCGCTGGCGAAGGCCGCGCTCGACGGCGGGCCGCTGCGTACGCGGCTGTGCGCGACGCTGCGCGCGCTCGACGTCGCCGACGCGCGCGACGCGTACGCGGCGATCCGGCTCTCCGGCGCGGGCGGCCTGCGCAAGCGCGTCGAGCACGACGTGCGCTCCGAGCCGGCCGTCGGCCTGCGCGAGGCGATGGCGAGCGCCGCTGAGCGGGACTGGGTCGCCTCGGAGTACGTGACCGACTACGCGTTGACCTTCGACACCGGGATCCCCGCACTCGTCGCCGCGCTCGGCGACGGCCTCTCCGTGCGCGAGGCGATCGTCGAGCTGCACCTGCGGCTGCTGGAGCGGGTTCCCGACACCCTCATCGCGCGCAAGCGCGGCGCCGGCGCGGCGGCGCGGGTGTCGGCGGGCGCGCGCGAGGTGCTTGCCGCCGGCGGCGTGCGCACGGCCGCCGGGCGCCGGGCGCTGCGGAGCTTCGACGCCTCGCTGCGCGAGGCGGGCAACGCGCTGAACCCCGGGACGACCGCCGACCTCGTGACGGCGACGCTGTTCGTCGCGCTGGTCGAGCGTATGCTCTGACGCCGTCGCACCGCGTCAGCCACTCCTCCTGATTGCTCTGAGCGCGCGCATGCTCGCGGATCTGGCGAGGCGCGACGGTCAGCGAGTGGTTGCGTTCGATCTGTTCGGCGACCTCGACCTGCGACGGAGCGCCGACCGTGTCGTGACGCGCGCCGGCGTGACCGCGCTCGTCGATGCCGCGGTGGGGGAGGCTCCGGGCGCCGTCGTCTACGGCGCGAGCTTCGAGAACCACCCCACGCTCGTCGGGCGGCTGGGCGAGCGCCACGCGCTGCTGGGCAACCCGTCGAGCACGTTGCGCGCCGTGCGCGATCCCGCGCAGCTCGGCGCCGCCCTGGGCGAGCTTCCGCACCCGCGGGCGACCGTCACGGCCCCGTCCGCCGGCCGCTGGCTGCGTAAGCCGCTGCGCGGCGGCGGCGGCATCCGCGTGCGGGAATGGCGCGGCGGCGCGCTGCCGGCAGGGACCTTCCTGCAGGAGCGCATCGACGGGATCGCGTGCTCGGCGGCGGCGGTGGGCGACGGGAAGGACGCCGTCGTGCTCGGGCTCACCGAGCAGCTCGTCGGGCGGCGCGCGTTCGGCGTCCGCGGCCATCGCTGGTGCGGGAACCTCGTACCGCCGCGAGTCCCGGCCGGCGAGCTGCTCGACCAGGCGCGCACGATCTGCTCGTGCCTGGCGGGCGCGTTCGCGTTGCGGGGATTGTTCGGCGTCGACTTCATCTGGGACGGAGAGCGCGCGTGGACGGTCGAGGTCAACCCGCGTCCGACGGCGTCGCTCGAGGCGATCGACGCGGCGCACGGAGTGGGTGTGTTCGACGCGCACCTGCGCGGCTGCGCCGGCGAGTTGCCTCGCGTCGAGGCCGAGCGTTCGGGCGCAGCCGGCAAGGCGGTCCTCTTCGCCACCGAGGACGTGGTCGTCGGCGACAGCGTGCGCTGGCTGGAGCGCGGCGTGCGCGACGTCCCGCACCCCGGCGAGCGCATCGCCGCGGGCCGTCCGATCTGCACGGTCGTGACGACCGCCGCGACGCCGGAGGATGCCCTTGCGGGGCTCGAGGAGCAGGCCGCGTGGTTGCGCGCTGAGCTCGAGGCGCGAGTGGAGGTGGCGGCGGGTGGCTGACGCGACGTGTGCGGGGTGTGGCTGCGTCTGCGATGACATCGAGGTGACCGTTGCGGACGGCCGGCTTGCGGGGCTGACGCGGACGTGCCCACTCGGCGACTCCTGGTTCGCCGAGCGGGGCGGCGACAGGCCGCCGGTCGCCCGCCTCGACGGCCGCACGGTGAGCCTCGACGAGGCCCTGGAGGCCGCGGCCGCGATCTTGAATCAAGCGCGCGTCCCGCTCGTCTACGGTCTCGGCCAGACGAGCTGTGAGGCGCAGCGCAGGGCGGTGGCGCTCGCCGAGGCGATCGGGGCCGTGGTCGATCCCGCGGGCAGCGGCGCGGCGCAGGCGGCCTACCAGGCGATCGGCTCGAGCACGGCGACGTTCGGCGAGATCCGTGACCGGGCGGAGCTGGTCGTCGTCTGGCGGGCCAACCCGGTGCTCACCCACCCGCGCCTGTTGGGTCGGCTGCGCCTGGATCGCGCCGGTCGCGGCTCACGAGCGCTCGTCGTCATCGACGCCGAGCGCACCGCCACTGCTGACGAGGCCGACGCCTTCGTCGCGCTCGACGCGACCCACGACTTCGAGGCACTGTGGGCGCTGCGCGCGCTGATCGGTGGCGCGCCGCTCGATCACGATCGGAGCGGCGAGTTCCCGCTCGACGGTCTCCACGACCTCGCGGAGCGCCTGGTCGGTGCACGCCACGCCGCGATCCTCTACGGCGCCGTCGACGAGCTCGGTGCGCTCGCGCTGTTCGCGCTCGTGCGCGACCTCAGTCGTGACCGCCACGCGGTCACGCTGGGACTGCGCGGTGACGGCAACGCGCGCGGCGCCGAAGACGTGCTCGCCTGGCAGACCGGCTTCGCCTCCGCGGTGAGCTTCGCCCGCGGCTACCCGCGCGCCAACCCCGGCGAGCTCGGTGCCGCCGCGCTGCTCGAGCGCGGCGAGGTCGACGCCGCGCTCGTGGTGGCCTCCGACCCCCTCGAGCACCTTCCGCCCGCCGCCGCCGAGCGCCTGCGCGGACTGCCCACGGTGGCGGTTGATGCGCGGGCCACTGCGACGTCGCGGGCCGCGCGCGTCGCATTCGCCACCGCGGCCGACGGCATCGAGGTGCCGGGTACGGTCCATCGGATGGACGGCGTCCCGCTCCCCCTGCGCGCACCGCTGGCCGCGGAGCGCCCGGGTGTCGAGGACGTGCTGGCCGCGATCGCGGATCGCTTGTGATGCTCCGGATCGCCGCCGGCCGCATCTACGACCCTGCCAACGGCATCGCCGGCGAGGTGCGCGACGTCTGTGTGCAGGACGGCAAGATCGTCGCCGACGTGCCGGCGCACGCCCGCCGCATCGATGCGCGTGGGATGGTCGTCATGCCCGGCGGGGTCGACATCCACGCCCACATCGCCGGGCCGAAGGTCAACGCCGCGCGCAAGCTCGCGCCCGAGGAGCCCTACGGCGGGCTCGTCCCCTCGACGTTCGCCACCGGCCACCGCTACGCGTTGCTGGGCTACACGACCGTCGTCGAGGCCGCCACGCCACCGCTCGCGGCCCGCCACACACTCTCGGAGCTTCGCGACACACCGATCATCGACGCCGCCTTCCTCGTTTTGATGGGCAACAACCTGCCGCTGTTCGAGCTCATCCGCTCCGAGCCGGCCCGCGTGCGCGAGGCGATCGCCTGGTGGCTCCAGGCCACGGGGGGGTACGGCGTCAAGCTCGTCAATCCCGGTGGCGTGGAGATGTGGAAGCGCAGCAACGGCAACGTGACCTCGCTCGACGACGAGGGCCCCGGGGTCACGCCACGGCAAGTCATCGAGACCATCGCCACCGCGGTGCACGAGCTCGGGCTGCCGCACCCCGTGCACGTCCACTGCAACAACCTCGGCGTCTCCGGCAACTGGCGCACGACGCGCGACACGCTCCGCACGCTCGAGGGCCGCCGCGCCCACCTCGCCCACCTGCAGTTCCACGCATACGGTGGACGGTCCGGCGGGCGGCCGCGCTCGCGGGCGCCGGAGCTCGCCGAGCACATCAACGCGCACCCGGAGCTGAGCGCTGACGTCGGGCAGGTGATGTTCGGCCCGGCGATGACCATGACCGCCGACGCGCCGGTCTCCGCGGTCCTGCGCGAGATCACCCACGGCAAGTGGGTCAACGCCGACACCGAGGCCGAGACCGGCTGCGGGATCGTCCCGTTCACGTACCGCGAGCGCAACTACGTGCACGCGCTGCAGTGGGGGATCGGCCTCGAGCTGTTCCTGCTCAGCCGCGACCCGTGGCGGATCGTGCTGTCTACCGACCACCCGAACGGCGGCTCGTTCCTCAGCTATCCGCGCCTGATCCGCCTGCTGATGGATCGCGAATTCCGCAACGAGGAGATCCGGCGGGTGAACGGGCAGGCGATGAAGCGGACCGTCCTGCTCGACGACCTCGATCGCGAGTACACGCTGGAGGAGATCGCGATCATCACGCGCGCCGGGCCGGCGAGGCTGCTCGGGCTGCGCGACAAGGGTCACCTCGGCGTGGGCGCCGACGCCGACATCACGATCTACGACGACCGCGACGACCGCGAGGCGATGTTTGCCGCCCCGCGCTACGTCCTCAAGGACGGGCACCCGGTCGTCGAGGACGGCGAGCTGCGCGAGGCCCGCCCGGGCCGCCTGCTGCGCGTCGGCGCGGCGTACGACCCAAGCATCGAGCCCACCCTGGAAAAGCTCTTCGAGGACCGCTACAGCGTGCAGTTCGCGAGCTATCCGGTGCGGGAGCCGTGGCTGCTCGAGCCCGCGCGTACCGTCGCCGCGGAGCCGCGATGAAGCTGCACGGGGCCGAGATCGTCGACACCTTCGCGGAGGCGTTCCCGATGTGGGGCGCGCGCGTCGTGATCACCTCGGCGACGCCGGAGTGGGCGCTCGAGGCGGGGCGTTCGATGACAGGCTTCGCCACCTCGGTGATCGGGTGCAAGTGCGAGGCGAGCATCGAGCGCGAGCTCGCTCCCGACGAGACCCCTGACGGACGGCCGGGCGTCAGCGCGCTGCTGTTCGCGATGGATCGAGAGGGCGTGGGCAAACGGCTGGTCGAGCGCGTCGGGCAGTGCGTGCTGACGTCACCGACGGCGGCCTGCTTCAACGGCGTGGATGCCGAGGACACGGTGGACGTCGGGGGCCAGCTGCGCTTCTTCGGCGACGGCTACCAAGCCAGCAAGGTGCTCGACGGGCAGCGGTACTGGCGCGTGCCGGTGATGGAGGGCGAGTTCCTGGTGCAGGAGCGCTTCGGCGTCGTCGAGGGCGTGGCCGGTGGAAACATCATCATGCTGGGGCGCGACGCCGAATCGGCGCTACGGGCGGCCGAGGCCGCGGCGAGCGCGATGCGGTCCGTCGAGGGCGTGATCATGCCGTTTCCCGGCGGGATCGCGCGCAGCGGCAGCAAGGTCGGCTCGCGATATAGCGCGCTACCGGCGTCGACGAACGACGTGCTGTGCCCGACGCTGCGCGGCCAGGTCGAGCACACGGACGTGCCGCCCGACGTCGAGGCCGTCTTCGAGATCGTCATCGACGGGCTCGCGCTGGAGCCGGTGCGCGAGGCGATGCGCCGCGGGCTTGTGGCCGCCGCCGAGGCGGGCGCCAGCCACGTGACCGCCGGCAACTACGGCGGCAACCTCGGCCCTCACCACATCCATCTCCGTGAGCTGATGCCGTGACGCTCACGCTCACGCTGCGCGAGGAACCGGTCGTGCCGCTCGAGGCCGATGTGCTGTGCCCGGACCGGCTGGCCGGCGCACGCCGTGACGAGATCGAGGCGTTGCCCGTCCGGTACGGCAACGAGCGCGCACGCGTGGGTGAGTTCTTCGCTGTCTCGGGCTCCGGTGACGACGTGCGCCTCGAGGGCGACCTGTCCCGCGTCAGGCTTGTGGGCGCGGGGATGACCGCGGGGCGACTCACGGTCGCCGGCGACGTCGGCATGCACGTGGGGGCCGGCATGCACGGGGGCGAGCTGCACGTCGAAGGCGACGCCGGCGACTGGGCCGGCGCGGGCATGCGCGGCGGCACGCTCGTGGTGCGCGGTACGGCGGGGAGCCGGCTGGGCGGCGTCTATCCCGGCGAGCGGGCGGGCATGCGCGGCGGCGAGATCGTCGTCCACGGCGACGCCGGCGAGCAGGCCGGTGCCGGCCTGCGGCGCGGTCTGATCGCGGTGGCCGGGCGCGTCGGCGACGCCACGGGCCTCCGGATGCTGGCCGGGACGATCGTCGCGCTCGGCGGGCTCGGGCCCCGGGCGGGGGCCGGCATGCGGCGTGGCTCGATCGTCACGATGGCGCCGGCGACGCCGCCGGCGACGTTCGTGTTCTCTTGCACGTATCGCCCACCGTTCCTGCGCCTGTACCTGCGCCGGCTGCGCGCCTTCGGGCTGGCCGTCTCCGACGACCAGATCGACGGTCGCTACGCGCGCTGGTGCGGCGACGGCCTCGAGCTGCGGCGCGGCGAGGTCCTGATCCTGGAGGGAGACGCTTGACGCTTTCGCTCAACGACCGCGCGCTGGAGCTCGCCGACCGGCTGGTCGCCGATGCCGAGGCGGCGCAGGTGGAGGTCACGACGCTGCCGAACGGCACGCGGGTCATCGACTGCGGCGCCCGGGCCGCCGGCGGCTTCGACGCGGGGCGCTACCTCGCCGAGGTCTGCATGGCGGGGCTGGGGGCGGTCGCGTACGCGCCGCTGGTCGTCGACGGCCGGTGGCTGCCTGCGCTCACGGTGACCACAGATCGACCCGCGGTCGCCTGCCTGGCGGCGCAGTACGCCGGCTGGCGGATCGATCGCGACGGCTACTTCGCGATGGGCAGCGGGCCCGGCCGCGCGCTGATCCGCGCCGAGGAGCTCTACGACGACCTCGACTGGGACGAGCGCGCGAGCGCCGCCGTCCTGTGTCTCGAGACGCGCGAGCCGCCGCCGGCCGAGGTCGCCGACTTCGTGGCCGAGCGGGCCGGCGTGTCGCCCGCGGCGCTGACGCTGCTGATGGCCCCAACGGCGAGCGTGGCCGGCAGCGTGCAGATCGCGGCGCGGGTCGTCGAGACCGCGCTGCACAAGCTCCATGAGCTCGACTTCGACGTGCGGCGTGTCGTCGGGGGCTTCGGCAGCTGCCCGCTGCCGCCGGTGGCGGGCGACGACATGGCGGCGATCGGACGCACCAACGACGCGGTGCTGTACGGCGGCCAGGTCCACCTCACGGTTGAGGACGACGACGACGACGCGCTGCGCGAGCTTGTCGAGCGGCTACCCGCCTCGGCGTCCTCGGACTACGGCGAGCCGTTCGGCAAGGTGCTGAAGGCCGCGAACTTCGATTTCTACGCGATCGACCCGCTGCTCTTCAGCCCGGCGCAGATCCGGCTCACGAGCGTCGGCAGCGGCCGCAGCTTCGAGGCGGGCCGGGTGAACCTCGAGGTGCTGGAGCGTTCGTTCTGGGGCTGACCGTCGCGATCCTGGGATCGAGCGGCGGGTGGCACGCGCGACAGCTGACCGACGCACTCGCGGATCGGGGTCACGAGCATCGGCTCGTGGCCGTGACGCGCATGGTCGGGCACGTCGACGGCGACGTCGCGGTGCGCAGCGTCGAGGGGTGCGACGCCGTGATCGTCCGCGGCATTCCACGCGGCTCGCTCGAGCAGGTGATCTTCCGCGTCGACGCGCTGCACGCGCTCGTCGCGCGCGGCGTGACGTGCGTCAATGGCCCGCGGGCGCTCGAGCGGAGCATCGACAAGTTCCTCGCCTCGGCGCTGCTGGCGCGTGCCGGGCTGCCGACGCCGCGGACGATCGCCTGCGAGCGCCCCGAGGATGCGCTCGACGCCTTCGAGGAGCTCGGCGGCGACGTGATCGTCAAGCCGCTGTTCGGCTCGATGGGCGCCGGGATGACGCGCGTGGACGACGTCGACGTCGCGTACCGCGTCTTCCACGCGCTGGTGCTCGAGCGCGCGGTGTACTACTTGCAGGAGGCGCTGCCGCACGACGGCCGTGACCTACGTGCGTTCGTCGTCGGCGGGCGAGTGCTCGCGGCGATCGAACGGGTCGGCTCCGGGTGGCGGGTCAACCTCGCGCGCGGAGCCCGCGCGCGCGCGACGGACCTGAGCGCCGAACAGGAGCGCCTGTGCGTGGAGGCCGCCGAGGTGGTGGGCGCCGACTACGCCGGCGTCGACCTGTTGCGCGCCGCCGACGGACGCGAGTATGTCCTCGAGCTCAACACGATCCCCGGCTGGCGCGGGCTGCAGGAGACGACCGGCGCCAACGTGGCCGCCGCGCTCGTCGCGCACGTGGAGGGGGTCGTCAGCGAAGCTCGCGCCGCCCGATGACGCCGCGATGCAGCGCCGTGGCGACGAGCGCGCCTGCCGCGCTCGCGGCGCCGAGCGCGCGCAGGTCGCCGGCGTCGCGCACGCCGCCGCCGGCCAGCAGCTCGAGGTCTCCAAACGCGGCGTGGATCTGCGCGATCAGCCCGACGTCCGGCCCCGCGCCGCTGCCCACTCGTGCGAGGTCGAGCACGATCACCTCGTGAAGTTCCGGGCGGTGCAGGCGCGCCACGACGTCGAGCGCCGGCAAGCCCGCGAGCTGCGGGTCGAGCGACAGCGCGCGGCCGTGGCGCAGGTCGACGCTCAGGACTACCCCGGGGATCTCGGCGAGGAGGCGGTCGAGCGCCTCGGGCCCGGCCAGCGTCTCGGTCCCGGCGACGACGCGGTGCACGCCGAGGTCCAGCAGCGCCCGCGCTTGTCCCGGCTCGCTCACGCCCGCGTCGACCATGACGCGGGCCTCGCGCGCCAGCGTCGCGATCGTGGAGTCGTTCCCGCCTGTGCCGGCGATCGCGTCGAGGTCGGCCACGTACAGCTCGTCGAGCCCCAGCTCGGACCGAAACGCGCGTACGAGGGAAAGCGGGTCGCCGTCGTCGCCGGCGATGACGCTGCGGACTGGGCGATAGCGTTCGCGCTCGCCGCGCACGGCGTGAACCGCCGTCCCAGCTTTGAGATCGATGACCGGTACGACGCGCATTCCAGCCACGGCGCGGGCCACGCTAGCGGTCGACGTCGGCGGCGCGAACACGAAGGCCGCCCGGCTGCACGGGACGTCACTGCGCACGGTCTCGCGCCCGTTCGAGGTGTGGCGCGACCGCGAGGCGCTCGCCGGGGTGCTGCGCGAGGTCGCCGCCGAGGCCGGTGAGGCAGACGCCGTGGCGATCACGATGACCGCCGAGCTTTCTGACGCGTTCCGGACTAAGCGCGAGGGGGTGGGGTTCGTGCTCGACGCGGCCGAGGACGCGCTCGGCGACCGGCCGCTGAGCGTGCTGACGACAGCCGGCGAGCTCGTGTCCGTGGGGGCGGCGCGTGCGCGGCCGTGGGACGTCGCCGCCGCCAACTGGATGGCGACGGCGCTCGCGGTGGCCGACGCGCATCCCGACGCGTTGCTTATCGACTTCGGCAGCACGACCGCCGACATCGTCCCGATCGCCGCCGGGCGCGTCGCTGCGAGCGGACACAACGACCTCGAGCGCCTGCTGGCCGGCGAGCTCGTCTACACCGGCGTGCTCCGCACGAACCTGGCCGCGATCGCGCGGCGCGTGCCGGTCCGTGGCGAGTGGTGCCCCGTGTCGTCGGAGTACTTCGCGATCAGCGCCGACGTCCATCTCGTCCTCGGCCGTCTCGCGCCGGAGGCGTACGACTGCCCCACGCCGGACGGCCGCCCGGCGCTGGTCGCGTTCGCGCGCGAGCGCATCGCCAGGCTGGTGTGCTCCGACGCCGACCAACTCGACGCCGGCGAAATTGACGCCATTGCCGCCTTCCTCGCAGGCGAGCAGCTGCGCCAGATCGATGAAGCGGCACGGCGGGTCCAGCGTCCGCTGCCGCCCCAGGCACCCGTCGTCGCGGTCGGCGCCGGCGCCTTCCTGGGGCGCGAGGTCGCCGCGCGCCTGGGACGAGCCGTCGCCGACGCTCCGGCACCGTGGGGCGGGACCGGCGCGGAGATGGCGCCCGCCGCGGCGCTGGCGGCGCTCCTGGCGGCACGCCTGTGCTGACCGTCGTCAAGGTCGGCGGCGGTCTCGGCGACAGCGCGCTGCCCGGGTTGTGCACCGCGCTCGGCGAGCTCGGGGAGCGCCATCCGCTCCTCGTCGTGCCTGGCGGCGCGGGCTTCGCCGACGCCGTGCGCGACGCCGACCGTTGCTTCCGACTGCGAGCGCAGACCTCGCATCGCATGGCGATCCTCGGCATGGAGCAGTTCGGCTGGTTGCTCAGCGACCTCATCCCGGGCGCCGTGCGGTGCGCCGGCCTCCCTCAGGTCCGCGCCGGACGAACGACCGTGCTCCTGCCCGCAGCGCTGCCCCTCGACCGGCTACCCGCGTCCTGGGAGGTGACGTCCGACTCGATCGCCGCATGGGTCGCCGGTCGGATCGGTGCCGGGCGCCTCGTGCTGGTGAAGGCGGTCGACGGCCTCTTCGCGGATTGGCCGCCACGCGGCGAGCCGCTCGCGCGGTTGACCGTCGCCGAGCTCGCGGCGCTGCGGCCCGGGGGCGTAGACGAGCACCTGCCCGCGATGCTCGCCGGGGCGCGCTTCGATACATGGGTGGTCGGCGGGCGCGACCCTGCGCGCCTGGATGAGCTGCTCGAACGCGGCACGACCGCGGGCACGCGGATCGCCGCAGGGCGATTGCTACCGTCCGGCCATGGATGACGCGAGGGCCCGGGACACCAGGGTCGCCATCCTGGCCGACCCCAAGCTCCGGGAACACAAGGTCATGGGCGGGATGGACTCGTTCGCGGACCGCAGCTCCTGGCCCAACTTCTTCTCGCGCCTCGTTGCCCGCCTGCAGTGGAATCCGGCGGCCATCGACCTCGCCCCCGACGCGCGCGAGTGGCAGGAGCTCCCGGCGGAGCGCCGCGGTCGCCTGATGACGCTTCTCGCCGGCTTCTGCGTGGCCGAGGACGCGGTCGCCGAGCAGCTCACGCCGTTCGCGGACGCAGCCAGGGAGGCGACGTTGGTGTCGCAGGAGAGCCTGATGGCCTGGGTCTTCTTCCTCCAGCGTCGCGACGAGCAGCGCCACGCCCGGCTGTTCGACCGCATCGCCGGCGAGGTCCTGGAGTTGCCGGGCGCCGACGCGGTCGAGCGGCGTGCCGCCGCCCGCGCCCATGTCCCGCCCGCTTTCCTCGAGCTGTTCGAGGAGCGGCTGCCGGCGATGGCCGCCGAGCTCGCCGCGGGACGCACCGAGCTGAGCGAGGGCGTCGCCCTGTACCACATGCTGCTCGAGGGGGTCGTCTTCGACGCCGGGCAGCACACGCTTCTCGACGACCTGGCCGATGGCGCGCTGCCGGGGGTGTACGAGGGCGTGCGGCGCGTCGAGCTCGACGAGCGCTGGCACATCGGCTTCGGCCTGCGCTGCCTGATCGAGACGCAGCCCTCGCGAGAGCTGCTCGAGGACCTGCTGGCGCGGGCCGAGGAGGTCGCCGAAGCCTGGGGCGACTCCGTCCCGGCGGCCATGCGGCGGGAATGCGCGCAGAAGGTCGCCCACCGGCTCCACGTGGCCGGGTTCACCGGGGCGCGCGCGGCGGCATAGCCGCGCACGCCGCGACCAGGGAACGGACGCGCACCGCGTCGAGGGGTGCCGACCGCCTGCCATCGTCGCAGGCGGCCGAGCGGACACCGGCGATGTCGGCCGCGGTGTCGCGGACTACCGGCAGATCCTCTGCGCGCAGGGCGCCGGCCAGCGCCACCTGCAAGCCCGTGGCATGGGCCTCGGCCACCAGCGCCGCGAGCGCGTCCGGCGAGAGCCAGTCCAGCAGACCGCGGCCGTCCTTGACCGCCGTGTCGAGCAGGCAGGTCCCCACGCCTGCCGCGAGCGCGACGCGCGGCAGCAGCTCCGGCGCGAGCGGCGCGTGTGCCACGCGCCGGGCGTCCGCGTAGGCCGCGGCCACCACCACCGCGCCTGGCACGTTCGCGACGCCGTCGCGGACCGCGCGCAGCAGATCGACCGCCTCGTCCTCGGTCGAGACGCCCCACAAGCCGACCTTCACGAACGTCGCGCCACTACGCGCCGCTCCCAGGGCGGCGAGCGCTGCCGTGCCGGGCAGGTTGGGCATGTCGCCGATCGCGGCGCTGACCGGCAGCTCGGCGGGCACGGCCGCGCGCACGCCCGCGATCACCGCCGGGGACGGCGCGCCCAGCGAGCCCTCGGCAGGGTTCTTGACGTCCACGATCTCGGCCCCCGCCGCGGCGGCGGCGCGTCCCTCGCCGGCGTCCACGACGCTCACGAGCAGCTTCATGACCGCTCGACGCGGGCGCCGCGGTTGTCGAACGCTACGAGCTCCACGCTCCCCTCGCTGCCGGCGAGATCCTCCATGCGGCGAGCCAGCTCGCGTCCGGCCGCCTGGCTGCCGACGATCCCGTAGACCGTCGGCCCCCACGAACTCTGGCCGGCGCCCGCCGCCCCGAAGCGCAGCAGCGCTTCGACGAGCGCCCCCGCGCGCGGATGGAAGCGACCGCCCTGCGCCGCCGCGAACGAGTCGCCGACCAGCTGCTGGATGCGGGTGAGCGCGGCGCCGAACTCCTCGAGCTCGCGTTCGACGAGCGCCGGCAGCAGCGAGGTCAGCACCAGCTGGGCGATGACGGCCGATCGGTCGGGCGCCGGCACCAGCCGCCGGAAGGCGTCTTCCTCGGCGCCGCCCGACAAGCCGGGCGCGGCCGCGGGCACGACGACCACCGCCCGCCACTCCTCGGGCACCGGGTGGTGCGCCAACAGCGGCGCCGGGCGCTCGACGCCCGGCCGGTGCCCGCCCTCGACCACGAGGCCGCCGAGCGCGAACGTCCACATGCCCACCGCCGACCGTGCGGCCCGCCCCGCCGCCTGGGCGAGGCCCGGCGCGCCGACGTCGCGCCCTTCCAGGGTCACCAGCGCCTGTGCGACGGCGAGCGCCAGCTTCGTGCCCGAGCCGAGGCCCACGTGCTGCGGGATCGCCTCGACGACGCGCAGGTGCGCGCCGCCCGCGAGCCCTAACGCGTCGCGGCAGCGACGCGCGAACGTCAACGCGCGCTCCGCGTCGGCACCCTCGGCGGACAGCTCGCCGGCGGGCTCCGCCTCGAGCACGACGGCCGGGCGGCCGACCGACGCCCCGAGCCCGCCGAAGCGCCGCGCGCCGTCGCCGGCGACCGCGAGCATGCCGAGGTGCAGACGTGCCGGCGCCTCGACGCGCACCCCGGGCATCAGTCTCCGATCACCGCGCGCACGCGGCGCCTGACGTACTCCATCGCCTCGCGCTCGCGCGACCCGCCCGTCTTGTCCACGAGAACCTGCAGCCGGCGCAGTTCGGCGCGGATGTCCTCGGCGTCGAGCATGCCAGCGCGCGAGGCGAGGATCGACGCCTCGAGCACCGCGTGGCGCGCCCGGTTGAGGCCGAGGAACTCGCGGCCGGTGCCGCCGTCGACCACCGCCGTGCTGACCCGGGCACGCTGCGCGCTCTCGTCGATCGTCTCCACGCGCACCTCGCGCCACGCGCAGGCA
This sequence comes from uncultured Solirubrobacteraceae bacterium, assembly GCA_963730535.1. Classification (GTDB taxonomy): domain Bacteria; phylum Actinomycetota; class Thermoleophilia; order Solirubrobacterales; family Solirubrobacteraceae; genus DASSUW01. The sequence goes on from CAVSRU010000002.1 coordinate 201,343, forward strand.
TCGTCCAGCACCGCGCCGTCAACGCTCGCCGCCGGATGGGTCGGCGGGTGCGGGTCGCCGAGCGCCGCCTGGCTGAACAGCAGGATGTCGTCAGTCACGTTCACGACGGCCGTTCCGGTTGCACGCAGGTTGCGCAGCGTCCGCGTACCCCGGTACGGCTTGATCACGATCCGCGTCGCGCCCCACTCGACGCCCATCGCGCCGCAGTTAACGCTGCCATCCGGGTTGAGCGTCGTGACCACGGTCTCGATAATGGGCGTCGTCCGGCCGGCGCCGCCCACCTACAGCGCCTCCAGGTAGCGCTCGGTCTCCCAGTCGGTGACGGCGGCGGCCTGCGCGGCGACCTCGCTGCGGCGCATCGCCACGCAGTGGTCGACGACGTCGTCGCCGAGCCAGTCCCGGGCGAGCGCGCTGCGCTCGAGCAGGTCGGTGGCCTCGCCTAGCGTCGCGGGCAGCGCCGGGACCGTGCCGTAGGCCAGTGCGTATACGTCGCCGTCGACCGCGGGCGGCGGCTCGCACCTGCGCCGCACCCCGTCCAGGCCGGCGGCGAGCGCCGACGCGGCGGCCAGGTACGGGTTGGCATCCGCGCCCGCATGCCGGTGCTCCACCCGGGTGATGCCGTCACCGCCGCCAATCGCGCGCACGCCCGCGGAGCGGTTGTCGACGCCCCACGTCGCGGTCGTGGCCGCCCAGGAGTACGGGGCGAATCGCCGATAGGAGTTCGGTGTCGGGGCGAACATCGCGGTCAGCTCGGCCATCCCCTCCAGCAGCCCGCCGATGAAGTGCCGCATGGTCGCCGGCGTGCCTGCGCGCAGGCTGAGATGCAGATGGCACGAGCTGCCCGGCCAGTCCGAGCGCGGCTTGGCCATGAACGTTGCCAGCAGCCCCTGGCGTGCCGCGATCTCCTTGACCGCGCTCTTGAGCAGGAACGCCTCGTCGGCCGCCTGGAGCGCCGGTGCCGCGCGCAGATTCATCTCGAACTGCCCAGGCCCCGACTCGGGGTTGCACGCCTCGACCGCGAGCCCGTATTCGCGCAGCGTGTCGCGCACGGCGCCCGCGAACGGCTCGCTCCGCGAGGCCGCGGCGACGCCGTACACGCTCGGGCGCTCGTCCACCGCCACGAGCTGTGCGGGGCGCTTGCCGGCCACCGACTGAGGCGTCTCGCGCAGCAGGTAGAACTCGAGCTCGACGCCGACGACCGGCTCGATGCCCATCGACTGCGCGCGTGCCACCACCGAGCGCAGCACAGCGCGCGGCGACACCGGCACGGCGCCGCCGTCGCGATCCACGAAGTCGCAGAGCAGGAGCGCGGTGCGGTCGTGCCAGGGGACGATCCGCGCGGTCCCGAGGTCGGGCACGGCGAGCATGTCGGGATAGCCGTCGCGCGGGAAGTAACCGGCATGCCCCGGTGGCCGCTGCACCGGCTCACGCTCGTCGACCGGCAATGCCCAGATCACCTCGCACAGCGCGACCCCGTGCTCTGCGGCCCGGGGCAGCTCGGCGATCGGCAGGCGCTTCCCGCGCATGATCCCGTGCGTGTCGGCGCCTGCGAGGATGACCGTCTCGACGCCGCGCCGGCGCAACAAACGGATGCGCTCAGGTGCCAAGGTCGGCAGAGTGTAGATGCGGCGATGCGCACGCTCCTGATCGACAACTACGACTCGTTCACCTTCAACCTCTTCCACTTGCTGGGCGAGGTCAACGGTGAAGAGCCGATCGTCGTGCGCAACGACGGGCTGTCGTGGGAGGAGGTCGCGGCGCTGGCCGTGGACAACATCGTGATCTCGCCCGGCCCCGGGCGCCCGGAGCACGAGCGGGACGTCGGCGTCTCGCTGGACGTGCTCCAGCGCGCCGAGCTGCCGGTGCTGGGCGTCTGCCTCGGCCACCAGGCGCTTGCCCACGCGACCGGCGGCGCGATCGACCATGCGCCCACGGTCATGCACGGGCGTCTCAGCGAGATCCATCACGACGGACACGGCCTGTTCGCCGGCATCCCGCAGGGCTTCGCGGCCGTGCGCTACCACTCGCTCGCCGTCGGCACGGTGCCGGCGACCCTGCGTGTGACGGCGTGGACGTCCGACGAAGTCGTGATGGGGCTCGCGCACCGGTCGCGCCCGCTGTGGGGGGTCCAGTTCCACCCCGAGTCGATCTCCACCGAGCACGGCGGCGCCCTGCTGCGCAACTTCCGCGACCTCACGCACGCGCAGAGACGCCGGTCGTCGCGCGCGGCGCGGCCCGCCGGCCGAACGGCGGCTAGCCCGCGCGTGCACCACCGCACGCTCATGGCCTGGCGCGACCCCGAAGCCGTCTTCGTCGCGCTCTACGGCGACCGCGAGCACGCCGTCTGGCTCGACAGCGCGCGCGCGGAGCCGGGGCTCGCGCGCTTCTCGTTCATGGGCGCCCCCGACGGCCCGCTCGGCCAGGTCGTGCGCTACGACGTCGCGGCACGTGTCCTCACCGTCGATCGTGCGCACGAGCGCGAGGAGCTGCGCGAGAGCGTGCTCGACTACTGCGAGCGCGAGCTGACCCGTCTGCAGGCCGACGCCCCCGAGCTGCCGTTCGACTTCACCTGCGGCTTCGCCGGCTATCTCGGCTACGAGCTCAAGGCCGAGTGCGGCGGCACGCTCGTGCACCGCTCCCCGCTGCCAGACGCCGCGCTCGTGTTCTGCGACCGGCTGATCGCGTTCGACCACGACGAGCGCCGCGTCCACCTGCTCGCACTGGCCGGTGCGATGGGCGCCGGCGCCGCCGACGAGTGGCTGGCGGCCACCGAGCGCCTGGTCGAAGACCTCGCCGAGCCGGCGCCGCCCGCGCCGGCCGTGGCCGGCTCGCAGCCCTTCACGGCGCGCGAGGGGCGTGACGCGTACCTGGCCAACATCGGCGCCTGCCTGCACGAGATCGTCGAGGGCGAGAGCTACGAGGTGTGCCTGACCACGGAGCTGCACAGCGACGCCGCGATCGATCCGCTCGCCGCCTATCGCGTTCTGCGGGCGCGCAACCCGGCGCCGCATGCGGCGCTGCTGCGCCTGGGCGACGTCTCGGTGCTCAGCTCCTCGCCCGAGCGCTTCCTGCGCGTCGACCGCGAGCGCATCGTCGAATCGAAGCCGATCAAGGGCACCGCTCCGCGCGCCGCCCACCCCGCCGAGGACGCGTACCGCGCCGCCGCGCTGCGCGCCGACGACAAGTCGCGCGCCGAGAACCTCATGATCGTCGACCTCGTGCGCAACGACCTCGGCCGCGTATGCGCGCTGGGCAGCGTCGAGGTGCCGAAGCTCATGGCCGTCGAGTCCTACGCCACCGTCCACCAGCTCGTCACGACGGTCCGGGGCCGCCTGCGCGACGACGCGTCCGCGATCGAATGCATCCGCGCGGCGTTTCCTGGCGGCTCGATGACCGGCGCGCCGAAGCTGCGCACGATGGAGATCATCGACCGGCTCGAGGGCGGCCCGCGCGGCGTCTACTCGGGCGCGTTGGGGTTCCTGTCGGTCAACGGCACGGCCGATCTCAGCATCGTGATCCGCACGCTGGTCGCGTCGCCCGGCGGCTTGCAGATCGGGTCGGGCGGGGCGATCGTCGCCGCCTCCGACCCGGACGCCGAGTACGACGAGATGCTGCTGAAGGCGCGCGCGGTGCTCGAGGCAGTCGGCGGCACCCTCTTGGACGCCCGCAGGCTCGCCGCCGCACGCGGATGACGGAGCTGCTGGCGGCGGACTCGTGGCTCGTCGCTGACGGTCACGTGCGCGCCGTCAATCGCCACTGGTCGCGCTTCGGAGCGACCTGCCATGAGCATGGCGTCGAGCCCGAGGAGGTCGCGGCGCTACGTGCCCGCGTGGAGTCTGCGGTGCCGTCCCAGGGACGCTGGTTCCCGCGCGTGGAGCTGCGCGCGGAGTGCGAGCTCGCGTTCCAAGTGCGCCCGGCGCCGGCGCGCGAGCCGACCGTCGTGGCCTGGGTCGCCGACGTGCCCGATCCACGCCGCGCCCCACGCCGCAAGGGTCCCGACCTCGACCGGCTCGCCGCGCTGCGCGAGCGCGCGGCAGCCCACGGCGCCGGCGAGGCCGTGCTCGCCGACGCGGACGGGCGCTTGCTCGAGGGCGCGTTCACGAGCCTGCTGTGGTGGGAGGGGGAGACGCTGTGCGTGGTGCCCGATGACGCGCCGATTCTGCCCGGGATCACCCGGGCGCTCCTGATCGAGCTCGCGAGCGGGCGCCACACACCCGTCGCGCAGCGGCGCCCCGCGCCGGAAGAGCTGGACGGGCGCGAGACCTGGCTCGTCAGCGCCCTGCACGGCGTCCGGACCGTCGCGCGCTGGGCGGGCGGAACGCCGGCGGGCGCGGCGCCGCGCGCGGCGACCTGGCAGCGCCTGCTCAACGACTTCGCGGTCCCGCAGAGCATCTGAGCCGAACACCAATGGCGTGCGATTGCAAACGAGTGGTGCGGCTCTCCACGTGAACGGCACCTCGGCGTGGATTCGCTGCGGGCTCCCATGTACGGGTCTACGATTTCACCGGGTCGGAGGGGGAGCGGTCCTCCCTCGGTGACCGATGACACCCGACGCGAGGGAGCTTCCGTGAGCGCTGCTGTCGACGTATCCACCTTGGACAAGCAGAACGGGGTGACGCTGGGTCGAATCCTCGGGCGCGGCACCGTCGGACAGGCCGAGGAGGGACCCGACGGCACGATGCGCGCCACCATCCGCATCCCGGAGGACGAGCTGGTCTACGAGCCCGGGATCCTGGTCATTCCCCACGGAGGCGTGCTCGAGCTCGAGCTCATCAACGATGACAAGAACACGCACTGCGCGGTCCTGCCGAGCAACGGCGACTACAAGTTCATCTGGCTCCAGAACCATTCGAAGGGCACTGCGACGCTCGAGCTCGACGGCCCGGGCTACTACTGGTACGGCTCCCGTTCGGGCAACGACGAGGGCCGCGGCCTGACCGCCGCGATCGTCGTGGGTGGCGACGCCCCGCCGGAGGCTCGCATCGACCGCCCGCCGCAGCCGCGCCCGTAGTTCGACCGCCCGGCTAACCACGACGTCTTAGGAGCACCCTGATGGCAACTGACTACGTAGACGCAGGGCAGGCGATCGACAACTCGTCCCTCAGCGGCATCGTCGGCAGCGCACCGCCGGTGACCGACGGGGTCACCTACGAGCGCATCCTCAACGCCCGATCCGAGCCGCAGAACTGGCTCACCTACTACGGCGCCTACGACGGGCAGCGGTACAGCCCGCTGGACCAGATCACCAAGGAGAACGTCAAGCAGCTCGCTCCCGCGTGGGTGTTCCAGTGCGGCTCGGTGGGCCTCCACTCGGGCAAGTCGACATACTCGTTCGAGGCCTCCCCGCTCGTCGTCGACGGCATCATGTACGTGTCGGGCTGGGACGGCTGGGTCTGGGCTCTCGATGCCCGGACCGGGAACATCCTGTGGCAGTACAGGACCGCGTCGGCGTTCGACGTGTCGCTCTGCTGCGGCAACGTGAACCGCGGCGTCGCCGTCGCCGAGGGCAAGGTCTTCGTGACCACCCTGGCCGCCCATGTGATCGCACTCGACGCCGAGACCGGCAAGAAGGTCTGGGACCAGACCTACGGCGACGTGCGGGCGGGCGAGAGCGCGACCGTCGCTCCGTTGGTCGTGAAGGACATGGTCATCGTCGGGAGCTCCGGCGGGGAGTTCGGGAACCGCGGTCACCTCGAGGCGTTCAATCGCGAGACCGGCGAGCGCGTGTGGCGGACGTACATGGTGCCCAAGCCCGGGGAGCCCGGGTCCGAGACCTGGCCCGACGACGGTGAGGCATGGCAGCGCGGGGGCGGCAACTGCTGGGTCACGAGCACCTTCGACCCGGAGCTGAACCTCCTGTACGTGGGAACCGGCAACCCGTGTCCCGACTTCGACGGAGACGTCCGCCCGGGCGACAACCTCCACACCGATTCCGGTGTCGCCGTGGATGTCGACACCGGCGAGATCAAGTCGCACTTCCAGTACACGCCTCACGACGTGTGGGACTACGACTCCACCATGGAGCACATCCTGTTCGACCTCGACGGGCAGAAGCTGGCGGCCCACTTCGACAAGAACGGGTTCCTCTACATCCTCGACCGAACCACCATGGACCCGGTGCGCGTGGCTCCCTTCGTCGACCGCATCGACTGGGGCGAGGTCGACGAGAAGGGCAACGTGACGCCGAAGGTCTTCCCCGACAAGGAGGGCGACCCGGTCCACTTCTGGCCGGGGCCGGCCGGCGCCAAGGAATGGACGCACGCGGCGTACAACCCCAACACCGAGTTGCTGTACGCGCCGGTGCAGGACGTCGGCGCGACGGCCACCCGGCGGCGCAGGGAGTTCAAGGAGAGCATCCCGTACTGGGGAGCGGGTGTCGGCGTCGACCTCGATGACATGGCGGGGTCCGTGAGCGCCTTCGACCCGCGCACCGGCAACGAGCGGTGGCGCTGGAGCAATGACATCCCGATGTGCTCATCGGTGCTCACCACCGGCGGCGACCTCGTGTTCGCGGGCGAGCCGACCGGCGAGTTCAACGCGCTCGACGCGAGCACCGGAGACCAGCTGTGGCAGTTCCAGTGCGGCAGCGGCCACCACAGCAGCCCGTGCAGCTACAGCATCGACGGACGGCAGTACATCGCCGTGCCGACCGGGTGGGGCGCGTGGACCGAAGGGTTCCTGCCCGGGATGCTCGGGGCCGGCCAAGGAAGCGCGCTGTTTGCCTTCGCGCTCCCGGAATAGCTGTCAAATGAGATGAGCGACTTAACCATCAGAGTCTGGAGTTAACTATGAGTTTGCTTCTTCTCGGTCTCGACAGCTTGATCGTGTGCCTGGCCGTTGGTGTGCTCGTCGACAGTCAGTCGCGCCTCAAGCTGGCCGCGCTCTTCGGCGTCGCCGATAGCGTGGCGTTCCTGGTCGGGGCGGGCCTCGGTCTGCGGTTTCTGTCCGATGGCGCGTCCACGGTCCTGACGTCGGGAGCGGTGGTGGTGCTCGCGCTCTACCTGCTCGTCGTCGCTGCCGGGACGCGGCCGTTCGCGGCACGCTGGACGTTGTGGGCGTTGCCGGCGGTCCTCGTCTTCGACAACGTCACCTACGGCCTGTTGGGTGAGCACGCTGCCGGCTCGGTGTTCGAGCAGGCCGGCGCCCAGGCACTGTCGAGCGCGGCACTCGCCCTCGTCGGGCTGCTCGCGGCGGCCGCCCTGCGCCCGGCGTTCGAGCATCGCGCCGCCCTCGATCGGGTCGCCGGAGGCGCACTCCTTCTCGCGGCTGTCGGGCTTGTCCTGGTCGGTTGATCGAGGCTCATGCCGTAGAGCTCGCCGCGCCGCTCAGGCGCGCGGCGAGCTCGACGAGCATGCGGACGCCGTAGCCGGTCGCGCCGCGGCCGAATGCGTCGCCGCGATCCTCGTCGAGCAACGCAGTACCGAGCATGTCGACATGTGCCCACGGACCCTCACCGACGAACTGCTGCAGGAACGTCGCCGCGACGATCGGGAAGCCGAAGCTCTTGCCCGCGGTGTTGCGCAGGTCGGCCACGGTCGAATCGATCAGAGGCCGATAACGCGGGTGAAGCGGCCACGGCCAGGCCAGATCGCCGCTGGTATTCCCGGCGTCGACGACCGCGTCACGCCACGCGTCGTCGTTCGCGAAGACGCCGGCGTACATGTCGCCCAGCCCCGCGCGCATGGCACCGGTCAGGGTCGCGAGGTCGACGAGGTGCGTCGCACCGTCGCGGCGCGTCCACCACAGCGCGTCCGCGAGGATCAGGCGCCCTTCGGCGTCGGGATTCGTCACCTCGACGGTCAGGCCGGAGGCGGTCGTGATGACGTCCGTCGGCCGGATCGCGCTGCCGCTCAGCATGTTCTCGCAGGCCGGCAGGACACCGGTGACCGACAGTGGGAGCCCGAGCTCGGCGATCGCGCCGAGCGCCCCCACGACCGCGGCGCCGCCGCCCATGTCCGCCTTCTGGCGGACGATGTCCGACTGCGGCTTGAGAAAGTAGCCGCCCGTATCGAACGTGACGGCCTTCCCGACGAGCGCGAGCCGGGGTGCGTCCGGCGCGCCGGGCGGCTCGTGGCGCAGGACGATCAGCACCGGGTCGATCGGGCTGCTGCCACCGACGGCGGCCAGCGCACCGAGCCCGGCCTGCCTGGCGTCGATGACCTCGGTGCGGAGCCGCGGAAGCGCCGCGGCACGTTCCGCAAGGCCGGCCGGGGAGACGACGTTCGGCGGCGCGTCGACCAGCTCGCGGGCGGCGTTGGTCCAGCTGCCGATGAGCGCGGCGCGGTCCGCGACGGGCGCGAGGTCGTCGCCGCCGCCGCAGATCACGAAGCGCTCGACGCCGCGCGGAAGGCCGCCGCTTCGCCAGCGGCGGGCTTCGTAGCCGCCGATGACGGCGCCTTCGGCCAGCGCGCGCACCTGCTCCTCGACGGGCACAGGCAGCGACGCATCGAGCGCCCACGCGACCGTCCCGCCGTCGCGGCATGCGCGCACCGCGTGCGCGGCGCCCGTTCGCAGCCCGTCGGCGCCGGGCTGGAGCGCCACGACGGCCAGCGGGGCACCGGCCGCGTACACCATCGCAACCGGATCGGCATCCGCCACGGCGCGCTCTGGGGCACCCAGCTCCGACGCCTGCGCCCCAGCGGCGGCGATCAGATCGGCTCCAACGGCGCGCGGATCGCCCGCGCTTACCTCGACATCCATCCGCTGCACATTATCGGTAACTCTCACACTCTGATTGGAGGCAATATGACGTGGGTTAAGCCCAAGTTTGAGATCGTCGAGCTGTGTTCCGAGGTCACGTCGTACGTGTTCCATCGGTAGGCGCCTGACGCGCGCCGTCGTCCCCGGCACGCGCTAGGGCCACGTGCGCGTTCGCGTCCTGGGCTCGGCCGCCGGCGGCGGCTTTCCGCAATGGAACTGCCATTGCGAGACGTGCGAGGCCGCGCGCGCCGGTGAACGTGCGCGACCGCGGACCCAGTCGTCGCTCGCGATCCGCGGAGACGACGGGCCGTGGTTCCTGGTCAACGCGTCGCCGGACCTCCGTCAGCAGATCGAGTCGCTCGACGCGCAGGGCGCCGGCGGCGTCCGCGCGGCCCCGATCGCGGGCGTACTGCTGACCGACGCGGAGATCGACCACACCGCCGGACTCCTGCTGCTGCGCGAGGCGGCGACGCCGGTGCGCGTCTTCGGCGCCGCAGGCGTCGAGCGGGCGCTGACCGACGGGTATCCCGTCCTGCGGATGCTGGAGCGTTACTGCGGCGCCGAATGGCGGACGCTCGAACCGGAACGGCAGCAACCGCTCGCCGGCTCGAGCCTCGTGGTCGAGGCGTTCGCGACGGGCGGCGACGCCCCGCGCTATCTCGGCCCGGACACAGAGCTCGAGGCGAGCGGCTTCATGTTCAGCGACTCCGGCGGCACCGTCACCTATGTCCCCGGGCTCGCCAGGCTGGACGACGGCGTGGTCGCCCGGCTCGCCGCGAGCGATCTCGTCCTCGTCGACGGGACGTTCTGGCACGACGATGACCTCGCGCGACTGGGCATCTCGGACCGCACGGCGCGCGACATGGGCCACGCACCCCTCGCGGGCCCCGGCGGGACCCTCGAGCTGCTCGCCGGGCTCGACCGACCGCGCAAGGTGCTCGTCCACATCAACAACACGAACCCGATCCTGCTGGAGGACTCCCCCGAGCGGGAGCAGGTCGTCCGAGCCGGCGTCGAAGTCGCCTACGATGGCCTTGAGGTAGATCTGTGAGCGAGGAGTTCATCGCACGTCTGCGCGCGCAGGGCACGCGGTACCACAACCTGCACCCGTTCCACGTCCGCATGGACGCCGGGGAGCTCACGCGCGAGGAGCTGCAGCGCTGGGTCGCCAACCGGTTCTACTACCAGAAGTGCATCCCGTTGAAGGACGCCGCAATCCTGGCGAACTGCCCCGAGATCGCGGTCCGGCGCCAGTGGATCCAGCGCATCATCGATCACGACGGAACGGCCGACGGGACGGGCGGCACCGAGTCGTGGCTGCGGCTCGGCGAGGCGCTCGGCGTCACGCGAGACGAGCTGGCGTCGGAGCGGCGGGTCCTGCCCGCGGTGCGCTACGCAGTCGACGCCTACGTGAACTTCGCGCGCCAGAAGCCCTGGGTCGAGGCGGTTGCGTCATCACTCACCGAGCTCTTCGGGCCGTCCGCGATCCGTGTGCGGCTCCAGGCGCTCGAGCGGCATTACCCGTGGATCGACGCTGCGGGGCTCGAGTACTTCCGTACACGGCTGGTGCAGGCGCCGCGGGACGCGCAGTACGCGCTCGATCTCACCGTCGAGCACTGCCGAACCCGCGAGCAGCAGGACGCGGCCGTCGCGGCACTGCGCTTCAAGACCGAGATGCTGTGGGCGCAGCTCGACGCGATCGAGCGCGGGGACACGCAGCCATGACGCGGCCTCGCCTGGTCACGGGCGCGCGATTGCGCTACGACGAGGTGCGCGAGGAACACCTGCTGCTGATCCCCGAGGGCGCCGTGCGGCTCAATGCCACCGCGGCCGACGTGCTCGGGCTGTGCGACGGCGAGCGGTCGCTCGACGACATCGTCGACGCGCTCTCGGCGCGCTACGAGGGAGCCGACGTCCGCGACGACGTCCTCGAGCTGGTCGACGCGATGGCTCAGAGAGGACTCGTGGTCGATGCCGCCTAGACCGTCCACGCTGATCGCCGAGCTCTCCTACCAGTGCCCGCTGCACTGCCCGTACTGCTCGAACCCGCTCGACATCGGCGGCGAGAAGTACCGGGCCGAGCTCGAGACCGAGCACTGGATCCGCACGTTCGGGGAGGCGCGGCGGCTCGGCGTCCTTCAGCTCGCGCTCACGGGCGGCGAGCCGATGCTGCGCCGCGATCTCGACGAGCTCTGCGCCGCCGCGCGCAACGCGGGCCTGTACTCGTCGCTCATCACGGCCGGCACCCTGTTCACGCGCGCGCGGGCCGAGGCGCTCAAGGCGGCCGGGCTCGACCACGTGCAGATCTCGATCCAGAGCCCGGACCCCGCGGACAACGACCGCATCGCGGGCAACCGGTCGTTCGAGAAGAAGATCGCGGCAGCGCGCTGGGCCAGGGAGATCGACTTCCCGCTGACGATCAACTGCGTCCTGCACCGCCACAACCTCGATCGCATCGAGGAGCTGCTCGATCTCGCGCTCCAGCTCGGCGCGCAACGGCTCGAGCTCGCCAATACGCAGTACTACGGCTGGGCGGTCCCGAACCAGGCCGCGCTCATGCCGTCGCAGGCGCAGCTCCGGCGAGGGGAGGAGGCCGTCCAGCGCTTCCGTGAGCGGGTCGGTCCGAAGGTCGATGTCCTCTGGGTGCTGCCCGACTTCTATGAGGAGCTGCCGAAGCCGTGCATGGGCGGCTGGGGGCGGACGGCGATCGTGGTCGCCCCGAACGGCGATGTGTTGCCCTGCCAGGCCGCGTCGACGATTCCCGGGCTCGAGTTCGCCAATGTCCGCGACCGCCGGCTGGAGTGGATCTGGACCGAGTCCGACGCGTTCGCGCGCTTCCGCGGGACCAACTGGATGCAGGAGCCCTGCCGCTCGTGCCCGCTCGGCCGGCAGGAGGAGGATTTCGGCGGCTGCCGCTGCCAGGCGCTGCGTCTCACGGGCGACGCGGCGGCCACGGATCCGGTCTGCCGGTTCTCGCCGCATCACGACCACGTCGTCGCGGCGCGCGAGCCGGTGCAGACGGACGAGTTCCTCTATCGCACGATGAAGCGGCCTCGCGTTCCCTCTTAGAGCCCCAGCGCGCGCCGCACGGCCGGCACGTTGCGGCGGGACACGGGCACCGCCTCGCGCGCCGCGCCGTCCATGATCAGCGACAGCTCGGCCCTGGCCCCGCGGTCGACCGCGCGAACGCAGGACAGGTTGACGAGGAACCGCCGATGGACGCGCAGGAACTCGCCGCCGGCGAGCTCATCCTCGAGCTTGTCGATGCCACCTACCGCGGCCTGGAGGCGGCCTTCGTCGGTCACGAGCCAGACGGCGTTGCCGTCCGCCTCCGCGTATCGGACCTCGGGCCGGTGTAGAAGGACCATCCGATCGCCGCTCACGCCCACGACGCGCGCCGGGCGGCTCATTACGGGCTCCGGCCGCTCGTGGTCGATCGCGTCACCGGGTTCGGCTCCGAACAGCGCAAGCGTCCCGATGGGCTGGTCGGCGAGGAAGACGGGGCGCAGGGTGATCCGGCACGGCTCGCTGCTGAGCTCGGTCACGACGTGTGTGGAGCCGACCCAGCCGTGGTCGTGACGCGCCTGCTTGATCGCGTGGCGCGCGAGGCCCCCGAGGTTCAGGCCCGGTTGCCAGCGGACCGCGGGATCCAGTGCCGGGACCCGCGCCGGGACGCCGAGGAAGAGGCTTGCCCCCTCGTCGGCGATCACGACCTTGCCGCTTGCGTCTAGGGCGGCGAGCGCCTGCCCGGACCGCGCTCGTGTCTGACCGAATGCCGCGGCCAGCTCGGCGCCGCTGTCGCGGGCCCGCTGACGCAGGCCCGCGCCTGCGCTGCCGACTGCCCTGGAGAGCCACCCCGCCGCCTCGGGCGGAAGGTGGGCGCGCCAGGTCGAGACGTCGAGTACCGCGACGGCCTCGCGCGTCACGGCGTCGCGAACGGCCACGCCGGCACAGACCCACTCGTCGAACCCCGTGCACCAGTGCTCGGGCCCGCTGATCAGCACCGCTCCGGGTGCCTCGAGCGCCGTGCCCATCCCGTTCGTGCCGGTCGCCCACTCCGACCAGCACGACCAGGGTGCCATGTTGCTGTCCCGCGCGCGACCGAGCGTCTCCTTGTCGCCTTGGACGGTCAGGATCCGACCCGCGGCGTCGGTGACGGTGACGACGCCGCCGACGCTCTCGACGTCCTTCGCGATCGACGCCGCGGCACCGCCGAGCTGCGCGAAGACGATCTCGTGCTCGAGCGTGTGCTCGGTCGAGGGCTCCTCCTGCGCTGACGCGGGCGGTGCCATGGTCAGGCCCGGGTCGACGTGGTATTGCTCGCGGCACCGATACCACGATGTCGCCACCTCGGGCCGGACCCCACGGACACGGTCGTCCCCCGCGAGGAACCGTTCACGCGCTGTTGTCACCGCTTGGTAGCGCTCCGCGTCGGTGATCCGGTGGCGCCTTGCGGTCTTGCTCATGCGCGTGGCGAAGGTCGACGGTGTACGACGACGACTTGAGCCGAGTCTCGCGCTGCACGCGCACGTACGCCTGCGCGGCCATTTTCGCGTGGCGGGTCGCCGCGCGCCACGGCAGGGTCGACGTCCTCGAAATGGCGCGCCCAGTCGCTCCTTCGAACGGCGTCCAGCCCGTGCCGGTCCGGTGCCACGGGACGAATCGTACCCGGCTTTCTTGTTCGCAAAATGGAAGGCCGCGAGGGGCAGGCGGCCTACGAAGGTCCGAGAAAAGGTCGATCGTGGGGTTGGCCCGTCCGCCGGGAAATTGCGGCGGGTGGTGACGCGGCTCTCGCTGACACCGGCGTGGCCGTATCGTCATGCCGCCAGCACGCTGCGCCTTGGATGCGGCCGCTCTTGGGAGACCACCCAGCGGCGAGCGCGACGCGGTTCGTCCGCCAAGCCGTTTGCGCGCGGGTTGATCCCAGGCGACGGGCGTTGGCGGCTCCCGCCGATCAGAGGCGCGACATGGAAGCGCCGCGGAAGCGCTGGACCGCGACGCCGGGTAGCAGCGGGTCGGGACGGCAGCCGCCGAAACGCTCCGGTTGCAGGGCATTTCACACAGCCGGCAACGGGCGGCAGCAGTCCGCGCGTTGATGGTAATGAAGGGGTCGCCGGTTCGAGTCCGGCAGAGGGCTTCTCGGGAACCCGCCGCAAACGGCGGGCTTCGTCGTTCAGGGCCGCTTCGTTGCCGGGCCGCATGGGCCGCTGTGGAAGCGTTTGGAAGCAGTCTTGACGCGGCAGCCTGTTGCCGTTCGTCGCGGACCGTCGGCGCGGGGTCTCATGAGCTCGAGGACGTCGGCTTGTCGTGTGGGCTGTGTCCTGGCGGGTTCAGGGGCGTTATGCGGGGCTGTCGGCTGGTCGAGGGGCCAGCTTGCGAGCACCGTGCGCGGCGATCGCACCGGCCGTCACGCGGATGGCGGCGTCGAGCGTGGCGGCCACGAGGCGCTCGCGGCCGGGTGAGAGGCGGCCGGTGCCGCAGGTGGGCGTGACGAGACTCGCGGCGGCGACGTCGGCCGCCGGCGGGCCAAGGCTCGCGATCGCGGCGGCCAGCCGGGCGCACGCGGTCGCAGTGTCGCCAGGGGAAACAGGGTCGATCGCTCCCCAGGCGATGCGTCCGCCACGCGCGAGCAGGCGAGTGATCACGGGCCGGGCGGGCGGTGGAACATGATCGCGGGCGAGGTCGTAGAAGAGGAGGTCGGGGTCGGCACCGTCGACGAGCGCCCATGGGACGGTGCCGCAGATGTGCAGGCCCCACGCTGCGGCGGACGCGAACCGCAGGGCGTCCCACACGGTGACATCGCGGGCGGTCACGCCGAGCTGAGCGAGCCCGGGCTCGTCGACGAGCAGCAGCGCATCGAGACCGAGCTCGCGCAGTGCGACGATCTGCTCGCGGACGCTGACCGCGAGCCAGCGGGCGATCTCGCCCGCGAGCGCGACGATTTCGCGTCCAGCGCCCCGGCGCCTTCCGGAGCGCTCGAGCGCGCACGCGAGCGTCAGCGGACCCGTCACCTGGAGCTTGACGACGCGGTGCAGCGGCGGGCGTGCGGCGACCTCGGACGCGAAGGCGTCCCAGGCGGCGGGGCGCTGGCGGTCGCGGTCCGGGTTCCAGCCGCATCCGGTAGGGTCGGCGCCGAGCCACTCGCGGATCATGTCGCCGTCGAGCCGGGGAAGTTGCGGGCAGAACGGGACGGTGTAGGCCCGGGCGGCATGCGCGGCCGGCCTCGGTCGGCGAGGGTGAACGGCAGGCTCCCCACGCCGGTTGTGGCCAGCGGCGGGAGGCGTCGCAGCGCGTTCATGCCGGGACCGCCGCGCGGCGGCGCTGGGCGGCGGTGACGAGGTTGCGCAGGGCGAGCCGGGTCTCGTCCCAGGCCCGGGTCTTGAGTCCGCAATCCGGGTTGACCCACAGCCGCTCGCGCGCGATGCGCTGCTCGGCGGCGGCGAGCAGCCGCTCGATCTCGTCGGTCGACGGGACGCGCGGCGAGTGGATGTCGTAGACGCCCGGGCCGATCTGGGCCGGGATACTCGAAATCGCTCGAAGGCGTCGAGCAGCTCCATGCCCGAGCGCGAGGCCTCGATCGAGATCACGTCGGCATCGAGGCGCGCGATGTGCTCGATCATCTCGCCGAACTCCGAGTAGCACATGTGGGTGTGGATCTGGGTGCGGCGGCGGCGGGCGCCGACGGTCAGGCGGAAGCAATCGATCGCCCAGCGCAGGTAGTCGGTCCTGGTCGGCGCGCCGGAGCGGCAGGCCCTCGCGCAGCGCGGCCTCGTCGACCTGGATAATCGCGTGCGCCGGCCGCTTCGAGGTCGCGGACCTCGTCCCTGTATGGCGAGCGCGATCTGCGTGCACGTCTCGCTGCGCGGCTGGTCGTCGCGCACGAACGACCACTGCAGGATCGTCACCGGCCCGGTGAGCATGCCCTTCATCGGCCGCTCGGTGCAGCGACTGCGCGTACTGCCACCAGCGCGACGGTCATCGGCGCTCGGCCGCGCGACGTCGCCGAACAGGATCGGCGGCTTGACGCAGCGGCTGCCGTAGGACTGCACCCAGCCGTGCTGGCGAGAACGCGAACCCGTCGAGCTGCTCGCCGAAGTACTCGACCATGTCGTTGCGCTCGGGCTCGCCGTGCACGAGCACGTCGAGCGCCGAGCGCCTCCTGCTCGCGCACGACCGCGTCGATCTGCCGCTGCGAGGAACCGCTCGTACTCCGCCGCGGCCGATCAGCCCCTGCCGCGCGCGCCGGCGCGGCGTCGCGGATCTCGCGCGTCTGCGGGAACGACCCGATCGTCGTGGTCGGGAGCTCCGGCAGCCCGAGCGCGCGCGGCCTGCGCCGCGCGGCGCTCGTCGAGCGGCGTGTCGCGCGTCGTAGTCGCGCGGCGGCGAGCGCGGCGACGCGCCCGCGCACCGCGGCTCGTTCGTGCGCGCCGAGGCCGCGGCGGGCCGCGGCGCGGCGCGCGGGCCGGCGCGAGCAGCTCGTCGCGCGTCGCCGCGGTCGGCCGCGACCAGCGCGCGGCGAGCAGCGTCGAGCTCGGCGAGCTTCTCATCGGCGAACGCGAGCCACGACGCGCAGCTCGGGGTCGAGCGTGCGTCTCGCGCGCTGCGTTGTAGGGCACGTGCAGCAGCGAGCACGACGGCGCGATCGTCAGGCGGTCGCGCGCCGATTGTCGCGACCACGCGGTCGAGCCGGTCGAGCGCGATGTCGACGTCGGCCGCCCAGACGTTGCGGCCGTCGACCACGCCCGCGCGACAGGCGGTGCGCGGCGGGCAGCGCCGGCGAGCACGGCGTCGAGCTCGCTCCGGCGCGCGCACGAGGTCGACGTGCAGCTCGGCGAGCCGGCAGCGCGGCGGACGCGCGCGAGCGCTGCGTCGTCGAGCGCCGCCGAAGTACGTGGCCAGGCACACGCTCGGCGCGTCCGTCGCACAGCGCGCTCGTAGGCGCGCGGCGAACGCGTCGCAGCTCCTCGGCGTCGCGGTCGAGCACCAAGCACGGCTCGTCGAGCTGGACCTCCGTCGCGCCCGCGGCCGCGAGGCGCGCGAGTAACTCCTCGTATACGGCGGTCAGCTCCGGCAGCAGCGCGCAGGCGGATCCGGCGTCGCCCTTGGTCAGCAGCAGCAGCGACAGCGGCCCGAGCACGCACCGGCCGCGGCTCGAGGCCGAGCTCGCGCGCCTCGCGCGAGGTGCGGCGAGCCAGCTCGCCGGCGTCGAGCCCAAACGGCGCGTCGTCGGCGAGCTCGGGGACGAGGTAGTGGTAGTTGGTGTCGAACCACTTGGTCATCTCGAGCGGTCGCACGCCGTCGGCGCCACGGCAGGCCGCGAAGCGGTCGGCGCCGCGATGCCGCGGCGCGACGACCCCGGCCATGGCGGCGGCGTCGAGCACATGGTCGTAAAGCGCGAAGTCGCCGACGGGGAGCATCGTCGATCCCGGCGTGTGCCGCCGCCGACAGGTTGGTTGCGCGCAGATCGCGCGCGACCGACGTCGAGCTCGTCGGCCGACGCTCGCCCGGCCGAGTGGTCCTCGAGCGCGAACTTGAGCTCGCGGTCTGCTCCGATGCGGGGAAAGCCCAGCACGGCGGTGCGTGCCATGCGTCCGTCTCCTTTGCCGGCGGCCCGATCGCGAGGCCGCGATTTGTCGGACCCGCCGGCCGTGGGCCGACGGGAAGTCGACAGGTCTTCGGGCTCGGATGCATCGGATCGGGCCGCCTTCCCGGACACGTCGTCCAGTGGCCTATTGCCGTCTCCGCATCCCTACCGCTGCGCGCCAGCTCCGGCGTTCGACCGGATTCCCTGGCCCCGGACGGGGGCGAATCGACTTCGCCGCGGACGATACCGGCTCAGCCGGTCGCCAGCGTCGCCTCCGCCTTCTCGGGCTTGAAGAACACGCGGTCGGCGACGATCGCCGGTCGACCGTCTCGTCGGGGCGTTGGATCTCGAGCTCGGTGCCGAGCTCGCTGTGCTCGACCGGGCACCATCGCGTAGCCGATGTTGCGGTCCAGCCGCGGCGAGTAGCACGCCGAAGTGACGATGCCGATCGTGCTCGCCGCCCACGTGGACCGGGAAGAAGTCCGGCATCGAGCCGTCGTTGTAGGCGCCGAGCTTGCTCCCGCCGATCTCGACGCCGACGAGCTTGCGGTCGACGCCGCGCTCGGCCACGGCGCGCAGCGCATCACGACCGATGAAGTCCTGCTCCTGCTCGAGCTCGACCATCCACTTGTAGCCGTAGCCGACCTCGTACGGATTCTCCTCGATCGTCATGTCGCAGCCGTGCGCGAGGATCCCGCCCTCGATGCGGCGGATGTGGCAAGGCCCGATCGGCGACAGCCCGTGCGGCTCGCCGGCCTGCGAGCAGGGCGTCCCAGAGCTTGAGGCCGTCGCGGCTGGCGTCGCGCAGATACAGCTCGTAGCCGAGCTCGCCCGAGTAGCCCGGTGCGCGAGATGACGAGCCGCATCCCGTCCAGCTCGCGCTCGGCCATGAAGTAATAGGGCAGCTCGAGGATGTCCGCGCCGAAGAGGTCGGTCATGACCTCCTTTGACTTGGGGCCCTGGAGCTGGAGCGGGCCGACGTCGGGCTCGCGTGATCGTGCACGTCGAGCCCGGAGTGGTAGGCGACGCCCTTGGCCCAAAGCAGCACGTCGCTGTCGGCCAGCGAGAGCCAGAAGTGGTTCTCGGCGAGCCGCAGGAGCACCGGGTCGTTGATGATGCCGCCGCGCTCGTCGGTGATGAACGCATACTTGCACTGCCCGACCGCGCACAGCTTGAGGTCGCGCGGCGTGAGCATGTTGGTGAAGCGGAAGGCGTCCGGGCCGCATGATCTCGACCTGGCGCTCGGCGCCGCCGACGTCCCAGAGCGTCACGCCCTCCAGCAGCTGCCAGTACTCCGGCGAACGGGTCGCCGTAGTGGCGCGGGTGATAGTGGTGGTTATAGAAGCTGTACAGCGCGACGCCGTGGCGGCGGGACCCGTAGTAGTACGGCGACTTCTTGATCCGCGTGTACAGCAAGACCCCGGGGTTGGGGTTCACCCGATCCTCCATCGATCCACCACCTTGGCCGAGCGGCCCTACGCGAGGCCGCGGTTGTCCGGGACGGGGTCGACAGGTCTTCGGGCTCGGACGCGACCGGGACGACAGCCTTCCCAGGCGAGCGCCCAGTGGCGGTGCGTCGTCTCGCACGTCCCTACCGCTGCGCGACAGCTCCGGCATTCGACCGGATTCCCCTGACCCGAGTGACGGGTGTGATCGACTCCAGGACGCACGGTACAGGCTCCGGCCCGGGTCAAGCAAGGATGCCGCGCACGGGCACGGCGCCGCGGATCGCGCTCGTGACGACGACGTCGGTGCGCGGCGATCGCGCCGGCGCTGACGCGGACTGCGGCGTCGAGGCTCGCGGCGACGAAGGCGCTTGGCGGGCTGGAGCGAGGCATCTGATCCCGCAGGTAGGCGTTGACGAGCCTCGCGACGTACCACTGCGCGCCAGCTCCGGCACTGGCGGAGGAGATCAAGCGCTTCGACGGCGCGCTTCGACGGCGACCTGTCACGCATCCCCGCCATCCCCGATGAGCTGCCGGACCGCGACCGCACAGCGTTCCAAATCGACAGCTCGTACCTGATCGCGGCGGCCGCGCGCCGGCAGAAGTGGATCGACCAGTCGCAGTCGCTCAACCTCTTCCTCGCCGCGCCGGACCTCAAGACCATGAACCACGTGTACCGCGCCGGCTGGCACGCGGGCCTCAAGACGACCTACTACCTGCGCACGCTCGGCGCCTCGGCGATCGAGAAGGCCACCGTCGCGGCGGCGGTACCCGACGAGGTGCGGGCGTGCTCGATCGAGGCGATGCGCAACGGAGAGGAGTGCGAGTCCTGCCAATGACCCCGCCGGTCGAGGTGGTCTATCCCGGCCACCTCGATCACCACGGCACGCTTTCGGGGGCGAGGCGCTGCGGATGATGGACACCGCCGCCTTCGTCCCGCGACTCGCACGCGCGGCGGACCATGGTGACCGTCGCGGTCGGCGCGGATCCTGCGAGGCCATTTCGACGGCGAGCGGCGCTGCTGAGGGCGCGGCTAAAGACACGACGCGGAAGCGTCGAGGAAGCGCCGGACGGCGACGGTACGCAGTAGCGACTCGGGCGCGAGCGCGGCAGGATCACCGAAATGCAGGGATTTCGATCACGCGGCAATAGCTCGCAACGCGTCGCGCGTTGATGGTAAGGAAGGGGTCGCCGGTTCGAGTCCGGCAGAGGGCTCTAGAAACGCCGACGCTATGGCGGCCTTCTCGTTCCTGAGCCTACTGGCAGCTCAAGACGCGGTAGGCATGGAGAGCCACTTGCAGGCTCGGCGTGCAAGTCATGCAACCGATCGGCGGGCAGGCGACGAAAATCCCTGCTCTCGCGTTGAAAAACCTCGCTCTGTGTCTCTCGGTTGGCTTGCAAGTAGGTTGCAAGTTGCGCCACAGCGCTCCGACCACCGCGCTCGCGCTGCAGGAGTCGCACACACGAACGAACTTCAACGCGCACCGAGGCACGCAGACCGTCGAACAAGGAGCCGAGACGATCGTCCGGGACGCACTGACATCGGTTCCGTACGCGGTCACCCATCACTCAGCTTGTCGAGACCGTCGAGGATCAGGTCGAGCCCGAAGAGAAACTCCTTGGTGTAGTCGTAGCCCGACTTCGCGATGTACCCGCCGACCACCTCGACAAGGTGCGGGTAGTCCGCCAGTACGGACTCGTATTCGCGCATCTGCCGCTGTGCCTCCGCCGCGAAGTCGTCCGGGGTCTCGGAGGACATGTCGGTCTCCTGGAGCGCGAACCCGTAGATGTACGCGTCTTGGACGGAGTAGGCGTTGACGGTCGCCTGGATCGAGAAACCGGCCGCGCGCAGGCACCCGAGCACGGCGTCGTGGAGTCGAAGGTTCGCCGGCCCGTGGTTCGTCCGCCCCTCCATGTTGCCGACCGCCCAGCGGTGGCGGTTGAGCGCCTCGCGGGTCGAGATTGCCCGCCGGCGCATGGCCGTCTTCCAGTCGACCTCGAGCGACGGTGGATCGATCTCGCTGAACACGATGTCGACCATCCCGTCGATGAGCCGATCCTTATTGGGGACGTAGTAGTAGAGCGTCATCGCGGCAACGTCGAGCTCATCGGCGAGCTTGCGCATCGATAACCACTCGAGCCCGTGGCGATCGGCGAGCGCGACGGCGGTCCGCAGCACGCGCTCCTCGCTCAGCGGCCCTCGCTTCTCAATGGCTGGTTCGGGTCGGCTCATCGCGCTTGTTCGGTTTGCCCCACTAGCGGCATCTTACAGCGTACGACAGGCTCTCTTACAGTGTACGAACCACTTCGGAGGGAGACCGTCATGCAGCCCCGCAATCTCGCAGCGCGCATCGGTAGTTGGAGCGCCCATCACCGCAGGACGGCCATCCTCGGCTGGGTCCTGTTCGTCGTCCTCGCCGTCGTCGTCGGCGGCAAGATCGGCCAGAACGATCTCGACGAGTCGGCGGCCGGCAGCGGCGAGTCGAAGCGCGGCGACATGATCGTCGAGGCCGCCGGCTTCCCCGAACAGTCGGGCGAGCGGGTGCTCATCCAGGGCAAGCGCGCCGACGATCCCGCGGTGACCGCTGCCGTGGTGGACGTCGTGAGCCGCCTGGAGCGGATCGACGGCATCAAGGAGATCGAGACCCCGCTCGCCTCCGAGGACGGCCGCTCGGTCCTCGTGAGCTTCGCGATGCGCGGCAACGAGGAGCAGCTCGAGAAGCTCGTGGAGCAGCCGCTCGCCGCCGTGGCCACCGCTCAGGCCGCCCATCCCGATGTGCGGGTCGAGCAGTTCGGCGAGGTTTCCGCGACTAAGGCGATCGCCGCGCAGGACGCCGAGGACGGCAAGAAGTCGCAGCTGATCTCCAACGCCCTGCTGCTGGTGATCCTGCTCGTCGCCTTTGGTGCGGTCGTCGCCGCGGGCCTGCCGCTCGTGCTCGGCGCCAGCGCCGTCGCGGGCACCGTCGGACTGCTCGGGCCGGTCAGCCAGCTCTACGCGCTGCCGGCCGACGTGGCCGAGCTCGTGGTGATCATCGGCCTCGCCGTCGGGGTGGACTACGCGATGTTCTACTCGCGCCGCGTGATGGAGGAGCGCGACCGCGGCCACTCGGCCGAGGCCGCGGTGGAGATCGCCGCCGCCACGTCGGGCCGCGCGGTGCTCATCTCGGGCTTGACCGTGATGACCGCGATGGCCGGGCTGCTGTTCGCCGGCAACCCGATCTTCGTCGGCTTCGGCATCGGCACGATGCTCGTCGTCGCCGTCGCCATGCTGGGCTCGCTGACCTTCCTGCCGGCGATGCTCTCGTTCCTCAGCGAGAAGAACTGGCTGGAGAAGGGCCGCGTGCCCTACGTCACCAATCGCCGCCACCGGAGCAAGGGCCAGTCGCGCGTCTGGAACGCGATCCTCGCTCGCGTGCTCAAGCGCCCGCTCGTGTCGACGCTGATCGCCGGCGGCCTGCTCGTCGCCCTCAGCGTCCCCGCGCTCGGCATCCAGTTCAAGAACCCCGGGTACGACGGCTACTCGCGCAGCCAGCCGGTCATACAGACCTACGATCGACTCCAGGCCGCCTTCCCCGGCGGCGCCGTCCCGGCCACGACGATCATCAAGGCCGACGACGTCACCGCCGCCCCAGTCCAGGCCGCGATCGGGCAGCTGCACGACCAGGCGATCGCCACCGGGCAGCTCTCCGAGCCCTCCAGCGTCGAGATCAGCCCCGACAAGACGGTCGCCGTCGTCGCCCTCTCCGTCAAGGGCAGCGGCACCGACGCCGCCTCCGAGCGCTCGCTCGAGGTCCTGCGCAGCGATGTGATTCCGGCCACCGTCGGCAAGCTCCCCGGCGTCGAAGTCGCCGTCAACGGCTTGACCGCCGGCTCGAAGGACTTCATCGACGCCATGACCTCGCGCGCGCCACTCGTGTTCGGCTTCGTGCTCAGCCTCGCGTTCGTCCTGCTGCTGATCACGTTCCGCTCGATCGTGGTGCCGATCAAGGCGATCATCCTCAACCTGCTGTCAGTCGGCGCCGCCTATGGCGTGCTCGTGCTCGTCTTCCAGGACGGCCACGGCGAGAGGCTGCTCGACTTCCAGTCCGTCGGTGGCATCGCCCCCTGGATCCCGCTGTTCCTGTTCGTGATCCTCTTCGGCCTCTCGATGGACTACCACGTGTTCATCCTCAGCCGCGTCCGCGAAGCCGTGGACCGCGGCATGAGCAACGACGACGCGGTCGCCCACGGCCTCAAGAGTACGGCCGGCGTCGTGACCAGCGCCGCACTCGTGATGGTCGCGGTCTTCGGCTCCTTCGCAATCGGCAGCGACCAGCTCGCCAAGCAGATCGGGGTCGGTCTCGCCGCTGCGATCCTGATCGACGCGACGCTCATCCGCGCCGTCCTGCTGCCGGCCACGATGAAGCTGCTCGGCGAGCGCAACTGGTACCTACCCGAGCGGCTCAGCTGGCTCCCGAAGCTCGAGCACGAGCCGCAGGCGGCGCCCGTCCCGGCCTGACCCTCACCTCAACTCGCCGAAGGGCCCGCCCCTTCGCGGCGGCTCCTGGGTGCGTAGTTTTCCTCTTCCGGGACCGGCTCGGCGACCACTTCCGAGCGAAGGGAAGCGGTCGCCGCTCCTGGCCTGCAGAGCGCGTCCACCCGGACCATGCACTCCGCGTCCCGGCGATCGGTCAGGCCGAGATGTCGATCTCGTCGGCGACCTCGCTTGTGTGGCCCGGTTCGACCACCTTCAGGAATCCTGGCACCTGTGGGTCGACCTCGGTGATCAGCGTCGCCCTTGAGGGCGGGCCGCCCTCCGGCGTGTAGGTGACCGACGGTGTGATGCCGCCGAGGTCGACCTGCCCGAGGTTCTCCTTGGCGGCGAGGATGCCCTTGCGGCTGAGGTCGCCGGAGTCGATCGCCTTGCGGAGGATCTGCTCGACGACCATGCCCTGGGAGTAGGCGAGCGCGAAGTAGATGCTCGGCGTCTGGTCGGGGGCGTACTGCTTCTGGTCGGCGAGCAGCTGTTCCATGCCGGGCGCGTCGTCGTCGCCCCACGGGGTCGAGAACGAGGTGACGATGGCGCCTTTCAGGGCGGCCGCGACCGGGGTCGGCTTGGCGCCGGCGGTGCCGTCTTCGGTGATCAGCTGCTCGATGTAGGACGGTCCCTGGAGGATCCACTGCGGCGTGAAGCCGAGCGTGGCGGCGGTGCCGACGATCGGGCCGGTGGCGCTTGGCAGCGCAGTGACGACGACGGCGTCGGCGCCGGCGGCCTTGAGCTTTTGCACCTGGGCCGTGAAGTCGGTGTCGCCGGGCTTGTAGGACTGGCGGCCGACGTCGGTGAATCCGAGCGACTGCTTGGCGGCCTCGAAGCCGCGCAGGCCGTCGGTGCCGTACTCGTCGTTCTGATAGATGATCCCGACCTTCAGCTTCTTGGCGCCGCCCTCCGTCGCGTAGTCGAGCGCGTTGGCGACGTCGATGCTGTACGGCGTGCCGACCGGCGCGACCGTCGGGTCGGTTCCCCAGATCGAGTCGAACGACGCGGGGATGGTGACGAGCTTCTCGCGGCCGAACAGCGGCTGGATCGCCTTCGTGGTCGGGCTGCCGAACGAGTTCAGGATCGCGATGTCGCTCTTGAGGGCGTTGTAGGCCTGCACGTGCTGCTGCGGCTGGTAGCCGGTGTCCTCGACCGCGAGGTCGATCTTCCAGCCTTCGATCCCGCCGCGGGCGTTGAGCGCGTCGAAGTACGCCTGGTGTCCGGCCGCGACCGGCTTGCCGAGCGCGGCGGCGGGGCCGCTTAGGGCGTTCAGGTCGCCGACGCGGATGGTCTTGGACGAGGCGTCGATGCCCGGGCCGGTCTTGAGCGAGCCCTGGGCGGCGCTGCCGCCCGAGCTCTCTTCGGCGTCTCCGGTCCCGCAGGCGCCGAGGACGAGGCTCGAGGCCGCCACGGCGGCCACGGCCAGGATGGACGGTCTCACGAGTGAGCCTCCTTCGGTTGGTTGAGAAGTCCCGCCAGCCCTCGTGGCTGCAGGACGAGGAACACGACGATCAAGAGGCCGTAGGCGATCGACGCGAGATCGGCCTCCTGGGGTAGGAACGGCAACTCCTTGAGCAGCGTGGGGAGGGCGAAGACCACCGCCGAGCCGAGCAGCGGCCCCGCCACGGTGCCCATCCCGCCGACGATCACGGCGGCGACGAACTGGATCGACAGCAGCAGGCTCCACTCGCCGGGCTGCGCGAAGCTCAGGTACGACGCGTACAGCGCCCCGCTCACGCCGGCCATGAACGCCGCCGCGGTGAACGCCGCGACCTTGACGCGGCGGACGTCGACGCCCATGACAGCGGCAGCGATCTCACGCTCGCGGACGGCCACCATCGCGCGGCCGCTGCGCGTGCGTCGCACGTTCCACGCGAACGCTGTGGCGCCACCGAGCAGGGCGAGCGCGAGGTAGTAGTAGAGGCCGTTGGTGTCGATCAGCAGGTCGCCGACGCGGAGCGGGTCGGTGAAGACCGGCGGGAAGGTGCGGCCCTGCGGGCCGCCGGTGAGCGACTCCGCGTTGAAGAAGACGTGCTGGCCGATGAAGACCAGCCCCAGCGTCACGATCGCCAGGTAGAGCCCGCTCAGCCGCAGCGCGATGGGACCAACGAGCGCGCCGCAGATGCCGGCCACCACACCCGCCGCCGGGATCCACAGCGCGGCGCTCCAGCCGAGGTCCTCGCCGAGCTTGGCGCCGGTGTACGCGCCGACGGCGAGGAAGAACGCGTGGCCGAGCGAGATCTGGCCCGCGTAGCCGGTCAGGATGTTGAGGCCGGTGGCGCCGATGGCGGCGATCACGACGAACGTGGCGGTGGTCAGCGCCGACGTGCCGAGCTGGAACGGCAACACCAGCAGCGCGATCGCGGCCGCGATGAGGACGATCCGCGCGCGCATCAGACACGCTCCACGGGCCGGGCGCCGAACAGCCCGTAAGGCCTGACGAGCAGGATCGCGATCATCGCGATGTAGGGCGCGACGGCGTAGAAGTTCGTGCCGAGCGAGTCCGGCGCGTAGCCAGACGTGAGCACCTCGACGACTCCGATCAGCAGGCCGCCCACGACCGCGCCGACCGGCGAGCCGAGGCCGCCGAGCACGATCGCCGGGAAAGCGCGCAGGGCGGCGTCGCCGAGCGCCGGCTGCGGTGCGCCGGGGAACCCGGCGAGGAACAGCCCGCCGAGCGTCGCGAGCGCGCCGGCCAGCGCCCACGTGAAGGCGTGCACGCGGCGGACGGGGACGCCCACGGACAGCGTCGCCTCCTCGTCGGCCGCCGTCGCCTGCATGGCCAGGCCCCAGCGCGTCCAGCGGTCGAACGCGAAGTACGCGCCGAGCGCCGCGGCGGTCACGGCGATGCCCCAGACCTTGACCGTGTTGATGGTGACGCCGCCGACCTCGAAGGCGGCCGCGCCCCACGGGTCGCCGAGCAGCCGGCGGTCCGGGCCGAACACGGCCTCGACCCCGTGGGTGACGGCGATGCCGGCCCCGATCGTGATCATGACCAGCACGAACGTCGGCTGGCCGACGACGCGGCGCAGGACCAGCCGGTGCAGCGCCGCGCCGGCGAGCGCGAGCATGACGGTGGCGACGAGCACGGCGAGCACGAACGCGAGCCCGACGTCGACCGCGAGCCACGAGACCATGTAGGCGCCGAGCAGCAGCATCGCGCCCTGCGCGAAGTTGATGACGCCGCTGGAGCGGTAGACCACCGCGAACCCGAGCGCGACGAGCGCGTAGGTCGAGCCCAGCGACACGCCCTGGAAGAGCAGCTGGAGGAACTCGGTCATGCCGCCACCGCCTGCTCCGCGAACGGCTCACCCAGATACGCCCGGATGACGCGCTCGTCGGCCTGGATCTGCGCGGGCGTGCCGACCGCGATCGGGACCCCGAAGTCGAGCACGAGGATGCGCTCGGCGACCTCCATGACCATCCCCATGTCGTGCTCGACGAGCAGGACGGTCAGCCCGCGCTCGCTGCGCAGGCGCTGGACGAGCCGCGTCGCCTCGGCGCGCTCGGCCGCGTTCATGCCCGCGACCGGCTCGTCGAGCAGCATCACTCGCGGCTCCATCGCCAGGCAGCGCGCCAGCTCGACGCGCTTGCGGTGGCCGTAGGGGAGCAGCTGCACCTCGGTGTCGGCGTGGCCGGCGAGCCCGACGAACTCGAGCGCGTCCGCCGCGGCGGCGCGGTGACGCTGCTCCTCGCGGCCGGCGAGCCCGAGGCCGCCGCGCACGATGCCCGAGCGCATGAGGTGATGGCGGCCCACGAGCACGTTCTCGAGCGCCGTGAGGTGCGGGAAGATCCCAAGGTTCTGGAAGCTGCGGGCGACGCCCAGTGCGGCGAGCCGGTCGCGCCGGACTCGCAGGAAGTCGCGGCCGTCGAGCAGCACGCTCCCTGCGTCCGGCTCGTAGACGCGCGAGAGCGCGTTGAGGAGCGAGCTCTTGCCGGCTCCGTTCGGACCGATGACGGCGAACAGCTCGCCGCGCTCGACGTCGAAGCTGACACCCTCGAACGCGGTCACGGCACCGAAGCGCAGCGTGAGACCGCGGACTTCGAGCGCCCTCATGCCGCCTCCCCCTCGACCAGCGCATGGCCGCCGGACGTCCCGAGGTACGACGCGCGTACAGCGTCGTCGAGCAGCAGCTCATCGGTCGGACCGCTCGTCAGGACGCGGCCGCTCTCCAGCAGATGGGCGTGCCGCGTGGCGCGGAGAGCGAGCGTCGTGCTCTGGTCGGCGAGCAGGATCGCCGTGCCGCCCTCGGCGATCCGGTTGAGCGCCTCGGCGATCTCGCCGACGACGATCGGCGCGAGCCCGAGCGACGGCTCGTCGAGCAGGAGCAGCCGCGGCCGCGCCATCAGGGCGCGGGCGATCGCGAGCATCTGCTGCTGGCCGCCGCTCAGCAGGCC
Organism: uncultured Solirubrobacteraceae bacterium; assembly: GCA_963730535.1. GTDB lineage: Bacteria > Actinomycetota > Thermoleophilia > Solirubrobacterales > Solirubrobacteraceae > DASSUW01. Next base: position 228,986 of record CAVSRU010000002.1, read on the forward strand.
GGCGGGCTGGTCGAGCCGCTCGCCCAGGATCGGGAACAGCTCGAGGACTTCGGTGCGGATGCCGCGCTCGCGCGCCGTGAACGCGCCGAGCCGCAGGTTCTGCCCGACCGTCAAGTCGGAGAACACGCGCCGACCTTCGAGCGTCTGGCCGATCCCGCGCGCCACGAGCCACGCCGGGTCGGCGCGACGCGTGGAGCGGCCGTCGAAGCGGATCTTGCCCCTCACCACCGCGCCGCCGTGGTACGTAAGCAGCCCGCCGATCGCGCGCAGGAGCGTCGTCTTGCCCGCGCCGTTGGCGCCGAGCAGCGCGACTGTCTCCCCGGGCGCGACGGCGAGCGAGACGTCCTCGAGCGCCAGCACCGCGCCGCCGTATCGGACCGTCACCTCCTGCACGTCGAGCAGGCCCATCCCTCTCTCCTCTCCTCGCGTCGCCGGACCGGCGAACGAGGCAGCAAGCTACGGTCGTCCGGGAGGCGAAACCTCGGCACCGGCGCCCGAACCTGCACGGCGGGCGTTGTCGTCCGCGGACAACCGAACGGGTCTGCTGTGCACCGATGACAACGGCGGAGGCGCGGCTTCGGCACCGGCGCACGATGTGCGCACCACCCGTCGGGAGCTAGCGTCGCGCGGGCGTGAACCTCGCGAGCGTCCTCATCGAATCGGCAAGCCGCCACCCGCAGCGCGAGGCGATGCGGCGCGGCGGGCGCCGCGTCACCTACGCGCAGCTCGACCGCGCGAGCGCGCAGGTCGCGCGGCGGCTCGCGGCGGAGGGCGTCCGGTCCGGCGACCGCGTGGCGCTGATGGTGCCGAACGTGCCGGAGTTCGCGGCCGCCTATTTCGGCATCCTGCGCGCCGGGGCGATCGCCGTCACGCTCGACGTGGACCTCACGCGCCACGAGGTGCGCGCTGCGCTCTCCGACTGCGGCGCGGCGCTGCTGATCGCCTGGCGTGAGCTGCGCACCATCCACGAGCCAGCCTGGCTCGTTGCGCCGGGCTCGTTCTTCGACGACGCCGAGCCGGTCGCGGCGGTCGAGCGGGAGGCCGGCGACACGGCGGTCATCGTCTACACCTCGGGCGTCACCGGCGAGCCGAAGGGCGCCGAGCTGACGCACGCGAACCTGCTCGCCAACGCGCGCGTCACCGCGGACCTGTTCGCCTACGGCAGCGGCGACGCGGTGCTCGCGGTGCTCCCGCTCGCGCACGCCTTCGGCCAGACCTGCACGCTCAACGCGCCGCTGCTGGCCGGCGCCCGGCTCGTCCTCGCCGCCCGGTTCGAACCGTTCGAAGGGGTCACTGTGCTGGTCGGCGTACCGTCGATGTACGCGCGGCTGCTGGCGAACGGCGGGCGGGGCACGCCCGCGCTGCGCCTGTGCGTCTCAGGCGGCGCGGCGCTCGCGCCCGAACTGCTCGACGCGTGCGAGCAAGCGCTCGGCACGCGGCTGCTCGAGGGCTACGGCCTCACCGAGACCTCGCCGGTGGCGGCGTTCAACCGCCTCTCGGATCCGCGCCGCCCCGGCTCGATCGGCACGCCCGTGGACGGCGTCGATATGCGCCTGCTCGACAGCGCCGACGGCATCGGCGAGATCGCCATCCGCGGTCACAACGTGATGAAGGGCTATTGGAACCGCCCCGAGGCCACGCGCGCCGTGCTCTCCGAGGACGGCTGGCTGCGCACCGGCGATCTGGCCCGGGTCGACGACGACGGCGCCTTCCGGATCGTCGGCCGCCGCACGGACCTGATCATCCGCGACGGCCGCAACGTCCACCCGCGCGAGGTCGAGGACGTGCTGCACGGCCATCCCGAGGTGGCGGAGGCGGCCGTCCTCGGCGTCCCCGACCCGCTGCTCGGCGAGGAGGTCGTTGCGTACGTCGTGGTCGTCGCCGGCGCGACCGTCACGGAGGAGGAGCTGCGCGACTACGCGCGCGAGCGCACCGCTCGCTATCCGCGCTACATCTGGTTCGCGCCCGCGCTGCCTCACAGCAGCACCGGCAAGGTGGTCAAGCGGGCGATCGTGATCCCTGCCACGCACGGGATCGCCGCGTGAGCGGGCCAAGCAAGCTTGGCCTTGCGAGTTCGCTTCGCGAACATGGCGGAGCCATGCTCGATCCGCCGTATGATCGGGCCTTGGAGGAGCCCGACCCACTCGCGGGTCTGATCGACGCGCTCACCGCCCGCCGCGACGAGACCATCGAGAAGGGCCTGCACCGGATCCGGACCGAGATCCCGGAGTACCGCGCGATCGTCGACCCCGCGTTCGTCGACGACGTGCGCAATCACGTCGCGCTGCACCACGACCTCATGACGCGCAGCGTCGCCGAGGGCCATCCGCCGCCGCGCGAGGAGCTGTCGTTCATGCGCGCGCGCGCGACACGGCGCGTCGGCCGCATCCCGCTCGCTGCGTTCATGCAGGCGTTCCGCATCTACCAGGAGGAGTTCTGGGACGCGCTGCTGGCCGGCGCCGACAGCGAGGCCGCGCGCATGAGCGCGATGGACGCCGCCGGGACGATCATCCGCTACATCAACATGGCAGCTGCCGAGGCGGCCGACGTCTACCTCGAGGCCGAGCGCCTCCTGCACGCCCAGGGCGAGCGCACGCGGCGCGACCTGCTCGAGGACCTGCTCGCGAGCCGTCCGCCGGCGCCAGGCCCGAAGCTCACCGCCGCGCGCGAGGCCGGGCTCGTGCCCGGCGCCCAGTGCATCCTGATCGCGGCCCATCCGATCACCCCGCCGCAGGACGAGCGTCAGCTGCGCTCGGCGGCCGTGGCGCTGACCCGCGCGGTCGGCGCGGCGGTCGCGCCGGTGGCGGTGGTCCGGCACGAGGAGGTCGTCGTCGTGTCGACCGTCGACCGGTCCGTCGAGGCGCTCATCGAGGCCCTCGAGACCACCCAGGAGCAGCTCGCGGGCGAGGGGATCGCGCTTGCGATCGGCGTCAGCACTCTCCAGACCGGGCTCGAGCGGATGCCGGAGGCGTACGGCGAGGCGGTGAGCGCGCTCGAGCGCGTGCGCGCGTCGGGCGGCGTGGTCGCGCTGCCGGCGCTCAGCGCGTTCGACTGCCTGGCGCTGTTCGGCGCCGAGACGGCCCGCCGCCGCATCCCGCCGAAGGTGCGCGAGTTCGTCGTCGAGGACCTCGCCGAGGACGGCGTGCTGACCACCACGCTGCTGGAGTACGTGGCCGCCGACTTCAACACCAAAGTCGCCGCCGAGCGGTTGTTCGTGCATCCGAACACGGCGCGTTACCGGCTCGGGAGGATCGAGGAGCGCACCGGCTGCGACCTGCGGCACGTCGCCGACGTGCTCGACCTCCTGATCGCGCTACGCGTCTACGGCACCTGATATGTCTCGCTAGAAAGACTCTTGCTCACGAGACATATGCTAGGTTGCCCGTTATGACGGCCGTCACGACGGACCGCGTGGACCAGATCCTGGCCGAGTGGGCGCGTGAGCGGCCGCAGCTCGACACGACCGCGATGGGCGCGGTGGGGCGGTTGATGCTGGTCGCACGGCTGGCCGACGACCGGCTGTCGGCTCCGCTTCGCGAACGCGGGCTCGAGCGTGGGTGGTTCGATCTGCTCGCGGCGCTCCGGCGGGCCGGTCGGCCGTACGAGCTGAATCCGAAGGCGCTGATGGAGGCGGTCATGCTCTCGTCGGGTGGCATGACCAAGCGCCTGGACACCATGGAGCGGGCGGGGCTGATCGAGCGACGCCCCGACCCCGCGGACCGGCGCGGAACCCTGGTCCGGCTGACCGTGGCGGGGAAGCGCGCGATCGACCGGGCCGTCGACCTTCACATTGCGAACGAGGACCGGCTCCTGGCATCGCTCGGGCAGGACGACGTTCGGAGCCTGGACGACCTGCTGCGGAAGCTGCTGATCGGTCTGGAGGCGGCATGACGTCCGCGACGATGTCCGCGGTCGTCCTGCGCGCAGCGGGCGGCCCGGTGGTCGTGGAGGAGGTCGCCACACCTGCGCCGGGCCCGGGAGAGGTGCTCGTGCGGGTCTACGCCGCGGCGATCACGCGCGACGAGCTCGAATGGCCCGTCGACCGGCTCCCCGCGATCCCGTCCTACGAGCTCTCCGGCATCGTCTCGGCCCCGGGGCCCGGCGTGACCGGCGTGGCGGTCGGCGAGGAGGTGTACGGGATGACCGCGTTCGACCGCGACGGCGTCGCCGCCGAATACGCCGCCGTCCCGCTCGAGTGGCTCGCATCCAGGCCGCGTGGGCTGAGCCACATCGAAGCTGCGGCGACGCCGCTGGCCGCGCTCAGCGCGTGGCAGGGGCTCATCGACCACGGCGGCCTGGCGAGCGGCGAGCGCGTGCTGATCCACGGGGCGACGGGTGGGGTCGGCCAGTTCGCCACGCCGCTGGCGCGCGATCGCGGCGCCCACGTCACCGTCACGACATCGAGCCACGGCGTCGAGCGCGCGCGAGAGCTCGGCTCTGACGTGGTCGTCGACTACACGGCCGGGCCGTGGGAGGTCGGCATCGCACCCGTCGACCTCGTGTTCGACACCGCTGGCGGCGAGCGGCTGCTGCGTTCGCCGGCCGTGCTGCGCGAGGGCGGCCGCCTCGTCTCGATCGCCGAGGAGCCGCCCCGGGCGAGCGGGGTCAGCAGCGTGTACTTCGTCGTCGAGTCCAACCGCCGGCAGCTCGTGGAGATTGCGAAGCGGCTCGAGGACGGCTGGCCGGCACCCGCCATCGACTCCGTGTTCCCGCTCGCCGAGGCCGCGAGCGCGTTCGAGCGCAGCATGGCCGCCGACAAGCGCGGCAAGGTCGTGCTCGAGGTGGCACGCTAGGCGAAGGCACCGATGCCGGTGATGTCGCGGCCGACGATCAGGGCCTGCATCGTCTCGGTGCCCTCGAACGTGTGCAGCACCTCGATGTCGCTCATGTGGCGGATGACGTGGTTCTCGAGCAGGATGCCGTTGCCGCCGAGCAGGTCGCGTGCTTCGGCGATCACCTGGCGCGCCTTGCGCGTGTTGTTGAACTTGGCGAGGCCGGCGATCGTGTCGGTGACCTGGCCGGCGTCGGCGAGGCGGGCGAGCTGCATGCAGTAGAGCTGCATGCTCGTGACCTCGGCGAGCATCTTCACGAGCCGGTCCTGGACGATCTGGAAGCTCGCCAGCGGCCGGCCGAACTGGTGGCGCTGCTTCGCGTACGTGAGCGCGATGTCGTAGGCGGCCATCGCGTGCCCGAGCGCGCCCCAGGCGACGGTCCCGCGCGTGGTCACGAGCACGCGGCCGGCGTCCTTGAACGTGCGCGCGCCGGGGAGGCGGGCGGACTCCGGCACGCGGACGCCGTCGAGGCGGATGTCCGCCTGCCACACCGCCCGCGCCGCGCCCTTGCCGGCGATCACGGCGGCCTCGTAGCCGGGGGTGTCGGTTTCGACCAGGAAGCCCTTGACCTGGCCGTCCTCGGCCGAGCGTGCCCACACGACCGCGACGTCGGCGATCGTGCCGTTGCCGATCCAGCGCTTGGCACCGTTCAGGACCCAGGTGTCGCCGTCGCTGCGGGCGCTGGTCTCGAGCGCGACCGAGTCCGAGCCGTGGTCGGGCTCGGTCAGCGCGAACGCGCCGATCGCGTCCAGGCGCGCCATCGGCGCGAGCCAGCGGGCCCGCTGGCGCGGTGAGCCGAGCAGCTCGATCGCCTTCATGGCGAGCCCGGTCTGGACGCCGAAGAACGTCCCGAGGCTGCCGTCGCCGCGGTTGAGCTCCATATGGACGAGGCCGAGCGCGAGCGGGCTCAAGTCGTCGTCGAGCAGCTCGAGCTCGGCGAGCCGGCGCGCGAGCGGCCACGGGAACTCGGCCCGCTCCCAGTAGTCGTTGATGACCGGGAGCACCTCCTCGTCGACGAACCGGCGCGTGCGCAGGAACGGCTCCCATTCGGCCTCGTCGAACTGGTCGCGGACGAGGAAGTGGTCGGTGACGAGTGCAGTGCCGAGCATCATGTGATCTCCGGGAGCGCGAGCGCGCCGGCGATCGCGCGGTAGGCCTTGCGGTTGAAGATGAGGCCGACGTGACTTCCGGTCACCTCGATGCACTCGGCGCCGGCGATGACGCTGCCGGGCCAGTGGACGATGCCGTCGCCCTTGGAGTAGACGCTCGTGAAGCGCACCCGGTCCGTCGGCAGCGGCGCGGCGAAGTCGCGCGCGAACGCGCACGTGCAGTCGGCGGTCAGGCAGTGGTCCGCCCGGCCGCGGCGCAGTGCCGTGACCCCGCGGCGCGCGGCGATCACGGCGGCCTGGGTGGGGGCGCTGATGCCGAACATCCGCTGGAGGTCGGCGCCGAGCGAGACCGCGTGGGAGATGCGATCGGGGCGGCGGTGCGCCAGCGCGCGTGCGAAATGGCCGCCGCGGCTGTGCCCGACCAACGCGACGCGGCGCCCGTGGCGGCGGTGGAGCTGCTCGACCCGTCGCTCGACCCGCTCGAGCGCCCGGTCGGAGCAGTCGACGTTGGCGACGAAGCCGCAGCCGTAGGGGCGGTGGCCGATCCGCCGCAGCCAGGTGGCGAGCACGAGCAGCGTCGGGTCGCCGGCCAGGAAGCCGGGCATCAGCACGACCGGCCGCCCGTCGCCGCGGGCGACGCCGCGGCCCAGCAGGACCGGGTCGACCGACAGTCGCGCGAGCTCGAGCGCCCAGCGCGACTCGGCGAGCGGGCGGCCCCACCACCGATCAGGCCGCGTGGACATAGCTCCCCGGCGCCTTTCCGCGCGCCTTGTGCGCCCGGCTTCCGAGCTTCGCCGGCGCCGCCTTGCGCTCACCCGAGCGCTCGGCCAGCCACGCGGTCCAGTCTGGCCACCAGCTGCCGGGTGTGACCGCGGCGGCGTCGAACCAGTCGGGCGCCGCCGCTCCAGTGGCCGCGACGCGATAGCTCGACCGGCTGCCCGGCCGCGGCGGGTTGACGAGCGCCTGGATGTGGCCGCTCGTGGACAGCACGAAGCGGCTCTCGCCGCCGAACAACCGTGCGCTCCGAAACGCGTTCTCCCACGGCACGAGGTGGTCGTTGAGGCCGGCGACGGCGTAGACGTCGGCGGTAACGGCGCCGAGGTCGACCGGCTCGTCGAGCACCTCGACGGCGCCCGCGCGCGCGAGCGAGTTCTCGAGCGCCATCCGCACGAAGTCACGGTGCAGCCCGGCCGCGAGGCGGACCGTGTCCTGGTTCCAGTAGAGGACGTCGAAAGACGGCGGCCGGCGGCCCATCAGGTAGTTGTTGACCGCGTAGCTCCAGATGAGGTCGTTGGGCCGCAGCCAGGCGAACACGCCGGCGAGCGCGCGGCCGTCGAGGTACCCCTTGCGCGCGGACTCGGCGACCGCCGCGGCCGCGACCTCGCGGCTCGCGAGCGCGGACGCCGTGCCGGCGCGCGCGTTGTCGAGCGCGCACACGAGCAGCGTGAGGCTCGCGACGTCGTCGCCGGTGAGGTGCGGGAGCGCGCCGGCGGTGATGATCCCGCCGGAACACGCCACGGTGAGGTGAACCGGGCGCGACGCGGTGATCTCCGCGACCGCCGCGCGGGCCTCGAGGACGGCCTCGGCGTAGGTGTCGAGGTCCCAGTGCCCGTGCTCGCGGCCGGGGTTGCGCCACGAGATCACGAACACCTGCTGGCGCTCGCCCAGCAGGTGCTCGACCAGGCTGCGCCCGGGCGCGAGGTCGAGCACGTAGAACTTGTTGATCGTCGGCGGGACGATCAGCACCGGGACCTCGTGGACGTCGGGCGTCGACGGCCGGTACTGGATGAGCTCGAACACGTCGGTGCGCAGGACGACCGAGCCCGCACTCGTCGCGAGGCTCTCGCCGACCGAGAAGCTGCTGGTGTCGACGCTGGCCGGGAGCCGCGGCGAGCGGGAGACGTCGCGGACGAGCTGCCGGGCGCCGCGCGCCAGGTTCGTCCCGCCGTGGTCGACGATCTCGCGCAGAACGGCCGGGTTGGTGAGCGGGAAGTTCGTCGGCGCGAGCGCGTCGAGCACGTTGCCGGCCGCGAAGCGCGCCTGCCGCTCGTCGCGCCAGTCCAGCTCGGCGTCGGCGATCAGGCCGTCGACCGCCACACCCGCTGCGAGGTACGCCTGTAGCAACGAGCGGAGCAGCGGGTTGGTCTCCCATGCGCCGTCGGCGAAGCGCCGGTCACCAGCTGCCGGGCGCAGCTGCGAGCGGCCGGTCACGACGCGCGCGAGCTCGCCGCCGAGTGCCGTGGCGCGCGCGACCGGGCGGCGCGGCCGCTGAGCCAGGCCGGCGGCGGTCCGCGCGGCCGCCCCGGCCGGGACGAACCGGCGGCGTCCGCCGACGGCGGCGTCGGTCAGCAGGATCTCGAGCGCTCCGCGCGCGGCGGCGGCGGTGCTCACCGCGCGGCCGCCTGCTCCGGGACGTCGATCGCGCGCTTGAGGATCTTGCCCGTCGGGCCCTTCGGCAGCTCGTCGACGAACCAGACGTGCCGCGGGTATTTGTACGCAGCGACCTGGGAGCGGACGAACTCACGCACCTCGGCCTCGCCGGCGTCGGCGCCCTCCTTCAGCGCGACGCAGGCGCCGACCTCCTCGCCGAGCTCGGGGTGGGGGATGCCGACCACCGCCGCCTCGCGCACGGCCGGGTGCTCGTAGATGACCTCCTCGACCTCGCGCGGATAGACGTTGTAGCCGCCGCGGATGATCAGCTCCTTCTTGCGGTCGACGATGAAGTAGCAGCCGTCCTCGTCGATGCGCGCGAGGTCGCCGCTGCGGAACCAGCCGTCGCCGTCGATCGCCTGGCGCGTCGCGTCGGGGTTGCGCCAGTAGCCCTTCATCACGTTGTGACCGCGGATCGCGATCTCGCCGACGCCCTCCGGCGTGGGATCGAGCAGCCGCATCTCGACGCCGTCGACCGGCGTGCCGATCGACCCCGGCTTGCGCAGCTCGGCGCGGTTGAACGACGCAACCGGCGAGGTCTCCGACAGCCCGTAGCCCTCCAGCACTGCGCAGCCGAACGCCGCCTCGAACCCGTGCAGGACCTCGAGCGGCAGCGCGGCGCCACCCGACACGCAGACGCGCAGCGAGGACGCGTCGTGACGCTCGCGGCCGGCCGTATGCAGCAGGGCCGCGTACATGGTCGGCACGCCCTCGAACACGGTCACGCGCCGGCGCTCGATCAGCTCGAGCACGGCGCCCGGCATGAACCGGGGGATGAGGGCCAGGCAGGCGCCGGTGGCGACGGCCGTGTTCAGCCCGCAGGTCTGCCCGAAGGAGTGGAACAGCGGCAGCGCGCCGAGGATGACATCCTCGGACTCGACCGAGATCAGCCCGCGCATTACGTCGACGTTGCGGGAGAGGTTGCCGTGCGTGAGCTCGGCGCCCTTCGGCCTCCCGGTCGTGCCCGACGTGTAGAGGATCACCGCCGTGTCGTCCGTGTCGCGCTCGGCGACGCCGAAGTCCGGTTCGTTCTCGCCTGGCAGCGCGGCCGGGTCGTCGAGCACGACCGCCGCTCCGGAGTCGCCGACGTAGTGCTCGACCTCGCGCGCCTTCAGCAGCGGGTTCATCGGCACGACGATGCCGCCCATCCGCAGCACGCCGTAGTACGCCATCGCGAACTGCGGGACGTTCGGGAGCATGACGGCGACGCGGTCTCCCGCCCGCAGCCCGCGGGCGCGCAGCATGCCAGCGACCTTCGCGCTCGCGACGTCGAGCTCCAAGTAGCTGAGGTGCTCGTCGCCGAGCACTAGCGCCGTGCGTGCGCCCTCGCGGGTGGCGGCGGCCGTGAGGTTGGCTGCAAGGTTCATAGCGCGGCAAGCTACGGTCGCCGGCGGTCCGATTGAATGGCACGGAGCGCCAAACACGCCGAAGGAACGTTGGCCGCGGCCGACAACCGGCGGTACAGCGAGCGGGAACCGGAGGTCGCGCGATCTCGTCCCACTCGCGGACATGCCAGCGGCTAATGACGTCGTTGAGCACGAACGGGTCGCCGCTGGCGAACTCCAGCCGCAGCCCGAGATGTGGCGGGGGGCCGGGTACTCAGCGGGTACCGCTTCGTCGACGACGACGCAGTCTCCTATGGCGAATGCCGCGGCGGGACGCCACCGCTCAGGCGGTTCGGCTTCCGCGGGAGTTCCCCGTCCTGCGTGGCCTGTCCGACGGACTGACCGTCGTAGTCCAGGCCGACGGCGTCGACTCCGCCACGTGTGTCAGGCGTTCTCGATAGCGACGTCCTCGTGGGCCCGGGTCCCGTCACGGCCGGACGGTCACCCACGCAGCGCCCCCGGAGACTGCGACGCCTTGGGGACTGTGGCCGACGGAGAACGTGTGGATGACGTGATCCGTGCGGGGGTCGATCCGCGAGACGGAGCCGTCACCGCTGTTCGCTACCCACACCGAGCCGCCGCCGGTCGCCACGGCGGCGGGCTGGTCGCCGACCGAGATCGCTTTGGTGACAGAGCTCGTCCGCGGGTCGATGCGGGACACCGAGTCGTCGTCACCGTTCGCCACCCAGACCGCACCTTCGCCGACCGTGATGGCGACTGGGGCGTTCCCGGCGCGGATGGCGCGGAGGACCTTCCCGCTGTCGGGGTCGATGCGCCGCACGACATCTTGTTCGCCGTCGATGGCCCAGACCGAGTCGGCGCCGACGGCGATGGCGGCCGGCGCGTGGGCGAGCGGGGTCGCCAGGACGACGGACGACGTTGCCGAGGCCCGATCGTAGTCGACGCGGACGAGCCCGGGCGGGATGTTGGTCGCGACCCATGCGGACTGGCCGGTGGCGGCGAGGCCGCACCGTGCCGCGGTTTGCAGTGGGACGGCTCCGGTTCCCTGTTTGGGAGTCCGAGTCGCGAGCGAGATCGTTTCGTCGAGGTCGATGCCTCCGCCTTCGGTGGTGTGGATGTGAAGCAGGCTCCCTGGCTCGCCCCCCGAACATCGGTCCAGGATCCATACCTCTCCGGTAGCTCCCGCGACGTTGCCGGGAACCTCACCGACTCCCTTGGTGCCGAGGAGCGTCCTGGCTTGCGGGTCGATGCGCGACACCGACTGGCTGTCGAGGTTGACCGCCCACACGAGGCCCGCGCCGGCCGCGATCGGCCCGGGGTCCTGCAATACAGGGATCGCCCCGGCGATGGCATTGCGTCGAAGATCGATGATCGCCACCGAGTCTGCCGGCACGGCCGTTTGGCCCGAGCCGCGGCCAAAGAGCAGCAGCGTGGTCACGGTGACGCCGATTGCCGCCAGCGCCATCAGTACCAGCGCGAGGCGCGCGTTCGCACTCCGCCGCAGCGGCGTCGGCACTCGCGGTCCTGGTCCGAGGGTCGGATCGTGGGCGAGGATGCGGCGCTCGAGGTCGCGGAGCTCGGGCCCGGGTTCGATGCCGAGCTGCGAGACGAGGGTCTGACGGGCGCGCCGGTACGTGTCGAGCGCCTCCGCCTGGCGGCCCGAGCGGTAGAGCGCGAGCATCAGCTGGGCCCAGAAGCGCTCGCGTAACGGCTCGGCTGCGACGAGGCGCTCGAGCTCACCGACGAGCTCCGTTCCACGCCCCGCGGTGAGGTCCGCCTCGATGCGGTCCTGCACCAGGTCCAGGCGGAGGCCTTCGAGCCGAGCGGCCTCGGTCTGGATGAACGGCTCGAATCCGATGTCGCTCAGGGCCTCGCCGCGCCAGAGCCCGAGTGCCGCGCGGAGCCGCTCGGCCGCGCGGCCGGGATCGCCCCGCTCCAGCGCGTCGCGGCCCTCGGCCTGCAGCCACTCGAAGCGCTCGAGATCCAGCTCCCCGATTGCCGTCTCCAGCACGTATCCCGGCGGCCGCGTCGCTATCACGTCCGGACCAAGCGCCTTACGCAGGCTCGAGATGTGCCCGTGCAGGGCAGTCGCAGCGGTCGCCGGCGGCCGCTCACCCCAGAGCAGCTCGATCATGCGCTCGCTGGCGACGACCCGGTTCGCGTTGAGCAACAACAGCGCCAGGACGGCGCGCTGCTTGCCGCCTCCGAGCCGCACGAGGCGCCCGTCGTCGCGCACTTCGACCGGCCCAAGAATGCGGAATTCCATCGAGCGCTCGCGGCGACGCTACAGCTGCGCCGACCGGCGCGCAAGACGGCGATTAGTCGTGCGTTAGTCGCTCTTAGCGGCCCGTTCGCGCCGACCCCGACGATCAGCGCCTCATCGCTCTTCAGATGGAGGCCGCAATGTCGCACCACGCTACGCATCACCCGCCGCCCGAAGGGCAACCTCGGCGCGCGCCGAACCTGGCGGCGGCCGACGACGCGCCCAAGTCGGTTCGAGCGGCGTGGGTGCCCGCACCACCGGTGACCTGGTTGTCCTTGCCGCCGGCCTTCCGCCTGACCTGAACCTCCCGACCCAGGAGCCCCCATGTTCGCTCGCTTGTCCATCTACGAGAACGTCGACCTCGACCTTGCAGACCAGGTCACGCACTGGGTCGAGACAACGGAGACCGACCCCTTTGGCGGCCTCCCCGGCTACCGCGGCTCGATGACGCTCGTCGACCGCGACAACGCCCGGCTCGTCGGCATCGGCTTCTACGCGAGCGCCGGCCATGCGCAGGAGGCCGAAACGCTCCTGACCACCCTGTACGAACAGACCCGCGCCCAGGTCCCCGAGCCCATCCGACCGGCGCTGGAGATGCGACCCGAGAGCGTCGGGCTCTACGAGATCGTCCACCGCGACTCAGCCTGAGTCATGTGCCCCTGGTGCTTTCTGACGCCGGCGTGCCCGTGCCGTCGCGGCGGCGCGCGCGCCTCCTGGCTGCCGGCCGCCAGGGCGATCGCCGCTGCGGCGAGGCGCCTTAGACCGAGGCGACATGCCTGGCTTCCACGATCGCCGGAGAGCTGAGATGGCCTCGGCGACGCCCGTTCCCAACACCCACAGAGGAGTGTCCATGCCACTGGTTCGATACACGCTGGTCACTGCGGTGGTCGCGGCCTTGCTGCTGCCGACGGTCGAGACGGCGAAGGGCGACCACTCGAAGGGCGCCGGCAAGTCGCGCCAGGTCGAGCGGCTGCGCCATATCGAGCAGAAGCGCCTGCAGGCGCTGGTCGACGCCGACGTCGGCGTCGCCGGTCCGCTGATCGCGAGCGACTTCGAGCTGATCAACCCGCTCGGCGAGGTCCTGACTCGCGACATCGTCCTTGGCGGCGTCGGCTCGGGCGCCGTCGACTTCCTGTCTGACACCGTCACCTCGCCGATCAAGGTGCGCCGGCACGGGACCACGGCGGTCCTGCGCTACAGCCACGACATCGACATCGTCGTCGCCGGCATCGGACACCTCACCCACCCGGCGTGGACCACCGCGTACTACGAGCGGCGCAAGGGCAACTGGCGGATCGTCTGGGAGCAGACGGGCGCGATCGGTCCGCTGCCGCCGCCGAGCTGAACGACGATGAGCCGGACGCGCCGCACCCAGCGATCGGTCAGACCACCGCGCCGCGGTGCGGCGCTTGCCGCGTCCTCAGGTCACCTCCCAACCATCCCGACCGCCGAGCAGCATGTTTGCCCGCCTTTCGATTTACGAGACCTCGTCCTCGCCCCAGCGGACCAGGTCAAGCAGTGGATCGACGCATCCGGGAGCGACCCTTTCGGCGATCTCCCGGCTATCGCGGATCGATAAGGCTCATCAATAGGAGGTACACATGGAAACGATCAATGGATGCACCGTTGTCCGTTCATCCGAGGCGTCGGACCCCCTTCGCGTCGGACCGACCGAGGTGGATGGGCGTATGTGATTGAAGTCGGGAGGTTCCCTCCGGGCCAGCCCGCGCTTCCGCTTCACCTGCACCCGCAAACAGAGAAACGTTCTACATCGCCGCGTGTGCTCGAAGGCAGCGCCTCTGGCCGATCTGCCAGGCCGACGACGGCCCCCTCTTCTGCAAGCCGGACGGCAGCCGCTAGACCGACGACGGCAAGCCCGGTTCATCCTCGATGCGCCAGTGGACGGGAAGCGGCGAAGGCAATTGCCCGCTATAGGGGGCGGGCGCGGCGGGTACTCGCCGCCGCCCGAATCGCTGTGACCGCCTCGGGCGGTGGTCGCGAGTCCCGTCGGAGGCTCTCGCCTCAGGCGGCGGCCTGCACGTGGAGCCGTTCGAGGATGCCGGCGGCCTCCTCCTCCAGGGCAAGCTCGTCGAGGTAGGCGCGGTAGGCGGCCGCGCGCCTCGCCGGCGCGGCGGTGTTCCACGCCTTTAGCGCGTGGCTGCAGCGGCTGTGGGCGTTGAACCACAGCGTGTAGGCGTCGTCGACGGGTCGGCGCCGTGCTTGGTGCCACCAGGTGCGGGCGGCGTCGTGGCCGTTCATGCCGGCTCCTGTTCGAGGCCGGCGGGAGAACCGGCGCGTTTGACGTCGGGCATGTCTGCCACTTTCGTCTCAGTCGATCGCCTGCGCCATGCCCACCGGCCCGACATGCGCATCCGGCGGTCCGGAGACGCGGGCTCGGGCCAGCCCTACCTCTGGCCTGCCTGCGTCACGATGACGGCTCGCCTCCCGGCGAGCGACGACGAGCCAGGTGAGTAGCAGGATCGCGCTCGTGGTGGCGACGACGGCCGACGCCAGCGGCGAATAGAGGCCGTCCCAGGCGCCGTGAAGTCCCACCGCGGCGAGGAACGCGGCCAGGGCGACGAACGGCGCGGCCCGGCGATCCTGGCGCCGCGCCCACCACAGCGCAGCGCACACGAGCCCGGTCCAGGCACGGGTCGGATCGGCTCCGGCCTCGGGCAGCTCGTGATCGCCGGTGGATCGATCGCCGACTTCGCCGCGATCATCCTGCTCTCGCTGTTCTTCGCCGGCGAGGGCGGGCCGGGTGCGACGCTGGTGCTGATCGGCGGCCTGCTCGGCCTGGCGCTCGCCGTGTTCGGCGTCGTGAGCGGCGCGCAGCGCTCGATGCGCATCCGCGCCGACCTGGTGCGGCTTCAGGACACCACGGCCCAGATCCGGGTGCGTGGCGCGCTGGTCCTGCTCGTCGGCTTCGCCGCGGCCGCGCAGCAGCTCGGGCTGGAGGTGATCCTCGGCACGTTCGCCGCGGGCGCCATCCTCTCGCTCGCCGACCCGGACCGGGCGATGACGCACCCCGACTTCCGCCACAAGCTGGAGGCGATCGGGTTCGGCGTGTTCATCCCGATCTTCTTCGTGACGACCGGGGTGCGGTTCGACCTCGCCGCGCTCACGGGCAGCGCCTCGGCGCTGGCCATGGTGCCGCTGTTCGTCGCGGCGCTGCTGGTCGTGCGGGGCATCCCCGCGCTCTTGTACCGACGCCTGCTCGACCGCCGCGAGGTGCTCGTGGCCGGGCTGATGCAGGCGACGTCGTTGCCGTTCCTGGTCGCGGCTACGGCGATCGGCCGCGAGCTGGACCTGATCGGGGCGGGGGAGGGCGCGGCGCTCGTCGGCGCCGGCCTGATCTCCGTCCTGCTGTTCCCCGCCGCGGGCCTCGCCCTGCTGCGGCGCCAACCCCAACCGAAGGGATCCGCCATGCAGACCACCTGCTCCTCCTACACCACCGACGCCGAGGCCGAGGCCGCGGTGCAGCAGCTGCTGACCGACGGCATGCCCGGCACGCGCATCAGCGTCATCAGCGGCCGGATGACGCAGGACCATCGCGCCGAGCGCGCCGGCGCGTACGCCGGCGAGGCCGTCACGGTCGGTGGCTACGCCGGCATGACCGGCTCGACCGCCGACGCCATGGGCAGCTTTGCGACCGGCGCCGGCGAGCAGCGGCGCGGCAGCTTCGGCGACATCGACCGCGACGAGATCACCACCTACGAGAACGGCGTCCGGCGCGTCCATATCGCCTCGCACCACGAGCTCTCCAAGCGGCTGTCCGAGGCCGGGCTCGACGCCGACGCGGTCGCGGCCGACGTCGCCGCAGTGCACGACGGCCGTGTGCTCGTGCTCGTCACCGCTGCGTGAACGGGTGGACTACGGCCATGGCCCGCCGGTAGGTTCGGCGGGACATGGCCGACGTCGCCGTGGAGAGCCCGGACCCCGCCGCCGCCGAGGCAGCGCTGCTCGAGCGCCTGCGCGCCGGGGACGAGGCCGCATTCGAGGGGCTCGTGGCCGGCCTCTACGGCACCATGCTGACGGTGGCCCGCACCTACGTGAAGGACCGTGCCGTGGCGGAGGAGGTCGTGCAGGAGACCTGGCTCGGCGTCATCAACGGCCTCGACCGCTTCGAGGGTCGCTCGTCGCTGAAGACGTGGATCCTGTCCATCCTCGTCAACCAGGCCAAGACGCGTGGCACGCGCGAGGCGCGCACGGTGCCGTTCGCGTCACTGGCGCCCGAGGACGACGCCCCCGCCGTCGACCCTGAGCGCTTCCGCGGCCCGCACGAGCAGTACACCGGCGGCTGGCGCGCTTTTCCGGCCAACTGGAAGGCGGCCGACCAGCTCGCCCAGGATCGCGAGACGATCCGCGTCGCAATGCGCGCCATCGCCGACCTGCCGCTCACCCAGCAGACCGTGATCCGCATGCGCGACGTCGAGGGCTACAGCGCCGAGGAGGTGTGCGCGACGCTCTCCGTCTCCGAGGCCAACCAGCGCGTGCTTCTGCACCGCGCGCGCTCGCGCGTGCGCTCCGCGCTCGAGAGGCACATCGATGGCTGACGGGACCGCGATCAGCTGCCAGGAGGTCGTCGAGGTCGTCACCGACTACCTCGAGGGCAAGCTCTCACCCGAGGACGTCGCGATCTTCGAGGCGCACCTGGCGCTGTGCGACGGATGCCGGTGGTACCTCGACCAGATGCGGATCACGATCGCCGCCGTCGGCCGCATCGACGACGACGAGGTCCCGGCCGAGCTGCGCGACACCGTGCTCGCCGCGTTCCGCAACCGCCGCGTGTAACGCCCGGCGCAGCGGGCAGACCACGTCATATGACGTGCAGGGAGCTCGTGGAGCTCGTCACCGACTACCTCGAGGGCGCGCTGCCGCGCGAGGACCTCGCACGGTTCGAGGCGCACCTCGCCGCATGCCCGGGGTGCGAGACCTACCTCGCCCAGGTGCAGGCCACGATCGCGCTCGCGCGCGCGAGCGGCGACGACGTCGAGCCGCGGGACATCTCGCCGCTCCTCGATGCGTTCCGCGACTGGCACGGCTCGCCGACCTGAGCCTCCGGACCCCGAAGGCGCCGCAGTTTGCGGGCGAAGGTGTTCATGCCGCGGAAGCATCGCGGAAGCGGGACGTGGGCGCCGGTGATCGCGATCACCGGCGCCCGCCGCCCGACGGGTGGCTACAGCTGCGAAGCCGATTGGGGTTTCGGCTTCGGGAACGCCCGGACGTCGAACTTCGCCCGCCCGCGCGGGCCCCCGCCAGCCTGGTTGCTCTGCGCCAGCGTGATCGTCGCGTGCGCCGCCGCGTCGGCCATCTGCTCCTGCGCGAGCTGGCTCAGGTTCGAGAGCCCATCGCAGCCTAGGTGGTAGCAGGGATCGTACGGCTGCCCGGCGGTGCCGCCGAACACGGTCGCCTCCTCGGCAGTCTTGATGCCCTCCGCGCCCGTGAACAGGCCGCCGGCGGGGATGCCCGCCTCGATGAACGGCCCATAGTCCGAGCGACCGTCGAAAGCGGTCGGCCGCGTCGCGAGGCCCTGGCTCGCGAAGTAGTCGAGGAACAGGCGCTCGATCTGCGCCGAGCCCTCCGGGGCGCCGCCCTCGGGCGGCTCCGAGTCCGACAGGTCGCCGTCGTAGACGAACCGCACGAAGTTCGGCGAGCCGACCATGTCGAAGTTGAGCATCGCCGAGATCTTGCTTCGCTCGGTGCTCGGGAGGCTGGCGACGTAGGCCTCCGAGCCGAGCAGCCCGGACTCCTCAGCGCTGAACCAGACGAAGCGGATCTTGTTGCGCAGCGCCACGCCGGACAGCTGCTCGGCGATCTCGAGGATCGCCGCCGAGCCCGAGCCGTTGTCGTTGATGCCCGCCCCGACGCCGACGCTGTCGAGGTGCCCGCCGACCACGATGACGTTGTTCGGGTCGCCGGACGCGGTCTCCGCGATCACGTTGCGGGTCGGGTACGTGCCCGGGCGCCAGTCGATCTTGAAGCGCGCGGTCAGGCCCGTGGCGCCGCTCTCGACGCCGTTGGCGAGCGCTGCCGCCGCGTCATAGGTGGCCGCCATCGCCGGGACGCTGATGCCGGTCACGTCGAACCACAGCGGCACGGTCCGGCCCGGCTGGCCCTCGTTGAACAGGATCATGCCCCCGGCGCCGGACCGGTTCACGAGCTTGAACTTCTGCGCGAACGTGCAGGTGCCGCGCTGGACGAGCGCGATCGCACCGGCCGGCATCCCGTTGTAGTCGGAGGACTGGCAGCCGCTCGTGCTGGTGTTGACCGGGGCCGCAGGGTCGAGGTTGAGGTCGACCGCGAACACCGGCGCAGTGATGTTGGTCGAGCGCGAGTTGTACATCGAGCCGAAGTCGCCCCCAAGCGACCCGCCGGCGATCCCGGGCACGAACGCCCGCGCCGGCCCGCCCGCCGTCACCGCGAGCTGCGGCGGCGTGAAGTCGGCGAGGAAGTCGAGGGCGTAGTTGAAGTTGTGGAAGGACACATTCATCCCGGCGGCCGCCGCCCGCTGGGCGACGTACTGCGCGGACGCGTCATGGCCCGGAGCGCCCGCCAGGCGGTTGCCCGCGGACGCGCCCGAGATTCCGCTGAGCGCGCTCTCGTGCTCGAGGATCCCGGCCGCGCTCACAGCGGCCCGCAGCTTCTCCGAGTTGTTGTTGTTCGGATCCGCGCTCGCGACCCCGCCCGTCCCGAGCACCGCGACCACCGACGCCGCGGCGACGCGCACGTGCCAGCTCCGACTCATCGTTTCCCCTCTCCTCAGCGGGCAGTTAACCCGACTATCACTCTGCGCTCAGCCGGTGTCAACCGGTGCCGCGCGAGGTCCCGGCGCTACGCAGGGCGCGCTGCATCGCGGCCACCATGGGCGGCAGGCGAGGTCGACTGCGCGCTCGGCGGGGATCTCGAGCGCAAGAACGCCCGGCCGCCAACGGCGTGACCGCCTTCGCGCGAAGCTCGCAGCGCGCGGCGAGCTGCGGAAGGCACTCGACAACGTGTTCGTCAACCGACCTCGCGCTCTGCGGCAGGTGCCGGGCTGATGGTCGTGAGCATCTCGCTCACCGCGTCGACGGCCTCCGCCGGCCCAAGGCCGTGGTCGCGGAGTGCCTGCCAGGTGCCGAGATCGAGCATCGCGCGGACGACCGCGCGATCCGCGGGCGTGATCCCGGCCGCATCGACGAGGGCGGTGAGCGAGGCCTCGAGCTGCGCGCCGGCCTCGGCGACGTGCGGGTGGACGTCGAGGTCGTTGCGGATCGCGCGTAGCTCCGGCGCTCCGCGCTCGTAGATCGCGAACACCTCTCGCACGAGGCGTTCGATGCGCTCCGCCGGTGCGTCGACGCCGTCGAAGAGAGCGGCCACGCCCTCAGGGTCGGGCAGGGCGACGATCTGCATCGAGACCTCGCCGCACGCGGGGATGAGCTCGTCGACCGAGGGGAAGTGGCGGTAGACGGTTCCCACGCCGACGCCCGCGCGCGCCGCGATGTCGTCCCAGCTGGTCGCGGCGATCCCCTGTTCGGTGTGCAGCGCACGGGTCGCGTCGATGATCCGCCGCCGCGTCTGCGCGACGGCGGATGCCCTGCGAGTCATGTCGTATTTTCGCGGAGACATTTGCTTGACGAATTCTCTCCGCCTAAGTATAGTCGCCGCGGTCGTTCTCCCCAAATCCCTCCCCCCGCCCCGCAAGGAGGCACGCATGGCAGCTCCGTCGATCGTCCCGCAGTCCCCCACCGCCCGTGGCCGGCAGTACTGGTTCTTCGGCATGCTCGCCGAGGTGAAGGCGTCCGCCGCCGACACCGACGGCCAGTACACCCTCCTCGAGGTCACCGCGCCTGCCGGCCTTCAGACCCCGCTGCACGTGCACTACCGCGAAGACGAGGGCTTCTACGTCCTCGAGGGGACCGTGACGATCCAGGTCGGCGAAGAGACCGTCGAGCTCGGCGCCGGCCAGCACGCGTACGGCCCGCGCGACATCCCGCACCGGTTCACCGTCGGTCCCGACGGCGCCCGCATGATCTGGGTCCTCACGCCCGGCGGCTTCGACGCGTTCATCGAGGACGTGAGCGTGCCGGCCGAGGCGCCGACCGTCCCGCCGGCGAGCGTCCTGCCGCCCGAGAACGCGGCCGAGATCGTCCTGCGCCACGGCATGGAGCTGCTGCCGGACTGAGTCGTACCCGCCCGGCGGCCCTCCACAAGGGGGCCGCCGGGCGGCCTCCTAACGGACCCGCTTGACCTTGAGCGAGTAATCCAACGCTCCCGTCGCGTCGAGACCGAGCTCGGGTGCAGCTCTCTGTTGCCGAGTTGCGCCAGTCGAGGTTGCCCCATGGTGGATCACGGCGGTGGACGTTGGAACGCTTCTGGCGGAAGACAGACCGCTCCCGCTTGTCTCGTGGCTTGATCTTGTCGGCGCCGTGCGGACGACATGAGGAGCCCGGCCATCGCGCCTCTGCGGTGTGCGCGTGGTCACCGGCTCGCCGAAGGAGTCAGGGGAGGGCTAGACGCGAACGACCTCGACCGCGGCGAAGCTCGTGAAGTCGGCGTCCTGGGTCCAGACCTCGGCGCCATGGACCAGGGCCGTCGCCGCGATCCAGGTGTCGTGCACCCGAGGCTTCCTACCCGCTGCGAGCTCGCCAGCCGCGAGCCGTGCGTAAGCGGAGGCGACCCGATCGTCGGCCGGAAGGCCCGCCGTCTGCTCGCGCACGCGTGTCAACGTCGCGAGTCGCCGTGACCGGGTATCCGAGTCCCGAGCCACCAGCACACCGAGCTCGAGCTCGGCCAGGGTGACGACGGAGACGCTAACCGCGTGCGGAAGCGGTCGTCCGAGCGGCCGACCCTGCTCGCTGGCGATAAAGACCGACGTGTCGAGGACGGCTCCCGAGCTCACCGCGGATCGACCATCTGGCCGCGGATCGCCTCAAGGTCCTCGAGAAGCGCCGCGTCGGCCGACGCCTCCTGAATGACTCGCTCGATCGCGGCGCCGCTTGCCCACCGCGGCCGGTCGAGCGGTACGAGCTCGGCGACCGGGCGTCGGTTCACGCTGATTCGCAGGCGCTCGCCAGCCTCGACGCGCTTGAGCACATCGGCGGTGTGATTCCGCAGGTCTCGTGACGAAACGTCTGCCATGACTACGAATGTAGCACAAACTCTACATTCGGCGGCCGAGGCAATCCGGACTATGTCGTCAGGTCCGAGTGCGAGCGCACGAGGTGGCGTACGCGCTCCGCGCCGCAGCGGCCGACGTGAACGCGGCGAGGGATACCAGCGCCACCACCGCCCATTGCGTCACGGCAGCCCGCCTCACCGCGCCACGCTACGGCGCATGGTGGCGTTCAGGCAACTGAAGTGCGCAGCCTGGCTGCGCTTCGCGTCTACCATGCGCCGGGCATGTCTTCGGTGATCGAGCACAACGCGGTTGAAGCTGGTCACCACGTCGTCCAGTTCTACGAGACCGACGCCGAGCTCATCGCGGGCGCGGGCGGGTATCTCGCCGACGGCGCTCATGCCGGGGCGGTGGCGATCGTCATCGCCACCGAGGCGCATCGCAGGCGTTCGAGGGGTACCTGCGCGACGCCGGCGTCGACGTCGCCGCGGGGCTCGACGCAGGCACGGTGGTGTCGCTCGACGCCGCCGCGACGCTCGCGCAGTTCACGCGCGAGGGGTCAATCGATCGGGATGCCTTCTTCGAGGTCATCGGCTCGCTCGTGCGCGCCGCCGCCGCCACCGGGCGGCCGGTGTGTCGCCTACGGCGAGATGGTGGCCCTCCTCTGGGAAGCGGGCGACGTCATCGGCGCGATCGAGCTCGAGACGCTGTGGAACGAGCTCGCGACCGAGGTCCCGTTCTCGCTGTACTGCGCCTATCGCAGCGAGTCCGTCGCGGGGCATGAGCACGCCGATGCGCTTCAGCAGGTGTGCCATCTGCACGACGCCGCCGTGTCCGCGCCGCCGCTCGAGACGACGTGGCGGTTCCCCGCCGAGATCACCGCTCCGACGGCCGCGCGGCGCCTGCTGACCGACACGCTCCGGCTTGCGGGCTACGACGGCGACCTGCTCGACGACGCCAGGCTCGTCATCACGGAGCTCGCCGCCAACGCGGTCCTCCACGCCCGCTCGCCCTTCACCGTGTCGATCCGCGGCCGGGACTCAACCGTTCGCATCCTCGTGCGCGACGAGAGCCGGGTCGTGCCGACCGTGCGGGAAGGCTCCTCGCAGACGGCGCCATCCGGACGCGGGATGCAGCTCGTCGCGGCGCTCGCGAGTCGATGGGGCGTCGACCTCACGTCTGACGGCAAGGTGATCTGGGCCGAGCTCGGCCGGTGACGCGGCGCGAGCGCGCCGCTACTCCGCGGAGCCAAGCGCGCCGGACGGTCCGCTCCCGGCCACGTGCCGGCGCACGAGCAGGCCGACCAGCGCGAGGAGCGTGACGGCGGCGACGAGGGGCACGACCGGCAGGCCGCTGTCCGACGTGACCGCCGCCGACGCGGGCCGAGGCGGGCTGACGGCGGCGTCGGGAGCCGGGAAGCCCGGGAGCCGAGCCGCGGGCAACGCCGCAAGACCGTGCGTGAGGCGATCGAGACCGCGGCGGACCTCCGGCCTCGCGGCCATCCAGGTGCCGTCCTGTCCAAGCAGCACTCCCGCTGTGGGCACCCACCACGACTTGAAGTGCTCGAAGGTCTTGTCACCGTCCCCGATGGCGATGGTCAGCCGGTAGAACGGAGCTGCCGCTTGCGGTGCGCTGGTCGGCGGGCCGACGTCGGTCATCCCGCGCATCAGGCCGGCGGCCTTCGACGTCTCGCAGTCACCGGCGCCGCAGGCCTTGACGGATTGGACCTCCTTGGCCGCCGCGGGGGAGGCGACCGCGAGAGAGGTCAGCAGGACGGTGAGGAGGACGAGGCGTCGCATGGAGGTTCCGATCGCGGGCGTACTCACATCGCTTACACCGGATGGGGAAGCGGGGTTCCATCTCATTGATCACTTGACGCTGAGCGCCGGGTGTGGTCGGCTCGCGTCACACGCGCGACCGGAGGACCCCATGGCGACCGTCGTGCAGGCCGAGAAGCCTGCCCCTCAGCCCGAAAACGGCAAGCCGTCGGACCTGGCATCCGCCTTCGCTGATGCCCTGATCACGACCGTCCGCGGGCAGGAGTCGGCCAAGGCCGAGAAGCAGGTGGCGGCCGCCATCACGCTCGGGTGGTACGTGGCCGCGCTCGCCCATCCGGGTCAGCCGCGCCTCACGGCGGCCGCGTCGCGGGGTGACCTCGGGATCGGCGCGGCGATCACCGACGCGCAGGTGGTCGACTTCTGCGGCAGCCACGCGACGGTCGCGTTCGCGAAGCTCAAGGAGCTGGTGGAGGAGGCGACCCTGCCAGCTCCACAGACGGAGCTGGAGCAATGCCTTGCCGCCGCGGATGCGGACGCGCGACGGGGTGCCGCGGGCGATCTCGACAGCAAGGCGCTGGGGGTGCTCAGCGCGACCGACGTGCGGCTCGGCAAGGCCTATGCCGTCGGGCGGGCACTCCTCACGCTCACGTCGCGTCCCGACCCGGACGCGACGCTCAAGAGCCACCTCACCGGGCCTGCCATCGCGCCCGTCGTGGCGGCCATCGACGACCTCGGGTCCGCGCTGGCGCCCCACGCCGGCCACAGCGTTCGCGCCTCCATTCACGAGTGGCGCGCCTCGATCGAGACGCGCAGCGACGTGGCCCCCGAGAAACAAGAGACCTGGCTGCAGCTGGCGCGGCAGGGAGAGTTGTGGCGGGCGCTGCTCTCCGGTGAGAAGGACGGCCCGGACATGCTGGAGATCGACGACTACCTGGACGCCGCGGAGCGACTGTCGCGCCGGATGCGCACGATGGCCTGGACGGTGCTCAGGCGGTTCTGGTTCGTCGTCCTCGTCATCGTCGCGCTGTTCGGCGGCGGCGTCGCGCTCATCGTCTCGACCGACACGGACGCGGCCGTCGTGGCCGGCGCGGGAACCATCCTCGCCAGCCTCGGCTTGAGCTGGCGCGGGCTCGGGCGCTCGCTCGGCGGCCTCGCGGGCAAGCTCGAGCGCCCGCTGTGGGGCGCGGAGATCGACACGGCGATCACGCAGGCGATCACGCTCCTGCCGCGGGAGAAGGGCCGCGACACGGCCGAGCAGCGGCGCAAGGTGGCCGTCGCCCTGGGCGATCGCGAGTAGCGGCGCCGCTCAGCGTGCCGGGGTCGCCGGCTCGAGCTGCGGCTCGGGGCGGTACTCGACCGACTCGAGGACGCGCAGCTCGCTGTCGCAGTTGTCGCACACGATCACGTAGCGGAGCTGGGCGCTGTCGGCCGTGTATCGGCCCTGGCCGGAGTGGAACCCGGCGTGGTCGCAGGTGCTCATCGGACCTCTTGAGGAGATAGCGAGGCCCGCCCCCCCGGGCGGACCCGATCGAGCAGATGGATACCCGCAAAGAGCGTCCACAATCCGCCCGGTGTACCGTCGGCTTAACCCGTGCCCGCACTCCGCACAGACCTTCCCGCCGGCCCGAGCGAGCCGCCGGTCCTGCAGACGCTGCGCTGGCTGCTGCGGCCGATCTCGTTCCTGGAGTCCTGCCGCCGGCGGTTCGGCGACACGTTCAGCGTGCGGTTCCTGGGCTTCCGGACGCCGATGGTCATGCTCTCGGATCCCGAGGCGATCCGGGCGCTCTACGGCAACCCCGAGCACGGCCTGCCTCCCGGCCGGTCGCTCGCGCTGCTGCCGATCCTCGGGTCGCGGTCGCTCCTGCTGCTCGAGGGGCGCGAGCACCTGGCCCGCCGGCGGCTCATGCTGCCGCCGTTCCATGGCGCGCGCATGCGCGCGTACGAGGCGACGGTTCGCGAGGTCGTCGCCCGGGATGTCGAGACGTGGCCGGAAGGCGAGCCGTTCTCCATCCACCCGCGCATGCAGGGCGTGACGCTCGAGGTGATCCTGCGCGCGGTGTTCGGCGTGACTGACCCCGACCGCCGGACGCGGCTCGCCGATCGCGTCGGCCGCCTGCTGGCGGAGACCGCATCTGCCGGCCTCCAGTTCGCCGTGCTGCTCTCGCGGCGCCTCGGGGCGCCCGACCCGCTGGCCCGCCTCCAGGCGCTGCGGGGCGAGATCGACGCGATGCTCGACCTGGAGATCGCCGAGCGCCGCGCCGATCCGCGCGAGGACATCCTCTCGATGCTGGTCGCGGCGCGATTCGAGGGGGGCGAGCCGCTGGACGATGCCGAGATCCGCGATCAGCTGATGACGCTGCTGCTCGCGGGTCACGAGACCACGGCGACGGGCCTGGCGTGGACCTTCGACCTCCTGGTCCGCCACCCGGCCGTGCTCGAGCGCCTCGTCGCCGAGCTCGACGCCGGCGAGCAGGCGTACGTGCGCGCGGTCGTCACGGAGTCCCTGCGACTGCGGCCGGTCGTCCCGCTGGCCGGGCGGCGGCTGGTCTCGCCGCTTCGCGTCGACGGCCACGTGCTGCCGGCCGGAACCGATGTGACGCCGGCGATCTGGCTCGCGCACACCCGCGCCGACCGCTACCCCGAACCGTTCGCGTTCCGTCCCGAGCGCTTCCTCGACGGCGCGTCCTCGACCTCTGCCTGGGTCCCGTTCGGCGGCGGCGTCCGGCGGTGCATCGGCGCTGCGTTCGCCGAGATGGAGATGCGGGTCGCGCTTGCAGAGATCCTGCGGCACCGGACGCTGCGGGCTGCGTCCGGGAATGCCGAGCGCGTCGCTCGCCGTAACGTCACGTTCTCGCCGGCGGGCGGCACTCGGGTGATCGCCGTTGCGCGGCGCGGCGGGTGACAACCGCGCGCCAAGCTCGCGCCAAGGTCACGCCAAGCTCGACCAGGGAGTCTCGCCGGGTCCCCGTCCAGGAGCTCCCCGTGTTCCCCACCAGCACCATCGTCAACACGATCACCAACGACCGACTGCGCAAGGCCGACACCGCACGCCTCGCCCGCCGCGGCACCGACGAGCAGCCGCCCACGCGCCGGCGTCCGCGCCGCCTCCGCGCGCTCGCTATGCGCGTCACGTTCGCCGCGTTCCGCTGACCTGCCCGGGGGCGCTGCTATCCAGCGGTCGCAGTCGGCGGCTAAGCCGACCAGCGAAGGCCGAACCGCTCGAAGACCGCGCGCAGCGCCTCGTCGTCGCGATCGATCGCCGCGCTCTTGGCGGCAGACGGCCGATTCGGCTCGAACATCGCCCAGTTCACGAGCTCGTCGCCGAGGCGCGACGAGTAGCGCACTCCGGCGATCGCGTCGCCCTCGTGCTCGAACAGGTAGCGGGAGATCTCCTGCGTCAGGCGGCGTGGCGCGCGGCGGCGCACGTCGCCGGCGTCGAGATCGTCGAGGCCGTGGTGCAGCACCCGGTCCGAGAGCGCCGAACGGAGGTGGGCGAGCGAGTCCGAGTGGCCGAGATCGACGAAGCCGCCGTCGTGCTGGGCGGTGCCGAGGACGCGGGTCTCGAGCCACTCGATCGGCACGACGCCGCCGGCCACCGGCTCGGGATAGTCGGCGTCCTCGGGATCGCCCTCGATCGCCTCCAGCTCGGCCGCTACGTGCAGGTCGATCCGGAACCGCGCCAGCGTCTCGGCAAAGGCGCCCTCGCGCCGGCTGCTCGCGTAGAGGACCCGGTACTCGCCGCGCGGATCGTCGAAGCGGCTGCCGAACGTGCCGTCCTCGTGGGCGTAGATCCAGTCCGGCCACGTCCACGCGTCCGGCGCACGCGCGACGCGGTAGATCCAGCCCTCTGGACTCGCGATCGCCAGCCGGGGCGTCATCCACCGACGAGGAACGCGCGCGCCGCCCCGATGACGGCGGGGCCGACCTCCTGGACGTCGCCCTCACGCAGGAGGCGCGCGGGCGAGCGGTCCTCCAGCTGGGGGTTGAGGCCCTGCATCCAGGCTTGCGCGATCCGCGGCGACTCCGCCTCGGTGAGCATCGCCGCCGCTTGGAGCGCCACGCGAAGGCGCTGCTGCACGGCATCGGACGGCTCGCGCGTCCCGTCAGCCCACTGATGCACGGCGCGGGTCTCGCGCACGGCACCGAGATAGGCGACGAGGCGAGGGCCGAGCAGCTCTCGCAGCGCGGCGACCACCTCCGGGAAGGTGGCGCGGACGGCCTGCGTGTGTGCTGCAAAGCCGGGTCGAGATTCAGCGACAGCCATCGGACCCACACCGTATCACGGGCAGATCACATACTCAATCACAGAGCCGTTAGCTCAGCGCGGCCACGAGCCGGTGGTGGCGCAGATCGGCAGGCGGGTTGCCGTGGAGGACCCAGTTGCCGTCCTCGCGGCGGCTGATCGACCCGTCCCGCGTCAGCCCGCCCAGCGCGCTGGTGACCGACTGGCGCTGGGCGCCGACGAGGTCGGCGAGGCGCTGGTGACCGAGCGGGAGCGGGACGACGATGCCGTCGGTGTGGACGCGGCCCCAGCGCTCGGCGAGGTGCCAGAGCGTCAACAGCAGGCGATCGTCGACTCGCTGGTGGTGCGCGATCGCGAGCGCGACGGCGAGGTGATGGGCGCGCCTCGTCCCGCGGTTGAAGAGCTCGAGCCCGAGCTGCGGCCAGGGGACGATCCGCTGGACGAAGGCGTGGTCGAGGACGGCCAACCGGGTCGGCTCGAGCGCCGTCCAGCCGATCTCGGCCCGGACGTGCGAGCCCTCGTCGTCCCATCGCCACGGCCGCATGACGTCGCCATGGCCCACGAGCTCCACGCAGCGGCGGCCGAGCACGTCGACCGTGCGGCTGAGCAGGCCGTCGACGACCAGGAAGCCGTGATGATGCTCGGCCGGCTCGTGCGCCGCCGCCGCGTCCCACTCGCCCGGCGACAGGCGGTTGACGCGCGTGACCGCCTCCCGGCGCGCCCGCTCGAGGTTGCGCTCGTCGAGCAGGTCGGCGAGATCGGGGTCGGCCTCGACGATGCTGATGGTCGGAGCTCCGGCCATGCGCACCGCCTACCCGCCACGGCGCCGGACCTCGCATGTCAGCGCTCGGACGTCGCCGGGCCGACCCGCGCGCCGACGCCGCTCACCACACGTCCTACCGTCCGCGACCGAATGTCAACGAGAGAGGAACGCAGCATGTTCGAGGTGGACGACGCCGGAATGGGCGACGCGCCCGGCGTCGCCGTGCACGGCGAGGTCGACATCAATGTCGTGGAGACCCTCGAAGCCGTCATCGACGCTGCGATCCGCGACAGCGTCGGCGCGTTCATCATCGACCTCTCGGACCTCGACTTCATCGACTCCAGCGGCCTCCACGTGCTGCTGCGCGCCCGCGGTCTGCTCAGCCGTGAGGATCGCCAGCTCGGCGTC
The DNA here is from genome assembly GCA_963730535.1 of uncultured Solirubrobacteraceae bacterium. Lineage (GTDB taxonomy): Bacteria > Actinomycetota > Thermoleophilia > Solirubrobacterales > Solirubrobacteraceae > DASSUW01. Next base: position 257,255 of record CAVSRU010000002.1, read on the forward strand.
GTCTGCCCGTTCGGGCCCGTACGGCGAGTGCTGGAGCTGTCGGGCCTCTCCGACCAGTTCGCGCTCTACCCCTCACGCGACGAGGCGCTCGCCGCGCTCGTCCCCGCCGACTGACCGAGGTCGACCGGCAGGCCCGTCGCACGGGAGCGGTCGCAGGCCACGGCCACCTCGAGCGCAGCCAGCGCATCCTCAGGTGAGCAGGGACTCTCGCCGCCTTCGCGCACGAGCTTCACGAACGCCTCCGTCTCCGCGACGAACGCGTCCGCGAAGCGGTCCCAGGAGGACTCCCAGCCCGCCGCGCTCGGGGTCCAGCCAGACACCCCGCGCAGCGGGGTGCGGTCCGAGAACCCCGCCGCCACCACGTCCTCGGAGCCCGCGATCTCCACCCGCACGTCCTGGCCGCGCGGGTCGTGTCGCAACCCGTCGATCGTCACCAGCACGCCGTCGTCCATCGTGAGCACGATCGCGGCGGTGTCGACGTCGCCGTGCCGCGCGTAGCGCTCGTGCTTGCGGACGGTGCCGGTCGCGTAGACCCTCGCCACCTCGCTCCCGGTCAGCCAGCGCGCGATGTCGAAGTCGTGGACGTGCATGTCGCGGAACATGCCGCCGCTGCCCGGGATGAAGTGCTCGGGCGAGATGGACGCGTCGCGGTCGGTGATGCGGATGCTGTAGACGGTGCCGACGTCCGCCGCGCGCAGCGCCTGGAGCCCCGGGTCGAAGCGGCGCTGGAACCCGATCTGCGCCGGCACGCCGGCCAGCGCGTCGACCGCCTCGCGCGCCTCATCCAGCGTGAGGGCGAGGGGCTTCTCGCACAGCACCGGCACGCCGAGCGCGGCCGCCAGACGGATGTGCTCGGGATGGCGGTCGGTGGCCGAGGCGATCACGACCGCGTCGGGCCGCTCTCCCAGCGCCTCCTCGACCGTCGCCGCCCGCGCGCCCACCGCGTCAGCGACGCGCCGCGTGCGCTCGGCGTCGCCTCCCGCGAGCACGACCTCGCCGTGCGCGCCGAGCGTTCTCGCCCGCAGCTCTCCCATCCGGCCGGTCCCGAGGACTGCGAGGCGCATAGGCTCGGCACCGTACATCGAAGGAGGCAGACGGCCATCGAGCCGACGTGCGACGCGCTCGCCGCCTTCTCGCCCGACTACCTCATCCCCTGCCACTGCACGGGCTGGCGAGCCATCCACGCGATCGCCGCCAGGTTCCCCGACGCGTTCATCCAGAACAGTGTCGGGACGCGGTTCGAGTTCACGTAGACTCGCCCGATGGCCCGCGCCGCGGTCCTCTGGGCGGTCGTCGCCGCCCTTCTGCTGGGCGGCTGTGGCGACGACGGCGCGAGCGAGGGCGAGTCGACGCCCGCGGCCACAGCCACACCGGGGTCAAGTGACTACTACGCGGCGATGGACGACCTCGTCACCCGGCTCGACGAAGCGGTGGCGGCGGCGATCGCCGGCGAGGCGGACGCGGTCAAGAATCTCAACGGCGTGGTGCGGGACACCCGCACGGAGCTGAGGGAGCACAAGGCGGCAGGCGGCGGCGAGTCGCCGGCCGGCAATCTGGTCCTGACGACCGCCGCGCAGGCCCGCGACTACGCGAGGAACGGGGAACGGGAGGGGCTGGAGCTGATCCGCGACGTCCCCATCGGCGAGGCGCGCGACCTCCTGAAGAACGAAGCCGCCGGCGGGTGAGGAAGAGCTCTCCTCGGCGCCGGCTGATGAGCGCCCTGCTGTACCTGCCCGCCCGGACGATCGCGCAGACGCCGGCCGCAGTCGGCCTGTCGTTCACCGACGTCGAGTTCCGCGCCGACGACGGCGAGCGCCTGCACGGCTGGTGGGTCCCCGCGACCGCTCCCGTGATCGGCCACGTGCTGCTCTGCCACGGCAACGCCGGGAACATCGGCGACCGCCTCCCGCACCTCGCGCTGCTCTCCGCCGCCGGCTTCGACGTGCTCGCCTTCGACTCCCGCGGCTATGGGCGCAGCAGCGGACGTCCGAGCGAGGACGGAACCCACCGTGACGCCCGGGCGGCGCGCGACGCACTCGACCGCCAAGACGGCGTCGACCCGGCACGCGTGCTCTACCTGGGCGAGTCGCTGGGCGGCGCGGTCGCGCTCGCGCTGGCGCTCGAGCGGCCGCCCGCGGGGCTGATCCTCCAGTCCGCGTTCACGAGCGTGCAGGACATGGGCCGCCGGCACTATCCGTTCATCCCGCGCGCCCTGGTGCCGGACGCCTACCCGAGCCTGCGCCGCATCCCGCGGCTCCGCGCGCCGCTGCTCGTGCTCCACGGCGCACGCGACGAGATCGTCCCGCTCATGCACGGCGAGGAGCTCTACGAGGCGGCGCCGGAGCCGAAGCGGATCGAGGTGTTCGCCGATGCCGGCCACAACGACCTGCTCGGGCGCGAATGGATCGAGACGATCACCGAATGGACCCTCGGCCTGACGGCGGGGCGATAGGTTCCGTTTCGAATGTCGGCGCTGGCGTCCTTCGTCTCCGGTCGCAGGACCAAATGGCTGGTGATCGGCCTGTGGCTCATCGCGGTCGTCGCCCTCGCGCCGCTGGGCGCCAAGCTCGGCGACGTCACGCGTGACGAGACGGCGAGCTTCCTCCCGGCCGAGGCCGAGTCGACCAAGGTCCAGGAGCTGCTCAAGGATCGCTTTCCCGGTGGCGAGACCGGCATCGGGCTGGTCGTCTACCGCCGCCAGGGCGGGCTGACGGAGGCCGACAGGGACAAGATCGCGCGCGACGCGCGGGCGATCGACAAGGCGATCCCGGTCACGCAGCCGGCGCAGGTCCCATTCGGGCCGGACGCGCCCCCGGGCCTCGTCTCGGAACGCGGTGACGCCGCCTACACGGTGATCACGGTGCCGCTCGACTTCGACAAGGCCGGCGACTGGGGAAACGAGACGCGGGACCTCGTGCGTGCCGACCGCGACAGGGGACTCGAGACCTACGTGACCGGCGATCTCGGCCTGTTCGCCGACTTCGAGGAGGTCTTCGGCGAGGTCGATACCAAGCTGCTGCTGGCCACGGTCGCGCTCGTCCTCGTGCTGCTCGGCCTGATCTACCGCGCGCCGCTCATCGCGATCGTTCCGATCGTCGTCGTCGCGCTCTCGTACCAGATCGCGAGCGGGTTCATCTACCTGTACGCGGATGCCGGGAACTCGGTGAACTCGAACGCGACGAGCATCCTCGTGGTGCTGATGTTCGGCGTCGGCACGGACTACTGCCTGCTGCTCGTCAGCCGCTATCGCGAGGAGCTGCACCGGGTGCAGGACAAGCACGAGGCGATGGCCCGTGCGCTGCGTCGCGCCGGCCCCGCGGTGCTGGCCAGCGGCTGCACCGTGGTCACCGCGATGCTGGTTCTGCTGCTCGCGGAGAGCGGCTCGACCAACGCGCTCGGCCCGGTGTCGGCGATCGGCGTCGCCTGCGTGCTGCTCGCCGGCCTCACGCTCCTGCCTGCGCTGCTGACCATCTTCGGCCGCCGGGGCTTCTGGCCGCGCAAGGCGGTCGTCGCCTACCGCCCGGACGTCGACCTGGTGGAGCGCCGCGGCCTGTGGCGGCGCTTCGGCGACCGGGTGCTACGCCGCCCCGGCCTGGCCCTCGCCGCGACAGTGGCGCTGTTCGCGTTCTTCAGCCTCGGCCTCCTCTCCTACAAGGAGGACTACTCGATCGGCGGCTTCTTCAAGACGGAGGTCGAGAGCGTCGACGGCTTCAACGTGCTCGGGCAGTCGTTCCCGCAGGGCGCGCTCGGGCCGACGACGATCCTTGTCCAGCGCGAGGGCGGGCGCGTCACGGACGCTGAGGTCGCGGCCGCCCGGGAGCGCCTGGAGGGCATCGATGCCGTGGCCGCCGTCGGGGAGCCGATCCGCTCCGAGGACGGCGCCATCGTCCGGTTCGACGTGACGTTCAGCGACGATCCGTATTCGGACGCGGCGCTCGCGCGCGTGGACACCCTGCGCGAGCGATTGCGCGACCTTCCGGGTGGCGCCACCGCGCTCGTCGGCGCGGGCAGCGCCGTCCAGCAGGACCTCAACGTCGCCGCCGAGCGCGACCTGCGCGTGATCGTCCCGGTCGCGCTGCTCGTCATCGCGATCATCCTCGGGCTCCTGCTCCAGGCCATCGTCGCGCCGATCGTGCTGATCGCGACGGTGATGGCCTCGTTCCTCGGCACGCTCGGGCTCTCGATCTTCTTCTTCATCGAGATCCAGGGGAGCCGCGGCGTCGATGCGTCGCTGCCCACGTTCGCGTTCATCTTCCTGGTCGCCCTCGGGGTCGATTACACGATCTTCCTCATGAGCCGCGTGCGCGAGGAGGCGCGCGTCCACGGGACCCGCGAGGGGGTGCTGCGCGCGCTGGAGGCCACCGGCCCGGTGATCACGAGCGCGGGCGTGATCCTCGCGGGCACGTTCGCCGTGCTGATGACGCTGCCGGTGACCTTCGCCTTCAACATCGGCTTCATGGTCGCCGTCGGGATCCTGCTCGACACGTTCGTCGTCCGCACGATCATGGTCCCCGCGGCGGTGGAGCTGCTCGGCGATCGGATCTGGTGGCCGTCGTCCGCGAGCGGCGGCGGCCACGCGCTCCGCGAGCACGCCGAGGAGCCGGTCGCGGAGCGGGTATGAGCGGTGAGCGGACCGAGGAGACTCCCGAGGCGCTCGAGGGCCTGAGCTGGGCGGCGTGGTGGCTGGACGACGCGGACGGCGTCTTCGCCGCGCGGGAGGGTGCGTACCGGCTCTACACCCGGCGCGGGGACGCGGCGGGCGCGGCCAGGATGGCGACCTGGCTGGCGGCCGACCAGCTCGACTTCTACGGGGCGTGGTCGGTGGCGAGCGGCTGGCTGCGGCGCGCGCATCGCCTGCTCGACTCGCTCGAGCCGGGTCCCGAGCACGGCTGGCTGGCGTTCCACGAGGGCTATCTCGCGCACGCGGAGGGCGACACGGAAACGGCGGCGGCGCTGGCCGGGCAGGCCACCGAGCTCGGGCGGCGGTTCGGCGTCGCCGACCTCGAGATGCTGGGGCTCGCGCTCCAGGGGGCGACGCTCGTGGGCTGCGCCCGGGTCGACGAGGGCATGCGGTGTCTCGACGAGGCGACGGCCACGGCGCTGGGGGCCGACGCCGAGGTCCCGATCGCGACCGCTTGGACGTTCTGCATCATGGTCGGCGCCTGCACGGCGGTGCTCGACTTCACGCGCGCGGGCGAGTGGTGCGACCGGGTCTCGGACTTCGCCGACCGGCACGGCAGCCGGTACATGCTCGCGTTCTGCCGCGCCGAGTACGGCGCCGTCGATCTCTGGCGCGGCCGCTGGGGCGACGCCGAGGCGATGCTCGAGGCGTCGATCGAGGACTTCTCGCGCTCACGGCCCGCATGGGCCGGCGGCCCGCGCGTGGCGCTGGCCGAGCTGCGGCGCCGGCAGGGGCGCCCCGCGGACGCCGAGCGGCTGCTCGACGAGGCGGGCTCCTCGTCGAAGGCGCACCTCTGCCGCGCTCGCCTGGCGCTCGACCGAGGGCGGCCGTTGCAGGCGGCCGAGCTGATCGAGCGGCTGCTGCGCCAGGTGCCAGGGGACCGCGCCCTGGATCGCGCGCCGGCGCTCGAGCTGCTGGCCCATGCCCGGACGGCGCACGGGGAGCTCGAGGAGGCCGCGGCCGCGGTCCAGGCCCTCCGGGCGGTGCAGGGCGAGGTCGGCACGGCGCCGCTGGAGGCTGCCGCCGACCTCGCCGAGGGCGCGCTCGAGTGCGCGCGTGGCGACCACGATCGCGCTCGCGCGCTGCTCGAGGACGCCGTGGACGGCTTCGAGCGCAGCGGCGCGCCGTTCGAGGCCGCGCGGGCGCGGCTCGAGCTTGCCGCGTGCCTGATGGCGCTCGGTCGGGTCGAGGCGGGCGAGCACGAGGCCTCCGCGGCACTCGAGCGCCTGAGCGACCTCGGGGCCGAGCACGACGCCCGGCGGGCGCGGCGCCTGCTCGCCTCCGCCGGCGCGCCGCTAGCCGAGCTGACGCCGCGCGAGCGCGAGGTGCTCCGGCTCGTCGCCGAGGGCCTGACCAACCGCCAGATCGCGGAGCGGCTGGTCGTCAGCGAGCACACCGTGCACCGGCACGTCACGAACCTGCTGCGCAAGCTCGACCTGCCGTCGCGCACGGCCGCGGCCGCCTACGCCGTCCGGTCCGAATAGCCAAGACTGGCTATCTCGGATCGCCGCGAAGATGGCCGGTCGTGGCGAAGACGCGGCGGGCGCCCGGCCCTAGGTTCCCGGAGATGGCGACGGAGCGCGCGATGTGGGCCCTCGGCGATTACCACCGGTTCGCCAAGCACACGGTCTGGGGCCTCGGGCCCGTCCTCGTCGAGGCCTGCGGGATCTCTCCCGGCCAGCGTGTCCTCGACCTCGCGGCCGGCACGGGGAACGTGGCGATCCGCGCCGCCGAGGCGGGCGCGGACGTCGTCGCGCTCGACCTCACGCCCGAGAACTTCGAGGCGGGTCGCCGCGAGGCGGCGGCGCGCGGCGTCGAGCTCGACTGGGTGGAGGGCGACGCGGCCGCGCTGCCGTTCGGCGACGGCGAGTTCGACGTGGTGACGTCCTCAGTCGGCGTCATCTTCGCCGGAGATCACCAGGCGGTCGCCGACGAGATGCTTCGAGTGTGCCGTCCGGGCGGCGCGATCGGCATGATCAACTTCACGCCCGACGGCCTGGCCGGCGACTTCTTCGAGCTGTTCGGGCGCTACGCGCCGCCGCCTCCCCCGGGGGCGCTCTCGCCCGTCATGTGGGGGAGCGAGGCGCACGTGCGCGAGCTGTTCGGCGACCGGATCGCGTCGCTCGAGCTGACCCGCCGGTCCTACGTCGAGTACAGCCCCGGCGACCCCGCCGCCTACTGCGACTTCTTCAAGGAGACCTTCGGCCCGGTGATCGCCCTCCGCGCCGCGCTCGAGAGCGACCCTGACCGTCTCGCCGCGCTCGACCGCGACTTCCTCGAGTTCGCCACGCGCGCGAACCAGGCTCCGGCGGGCCGGCCGGCCGAGTACCCGTACGAGTACCTGCTGGTCGTCGCCCGCCGGTAGCGTTCAGCCGTGGTGGCGGTACCAGCGGCGCCAGGCGTCGACCGCGACGTTCGCGATCGCGATGTAGATGAAGAACTGGGCGGCGGCGATCGCGATGTCCCAGCGGTCGGCGAGGGCGCCGAGGATGACGTAGAGGCCCGCGTATCCGCCGATCACGACGCTGGAGAAGGCGACGACGCACGCGACGACGTCGATGACCGGCGTCTCGTGCACCCACTCGTGGTACTCAGGCAGGCGCCGCGCCCGTGGCCTCACTCGCTGGGCAGGATGATCCATAGCGCGATGTAGAGCAGGAACTGCGGCCCCGGCAGCAGGCACGAGATCAGGAACAGCGCCCGCACCTGCCACGGCTTCATGTCGAACCGCCGGGCGAGGGCGGCGCAGACGCCCGCGACGATCCGGCCGCTGCTCGGGGCGGACGAGAGCGGTCGACCGGGCCATGGGATTCAGGCTACTGCTATGAGACGGGAGTGCCGCGCTTCATCGTCCAGCTCCACGACGCGACGACACTGCACTTCGACCTGCGGCTGGAGCTCGGCGGCGTGCTGCGCTCGTGGGCGGTGCCGAAGGGGCCGTCGCTCGATCCGGCGGTGAAGCGGCTGGCGATGCAGGTCGAGGACCACTCGCTCGAAGCGGGGGAGTTCGAGGGGGTCCACGAGGGCTCGCGCCGCGGCACGGGTGCGGTCATCGTGTGGGACGAGGGCGAGTTCGAGCTGGACCGCGAGGAGCCCGAGCACATCGTGGTCACGCTCGACGGCAGCAAGCTGCACGGCGGCTTTGCGCTCACGAAGACCGGCGACCGGCGCTGGGTCCTCGTGAAGATGGTCGACGCCGCGGCCCGCCGCGGCTCCGACATCGTCGCCGAGCGGCCGGAGAGCGTCCGCACCGGACGGACCTGGCAAGAGGTGGCAACTCGCACACATACTCTTCGTAAGCAATCTTGAGCCGCGGCTCAGGTTTGGTCGCCACCATGGCCGCCATGCCCGCCTTCGAGCTCATCCCCGAACTCCGCCCTGACGGCACGGTCGTGCTTCGCGCGATGGTCCTCGGGCCAGGCGAGCGGCTGCGGCGCTTCGTGCGCCGGCTCCGGCGCAAGCGCTAGTCCGAACCCTCCAAGAGCGGCCGCCAGTGGTCCGCCTTGAGGCGGGCGCCGTCGGTCTCTTCGCAGAACTGCGTGAGCACGGCGGCGAAGCGTTCCGGGTCGTGGTCGTGGGGCATGTGCCCGGCGTCCGGGAAGACCTCGAGCCGGCTGCCGGGCATCGCCTCGTGCGCGGCCTCGCCGTGCGCGAGCGGGATGATCGAGTCGCGCTCGCCCCACACGATCAGGGTCGGCATCAGCGCCGCCAGCGCCAGCCGGTCGTGGGCGCTCACCCGCTGGCCGCTGGGGTCGATGACCGCCCGCACGGTGTGGAGGAACGCCTGGCGGGAGCCCGCGTTGTCGAGCGACGCGAAGCCCTGAGCCAGCACGGCCACGTCGCCGCTCGGGCGCGAGCCGCGCGCGCCGTAGGAGCGACCCGACGCCCTTTCCAAGCCCGATCAGCTGCGGAGACGTCATCAGCGGGAGCACGAAGTCGGCACCCGGCAGCGCGGCGGCGCGCAGGAGCAGATGGACCTCGCGGCCGAGTCCGCCGCTGGACACGAGCACGAGCCGCTCGCACCGTTCCGGGAACTGGTAGGCGAACTGCATCGCGATCCCGCCGCCGAGCGAGTGCCCGACCACCGTGACGCGTTCATGGCCGAGCGCCGTCAGCACGTCGCGGATCCCGGCCGCGTGCGCGCCGAGCGAGTAGTCGCCGCGCGGCGTCGCCGACTCGCCGTGACCGAGCAGGTCCGGCGCGAGCACCGTGAAGCGCTCGCTCAGCAGCGGCGCGACGCGCTCCCACGTCTGCGACGAGTTCGTGACGCCGTGCAGGAGCAGGAGCACCGGGCCGCTCCCTGCCACGCGGTACGTGACCTGGTGCCCATGCAGGGTGAGCTCCTTCGCGGTGAGCGTCATCGGAGACCATCATGCCCATCAGGGCGCGTGGGGAGTAGCGCACGCGGGTATCGACTCGACAGGCGCTGGCCGGCGTCGGCGGCGGACGACGTCGGGCCAACACACCCAGCAACGCCCCGGCGGGTGAGGCAAAGGAGAGGCGATGAGGCACAACAGGCGTAGGGCCGCGATCGGCGCGGTGGTGATCGCACTGAGCATGGGGGCGGCCGGTGGTGTGGTCGCCGGGACGCTGTCGAGCGACGAGAGGGCGCTCAAGCCCGCCCGGCAGTCGGCGGACCGCAACGTCGAGCGGCGCGTCGACCGGCTCCTGGGGAAGATGACGCTCGACGAGAAGCTGCAGCAGATCGCGCTGCTGCCGGACTTCAAGGCCTCGGACGACGAGGTCCGCAAGGGCCTCGGCTCGATCCTCAGCATCACGGACCCGGCCATCATCCGGGAGAAGCAGCGGATCGCCGTGGAGGAGTCGCGGCTCGGGATCCCGCTGCTGTTCGCCTTTGACACGATCCACGGCTTCCGGACCGTGTTCCCGATCCCGCTCGGCACCGGCGCGAGCTTCGATCCGCGCATGGCGGCCACCGACGCCCGCTTCGGCGCGCGCGAGTCGACCGCGGTCGGCCTCAAGCAGACCTACGCGCCGATGGTCGACGTCTCGCACGAGCCCCGCTGGGGCCGCATCTCCGAGGCGGCGGGCGAGGATCCCTACCTGAACTCGGTGATGGGCGCCGCGCGCGTGAAGGGGACGCAGGGCGGCGACTACAGCAAGCGCGAGCGGATGATCGCCAGCCCCAAGCACTTCGCGGCGTACGGTGAGCCGGAGGCAGGGCGCGACTACGCCACCACCGACATGTCGGTGCAGCGCCTGTGGAACATGTACCTGCCGCCGTTCAAGGCGGCGGTCGACGCCGGCGCGGACACGTTCATGTGCTCGTTCAACTCGATCAACGGATCGCCCGGCTGCGGCAACAGCTACCTGATGAACGACGTCCTCAAGCGCCAGTGGCGCTTCGACGGCTTCGTCGAGAGCGACTGGACGGCCGTCGCCGAGCTGCGGGCATGCCCGCCGAGGAACCCCGACGAGGCGGAGTGCGGCCATGGCGTCGCCGCCGACGGGCCGGCTGCGGCCGCCCTGGCGCTCAACTCGGGCGTCGACTCGGAGATGACCAGCACGCTGATCCGCGACTTCGGCAAGCAGCTGCTCTCGGAAGGCCGGATCTCGATGCGACGGATCGACGACGCAGTGCGCCGCATCCTGCGCGTGAAGTTCCGGGCAGGCCTGTTCGAGAACCCCTACGCGCAGTTCACGCCGGCGGAGTCCGAGGCCCAGATGCTGAAGCCGGACGCCGTCGCCGCCGCTCGCAAGGCGGCTGGGCGCTCGATGGTGCTGCTGCGCAACGAGGGCAACGTGCTGCCGCTCGACGCGTCGAAGTCGACGGCCGTGATCGGGCCGCTGGCGAAGAACCAGCACGACATGCTCGGCCCGTGGTGGGGCCGCGGCGACGACAAGGACGTCGTGACGGTGTTCGACGGCATCGACCAGCAGAACACCGCCCCGACGACGTACGCCGAGGGCTGCAAGCTCTCGAACACCGAGGTACCGCACACCGACCCGGAGGGCTGCGGCTCCGACGCCGGCTTCGCTGAGGCCGTCGCGGTGGCGTCGGCCGCCGACCAGGTCGTGCTCGCCCTTGGTGAGACACGCGAGATGAGCGGCGAGGCCAACGCGCGCAGCACGCTCGACCTGCCGGGCCGGCAGGAGGAGCTGCTGCGGGCGGTCAAGGCCACCGGCAAGCCGGTCGCGGTCGTGCTGTTCAGCGGCCGCCCGCTGGCGCTCGAGAACATCATGGACGACGCGCCCTCGATCCTCGAAGCCTGGTTCCCAGGCGTGCAGGCGGGGCCCGCGGTCGCCGACGTGGTGTTCGGGAACGTCAACCCCGGCGGCAAGCTGCCGGCGTCGTTCCCGTACCGGGTCGGGCAGGTCCCGATCTACTACAACCAGGAGCCGGCCGGGCGTCCGTGCAACAAGGGCGTCAAGTGGAACTCGCAGCACCGGGACATCCCCAGCTGCGACCCGCTGTTCGTGTTCGGCCACGGCCTGAGCTACACGACGTTCGAGACCTCGAACCTGCGGCTGAGCTCGTCGCGCGTGTCGCGCAACGGCACCGTCGCCGCGTCGGTCGATGTCCAGAACACCGGTGGCCGCAAGGGTGACGAGGTCGTGCAGCTCTACATCAACGACCCCGTGGCCAGCCTGTCGCAGCCGGTCCGGCGCCTGCGCGGCTTCGAGCGCGTCACGCTCGAGCCGGGCCAGCGGCGGACGGTCACGTTCAGGCTGGACAAGAGCGACTTCGGCTTCTACGACAACCGCGCCAAGTTCGTGGTCGAGAAGGGCCGGATCGACGTCTTCGCAGGCAACAGCTCGAAGGCGCCGCTCAAGCAGTCGTTCACCGTCACGGGCTGAGCTGACCCGCGGGCGGGCGGCACCTCTCCGGTGCCGCCCGCTCGGTGCGGCGCAGCCTGTACGCTTGCGGCGAAGAGGAGGAGGCCGTGGGCGTGACCGAGGTGCGCGAGGCGGTACCACCGCTCGACGCGGTCGTGGCGCTCCCTGCGGGCGCCTACGTCCTCGGTGAGCCGGGCGAGGAGCGCCGCGTCAGGCTCGGTCGCGTGGAGATCGGGCGTTTCCCGGTCGTCAACGCGCACCTGCGAGCGCTCAGGCCGGACGCTCCGAAGCTCACGCTCGCCGACCATCCGGCGACCGACCTCACGCGCGCCGAGGCGGAGGCGTTCTGCGCCTGGGCGTCGGGCGAGCTCGGCCGCCACGTGCGCCTGCCGACGGGCGATGAGTGGGAGGCGCTCGCGCGCGCCGCCGACGGCCGACCGTTTCCCTGGGGCGACGTGTTCGAGCCCGACCGCTGCAACAGCGCGGAGAGCGGCTGGGGATGGACCGTGCCGGTCACCGCGCACCCCGACGGGGCGAGCCCGTTCGGTGCCGAGCAGATGGCGGGCAACGTGTGGGAGTGGGTCGCCGACCGCACGGACGACGGCTGGGGCGTCGTGCGCGGCGGTTCGTACCTGGACACGGCGTGGGGGCTGCGCACCTCCCGCGTACAGGTCGCCGACCCGGAGCGGGCCACGCCCACGACCGGGTTCCGGATCGCGATCGAGGAGGAGCGTACGTGACGAGACAAGTGCTGATCGACGCGCTGCGCGAGGTCTACGACCCGTGCTGCGCCGACCGCGGGATCTCGATCGTCGACATGGGCGTGGTGGAGGACGTCCGGGTCGACGGCTCGCACGTCGCGGTCGACCTCGTGCTCACCACCGGCTGGTGCCCGTTCGTGGCCTCGATGTCGAGCACGATCCCCGAGCGCCTGAGGCGGGTCGAGGGCGTCGAGACGGTCGACGTCCAGGTCGTCTGGGACCCGGTGTGGACGATGGACCGCCTGTCGGAGTCGGCGCGGGCCAAGCTCGCGATGCCGCTCGAGCAACTGGAACCGCTGGGAAGGAGCGCCGCCTGATGGCCGATTCGCGCACGGTCGACGCGTTCGTCTTCGACTGCGTCTGCCACGTCTTCAACTTTGACAAGGCGAACGCGCTCGGCCCGCCCGGCGAGCTCTTCGACGAGCACCTGTACGCGTTCCACCAGCTGCTCACTCGCGAGGGCGAGAAGGTCCTTTCGCGCGACGAGTTCTTCCGCGAGTGGAGCGTCGACGAGATCTACGAGATGGTCATCGAGGGCTCCGACACCGACATGATCGCCGCCCAGCCGCTCCCGCTGACCGACCTGTTCCACGACGGCCTGTCACCGTGGGAGAAGTGCGCGGAGATGGCGGCCAAGCACCCCGATCGCGCGGTGTTCTGGGGCTCGGTCAACCCGCTCGAGGGCAAGAAGGCACTCGACCTCATGACCCGCCAGGTCGAGGAGTTCGGCGCCAGGGCGTTCAAGTTCTACAACGTCCGCTACGACTACGGGCAGCCGTTCCCCTGGCGCATGGACGACCCGCGCGTCGCCTACCCGGCGTTCGAGCGCGCGCAGGAGCTGGGGGTCAACCTGATCGGCGTTCACAAGGGAGTCCCGCTCGGGCCGCAGCCGATCGAGCACACCCGCACGTTCGACATGGACGGCGCGGCGGCCAACTTCCCCGACATCAACTTCGTCATCTTCCACGTGGGACTGCCGTGGCTCGACGAGGTGCTGTGGCAGATCGTCCGCTACCCGAATCTCTACGCGTCGATCGCCGCGACGGTCAACTTCATCTCGCGCCAGCCGCGAGTGTTCGCCGAGACGCTCGGGAAGATGATGTGGTGGTGTGGCGAGGACAAGATCATCTACGGCGGCGAGTCGCCGATCTGGCACCCGCAGTGGGCGCTCGAGGAGTTCTGGAACTTCGAGCTGCCGGCCGACATCGTCGAGGAGCGCGGCTACCCGCAGCTGACCGAGCAGGCCAAGCGCAAGATCCTCGGCGAGAACCTCGCGCGGCTGCACGGGATCGACGTGGAGGCCAAGAAGGCGGAGCTGGGCGTGCCCGCCTGAGCCTGGACGGCCGGTGACGGTCGACGTCGCGCTGCTCGGTTGCGGGCATCCGCACGTCCCTGACGTGCTCGGGGTGCTCGCGTCAGAGCCCCAGCTCCGCCTCGTCGCGGCCTGGGATGCCGACCCGTCGGCGATCCCGGTCGCGATCTCGGGCGCCGCCGTCTCGCGCGCCGAGACTGCGATCAGCCGGGCGCAGGCGGTGATCATCTGCGCGCCCACCGACGAGCGGCCGGCGCTCTGCGTGCGGGCCGCCCGCGCCGGGCGCCCGCTGCTGGTCGAGAAGCCGATCGCCCGCTCGGCGGCCGACGCGCGCGCCGTCGCGCGCGAGGTCGAGCGCACCCGCACGCCGGCGGCCTGCGCGCTCTTCCTGCGCGAGCTGCCGGCGTTGCGGCGGCTGCGCGAGGTGCTGCGCGAGCGGCTGCTCGGCCGTCTCGCGAGCGTGTCCGCGGCGTTCAGCCACCCCGGCGCGATCGACGGCTGGTTCGACGGCCCGGCCGCGTGGATGCGCGACCCGGCGCGGGCAGGGGTCGGCGGCTTCGGCGACCTCGCGCTGCACCTCGTCGACGCGCTCGCAGCCCTGCCCGCCGACGAGCCGCCGACGCTCGCCACCGTGGCGCTCGACCGGCCCGCCGGCAGGCGGGGCGACCTCGGCGGCGCGGCGGTCGGCACGTGGGCCGGCGTGCCGCTCGTCGTCCGCGCCGGCTGGGCGAGCCGCCCGGGTGGGCTCCGGCTCGTCGTCGAGGGAGCCGCCGGCACCGCGGTGCTGCGGGACGGCGTGCTGGAGCTGGTGCGCGTGAGCGGCGAGCCGGAGCGCTGGGTGGGAGCGCCACCCGACGTCGCCGACGCGGTGCGCGAGTTCTTCGTGCGCCTACGGGCGAGGCGGGTGCCGCGGGACGGGCTTGCTCCCGCTGTGCGCGCGCAGGCGGTGCTGGAGTCTGCGGTGCAGGTGTTGTGAGGCCGGCGTTGGGAACGTCAACTGCGGCTGGGTAGGGAGGCTGGGGAGCCGGCGATTGTGTGCATTTCGTCGACCTCACAAGCGCGGGCGCGGTGAGGTCGACGTTATGCCCCTATAGCGTGCATTTCGTCGACCTCACGAGGTCCCAGCGGGGTGAAGTCGACGTTATGCACCCTGATCGCGGCCGATCTCCTCGCTCTCCCTACCCAGCGCAGTTGACGTTCGCCCCGCGCTACACGAGCGCGACGAGCTCATCCAGCGCGGCCTCCAGGTCGGCGCCAAGCAAGTCGGCGTCGGGCAGCGTCTCGGCGTCGGCGAACAAGCCGAAGCAGGCAGTCCCCGCCACGGTCACGACGCCGATCGAGAGCGCGTGCCGGTCGGCGAGCGGGACGGCTGACCAGACCTCGCGCAGCCGGCAGCCGCGCAGGTAGCGCGGCACCGCCGGGCCGGGCACGCTCGAGATCGTGAGGTTGAAGAGGCGGGGATGGGCGAACGCGTGGGCGAGCGCGTGCTGGAGCGGCCCCGGGGTGCGGGCGAGCAGGCCGAGCGCGGCGTCGAGGCCGTCGGCGTCGCCGTCGCGGCGGCGGCGGGCGGTGGCGGCGCCGACGCTCTGGAGCCGCCGCACCGGGTCGGGCTCGTGGCACGGCAGCTCGAGGAACACGAACGAGATCCGGTTCCCGGTGCCGGCGTCCTCGCTCGAGCGCACGTCCGCGGGCACCATGACCTTGAGCGGCGCCGCGACCTCCCCGCGGCGCTCGGCGAACCGCCGCAGGGCGCCCGCGCACGCGGCCAGCGCCACGTCGTTCGGCGTCACCGAGAACCGGCGCCGCACCGCGCGCACGTCGTCGAGCGAGCGCGTGACCCGCACGTGGTGGCGCCGCGCCGACCCCGGCCGGTTGAGCAGCGAGCTGCGCGCCGGCGGCAGCACCACGTGCGCCAGCGTGCGCGCGCCGCGCACGAACGCCGCCGGCGACGCGAGCCGCGCGGGGACCACGGCGAGCGCCGCCGCGTCGCCGATCCGGTCGGCGATCGCCCGCCCGAGCCGCACGCCTGGCGTCGGCGCCGGCGCCGGCTCCCACTCGTGGCGCCCGAAGCGCCGGCCGCGCGGGTCGGGGTCGAGCAGCAGGTTGCCGAGCTCGACGATCGCCGCCCCGTCGACGAGGCAGTGGTGCATCTTGCCGATCAGCGCGAAGCGCCCGTCCTCGAGCCCGTCGGCGACGGTGATCTGCCACAGCGGCCGGTCGCGCCGCAGCGGCGTGGACAGCACCTCGTCGACGACCGCGTCGAGCTCCGCGCCCTCGGCCCGCAGCAGGTGCGCGGCGGGATCGAAGGCCGCGTCGTCGACCCACACGGGGTCGTGCACGCCCAGTGGCACGGCGGCCAGCTTCTGCCTGAAGCGCGGCGCGCGGCCCATGCGGCCGGCGATGTGCGCGAGCAGCTCGTCGAAGCTCGGGCGCCGCCCACGCTCGGGCGGATCGAACGCCGCGACCCAGCCCACGTGCATCGGCGACGTGGGTCCCTCCACAGCCAGGAACGATGCGTCGAGAGGGGAGAGGCGCTCGGCCGTCACGCCATCCGACACTACCCCGACGATTGGCGGGTTGCGTCGCGCGGGTGGTTGGCATGCCCGCCCCCGCTGGACAAGCTGACGCCCGTGCCTGAATTCCGCCGTCTCGCGATCGTGAACCGCGGCGAGGCGGCGATGCGCGCGATCCACGCCGTCCGCGAGCTCAACGACTCCCGCGAGGACCCGATCCGGGTGATCGCGCTCTACACCGAGCAGGAGCGCCACGCGCTGTTCGTGCGCCAGGCCGACGAGGGGTACAACCTCGGGCCCGCGCTCGTCGACGGCCGCAGCGCCTACCTCGACTACGACCTGCTCGAGCGCGCGCTGCGCGAGACCGAGGCCGACGCCGCCTGGGTGGGCTGGGGCTTCGTCGCCGAGCACCCCGACTTCGCCGAGCTGTGCGACCGGCTCGGCATCGCCTTCGCCGGGCCCTCCGCCGAGGTCATGCGCAAGCTCGGCGACAAGATCGAGGCCAAGAAGCTCGCCGAGAAGGCCGGCGTGCCGGTCGCGCCGTGGAGCGGCGGCGCCGTCGACACCGTCGAGGAGGCGATCGAGCACGGCGAGCGGCTCGGCGCCCCGCTCATGATCAAGGCCGCGGCGGGCGGAGGCGGGCGCGGGATGCGCCGGGTCGACGACCTCGCGGAGCTGCCGACCGCGTTCGAGCGCGCGCGCGCCGAGGCCCAGCAGTCGTTCGGCGACCCCAGCGTGCTGATGGAGCGCCTCGTCGGCGCGGCGCGCCACGTGGAGGTCCAGCTCATCGCCGACGGCCAGGGCACCGTGTGGGCGCTCGGCGTCCGCGATTGCAGCTATCAGCGCCGCCACCAGAAGGTCGTCGAGGAGTCGGCCAGCCCGGTGCTGACGGCCGAGCAGGAGCGGGAGCTGGCGGATTCCGCGGTGCGGCTCGCGCGCGGCGTCGGCTACCGCGGCGCCGGCACCGCCGAGTTCCTGTACGAGCCGTCCGACAAGAGCTTCTCGTTCATGGAGGTCAACGCCCGCCTCCAGGTCGAGCATCCGGTCACCGAGGTAGTCACCGGCGTCGACCTCGTCGCGCTCCAGCTCCACATCGCGGCCGGCGGCCGGCTCGAGGGCGACCCGCCACCGCCGCGCGGCCATGCGATCGAGGTGCGCCTGAACGCCGAGGACCCGGCGCTCGGCTTCGCGCCCTCGCCGGGCCGCATCACGCTCCTGCGCTTCCCCAACGGACCCGGCATCCGCGTCGACAGCGGCGTGGCGGAGGGCGACTCGGTCCCGCCCGAGTTCGATTCGATGATGGCCAAGATCATCGCCCACGGCGCGACCCGCGAGCAGGCGATCGCGCGCCTGCGGCGGGCGGTCGCCGACATGATGGTCGCGCTCGACGAGGGCACCACCAACCAGGGCTTCCTGCTCGAGCTCCTCGACCGTCCGGAGCTGCGCTCGGGCGAGGTCGACACCGGCTGGCTCGACCGCCTCCAGGCGCAGGGCGACGTGCAGCCCGTGCGCCATGCCGACGCGGCGCTCGTGCAGGCGGCGATCTCGCTGTGCGACGAGGAGACGGCCGCCGAGCGGGGCCGCTTCTACGCGCTCGCCCGCCGCGGGCGGCCCGAGACGGACGCGGCCGTCGGCCACCAGGTCGACCTGCTGCACCGTGGCGCGAGCTACCGCATGACGGTCTTCCAGGTCGGCCCGGGCCGCTACCAGGTCGAGGTCGACGGCGCCCGCATCGCGGCGCGGGTCGAGCAGCTCTCCGCCCACCAGTACCGGCTCACCTTCGGCGGGCGCTCCTACCGGACGCTCAGCGCGCTCCAGGACACAGACCTGCTGGTCGAGGTCAACGGCGTGCCGCATCGCATCTCCCGTGACGAGGGCGGACTCGTCCGCAGCCACGCGCCCGGCGTCGTGGTGGCGATCCCCGTCAAGGAGGGCGACGAGGTCGCGCCCGGCGACGTCGTTGCGGTGACCGAGAGCATGAAGATGGAGACCTCGCTGACCGCGCCGGTCCACGGGCGCGTGCGGGAGGTGCTCGCCGCCCCCAACGTGCACGTCGTCGCGGGCCGCCCGCTGCTCCAGATCGAGCCGCTCGACGACGCGCCGGCCGCCGCCGAGGGCGAGCGCGTGACCTTCGAGGACGCCGACGCGGACATCGACGGCCTCGAGCGGCTGACCTGGCTGGTGCTCGGCTACGACGTGGCGCCGGCCGAGGCGCGCCGGATCGCCGAGCAGCTGCGCGCCGCGCCGGCCGACCGCGAGGGGGAGCGCAAGCTGCTCGGTGTCTACGCCGACGTGCGCGCGCTCAATCGCCCGCACGCCGACGAAGACGACGAGGACCTCGCCGGCAGCCCGCAGGAGCACCTGCACGCGTTCCTGCGCTCGCTCGATCCCGTCGCGGAAGGGCTGCCGGAGAAGTTCGTGGCCGCGCTCGAGCGTGCGGTCGCCCACTACGGGATCTCCGGCCTCGAGCGCACCGCCGCGCTGGAAGACGCCGCCTACCGCCTGTTCCTCTCCCAGCAGCGTGCCGAGCCGGGCCGGGCGGCGGTGCGGGAGATCCTGACCCGCCACCTGGAGCCTGAGGAGCAGCAGGACGGCGAGGAGCTGCGCGGGGTGCTCGCCCGGCTGGAGGCGGCGCTGGCCCCGCGCGAGCCGGCGCTCGCCGAGCTGGCGCGGGAGCTGCGCTGGCGCACCTGCGACGAGCCCTTGGTCAACGCCAGCCGCGACGAGACCTACATCCTGATGGAGCAGCACGTCGCCGCGCTCGCCGACGACCCGGAGCGCGAGGATCGCGAGGAGCTGCTCGACGCGCTGGTCGACTGCCCGCAGCCGCTCGCCCCGCTGCTGCGGCGGCGCATCGGCCACGCCGGGCCGCTCGTGGAGGCGATGACCCGCCGCTACTACCGCGTCCGCCCGCTCGAGACCGTCGAGCAGCGGCTGGTCGAGGGCGTTCCCTTCGTGCTCGCCGCCTACGAGCACCTCGGCGTCCGCCACCACGTGGCGGCCACGCTCGGCGAGCCCGACGACCTAGCCGCCGCGCTGCGCGCGGTCGCGGCGCGCGGGCGCGAGCTGCCGGACGGCGAGGTGCTGCTGGCCGACCTCTACGCCCGCGACGTCGATCGCGACGGGCTCGAGCGGTTGTTCGGCGAGATCGAGCTGCCGCCGGCGCTGGCGCGGATCGTGCTGATCGGGCCGGCCGACGTCTTCACGTTCTCGCGCGGCGCGGAGGGAGAGTTCGTCGAGGACCGCGACCTCAGCGGGCTGCACCCGATGATGGCCGACCGCCTGGACATCTGGCGGCTGGCCAACTTCACGCTCGAGCGCCTGCCGTCGGCCGACGACGTGTACCTGTTCCGCGCGGTCGCGCGCGAGAACCCGCGCGACGAGCGGCTCGTCGCGCTCGCTGAGATCCGCGACCTCACGCCTGTGCGCGCCGAGGACGGGCGCATCATCTCCGTGCCGGAGCTGGAGCGGATCGTGCGGCAGGCGTTCGAGGCCATGCGCGCGTTCCAGTCGAGCCGCGGGCCGCGCGACCGCCTGCACTGGAACCGGCTGCTGCTGTACGCCTGGCCGCAGGCGGAGTTCGGGCTCGACGAGGCGGCGGGCATCATCAACCGCTTCGCCCGCGAGTCGGCCGGGCTGGGGCTCGAGATGGTGATGCTGCGCGCCGTCATGAACGGGCGCGACAGCGTGCTGCGGATCTTCAACCCCGCCGGCCGCGGCGTCGTCTTCGAGCTCGGCGACCCGCCCACGGACCCGCTCCAGCCACTCGACGAGGGCGCCCAGCGGATCGTGGCCGCCCGCCGCCGCGGCACGCTGCACCCGGCCGAGATCGTGAAGATCCTCGCGCCCACGCGAGCCGAGCCCGGCTTCGCGATCCCGCCGGGCGAGTTCGTCGAGCACGACTTCGACGACGACGGGGTCCTCGTCCCGGTCGACCGGCCGGCCGCCACCAACAAGGCGAGCGTCGTGGTCGGGCTGATCCGCAACCGCACCGAGCGCTACCCGGAGGGGATGCTGCGCGTGGCGCTGCTCGGTGACCCGACGCGCTCGCTGGGCTCGCTCGCCGAGCCCGAGTGCCGCCGGATCATCGCCGCGCTCGACCTTGCCGAGCAGCTCGGCGTGCCGTGCGAGTGGTTCGCCCTCTCCTCCGGCGCGAAGATCGCCATGGACTCGGGCACCGAGAACATGGACTGGGTCGCCGCCGCGCTGCGCCGGATCGTGCAGTTCACCGAGGCAGGCGGCGAGATCAACGTCGTGGTCAGCGGCATCAACGTCGGCGCCCAGCCGTACTTCAACGCCGAGGCGACGATGCTGATGCACACCAAGGGCATCCTCGTGATGACGCCGCAGAGCGCGATGGTGCTGACCGGCAAGCAGGCGCTCGACTACTCGGGCGGCGTGTCGGCCGACGACAACTTCGGCATCGGCGGCTACGAGCGCGTCATGGGCCCGAACGGCCAGGCGCAGTACTGGGCGCCCGACCTCGCCGGCGCCTGCCAGGTGCTGCTCGCCTACTACGAGAACGCCTATGTGGCGCCGGGTGAGCGGTTCCCGCGCCGCGCGCAGACCGACGACCCGGTCGACCGCGACGTGCGCAGCGCGCCGCACGAGGCGCCCGACTCAGACCTGAAGACGGTCGGCGAGATCTTCTCCGAGGAGACCAACCCGGGGCGCAAGAAGCCGTTCGACATCCGGGCCGTGATGCGTGCCGTGGCCGACCAGGACCACCCGCCGCTCGAGCGCTGGGCGGCGATGCGCGAGGCGGAGATCGCCGTGGCGTGGGACACCCGGCTCGGCGGCTGGCCGGTCGCCATGCTCGGGATCGAGTCGCGCCCGCTCCAGCGCTTCGGCTCCGTGCCCGCCGACGGGCCGGGGCAATGGACCTCCGGCACGCTGTTCCCGATGGCCTCGAAGAAGATCGCCCGAGCGATCAACGCGGCATCCGGGCGGCGCCCGCTCGTCGTGCTCGCCAACCTCGCGGGCTTCGACGGCTCGCCGGAGTCGATGCGCCGGCTCCAGCTCGAGTACGGCGCCGAGATCGGGCGGGCGATCGTCGACTTCGACGGACCGATCGCCTTCTGCGTGATCTCGCGCTTCCACGGCGGCGCGTTCGTGGTCTTCTCCCAGAAGCTGAACGACGGGCTGGAGACGATCGCGCTCGAGGGCGCCCACGCGTCGGTCATCGGCGGCGCGCCGGCGGCCGCCGTCGTGTTCGCGCGCGAGGTCGACGTGCGCGCCCGCAAGGACCCTCGGATCGCGGAGCTGGACGAGCAGATCGCGGGCGCCGAAGGCGCCGAGCGCCAGCGGCTGCTGGCCGAGCGCGACTCCCGCTGGGCCGAGGTGCGGTCGGAGAAATTGGGCGAGCTGGCCGGCGAGTTCGACGCCATCCACAGCGTGCAGCGGGCGGTCGAGGTCGGCTCAGTCGACCGGATCGTGCCGGCCGCCGCGCTGCGCTCCGAGCTGATCGACAGCATCGAGCGCGGCATGCGCCGCGCCGAGGAGGCCGGCTACGCGGTCCACTCGGGCCGCTAGGCGTACGCGATCCCCGCGCGCGGGACTTATTCCGCGGCGGGCTCGAAGCGCACGTCGCGCACCGCGGCGTCGGGCGCCGCGAAGTCGACCATCGCGCGCGCCTCGTCGCCGACCGCGTCGCGCTCGGCGGCGGTGAACGCGGTGGCGGGGCGGATCGCGAGCGTCGTGCGTCGGCGGTCGCGGTCGAGCCACCAGGTGGCGCGCAGCATCCCGTCGACGAGCAGGTTGCCGACGAAGCGGCCGGGCGCGAGCATCGGCCCCCACGGGAACGCGGCGGGGATGATCCGGCGCCGGTCGGCGTGGCCGAGCAGCACGTTGTCGTACTCGCCGAGCAGCCGGACGGGAGCCGGCGCCTCCGGATCGGGGCGCGGCGCGTCCGGCAGGTCGAACAGCTCGCGGCCGTCCTCGCCCTCGAACGCCGCGAGCCGGGGCCGCAGTCGCTCGAACACGGCCTTGAGCCTGGTCATGCCCGACCAGTTCTGCATGTCCATGACCGTCGCCGGCCCGAAGGCGCCGAGGTAGCGCAGCACGACGTCGTCGATCGACGGGTCGGCCTCGACGTCGAGCCCCGTGAACGCCTCGAGCGTCGCGTACCGCGCCTTCCCGCCGGCGCCCCATACGCCGCGCGGCGGGACCTGGACGAGCGGTGCGTAGGCGCGCACCGCGTTGGCGATCGCCTCGACGTCATCGCCGATGCCGTGCTCGACGAGCTCGCGCGCGACCTCGCGCGCGGTAAGCGGCTCGCCGGCCAGCAGCTCGCGCGCGGCGCGCGCCAGCTCGTGAACGTCGGCGCCGCCCATGCGTCGCCCGAACGCGCCGTTGTGGTTGCGCTCGATCACGGGCTGGACGAGCGGGCGCAGCAGCGCCGCGTCGCGCGGCGTGACGAGGTGGACGGTGGCCCGCATGAGCGTCAGCCGCACGACCTGGCGGTCCGTGAGCAGGCGGCCGAGCTCGTGCGGGTCGAAGCCTTCGATCCGCGACCAGAGGCCGTAGTACGGCGGGAGCGGGGCCTGCGCCTGGAGGCCGACGAGGTGCTCGACCATCGCCACGGGCGTCGCGCCGGTGCGGCTCAGCAGCCCCTGGCGGGCGAGCAGGGCCCGGTTGAGCTCGCGCCGCGTGAGGACCATAAGGTGCCGAATCATGGAGCACCGCTACCACGAGCCGGTGCGGCGCCGGCTGGCCCAGATGTCGGCGCGGCTGCTCGCGCTCGCCCATCCGGAGGCGGTCGCGCCCGACCGGCTGCTGGTGAGCGAGCGCACCGAGCGGATCGGCTGGCACTCGGCCCAGGCGCTCACGTACCGCGACGTCGAGCCCGGGGAGGCGTTCGGGCCGCAGTGGGCCACGTACTGGTTCCGGATCGAGGCGACGATCCCGCTCCAGTGGGCCGGCGAGACCGTCGAGCTGGCGTGGGACAGCGGCAGCGAGGCGACGCTGTGGCGCGAGGGCGAGCCGCTCCAGGGCCTCAACGCGGGAGCCACGGCGCGCCGCACCGAGGCGCGGCTGACCGGCGCGGCGGCCGGCGGCGACCACGTGGCGGTGTCCGTCGAGATGGCTTGCAACTCGTGGATGGGGGCCGACGATCCCGTGCGGCTGGCGCGCTGCGAGCTGGTGCGCTTCGACCCCGCCGCGTGGGAGACGGCGTGGGACTTCGAGGCGCTGCGCCAGCTCGAGGCCGAGCCGGATCTCGAGCCGGCCTGGGCCGGTCTCCTGCTCGCCGAGCTCAACCGCTTCTGCGCCGCGTGGGACCGCGGCGAGCACGCGGCTGCGCGCGGGATCCTCGCCGGCCTGCTGGCGCACGGCAACGCCGGGCGCGTGCACCGGATGACGGCGGTCGGCCACGCGCACCTCGACACCGCGTGGCTGTGGCCGCTCGCCGAGTCCCGCCGCAAGGTCATCCGCTCGTTCGCCAACCAGCTGGTCCTCATGGATCGCTATCCCGAGCACCGCTTCGCGGCCTCGTCGGCCCAGCACTACGCGTGGCTGGAGGAGGACGCTCCCGATCTCTTCGCGCGCGTGCGCGAGCGCGTGCGCGAGGGGCGCTGGGAGGTCGTCGGCGGCGCCTGGGTGGAGCCGGACTGCAACCTGCCCTCCGGCGAGTCGCTCGTGCGCCAGCTGCTCTACGGGCAGCGCGCGTACGAGGCGTGGTTCGGGCGGCGCTGCCGCGAGTACTGGAGCCCCGACACCTTTGGCCACAACGGCCAGCTCCCGCAGATCCTCCGCGGCGCGGGGATCGACCGCTTCCTGACCCAGAAGCTCTCCTGGAACCAGTTCACGAGCCCGCCGCACCACTCGTTCCGCTGGGAGGGCATCGACGGCTCGGCGGTGCTGGCGCACTTCCCGCCGGCCGACACCTACAACGCGCAGGTCACGATCGGCGAGCTGCGCGCCGCCGCCGCCCGCTACCGCGACCACGACCGGTCGGCGTCCAGCCTGCTCGTCTTCGGCCACGGCGACGGCGGCGGCGGGCCGGTGCCGGAGATGCTCGAGTTGGCCCGCCGGGCGCGCGACCTCCAGGGCGTTCCCGGCGTCGAGGTCGGCACGAGCGACGCGTTCTTCTCGCGTCTCGCCGGGGAGCTCGAGACGCCGCCGTCGCTCGTCGGCGAGCTGTACTTCGAGTACCACCGCGGCACGTACACGAGCCAGGCGCGGACCAAGCGCGGCAACCGGACGGGCGAGCGGCTGCTGCACGAGGCGGAGGCGGCCGCGGCGCTGGCCGGCCGCCTGCAGGGAGCGGAGTACCCGGCCGACGAGCTGCGCGCCCTGTGGCGCACGCTGCTCCTCAACCAGTTCCACGACATCCTGCCCGGCAGCTCGATCCGCGCCGTCTACGAGGACGCGGAGCGCGACCACGCCGCCCTGGCGGCGGGTGCTGCGCGGGTGCGCGACGCCGCTGTCGCGGCGCTCGGCGAGCCGGGCGCCGAGCCGGCGCCGCTCAACCTCGCGCCGTTCGCGCGCCGCGACGTGAGCGAGGACCCCTCGGGCCGGCTCGTCATGGCCGAGGCTCCCGCCTACGGGTTCGGCGCGCCGGTCGAGCCGGACGACGCGGTGCGCGCGGACGGGCTCGTGCTCGAGAACGGCCACCTGCGGGCGGAGCTCGACGCCGCGGGCCGGCTGGTCTCGCTCGTCGACCGCCTCTCGGGGCGGGAGGCGCTCGCCGCGCCCGGCAACGTCTTCGAGCTGTCTGCCGACCGGCCGAGCCAGTGGGATGCGTGGGAGCTCGAGCCGTTCTACGCCGACACGCGGCGCCCGTGCCCGGGCGCGCATCGCTACGAGGTGCTGGCCGGCGGGCCGCTGCGGGCCGAGATCGCGTTCGAGCACCGGATCGGGGAGGCGAGCACCCTGCGCCAGGTCGTGCGCCTCGATGCCGGCGCCCGCCGGCTCGAGTTCCGCACCACGATCGAGTGGGCCGAGCGCCACGCGCTCCTCCAGGTGGCCTTCCCGCTGCTGGTGCGCGCCACGACGGCCACGTACGAGATGCAGTTCGGGGTCGCGTCGCGGCCGACCCACGTCAACACCGCGGCCGATCTCGCGCAGTTCGAGGTGCCCGGCCACCGCTTCGCCGACCTCTCCGAGCACGGGTTCGGCGTCGCGCTCCTGACCGACTCGACGCACGGTTTCTCGGCGCGCGGGAGCGAGCTGCGGCTGAGCCTCCTCCGGGGCCCGACCGAACCCGACCCCGAGGCCGACCTCGGCGGGCACGAGCTCGCGTACGCCGTCTTCCCGCACGCCGGCGGGTGGCAGGCCGGCGGCGTCGTGGCCGAGGCCCGGCGCTTCAACGAGCCGCTCCTGTGGGCGCCGGCGGGCGGACCACCCGGGGCGGCCGCCGAGGCGGACGGGCTCGTGCTCGACACGATCAAGCGCGCCGAGGACTCGGACGCGCTCGTCCTGCGCCTCTACGAGCCGCACGGCGCCCGCGGCACTGCCCGCGTGCGCCTCACGTTCCCGTTCGCCACCGCCCGCCGCGCGACGCTGCTCGAGGACCCGGGAGAGCCGCTCACGATCACCGACCAGACGATCGAGATCCCCTACCGTCCGTTCGAGATCGTGACCGTGCTCGTCGATTAGCGCTCGAGCAGGGCGGCGGCGGCGAGGCCGGCGAGGCTGCTCTCGAGCTCCTCGGCCGGCCGGCCGAGCTCGGCGAGGAGCGCCGCCCGGTCGCGCGTGCCGTCGAGCAGCGTGATCAGCCGGCGGCCGAGATCATCGGGGACCTCGACGGTCGCGTGGCGCAGGTTGGTGACGCGCGTGCCCTCGGCGGCCTGGAGGCGGGCGAGCGGGCTGGCGACCGGGCGCTCGGAGGGGGTGGTGGCCAGCGCCGGGGTCCACACGTGGAGCTGCACGAGGTTGGCGGCGTACGCCTGGAGGAGCAGGCCGTGCAGCGGCTCGCCGTCGCCCAGCTCAGCGACCGGCACGGCGTCCGGCCACGCGGCACCCAGCGCGAGCATCGCCGCCTTCGCGGCCGGCTCGTCGGTGGTCAGCGAGGCACCCCGCGGGCCGCGGAAGGTCACGCGACCGGCGTCCGGGTCGCCGTCCGGCTGGGCGGGCGACGCGGCGAACATGCGGGCGACGCGCGCCGCGTCCGGCTCGCGCTGCTCGACGCTGGCGTGGCAGAGCAGCGTCTGGCGGAAGAGCCGGCCCTTGAAGAAGTCCAGGTACTGCTCGCGCTCGATCGGGTCCGCGAGCTCGGAGACGGCCGGCGCCAGCGGCCCCGGCACCGTCATCTCGAAGAAGTCGGCCTCGGCCAGGTAGCGCATGCCGTGACGCTCAGCGTGGGCGGCGAAGTCGGCGAACAGGATCGCCTCGTGGCGCTCGGCCAGCTCGTCGTGGAAGAGCGACGGGTCGCGCTGCTCGAGCGCACGGGCGGCCTGCTCGGCGACCGTGCGCTGCACGCCGGTGGCCGTCTCCGCCGTGGCCGCCAGCGCGCCGAGCAGCGCCCTCGCCTGCGCGATCCGCTCGGCCGGCTCGTCGACGTCGCGCAGGTGCCAGCGCAGCATCTGGCGGGTGATCTCGCGCAGGTGCCCGCCGGGCAGCGCGTCGTAGGAGACGTACGCGACGCCGTTCGGTGCGAGGTGCGCGCGGCACGCCGCGAGCAGTGCGTCGCGCTCGTCCTCCGCGATCCACGAGTAGACGCCGTGGGCGATGACGTAGTCGAAGGTCCCGAGCTGCGGCAGGGCGGCCAGGTCGGCCTGGCGCACGTCGAGGTTGCCGAGCCCGAGCTTCCCCGCAACCGCCGCGGCGCGCTCGACCGCGGCGCCTGACAGGTCGATCCCGGAGAAGTGGCTGCCGGGGAGGCCGCTCGCCATCGGGATCAGGTTGCCGCCGTCGCCGCAGCCGAGCTCCAGCACGCGGCAGATGGTCACCGGCGCGGGGGAGAGGCCGAGCAGCGTGGCGATCGTCGCCAGGCGGTCGGGATGCGTCTGGGCGAACGGGTAGCCCGGATACGGCACCCGGTCGTAGCTCGAGGCGGTCAGACCTTCACGTTGGTCTTGACGTCCCACCCGGCGACGATGGGAGCGTCGAGCGAGCCGTCCGCCTTCTGGGCCCGGTACTCCATCCTGAGCTTGGCGAAGTTGAGCGAGACCTGGTCCATCGGGACGATCTCGGCGGCTTCCGCGCCGCCCGTCTGGTACGAGGTGACGAGGACCTCGTTGAGCGTGATCGTCAGGAACTCCGCCGCCTTGGCGCCGGCCCGCACCGCGCTCAGCTTCGCCTGCTTGAGGTGTTGACCGCTCGCGCACGCCAGGAACAGCCGCGGGCTGGCCTTGCTCATCCTCGTCGTGAAGAACAGATCCTGGATGCTCGCCTTGCCGGCTCCCGCGCCGCCCCCGACGCCCGCCGTCGCGGTGTTGGACGCGCCCCAGGACCAGGACAGCACGTCGATCTCGCCCTTGTGCTTGTTGTCGGTGCTCTCGCCTTCGATGCCCTCGATGCGCAGGAAGAAGTCGACCGCCATCGTGCGGGCGAGCCTACGTGCCGGGCGACTCAGGTGTCAAACATGGAAGGCTAGGCAGCCGATGCGTCCCGATCCCACCGCGCTGCTGGAGACCGAGCACGCCGCCGCCCGCGTGCTGGCCGCCGCCACCACCGAGGCGGAGGCGTACCCCGCGCTGATCGCCGCGGTGGCCGGCTCGCTCGGGTGGGACGCCGGCGCGCTGTGGACCGGCGAGCCGCCCGAGCTCCGCCGTATCGCGGCGTGGCCGGACGACGCCGTGGTCGACGGGCGCGGCGCGGTGGCGTTCCCCGTCGCCGGCGTGGGCGTGATGGAGTTCTTCGCGGCGCAGCCCGTCGCGCTCGACGACTCGCTCCGCGCCACGCTTGCCAGCCTCGGCGCGCAGACCGCCTCCTTCGCCGAGCGGTTGCGCGTGCAGCACGCGCTGCGGGAGAGCGATGCCCGCAAGAGCGCGATGATCGACGCCGCGTTCGACTGCGTGATCACCATGGACCACAACGGCGACGTCCTCGAGGTCAACGAGCGCGCGGAGCAGACCTTCGGCTACACGGCGGCCGAGATGGTGGGCCGCGAGCTGGCGGACCTGATCATCCCGCCTTCGCTGCGCGACCCGCACCGGCGTGGCCTCGCTCGCGCGGTGGCGGCCGGGCACGTGCACGTCATGGACCATCCGTATGAGCTCGTCGCCATGCGCGCCGACGGCAGCGAGTTCCCGGTCGAGGTGGCGATCACGCAGCCGGACGTGCCCGGCCCGCCCATCTACTGCGGCTACCTGCGCGACGTGACCGACCGGCGCGAGGCCGAGGAGGCCCTGCGCCACCTGGCCGAGGAGCAGGCGGCGCTGCGGCGCGTGGCGACGGCCGTGGCCGTCGAGCAGGACCCGTCGCGCGTGTTCGGCCTCGTCACCGAGGAGGTCGGGCGCCTGCTCGGCGCCCAGTCGTCGAACCTCGTGCGCTACGAGTACGACGAGACCGCCACCGTCGTGGGGGGCTGGAGCATCGGTGGGCTCGCCAGCGTGCCGGTCGGCGAACGGGTCCTGATGGACGGCGACACGGCCACCGTGCGCGTCTGGCGGACCGGCGGCCCGGTGCGCCTCGACAGCTACGACGGCATCCCGGGAACGCTCGCCGAGCGGCTGCGCGACCACCTGGGCTTCCGCTGCGCGGTCGCCGCCCCGGTGGTGCTCGGCGGCCGGCTGTGGGGCGCGGTGATCGTTTCCAGCATCAACCCGGAGCCGTTCCCGGCGGGCGCCGAGCAGCGGATCGCCGACTTCGCCGAGCTGGCGGCCCAGGCGCTCGCCAACGCGCAGGCGCGCGAGGAGCTCGCGGCCTCCCGCATCCGGCTTGTGGAGGCCGGCGACGCCGAGCGGCAGCGCCTGGAGCGCAACCTGCACGACGGCGCCCAGCAGCGCCTCGTCTCCCTCTCGATCAACCTGCGGATGGCCGCGCGCGCGTACCCGGAGGCGCGCGACGCGCTCGAGGCGGCGAGCGCCGAGCTCGCCCAGGCCCTCGACGAGCTGCGCGAGCTCGCGCGCGGCATCCATCCGGCGATCCTCAGCCAGCGCGGGCTCCAGCCGGCGCTCGAGGCGCTCGCGTTCCGCGCGCCGGTGCCCGTGCGGCTCGTCGCCGCGATCGACGAGCCGCTGCCCGAGGCGGTCGAGGCGTGCGCGTACTACGTCGTGGCCGAGGCGCTCACCAACGCCTGCAAGTACGCGCAGGCGTCGGTGATCGACGTGCGGATCTCACAGGAGGACGGGACGGCGCGGGTCGAGGTCGCCGACGATGGCATCGGCGGCGCGCGCCGCCACGTCGGGGGCGGCCTGGGCGGGCTCGCGGATCGCGTCGAGGCCCTCGGCGGCCGGCTCGGGCTCGAGAGCCCGGCCGGCGCCGGAACCGTCGTGCGGGCGGAGATCCCCTACCCGTCGTCCTCCGATCCCCGGGTGTCGAGCCGGAACAGCTCGCGGGCGGCGAACGCCGTGTCGGCGAAGTCCGAGAAGACCCCGTCGACGCCCAGCCCGTAGAACGTCAGGTACTCGTTCGCCGGGTTGCTGTAGTGGGCGGGGAACGCGTCGTCGCGGAACGTGTACGGGTGCACGAGAAGCCCGTGCGCGTGCGCGCGGGCGACGAGGTCGGTGGCAGTCGGCACGCCGTTCACCAAGCGGTGGATGTACGGCTTCCACGGCCCGATCCCGTCGGCGTACGTCGCGACCTCGCTGAGACCCGCGTCCGTCGCGAAGAACCCGAACGTGTCCGTCCTCCCGGAGACCGTCCAGTCGTACGGGCGGTCGGACGGGGCGACGTACTGGAGCGTGCCGTCAGGATTGACGTCCCATGCGTCGACGAGCTGAATGAGGCGCACGTTCGTGCGGCGGTTCAGCGACTGGAGGTTGGACTGCTCGAACGACTGGATGAAGACCGGCGCGCGGCGGCGGTCCCAGCCGGCCCGGCGTAGGGCGGCGAGCAGCCGGCCCTCGAGCTTGAGCCCGAGGTTGCGGTGGTACGTCGGGTGCTTGGTCTCGGGATAGATCCCGATCCTGCGCCCGGTGCGCTTCGAGTACTTCTTGGCGAGCGCGATGACCTGCTCGAAGGTGGGGATCTTGTAGCGGCCGTTGAACCGCTGCGGGCGATGGGCGAGCGGCTGCACGGCGCGCAGCGTCTTGATCTCCTTGAGCGTGAAGTCGGAGGCAAACCAGCCGTCCTCCTCGATGCCGTCGACCAGCACGTTCTCGCGCCGGCGCGTGGCGAACTCGGGATGGGACGCGACGTCGGTCGTCGCCGTGATGTTTGGCTCGTGCCGCGCGATCAGGCGCCCGTCCTTCGTGGCCACGAGATCGGGCTCGATGTAGTCGGCGCCGAGCTTGATCGCCAGCGCGTAGCCGGGAAGCGTGTGGTCCGGCAGGTAGCCGGGGGCCCCGCGGTGCCCGATGACCAGCGGGTGCTGCTGGTCGGGCTTTTGATGTGCGCTCGCCGCCGGTGCGCAGGCGCCCGCGATCGCGAGCGCGCTTGCCAGGAAGATGAAGCGTCGCATCGAGCGACCGTATCCGCCAGCGCCCGCCGCGTGTGAAGAGTTATCGCTCGGCGGCGGTGACGATCATGTCGACGCAGCAGTCGAGCCCGATCGCGGTGCTGTCCAGGCTGAGGTGGTAGAGGTGCGGGTCACGCGCGTCCGCGCCGTAGAAGTGCTGCACATAGGCCTCGCGCGCGCGGTCGTTGTCGGCGCGCCGGCGCTCGGCCTCGGCGCGGTCGATGCCCTCGGCCGCCATCGCCCGCTCGACCCGCCGGTCCTTCGGGCCGCTTAGCCGCACGTGGAGCGCGTCGGGATGCTCGCGCAGGACGAGCGCCGCCGCCCGCCCGAGGATCACGCTGCCCGTGCTCGCCGCCTGCTCGCGGATCACCTGCTCGGTGGCGTCGCGGTACGCGTTGTCGTCGACGCACTCGTGCTCGAGCACCGGTCGGGCTCCGAACGGCAGCCCGGCGGGGGCGAGCGCGCGGACGAAACGCTCGAGCACGCTCCCCGCCGAGTCGTCGTGGCGCAGCGCCTCGTGGAGCGGGACGGCCAGCCGCCGCGCGACCTCGCCTGGGATCGCCCGGTCCACGAACGGGACGCCGAGGCGCTCGGCGACGCGCGGCCCGACGTACGAGCCGCCCGCCCCGTACGACGCCGAGATCGTCACGACGCGCCCCATGCACGAAGTATGGGTGATCCGCTCGCCGGGGTGTCGCGCATAAGCGCCGACGCGCAGGCAGTCGCGCCAGCGCTTCAAGGGCCGCCTGCCGTACCACCTGCGCACCCGGTCGCGGATCACGCGGCTCGAGCCGCCGCACGTCATCGCCGCCGACGTCGACGGCGACCTGCGCGGCCACGGGCGCTGGACGCTGACCGAGACCGCCGCCGGCACCCACGTGCGCTTCGACTGGAACGTCTCCGCCGACCGCCCGCTGCTGCGTGCCTTGAGTCCGGTGCTGCGGCCGGCCTTGCGGTGGAACCACGCCTGGGCGATCGCTCGGGCGCGCGAGGGGCTCGAGCCGTTCGCGCGCTCGGTGGCCGCGGTGGCGCGTGGCGGAACGTCAACTGCGGCTGGGTAGGGAGGTGCGGGGGTGGGCGGCCGCGAGGGTGCATTTCGTCGACTTCACCGCGCCCGCGCTCGTGAGGTCGACGAAAAGCACCGTATAGGTGCACAACGTCGACGTCACCGCGTCGACGCTCGTGGGGTCGACGAAATGCACCCTTCCCGCGGCCCGGCCCCCAGCCTCCCT
The DNA here is from genome assembly GCA_963730535.1 of uncultured Solirubrobacteraceae bacterium. Lineage (GTDB taxonomy): Bacteria > Actinomycetota > Thermoleophilia > Solirubrobacterales > Solirubrobacteraceae > DASSUW01. The sequence goes on from CAVSRU010000002.1 coordinate 289,055, forward strand.
ACCCAGCCGCCGTTGACGTTCGTCCGCGCCGCCGCCTACCATCGCCCGCCGATGCCGCGCCGTGACACCCCCGTCGAGACCCGCGAGGGTGAGGCGCTGGTCTGGACCGACGGCGCCTGCCGTGGGAACCCCGGCCCGGGCGGCTGGGCCGCGATCGTGGTGCCGCCGGACGGGGCCGAGCCCGTCGAGCTGTCGGGCGGCGACCGGCACACGACGAACAACCGGATGGAGTACACGGCGGCGCTCGAGGGGCTGAAGGCGTTGCCGCCGGGGAGTCGTGCGTGCATCGTCACCGACTCGCGGCTGATGCTCGACTCGATGACGAAGTGGATCGCCGGGTGGAAGCGGCGGGGCTGGAAGACCGCGGGCGGCGATCCGGTCAAGAACCAGGACCTCGTGCGGGCGCTGGAGGCGGAGATCGCGCGGCACGCGGCGGTGCGCTGGCACTGGGTCCGCGGGCACGAGACCGGCGCCGGCCACGCTCACAAGGCGCTCAACGACCGCGCCGACCGGCTCGCGGTCGCGGCGTCTCACACCGCCGCCTGAGCGTCCTAGCATGAACTCTCGTGGCGCCGCTCGCTCTCGAGATCTGGTCTGACGTCGTCTGTCCGTGGTGCTACGTCGGCAAACGACGCCTCGAGGCCGCGCTGGAGATGCTCCCGGACCGCGACGACGTCGAGGTCCGGTGGCGCTCGTTCCAGCTCGACCCGGAGGCGCCGCTAGCCCGCGACGTGCCGGCCGACGAGCACCTCGCCGCCAAGTACGGGATGAGCGTCGAGGACGCGCGCGCCCTGAACGAGCAGATGACCGAGCTGGCCGCCGGCGAGGGTCTCGAGTACCACCTCGACCGCACGCGCGGCGGCAACACGTTCGACGCGCATCGCCTGATCCAGCTCGGCGCCGCCCGAGGCGTCCAGGACGCCGTCAAGGAGCGCCTGATGCGCGGCTACTTCACCGAGGGCGAGGAGGTAAGCGACCACCAGACGCTGGTCCGCCTCGGCGCCGACGCGGGGCTCGACCCGCACGAGGCGCGGGCCGTGCTCGCGAGCGACGCCTACGCCGACGACGTTCGCGGCGACGAGGCGCTGGCGCGGCGGATGGGCATCCGGGGCGTCCCGTACTTCGTGCTCAACCGGCGCTTCGGGGTCTCCGGCGCCCAGCCGGCCGAGCTCCTCGTGCAGGCGTTCGAGCGCGCCCGGCAGGAGGCCGCCTGATGCTGCTCAGCGTGCTTGACCAGACGCCCGTCTCCGAGGGCTCGAGCGGCCCGGAGGCACTCCAGAACACGCTCGACCTCGCCCGCGCCGCGGACGCCCTCGGCTACCACCGCTACTGGCTGGCCGAGCATCATGGGCTCTCGCTGGCCGGCCCGAGCCCGGAGGTGCTGATCGGGCCGGTCGCCGCGGCCACCGAGCGCATCCGCGTCGGCAGCGGCGGCGTGATGCTCCCGCACTACTCGCCGTTCAAGGTGGCGGAGAACTTCAGCCTGCTCGCGGGCCTCTACCCCGGGCGGATCGACCTCGCGATCGGCCGCGCGTCGGGCACCGACCCGCTCACCACCTACGCGCTCCAGCGCGACCGCCGCGAGGTCGCGCCCGACGACTTCCCGCAGCAGCTCGCCGAGCTGCTCGCGCACTTCGACGGCAGCTTCCCGGCCGACCACCCGTTCGCGCGGCTCGGCCGCACGCTCCCGGGCGGTGACGAGCGGCCCGAGATCTGGCTGCTCGGCTCGTCGGCCCAGAGCGCGGTCTGGGCGGCGCAGCTCGGGCTGCCGTACGCGTTCGCCGACTTCATCAACCCGCAGGGGGCGGAGATCGTCGCCTCCTACCGCGAGCGGGCCGCCGAGCCGCGGACCGCGATCGGCGTGTGGGCGATCTGCGCCGACACCGACGCCGAGGCCGAGCGGCTGGCGACCTCGATCGCGATGTCGTTCGCGATGCTGCGCCAGGGCCGCCCGATCGCCGTGCCGACCCCCGAGCGCGCCGCCCGCTACCTCGAGCAGCAAGGCGACCCCGCCGCCTCCGGGCGCCGGCGGATCGTCGGCGCCCCGGAGACGGTGCGCGCCGGGATCGAGGCCGTCGCCGCCGAGTACGAGGCCGACGAGGTCATCCTCGTCACCATCACGCACGACCACGCGGCTCGCCGCCGCTCGTACGAGCTGATCGCAGGCGCCTTCGGGCTCCGCGCTCCCACCGCCCAGGCCGCGTGAGCGAGACCAAGCGGCAGCACTACGGCATCACGCTGGCGCTGCTCACCGTGGCCGGCATCTCGTTCGCGGTCATGCAGACGCTGGTGGTGCCGGCGCTGCCGTTCTTCCAGCGCGAGTTCGACACCACGGCGAGCTGGGTGACGTGGATCGCCACCGGCTTCCTGCTCAGCTCGTCGGTCCTCACGCCGATCCTCGGCAAGCTCGGCGACTCGTACGGCAAGAAGCGCATGCTGGTCATCTCGCTGGCGATCTTCGGGCTCGCGTCGCTGGCCGCGGCAGCCGCCTGGAACCTCCAGACGCTGATCGTCTGCCGCGTGCTCCAGGGGGCCGGGGCGGCCGTCTTCCCGCTCTCCTTCGGCATCATCCGCGACGAGTTCCCGCCCGAGAAGATCGGGCTCGGCGTGGGGACGGTGAGCTCGGTGTTCGGGGTGGGCGGCGGCGTCGGGCTCGTGCTCAGCGGCGTGATCATCGAGCACCTCACGTGGCACTGGCTCTTCCTCATCGGCGCGATCCCGGTGCTCGCCTCCACCGTCCTGCTCGCGCTCTACGTGCCCGAGTCGCCGATCAAGCACCACACGCGGCCGGACTACCTGGGCGGGCTCACGCTCTCGCTCGCGCTGGGCACGCTGCTCGTCGCCATCAGCGAGGGGAGCAACTGGGGCTGGACGTCGGCGGGCGTGCTCGGCCTCGGCGCCGCGTCCCTGACCTTCTTCGCGCTGTGGGCGTGGATCGAGAACCGCGTGCCCGAGCCGCTCGTGGACCTGCGCACGTTCGCGCGTCGGGAGATGGCCGCCACCAACGTGACCACGCTGGTGATGGGCTTCTCGATGTTCTCCACCTTCATCCTGCTCCCCAACTTCGTGCAGATGCCGTTCGGCCTGCCGGCCGAGCTCGCCGAGAGCATCAACTACGGGTTCAACGCCTCGCCGATCGAGGTCGGTCTGTTCTTCCTGCCCTCGTCGGTGGCGATGATGCTCGCGGGGCCGTTCGCGGGAGCGCTCGGCACGAAGCGCGGCAACGTGCTGCCGCTGCGCATCGGGATCGGCTTCCTCGCGCTGGCCCTCACGCTGCTGGCCACCGTGCACGACGAGCCGTGGACGATCTACGCGTGGATGGTGTTCATGGGCCTCGGGCTGGCGTTCAGCTTCGCGGCGCTCGGCGCGCTCGTGATCGAGTACTCGGAGCCGGGCGAGACCGGCGTGGCGAGCGGGATGAACACGATCATGCGCACCATCGGCGCCGCGCTCGGGTCGCAGGTCGCCGCCGCGATCATCTCGGCGAACACCATCCCCGGCACCGAGATCCCCGCCGAGAAGGGCTTCACGCTGGCGTTCACGATCAGCGCCGTCGGCGCGCTCGTGGCGCTCGGTCCCACGTTCCTGCTCAGGCGCCGTGCCCGGGTCGCGGTCCCGGCGTAGCGCCGGCATCCTGCTGTACCGCGAGCGCGACGGCGCGCGCGAGGTGCTGCTCGTGCACCCCGGCGGGCCGTACTGGGCGAACAAGGACGCCGGCGCGTGGTCGATCCCCAAGGGCGAGTACGAGGACGGCGACGATCCGCAGGCGTGCGCGCGCCGCGAGTTCGAGGAGGAGCTCGGCAGCTCGCTCCCGGCCGGCACCGAGCTGCGCGAGCTGGGGTCCGTGCGCCTGCGCAGCGGCAAGCACGTGACCGCCTACGCGGCCGAGGGCGATCTCGACGCCGATGCGACCAGGAGCAACACGTTCACGATGGAGTGGCCGCCGCGCTCCGGCGTCCAGCGCGAGTTCCCGGAGGTCGACCGCGCCGGCTGGTTCGGTCTCGACGAGGCGCGCGAGAAGCTGAACCCGGCGCAGGCCAAGCTCCTCGAGCGGCTCTGATGTACGGCTCACCCCACCGTACAAAGGGCAGCCAGCCTCCAGGGCTTTCGCTGGCTGGCCGCCTGTAACGGAGGGCGCCGCGCTGGCACCGTACTCGTACCATGAGCGACGGCCTCCAAGAACTCGATCACCGCACGAACGACCGCATCGACGTCTGGCTCCTCTGGCGCGAGAGCGACAACCAGGTGTTCGTCGCCGTCGCCGACGAGAAGACCGGCGACGAGTTCACGATCAAGCTCCGCGAGGGCGAGAAGCCGCTCGACGTCTTCCATCACCCCTACGCGTACGCCGCGTTCCACGGCATCGACGTCAGCGCCGAGCCGCGCCGCCAGCTCACCGCTCGCGCCCAGGCCGCCTAAGCGTCGAGCACCTCGCGGACCTTGCGCGCCAGCGCGCGGTCCGAGAAGGGCTTCTCGATGAACGCGGCGTCCGGGTTGAGGTCGCCGTGGCGGTGCACCGCGTCGTCGGAGTAGCCGGACATGAAGAGGACGCGCATGGCGGGTGCCGCGGTCGTGAGGCGCTCGGCGAGCGAGCGGCCGTTGACCCCGGGCATGATCACATCGGTGAGCAGGAGGTCGACCGAGCTGGTGCAGAGTTGCTCGGCCTCGTGGGGGCCGTCCGCCACCAGCACGCGGTAGCCCTTCGACTCGAGCATCACCTGCACGAGGGTGCGCACGCTCGCGTCGTCCTCCACCAGCATGATCGTCTCGCTACCGAGCGCGGCGGCAGGCTCGGCGGCGGGTGCTTCGGCCTCGTCGGGCGCCGGCGCAGTGGCCGGCAGGTAGACCTTGAACGTCGTGCCGCGGCCGGGCTCGCTGTAGACGTAGATGCTGCCGCCGCTCTGCTTGACGACGCCGAACACGGTTGCGAGGCCGAGCCCGGTGCCGGCGCCGGGCTCCTTCGTCGTGAAGAACGGCTCGAAGGCCTGGCGCTGGACGTCGTCGCTCATGCCAACGCCGGTGTCGCTGACCGAGAGCATCACGTTCGGGCCTGCGGTGCCCTCCCCGCGCGCGGCGACGAACTCGTCGTCGAAGTCGACCGCGCCGGTCTCGATCGTCAGCCTGCCGCCGGTGGGCATCGCGTCGCGCGCGTTGGCGGCCAGGTTGAGGATCACGCGCTCGAGCTGCGAGCGGTCGGCCTTCACGGTCTTGGGCCCGGTCGCCATCCGGACGCCCACGGTGACGTCACGGCCGATGATGCGCCGCACCATCGGCTCCATCCCGGCCACGATCTCGTTGACGTCGACGACGCGCGGGTGCAGCACCTGGCGGCGGCTGAAGGCGAGCAGCTGGCGCGTGAGCGCCGCCGCCTGGTCGGCGGCGTGGCGGATCTCGGCCAGGTGCTCGCGGCCGTCGAGCTCCGTGCGCGCGAGCAGGATCTCCGTGTAGCCGGAGATGACGGTGATCAGGTTGTTGAAGTCGTGCGCGACGCCGCCGGCCAGCCGCCCGATCGCCTCCATCTTCTCTGCCTGGGCGAGGCGCTCCTCGAGCGCGCGCCGCTCGGTGATGTCGTTGGCGAGCACCAGCGCGGCGGCCCTGCCGTTGAAGTCCACGCGCCCGGCCGTCAGCTCGACGTCGATCGCCGTCCCGTCCTTCTTGCGATGCTCGCGGATGCCGGGGTCTGAGCTGAGGTCCTCGGTCGTCATGCCGAGGAACTCGGTCGTCGTGAAGCCGTAGAGGGCGACCGCCGCCCCGTTGACGGCGACGAAGCGCAGCGTCTCGGCGTCGTAGACCCACATCGGCAGCGGGCTGGCCTCGAACAGCAGCCGGTAGCGCTCCTCGGACCGCTCGAGCGACCGCACGAGGCGTGCGGTCTCGATCGCCGTCGCCGCGCGGCGGGCCAGCTCGGCGGCCAGCTCCACGTCGCTCGCTCCGTAGACCTCGTCGGGCGTCGAGAGGAGCGTGATCGCGCCCCACGGCCGGTCGCGCGCCATGAGCGGGACGCAGAGGAGCGACGTCCCGTTGCGCCGCACCAGCTCGGGCTCACCCGTGCGCATGACGACGGCCGGCCCGTGCGGGGCGTCCTGCCGGGGCGCGGCGGCCGTCGCCGGCACCGCGGCGACGCGCCGGATCTCGCCGTCCTCGCGCAGGACGTCGATCGCGCACCAGCTCGCGAGGCTCGGCACCAGCAGCCCGGCGAGCCGCTCGAGCGTGTGCTCACCGGCCCCGGGCGAGGACAGCAGCTCACCGGCTCGGGCGAGAAGCCCGAGCCGAGTTCCGCCGTGTTGATCGAACGCCGTCACGGACACAGACGCTGCAACGTAAACGCGCGAGCGATCTAGCGGTTACGGGGTGACGACACTCTAAGAACGGGGTTGACGTCGCACGGGGAGCCGGATAGGAATGGTGAAACGCCGTTCGAGGGGGGTTCTCGATGGTTCGCCGTCTGCGCTGGTCATTGGTAGTCGTCGTGCTCGCGTTGGCGGCCGGGCCGGTTTCTGGAGCTTCCGCGGCAGCGCCGCCCTGGTGCGGCACGCCGGAGACGGACGCCGCGGCCAGTCTCCCCGACGGGACCAGCCCGAGCCATCCCCCGGGCAGCTTCCCCCACATCCCGTACTACGCGATCCGCTGCACGCTCGACGACATCGCCGCGCGGAGCAACGGGCGCATGACGGTCGACGTCATCGGCCAGTCCGCGCTCGGGCGCGACCAGTACGGCGTCGTGATCAACGACCTGAGCACGCGCAAGCAACGCCGCAACTACGCGAACTGGCGGGACGTCCGCAAGGTGATGCTCAAGAACCCGCGCCACGCGATGAAGCATCTCGCCCAGCACGGGAGCCGGATCAAGGTGCCGATCTACGTCCAGGGCGGCATCCACGGCAACGAGTACGAGGGCGTCGACGCAGCGATCGACACGATCGAGAAGTACGCGACGACGCCGCGCGGGACGAACGCGACGATCGACAACATCCTCGACCATGCCGTGCTCGTCTTCAATCCGATCCAGAACCCGGACGGCCGGGTCGCCGGCCTGCGTGTCAACGGCTTCGGGTTCGACCTCAACCGCGACTTCCTCACGCAGTCGCAGTCCGAGACGAGGTCCTCGATCACGGTCATGAAGCGCTGGCTGCCGCCCGAGATGCTGGACCTGCACGGCTACGTCGAGCCGATGCTCGTCGAGGCCACCACCAAGCCGCACAACCCCAGCATCGAATACGACCTGTGGCTGAAGTGGAACCAGGCTCGGATCGACTACAACGAGCAGGCGATGGACGCGATCGGCCAGGACATCACGCGGCCGATCAACGACTGGTGCCCTGAGGCGGATCCGAACCCCGACGGGACCTGCGACAACGGCGTGACCCCCGGCCCGGACGTGGCCGAGGGCTGGGACGACTGGGGCCCGTTCTACGGCCCGATGTACATGCAGCACGTGGGTCTGGACTCCTCCACGGTCGAGATGTGCGCCGAGACCCCGGCGACCCGCCCCGCGGACGCGTGGTACCGCCCGTGCGGCGGCCGGGCCGGCGCCCGGCAGCAGCAGAACGTCATCCAGCAGTCGACGTACGAGTTCGTGGTCGCGAACCGCGCCGCGATGCTCCACGACGAGCTGGAGATGTACCGCCGCGGTGACGTCGACGCTCCGCGGCCGGCGTGCTGCCCGCCGCCGTTCGACCCCGAGTTCCACAACTGGATGGAGGACTACCCGCGGGCCTACGTGATCCCGCTCGGCAAGGGCCAGCGCAGCGACGCCGAGGCCAACCGTCTCGTCGAGTGGCTGCTGTTCAACGACATCGAGGTCAGCGAGCTCGAGCACGGCTACACGTACAACGGCCAGCGGCTCGAGAAGGGCTCGTACGTCGCCTGGATCGCGCAGCCGCGCCGCGGCCTGCTCGACACGGCGATGAACGTCGGCGTCGACATCTCGGACGAGATCTCCCGGCTGTACGCGCCACCCGGGGCGTGGAGCCACGGCTACCTCTGGGGCGCCGACGTCCTGACGATCCCGGACGGCGCGCGGTTCTTCCCGCGGACGGACCGCATCAAGCGGCCGAACCGGCTCGACGGCGGGGTCCAGAGCAAGCACCGCAAGCACAAGCACAAGCGGAACGTGTCGGGGTACGCGCTCGAGGTCGACTCGCCGACCGCCGTCAGGGCCGTCAACGAGCTCGTCCGCGGGGGCGCCGAGGCGTGGATCGCGACGGCGGCGTCGAGCGCCGGGCCGGCCGGCACGGTGTTCTTCCGCGCCGCCAAGGACCAGCTCGACGACGTGGGCGAGGAGCGCGGCCTGACCTTCAGGGCCGTGCGCGGCGCGCTGCCGGCGAGTGAACGCATCGAGAAGGTGCCGCGCTTTGCCGTCATCACGGGAACGGGGGCGATCGACCAGAGCACCTGGGTGCTGCGCGAGCTCGGTTTCGACGCCGATCCGTACTCGATCGCCCGCCTCAACCAGGCGCCCGACCCCCTGCCGGGCTACGACCTCCTGTTCAACACCTCAGGGGTACCGACAGTGGACAACCTCGGGAACCCCATCAACGCGGTGGCGCGAGCCCGCTTGGCCGCGTTCATCAACGCTGGTGGCGGCTATATCAGCGGTCAGAGCGCAGGAGCGAACCTGCTGTCCGACCTCGGCCTGGTAACCGGGCTGACGGCGGCGAGCAACAGCGGCGGAGGCAGCGGATATAGCGGCATCGGGCTCTGGAGCAACACCGGTGGGGCGAACAGCGTGATCACCGGCGCCTATCCGGCGCAGGACACGCTGATCATGGATCCGCCCACGTGGCTGACCTCGGTGGCGGCGACGATGACGGTCGACGGGCGGTTCGCGACCGGGAGCTTCTTCCTCTCCGGCCTGTTCCCGGGGAGCGGGGCTTCCGGCGCGGCCGGCTCGGCTGTGATCGCCCACGGCACCAACACCGCGAACACCGCTCGGCTGGTTGTGTTCGCCAACAACCCGCTGTACCGCGCGGACCCGGAGCGCGAGTGGCCGATGGTCGGTAGCGCGGCGTACTGGGCCGACAACTAGAGGCAACGCTCAGCCGGCCCGCCGCCTCGAACGGCGGCGGGCCGGACTGAGTGACATGGGTCACGGTTCACGGGATTTCCCTGGGACAACCCAGGGTCGATGCCGAACATGTACGTGGAATGGTCCGTCCGTCGACCCTCATCTCTCACTGGCGTCGTGCCGGCTCGCGCCTGCGCGGGCGCTGGCTTGCCATCGTGCAGACCGCCATCGCGGCCGTCGTCGCCTGGTACCTCGCGGTGCTGCTGCTGCCCGACCCGCGGCCGGCGTTCGCCGCCATCGCCGCGGTCATCGCGGTGGGCGCGACCCACGGCCAGCGTGCGGGCCGCGCGCTGCAGCTCGTGGGCGGCGTCGTGCTCGGCCTCACCGTGGCCGACCTCCTCATCCAGCTGATCGGCACCGGCGCCTGGCAGATCGGCGTGCTCGTCGTGCTCGCCATGGCGGCCGCCGTCGCCCTGGGCGGCGGTGAGCTGCTGGTGGTCGAGGCGGGCGTGTCGGCGATCCTGCTCGTCGCGCTCGACCCGGGCGCGGCCCACGGCTTCTCCCCCAATCGCATCATCGAGGGCATGATCGGCGGCGGCGTCGCGCTCGCCGTGTCCTCGTTCCTCTTCCCGCCCGACCCCGCGCTCGGCCCCGGCCGCGCCGCCCAGGCCGTGTTCGCGGAGCTCGGGCGCGCGCTGGAGCGGCTCGCAGGCGCGCTCGAGGCGCGCGATCCCGGCGCCGCCGAGCATGCGCTGAACGACGCCCGCGCCATCGACCCGCTGATGCGCACGGTCCAGGACGAGCTCGAGTCCGGGCGCGAGCTCGTCCGCCTCGCCGCGCCCCGTCGCGGGGCGCGCTCCGAGCTCGACCGCTACGAGACCAGCCTCGGCCAGGTCGACTACGCGGTGCGCAACACCCGCGTGCTGGCCCGCCACGTGCTCAGCCTCGTGCGCGAGGGCGGCGACGTGCCGGAGAACCTCCCGGTCGCCGTCCGCGAGCTGTCGCACTCGGTGTGGGAGCTCGCCGCCGCCTACGACTCCCCGTCGCACGTCGAGCCCGCGCGCCGGCTGGCCGTCCACGCCGCCGGCGAGGCCGCCTCGCTGCCCGAGGCCAGCGCCGACCTCGTGATGGTCGGCGGGCAGGTGCGCTCGGTCGCCGTCGACCTCGTGCGAGCCGCCGAGCTCGTCGGCGGCGAGCCGGACGCTCCGGGCGAGCGCCCGACGCAAGAGCTGCTCGCCACCGCATAGCGCTCAGAACCTGGCAGACTGAACCCCGATGGGGGACGAGGTCGTCGCCAAGGTCTTCACGGGTGAGGACCGCAAGCGGTACCGCGAGAAGGTCAAGCGCTGCCTGGACGTGTTCGCGCGGATGCTCTCCGAGTCGCGCTTCGACGGCGACCGCCGCTCGATCGGGCTCGAGATCGAGCTCAACATCACCGAGGAGACCGGCGATCCGGCGCTGGCCAACCAGCACGTGCTGGAGATGATCGCCGACCCCGCCTGGCAGACCGAGCTCGCGCAGTTCAACATCGAGATCAACATCCCGCCGCAAACCCTCGACGGCGCGATCTTCAGCGAGCTCGAGACCGCGGTGCGCAAGAGCCTCAACCACGCCGAAGAGGGTGCGAAGAAGGCCCACACCCGGCTGCTGATGGCCGGCATCCTGGCCACGCTCAGCGAGGCGCTCCTCGACGGCTCGGTGCTCAGCGCCAACCCCCGCTACGCGCTGCTCAACGAGCAGATCTTCGCCGCCCGCGGGGAGGACCTGCACCTGGCCATCGACGGCGTCGACCGGCTCTCGGTCTACGCCGACACGATCGCCCCCGAGGCCGCGTGCACGAGCGTCCAGCTGCACCAGCTCGTGGACCCGGCGATCTTCGCGCGCCACTGGAACGCCGCGCAGTGCATCGCCGGCATCCAGCTCGCGGTGGGCGCCAACTCGCCGTTCTTCTTCGGGCGCGAGCTATGGCGGGAGACACGGATCGCGCTCTTCGAGCAGGCCACCGACACCCGCTCCGAGGAGCTCAAGGCGCAGGGCGTGCGTCCCCGGGTGTGGTTCGGCGAGCGCTGGATCACCTCGATCTTCGACCTCTTCGAGGAGAACGTCCGCTTCTTCCCCTCGCTGCTCCCCGTGGTCGAGGACGAGGATCCGGTCGAGCTGATCGACCGCGGCGAGACGCCGCGGCTCCAGGAGCTGCGCCTGCACAACGGCACGGTCTACCGCTGGAACCGGCCGATCTACGACGTCGTGCGCGGGCGCCCGCACCTGCGCGTGGAGAACCGCGTGCTGCCCGCCGGGCCGACCGTGGTCGACACGATCGCCAACGCCGCCTTCTACTACGGGCTCGTGCGCGTGCTGGCCGACGAGGACCGCCCGCTGTGGAGCCAGATGTCGTTCTCGGCCGCCGAGGAGAACTTCCACGCGTGCGCGCGCGACGGGATCGAGGCACGGGTCTACTGGCCGGGCGTGGGGGAGGTCGGCGCGACCGAGCTGGTCGTGCGGCGGCTGCTGCCGATGGCCTACGAGGGCCTCGGGCGCTGGGGCGTCGACATGGCCGACCGCGACCGCCTGTGCGAGATCATCGAGCGCCGCTGCGTCGAGGGGCGCAACGGCGCGTCGTGGCAGGCCGCCACCTTCCATCGCCTCTACGAGCGGCTCGATCGCGAGGACGCGCTGCGGGAGATGACCGTGCTTTATCGCGAGCACATGCACTCCAACCAGCCTGTCCACACCTGGCCGCTCGACTGACAGCTTTCCTCGTCTCGATCCTGCTCGTCGCCGGCTGCGGCGGCGAGGACGGAGAGGAGCGGGCTGCTCCCACGGGCGACGAGATGCAGGTCGAGGTCGTGGCCGAAGGTCTCGAGGTCCCGTGGGAGATCGTCTGGCTGCCGGACGGGCGCGCGCTGATCACCGAGCGCCCCGGCCGCATCCGGATGCTCGACGGGACGGTGGTCGCCGAGGTGCCGGTGAGCGCGCTGGGGGAGGGCGGGCTGATGGGGCTCGCGCTCGACCCCGACTTCGAGTCCCAGCCGTTCGTCTACCTCTACTTCACGACCGCGGACGGGCTCCAGCTCGAGCGCTGGCGCTTCGAGGACGACCGGCTCACGCGCGAGGCGAGCCTGATCGACGGGGTGATCGAGGCCGGCCCGATCCACGACTCCGGGCGCATCGCCTTCGGCCCCGACGACGCGCTCTACGTCGCCACCGGTGACGCCGGGAACGAGCAGCTCGCGCAGGACGAGGACTCGCTCAACGGCAAGTACCTGCGGCTGACCGACTACCGCGGCGGGCCGGTCCGGCCGGAGATCGTCTCGACCGGCCACCGCAACCCGCAGGGATTCGACTGGGAGCCGGGGACCGATCGCCTGATCTCGACCGAGCACGGGCCGGAGGGCTTCGACGAGATCAACGCGATCGAGGAGGGCAACAACTACGGCTGGCCGGAGGTCACGGGGTCCGAGCACGGGGACTTCACGGCACCGCTGCGCGTCTACGAGCAGTCGGTGGCCCCGTCGGGCGCGACGTTCTGGGAGGGCGCGTTCTGGTTCGCCACCCTGCGCGGCGAGGCGCTGCGCCGCCTGTCGCTCGACGACGGGTCCGAGGACGTGCTGCTCGAGAACGAGTACGGACGGCTGCGCACGGTTCGCGTGGGCCCGGACGGTGCGCTCTACGTGCTCACCAGCAACCGCGACGGGCGCGGCTCGCCGGAGGACGGCGACGATCGCGTGCTGCGCCTGTCCCCGCCGTAGGCCATGATGTCCCGGCAAGGCATGTCACCGTCCGAGCCCACCGTCGCCGTCGACGTCCTGGAGACCTTCGTGGAGCTCCTCGCTGAAGTCGACACGTCGACCGACGACTTCTACAGCCGGCTCTGCGAGGCGACCTGCCGCGTGGCCGCGATGGACCGCGCGGTGATCTTCCGCTACGACGACGCGCGCCGGCGCGTGTACGCGGCGGGCGCGTACGGGATCGACCTCGCGGTGTTCGAGAACGCCCAGGTGACCGTCGAGTCGGCGCCGATCGCGCGCCAGGCGCTCGAGGAGGACCGGGTCATCGAGCTCACGGGCGACGACTCCCCCGAGGTGCCGGAGGAGTACCGCGACCTCGTGCGCGCGGCGACGTTCGTCTGCACGCCGATGTCGGCCGCCGGGCGTTGGCTGGGGGTGATCCTCTCCGACCGCGGGTCGGGCTCGAAGGCGCTGGGCGACAAGGAGCGCGCGGCGTTGTGGGCGCTGGGCAAGACGGCGGCACTCGCCACCCACGCTCGGCTGGCCACCAACCAGTCGGCGCGGGCGCGGCAGCTCCAGGAGCGGATCGACCTCGCGCGCGACGTGCACGAGGGTGTGATCCAGCGCCTGTTCGGCGTGCAGCTGGTGTTCTCCAGCCAGGCCGAGCTGTCGCCGGCCGCGCGGGAGCGGATCGCGGCCGAGCTCCAGGCCGCGCTGTTCGACCTGCGGCGCGCGCTCCAGCGCCCGCTGGGCCGCGTCGCGCCCGAGACGCACACGACGCTGCTGGAGGAGGTCGACCGGCTGCGGCGCGAGCACCGCGACCTCGCGATCCGGCTGACGCCGGGATCCGAGCGCGTGCACGTGCCGGCCGAGCTCGAGTCGCTCGCCCAGTCGGTGCTCGCCGAGGCGGTGCGCAACGCGCACAAGCACGCGAAGCCGACGCGCGTGGAGGTCACGCTCGACGCCACGAACGGCACGCTCTCGCTCGAGGTCGCCAACGACGGGGTCATGGGGCGGCCGCGCCAGACCGGCATGGGGTTGCGGCTCGCTGCGCTCGAGGCGCTTCAGGTCGGCGGCATCGTCGAGTTCGGCGAGCGCGAGCCGGGGACGTGGCGAGTGCGCCTGGCGGTGCCGACGTGACGATGCCCGACGTCAACCCGAGCCGCCTGGCCACGAGCGGCGGATCGAACGAGCGCCGGCTGCGCGTGCTGATCGTCGACGACCACGAGGTCGTGCACTGGGGCTTCCGGCTCATGCTCGGCGAGCAGCCCTGGGTCGAGCGCTGCGTGAGCGCGCGCAACGCGGCCGAGGCGCTGGCCCTGACGCGCCGCTACGCGCCGCACGTCGCGCTCGTGGACCTCTTCGTCGGCCAGGAGTCCGGCGCGGAGATCTGCGAGCGCCTGCGCCGCGAGTCGCCATCCACCAACGTGCTGATGATCTCGGGCGCGGGGCGCATCTCGCCCAACGCCGCGCGCGCGGCGGGCGCCGCGGGCTTCATCTCCAAGGACTGGCCGGCGGCCGACATCGCAGGCGCCGTGCGGATGGTCGGGCTCGGCATGACCGTGTTCCGGCCGCACGAGGCGCCGACCGGGCCGCCGCTGTCCGAGCGCGAGCGCGAGGTGCTCGAGGCGGTGGCGTCGGGAGCCACCAACCGCGAGATCGCCGAGCGGCTGTTCCTGTCGCCTCACACGGTCAAGGAGCACACCAGCACGCTGTACCGCAAGCTCGGCGTGCGGAATCGCGCCGAGGCCGTGCAGAAGGCCCAGCGGTTGGGCTTGATCTCGTAGCGCTTGAAGGTCAACTGCGGCTGGGTAGGGCGAGTGAGCCGCCGACGCCGCGAACTATCGCGGATTGGCGTCGGTTTCCGGGGCTAATCCGTGATAGTTCGGGCACGCCGACCCCTCACCCTCCCTACCCAGCGCAGTTGACGTTTCGTGAACCGGGGGGCGGCGCACCCCCCTACCGGGGGGTTCGTCATGCCAATACCTGTGACCTCTCCCGCGCGGTGGTGATGTTGCCCGTGTGACCTTGATCACCGACCCCGCCGCCCCGGTCGCGCTGTTTCCCGGCCAGGGCAGCCAGACACCGGAGATGCGCGACCTCGTCGCGCGTCGGGCTCCCGACCTGCTCGAGCGCGTGACCGCGCTCGTGGGAGAGGACCCCTTCCCCCGCGCCGGCGAGTCCACCCGCTTCGCCCAGCCCGCCATCTTCTGCGCCTCGCTCGCCGGCTGGGACGCGCTGGGCCTCGAGCCCGCGGCCGCCGCCGGGCACTCGCTCGGCGAGCTCGCGGCGCTGGCCGCCGCCGGCGTGCTGAGCCGCGAGGACGCGCTGCGGCTCGTCGTGCTGCGCGGCGAGCTGATGGCCGACGCCGACGACGTCGGCTCGATGCTCGCGCTCGTGGGCGCGACGCAGGAGGATGCCGAGGAGATCGCCGCCGAGGCCGGCGTGACCGTCGCCAACGACAACGCCCCCGGCCAGGTCGTGCTCTCCGGGCCGCGCGACGCGCTCGCCCGCGCCGAGGAGGCCGCCCGCGAGCGCGGCCGCCGCGCCCTGCCGCTCGACGTCGCCGGCGCCTTCCACTCGCCGAGCATGGAGCCGGCCGTGGCGCCGTTCCGCGCCGCGCTCGACGAGACCGACCTGCACGAGGCCGCCTTCCCCGTCTTCTCCTGCGCCTCCACGCAGCCGTTCGACGACGTGCGGGCCGAGCTGGCCGCCGCGCTCACCAAGCCCGTCCGCTGGCGGGAGACCGTCCTTGCCCTGCACGAGGCCGGCGCGCGCCGCTTCGTCGAAGTCGGGCCCGGCAAGGTGCTCGCCCGGCTGGGCAAGCGCATCGTGCCCGACTGCCCCGTCGAGACGCCCGCTGAGGAGCTTGCCCATGCGTAGCGCCGAGCTACCCGCCGACCTGGCGACCATCGCCCGCGAGGCCACCCGCAACGGCTCTGCGCAGCCGGCGCCCGCCCGTACCGCGCGCGTGATCGGCCTCGGCCACCACGTGCCGCCCGAGATCGTGCCCAACGGGCCGATCGCCGAGCGCATCGGCGTCGACGACGAGTGGATCGTCAAGCGCACCGGCATCAAGTCGCGCCGCCGCGCGCTGCCCGACGAGCGGCTGACCGACTACGCCACGTTCGCCGGCCGCCGCGCGCTCAGCGACGCGGGCGTCGACCCGCTCGACGTCGACCTCGTGCTCGTCGCCACCATGACGCCGGACGAGATCACCCCCAACGCCGCGCCCGTGGTCGCCAACGAGCTGGGCGCCAGCAACGCCGGGGCGATCGATATCGGCGCCGCCTGCACCGGCTGGCTCGCCGCGCTGCGGCTGGCCGCCGGCCAGGTCGAGACCGGCCGCGCGGATCGCGTCCTCGTCATCGGGGCCGAGCTGCTCACCCGCCTGACCGACTACGACGACCCCAAGACCGCGATGCTGTTCGGCGACGGCGCCGCCGCCGTCCTGCTCGGCGCCGAGGGCGCCGGCGACATCGGGCCGATCGTGCTGGCCGCCGACGGCTCGCTGGGCGACCGCATCACGGCGTCCAACGACGAGCGCAAGCTGCGCATGGACGGCCACTCGACCTACCAGGTGGCGGTCAAGCGCCTCAGCGAGGCCACGGTCGCGGCAGTCGCGCGCGCCGGCCTCGAGCTCGAGGACGTCGACCTCTTCGTCTACCACCAGGCCAACGGGCGCATCATCCGCGCCGTCGGCGAGCGGCTCGACCTCGAGCCCGCCAAGGTCGCCGACTACGTCGCCCACATGGCCAACACCTCGGCCGCCTCGATCCCGCTCACGCTCTCGCTGCTGCGCGAGGACGGCCGCCTGCGCCCCGGCCAGAAGGTCCTGATCGCCGCCATCGGCGCGGGCTTCACCTGGGGCGCCGGCGTCATCGAATGGGGGATCTCCTAGTGGCCCGCCCCGAGAACGCCACCGCGCTCGTGACCGGCGCCTCCAAGGGCATCGGTTCCGCCATCGCGCAGGCGCTGGCCGCGGACGGCTGGCTCGTCGCGGTCAACTACCGCTCCGACGAGGAGGGCGCCAAGGCCACCGTCGAGGCGATCGAGCAGGCCGGCGGCCGCGCCGCGGCGGTGCACGGCGACGTGACCAACGGATCGCCCGACGAGCTGTTCGACCGCGTGGAGGCCGAGCTCGGCCCCGTGCTCGCGCTCGTCAACAACGCCGGCGTGACCGCCGACGGCCTCGCGATCCAGCTCGAGGACGAGGACTGGGACAAGGTCATCGGCACCAACCTCACCGCTGCCTTCCGCATGACCCGGCAGGCGATGCGGCCGATGATCCGCGCCCGCTACGGGCGGATCGTCAACGTCGCATCCGTGGTCGGCCCCCGCGCCAACGCGGGCCAGGCCAACTACGCGGCCGCCAAGGCCGGCCTGATCGGCATGACCAAGACTGTCGCCGCGGAGGTCGCGCGGCGCGGGGTGACCGTCAACGCGGTCGCTCCCGGCTTCATCGCCACCGACATGACCAAGGACCTGCCGGACGCGGCGCTCCAGGCCATCCCGGCCCGGCGCGTCGGTGCGCCGGAGGACGTGGGGGCCGCCGTGCGGTTCCTCGCCTCCGACGACGCCGGGTACGTGACCGGCACCACCCTGTTCGTCGACGGCGGCATGTCCGCCTAACAAAGGAGAACCAATGGCTGCAACGATCACCCCCGAGGCCGTCGAGAAGACCGTTTACGGCGCGCTTCCCCAGTTCGGCGTCGACGAGTCGCAGATCACGCGCGACGCCACCTTCGAGGAGCTCGACGTCGACTCGCTCGACCTCGCCGAGCTCTCGCAGATCATCGAAGACGAGTACGGCGTCCAGCTCAAGGGCGACGACGTCGGCAAGATCAAGACCGTCGGCGACGCGATCGACCTGGTGGTGAGCCGCGCAGGATGAACCGCGAGATCGTCGTCACCGGTGTCGGCGCCGTCACCCCGCTCGGGGTCGGCGCCCGCACGCTCTATGAACGCTGGCGCGCAGGCGAGTCCGGCATCCAGGACGGTGTCGGCGCCGCAACCGAGTTCGAGCCCACCGACTACCTCACCGTCAAGGAGGCTCGCCGCTCGGACCGCTTCGCCCAGTTCGCCATGGTCGCGTCCGACGAGGCGCTGGCCGAGGCGGGCTGGAAGGACGAGCTGCCGTATGACCCGAACCGGGTGGCGACGCTGATCGGCACCGGGATCGGCGGCATCGGCACGCTCGAGGCCAACCACAAGCTGATGCTCGAGAAGGGTCCGAAGGCCGTCTCACCGCTCTCGATCCCGCTGCTCATGGGCAACGCGGCGTCGGCCGCCGTCTCGATGCGCCACGACCTGCGCGGCCAGTCGTTCGCGACGCTGTCGGCCTGCGCGGCCGGTGCGCACGCGATCGGCACCGCCGCACGCATGATCCAGATGGGCGACGCGGACGCGGTCGTGACCGGCGGCTCGGAGGCCGCCTTGACGCCGCTCGCGACGTCCGCCTTCGCGGCGCTCGACGCGCTGTCGGACCTCGGCATCTCGCGCCCGTTCGACGCTCAGCGCGACGGGTTCGTGATGGGCGAGGGCGCGGCCGTGCTCGTGCTCGAGGACGGGGATCGCGCTCGCGAGCGCGGGGCCACGATCCTCGGCCGCCTCGCCGGCTACGGGTCCACGTCGGACGCGTACCACCTGACGGCGCCCAACAAGGACGGGATCGGCGCCGCCGGGGCCATGGAGGCCGCCCTTCGCGATGCGGGCTACGGCCCGCAGGACGTCGTCTACGTCAACGCCCACGGCACGTCGACGCCGCTCAACGACCGCGCGGAGACGATCGCCATCAAGCAGGTGCTGGGCGACGGCGTGCCGGTCTCCTCGCTCAAGTCATCGATCGGCCACCTGCTCGGCGCCGCCGGCGCCGTGGAGGCGGTGGCCACGATCCTCGCCATGCGCGACCGGGTCGCGCCGCCGACGCTCAACTACGAGCATCCCGAAGAGGGGATGGACCTCGACTACGTCCCCAACGAGGCCCGCAAGCTCGACGTCAACGGTAAGCCGGCCGTCGCGCTGTCCAACGCGTTCGGCTTCGGGGGCCACAACGCCGTCCTCTGCCTGGAGGTCGAATGAGCCTGGACCTGATCCGCGAGCAGGACGAGAAGCTCTCGCCGGTCGAGCGCCTGGAGGCGCTGTGCGATCGCGGGTCGCTGACGCTGCTGCGCTCGGACGTGCGATCGCGGCGCATGGGCGACAAGGCGCGGCCCGGGGACGGCGTGATCGCCGGCGCCGGCCGCGTCGACGGGCGCCCGGTGTTCTGCTACGCGCAGGACCCGTCGTACCTCGGCGGCTCGCTGGGCGAGCAGCATGCGGATTCGATCGTCAAGGTGCTGCAGCTCGCGGGTCGCGCCGGCGCCCCGGTGGTCGGCTTCATCGAGTCGGGCGGCGCGCGCATGCAAGAGGGCACCGCGGCGCTGGCCGGCTACGCGCGGATCTTCCGCGAGCAGGTCGCGCTCAGCGGCAAGATCCCGCAGATCTCCGTGATCTGCGGGGCCTCCGCGGGCGGCGGCTCGTACTCGCCCGCGCTCACCGACTTCGTGATCATGACCGAGCGGGCCAACATGTTCCTCACCGGCCCGGCGGTCGTGCGCGAGGTGATGGGCGAGGACGTCGACGCGTTCGAGCTCGGCGGGCCGAAGGTCCACGAGCGCAACGGCGTGGCGCACTTCGTCGCGACGACCGACGCCGACGCGGCGCTGCTGGCTCGCGACCTGCTCGACCACCTGCCCGCCTCGTCCGCCGAGCGCGCGCCGAAGTGGCGCCCGGTCGGGCCTGTCGGCTACGACGCCGGCGAGCCCGTCCCGGAGGACGAGCGCAAGGTCTACGACGTCCGCGACGTGGTGCGCGGGATCGTCGACGGCGGCCGGCTGCTCGAGTGGGGCCCGAAGTGGGCCCGCAACATCATGTGCGGCTTCGCGCGGCTCGACGGGCGGCCCGTCGGCGTGGTGGCCAACCAGCCGCGCTACCTGGGCGGCGTGCTCGACGCCGAGTCGGCCTCCAAGGGGGCGCGCTTCGTCCGCACCTGCAACGCGTTCGGGCTCCCGCTGGTGGTGCTCGTCGACACGCCCGGCTTCATGCCCGGCACCCGCCAGGAGCAGCTCGGCGTGATCCGCCACGGTGCCAAGCTCGTGCACGCGTTCGCCGAGGCCTCGGTGCCGAAGGTCACCGTCGTGCTGCGCAAGGCGTTCGGGGGCGCGTTCATCGCCATGAACGCCCGCGACCTCGGCGCCGACTACTCGTTCGCCTGGCCGCAGGCCCAGCTCGGCGTGATGGGCGCCAAGCAGGCGGTCACGATCGTCAACCGGCGCGACATCGCGGCCGCCGACGACCCGGTCGCGGCGCGCGACGAGCACGCCGCCGAGTACGCGGAGAACTATCTCGGCGCCCACCTGGCGGCGGCCGAGGGTCACATCGACGAGGTCATCCTCCCCGGTGACACCCGCCGGCGGCTGGTTGAGGCGCTGTCGACGCTCGACGGGATCGCCCAGCCCGCAACCGGGGTAAGGAACATCCCTCTATGAGCTTTCTCGAAGGCAAGAAGCTGGTCATCACCGGCGTCGTCAACCGCGAGTCGATCGCGTACGAGGTCGCGCGCCAGGCCCAGGAGGCCGGCGCCGAGGTCGTGCTCACGTCGTTCGGCCGCGTGCGGCGGATGACCGAACGCTCGGCGTCCAAGCTCGACGGCCCGCCCGACGTGCTCGAGCTCGACGTCAACAGCCCCGACGACCTCAGCGCGCTCGCCGACACGCTGCGCGAGCGCTGGGGCCGCGTCGACGGCGTCCTGCACGCGATCGCGTTCGCTCCCGAGGACGCGCTGGGCGGCAACTTCCTCGAGACGCCGCCGGAGAGCGCCGAGGTGGCGTTCCGGACCAGCGCGTACTCGTTCAAGGCCCTCGCCGTCGCGCTCGCCGACCTCTACCCGGAGGAGGGCGCCAGCCTCGTGGGCCTCGACTTCGACGCCACGGTCGCCTGGCCGGTCTACGACTGGATGGGCGTGGCCAAGGCGGCGCTGGAGGCCACGTCGCGCTACCTCGCGCGTGACCTGGGGCCGCGCGGCGTGCGCGTCAACCTCGTGTCGGCGGGCCCGCTGGGGACGCTGGCCGCGCGCGGCATCCCCGGCTTCGGCGACCTCGCCACCGCCTGGCGGCGGCAGGCGCCGCTCGGGTGGAACACCGACGACCCCGGGCCCGTCGCCGGCGCGATCATCTTCCTGCTCAGCGACCTCGCCCGCGGGGTCACGGGGGAGATCCTGCACGTCGACGGCGGGTTCCACGCGATGGGCACCGCGCTGACTCCCGTGCTGGAGGAGGCGACTGCGTGAAGCCGCCCGTGTTCCTCACCGGCGCCACCGGCTTCCTCGGCATGGAGGTGCTCGTGCGGCTGCTCGAGGCGGGCGAGCGCGACGTCATCGCGCTCGTGCGGCCCGGCGCCGACACGTCCGCGGACGAGCGGCTCGAGGCCGTCCTCGCCCAGCTGTGGCGCGATCCGGAGCCCTACCGCGACCGCGTGCGCGCGGTGGCGGGGGATGTGACGCGTCCCGGCCTGGGGATCGACCCGGAGACGCGCGCCGCGCTCGCCGAGGAGGTCGGGGCGGTGCTGCACTGCGCGGCGTCGATCTCCTTCGACCTGCCCCTCGACGAGGCGCGCGCCATCAACGTCGAGGGCACGCGCGAGGTGATCGGCTTCGCCCGCGAGTGCAAGACGCTGGGCCGCCTCGAGCGGTTCCTGCACGTCTCCACCGCCTACGTGTCCGGCAAGCACGGCGGCACGTTCGGCGAGGGCGAGCTCGACGCCGGGCAGGACTTCCGCAACACGTACGAGCAGACCAAGTGGGAGGCCGAGCACGTCGTGGCTGAGGCCGACGACCTGGCTCCCGCCATCGCCCGCCCGAGCATCGTGATGGGCGAGTCCGACACGGGCTGGACGCCCGCGTTCAACGTGCTCTACTGGCCGCTGCGCGCGTTCTCGCGCGGGCTGTTCGACGAGATCCCCGCGCTCCCGGCCGCCCATGTGGACATCGTTCCGGTCGACTACGTCGCCGACGCGCTCGTCCACCTGCTGGACTCGGACGAGGGCGGGGTCTTCAATCTGGTGGCGGGCCGCGAAGCCCCGTTCGCGAACGAGCTCGTCGAGCTGGCGTGCGATCGCTTCGGGCGCCCGCGGCCCTCGGTCGTGCCCGAGGTGGCGGACGAGGCCGGCGACGACCACGGCGCCGTCTACCTCCCGTACTTCGACATGGAGGTCGTGTTCGACGACGCTCGCGCCCGAGCGACGCTCGAGCCCGCCGGCATCCGCTCCCCGAGGCTGGGCGAATACTTCGGCACGCTGATCGACTACGCGGAAGCCGTCCGGTGGGGCAAGCGGACGATGAGCCGCGAGGAGGCACGCGAGCGCCTCACCCGCGCTCCCGCCTAGGGCATCGCGCGGATGCGCTCGGCGACGAGCGCGGGCTTCTCCTCCGGCAGGAAGTGGCCCGCGCCGTCGACGAACTCGACCTCGCCCTTGAAGCCCTGGACGAGCTCGCGGCCGAGGGGGTCGCGGCGGCCGTGCAGGAGCCGGGCGGGCATCGCGAACCGGCGGCCCCGGAAGGCGCCCATGAGGTTCTTGGGCGCCTCGCGCAGGACGAAGTCGCGGTAGAGCTTGGACGAGGCGTGCGCGGCCTGCGGCTCGCGCAGCACGGCCAGGTAGGTCTCGATCTCCTCGTCGGTCCAGGCGCGGCCGTCGCGGCGCGCGACCTCGAGCAGCCGCCGCGGGAACCCGCCGTCGCGCACCAGGCGCTCGCCGATGACCGGCGCGGCGAGCGGCGGGATGTAGGCGAGCCGCCACAGGTTGCGCAGGCCGGTGATCGTCGGGACCCAGGGGCTGTTGATCGACATCGCGAGCAGGGACGAGAAGCGGTCCGGCGCCCGGAGCGCGGCGAGCATGGCCACCCAGGCGCCCCAGTCGTGGCCCGCGAGGCGCACCCGGTCGAGCCCGAGGGCGTCGAGCAGCGCGATCGCGTCCTCGGCGATCCGCTCCTTGACGAACACGTCGTCGGCCGGCGCGCCCGACCATCCGAAGCCGCGCATGTCGGGCGCCAGGACGCGGAGGTCGGGCAGCTCTGCGATCACGTCCCGCCACGACCACCAGTGCTGGGGCCAGCCGTGCAGGCAGAGCACCGCCGGGGCGTCGGGCGGCCCGGCGGCGGCGAGGTGCACACGCACGCCCGTGGCCAGATCGTGGTGGCTGTGCTCGACGCCCGCAACCTCCGGCATGTCTGGCATGGAGCGGGACAGTACCTGCGCTATCCTCAGATGCCGACCTCGCGCCGGGTGCGGGGTTTTTCCTTGCCCGGCGCCAGCACCACCTTCGACCCTCGGAGCGCGCCGACACATGGCCCGTGGAGACGTCCGGATCGCCGTCACCCTCGCGTGCGAGGAGTGCAAGCGCCGGAACTACCAGACCAACAAGTCCAAGCGGAACAACCCGGACCGCATCGCCCTGCGCAAGTACTGCAGGTGGTGCCGCCGGCACACCCCGCACCGCGAGACCCGCTAGGCAGCTCGTCTCATGGCCCGTGATCGACAGCGCGCGAAGCAGCGTCGCCGCAACCGCCAGCCGGGCTCCGGCGGGCCCGCGGCCGGCTCGGCACGCACCCGCGCGAGGGACATCGGTCTCGAGCCCACCGACGCCGAGCTCGGCAACACTCCGCCGCCCGAGCCCACCAAGCACGCCATGCCCGACGTGGAGCAGGCGCGCATGGCCGAGGCCGGCGTCGAGCCCGAGCCCGAGCTGGAGCCCATTCCCGAGGACGTCGAGGCCACCGATCCGGCGGTCCTCGAGGAGCGCCAAGCGGCGCGGCGCCCGCGCAGGCAGCGCGGCCGCATCATCACCTTCCTCGGCCACGTGGTCGACGAGCTGCGCCGGGTCCAGTGGCCGGATCGCCGCCAGACGTTTCAGGGCACGGCTGTCACGCTGGGCTTCGTCGTCGTCGCCGGCGGCTTCCTCGGGCTGATGGACGCCATCTGGAAGCCCCTCATCGACGCCCTTATCTAGAACCTCTTCTTCAGGACTTTCATGTTTCGCTGGTACGTCATCAACACCTATTCCGGGCACGAGAACAAGGTCAAGCAGAACCTGCTTCACCGCGTGAGCTCGCTCAACCAGTCCCGCTCCGTGCGGCAGGTCGTCGTCCCGACGGAGACCGTGCAGGAGCTCAAGGACAACCAGAAGATCACGGTCGAGAAGCGCACCATGCCCGGCTACGTGCTGGTGAACATGGACCTCAACGAGGACTCGTGGGCGGTCGTCAAGGGCACGCCCGGGGTGACCGGCTTCGTCGGCGCCTCCAACGAGCCGATCCCGCTCACCCAGGGCGAGGTCGACCGGCTGCTGCACAAGTCCGACGTCGCGGTCCGGGCGCCCAGCCGCGCGCAGTTCGACATCGGGGAGTCCGTCAAGGTCATCTCCGGCCCGCTCTCGGACTTCTCGGGCGAGATCTCCGAGATCAACGAGGACGCGAGCAAGCTCAAGGTGCTGGTATCCATCTTCGGCCGCGAGACGCCCGTCGAGGTCGGCTACGACCAAGTGAAGAAGATCTAACTGGCTAACGTCGCCGAAGGCGAGTGCGACGAAGGAGCATCTCGCCTGGCAGGCGAAAGGCAAATCAATGGCAAAAAAAGTTCTCACAACAATCAAGCTCCAGGCGCCCGGCGGGCAGGCCTCGCCGGCGCCGCCGGTCGGCCCCGCGCTGGGCCAGCACGGCATCAACATCATGGAGTTCGTCAAGGCGTTCAACGCCCAGACGGCGAACGACATGGGCACGACGATCCCGGTCGAGATCACGGTCTTCGAGGACCGCTCGTTCACGTTCGTGACCAAGACGCCGCCGGCCGCCGTGCTGATCCGGCAGGCGATCGGCATCGAGAAGGGCTCGGGCGAGCCGAACCGCACGAAGGTCGGCACGATCTCCTCGGAGCAGGTCCGCCAGATCGCCGAGAAGAAGCTGCCCGACCTGAACGCCCACGACGTCGACCAGGCCGCCAAGATCATCGCCGGCACGGCGCGCTCCATGGGCGTCGAGGTGGTGGCGTAAGTGGCCAAGCACGGGCGTAAGTACGTGGAGGTCCGCGAGAAGGTCGACCGCGAGCGCGAGTACTCGCCGCACGAGGCCGTCCGCCTGATCAAGGAGACCAAGCGCGCGAAGTTCGACGAGAGCGTCGAGGTCCACGTGCGCACGGGGCTCAACGTCCGCCATGCCGACGAGCAGCTGCGCGGCACGATCGCGCTGCCCCACGGGCTCGGCAAGGACGTCAAGATCGCCGTCTTCGCCAAGGGCGACAAGGCGCGCGAGGCAGAGGAGGCGGGTGCCGACTACGTGGGCGCCGAGGACCTCGCCGAGCGCGTGCAGAACGAGGGCTTCACCGACTTCGACGTCGCCATCGCGACGCCGGACATGATGCCGGTGGTCGGCCGCCTCGGTCGCATCCTCGGCCCCCAGGGCAAGATGCCGAACCCGAAGGTCGGCACCGTGACGATGGACGTGCGCAAGGCCGTCGAGGAGTCCAAGGCCGGCAAGGTCGAGTACCGCACCGACCGCACGGCGATCGTCCACATGACGGTCGGCAAGACCTCGTTCCCGGACGAGCACCTGCTCGCGAACTACCAGGCGATCATCGAGGAGCTCATCCGCGCCAAGCCGTCCGCTGCCAAGGGACGGTACCTGCGCACCGTGGTGCTCGCCGCGACGATGGGTCCCGGCATCAAGGTCGACCCGTCGAAGACCCGTGACTTGATCGACGCTCAGGAGGCTGCGCCCGCCTAGTCGCTGCGCAGCCCTCCCAAGACCCCCGGCAGCCATAAGACCGGGATAGGAGGAACCGCTTGAACCGAGAACAGAAAGCCGCGGTCATCGATGAGGTGGCCGCCCAGATCAGCGCCGCGGACGCCGTGTTCGCGGTCGACTACCGCGGCATCTCCGTGCCGCAGGCCGCCGAGCTGCGCACCAGGCTCCGCGACGCGGACGCCAGCTTCCGCGTCGTCAAGAACACGCTGACCGAGCGCGCCGCCGACAAGGCCGGCGCCGACGGCCTCAAGGCCCTCCTCGAGGGCCCCACGGCGATGACGTTCGTGCGCGGCGACGCCGCCGCGGCCGCCAAGGCGCTGTCGGACTTCCGCCGCCAGAGCGGCGGCCAGCTGCTCGAGTTCAAGGGCGGCTGGATGAACGGCGCTGCGCTCGCGGCGCCCGAGATCGAGGCGATCGCCCGGCTCCCCTCCCGCGACGTGCTCAACGGGCGCCTCGTGGGGATGGTCGCCTCCCCGCTCACCGGACTTGTCACCAGCCTCGGCGGCCTCATCGGCGGCCTGGCTCGTCAGCTACAGCAACTTTCAGAACAGAAGGAGAACTAAGACATGGCTACCAGCACCCAGGAGTGGATCGACGAGCTCAAGGGCATCACCGTGCTCGAGCTCGCCGAGCGCATCAAGGCGCTCGAGGAGGAGTTCGGCGTGTCCGCCGCGGCCGTCGCCGCGCCGGCCGCAGCCGCCGGTGGCGGCGGTGGCGACGACGGCGCGCCTGCCGAGGAGCAGACCGCGTTCGACGTCGTGCTCACCGGCGCCGGCGACAAGAAGATCCAGGTCATCAAGGTCGTCCGCGCGGCGACCGGCCTCGGCCTCAAGGAGGCCAAGGCGCTCGTCGACGAGGCCCCCAAGCCCGTCAAGGAGGGCGTCGACCGCGAAGAGGCCGACAAGCTCAAGAACGAGCTGGAAGAGGCTGGCGCGAGCGTCGAGGTCAAGTAACGCTCCACGTTCATCGAGCCGAGCGGGCGGACGGGCTCGTCGAGGCGCTCTGCGACCTGCTCGCAGAGCCGCTCGAGGACCCGTTCGCCTCCGAGGTGATCTCCGTGCCGACGCGCGGCATGGAGCGGTGGCTGACCCAGCGCCTGTCCGATCGCCTCGGCGTGTGCGCCAACGTGGACTTCCCGTTCCCGCGCACGCTCGCCGGGAACGCGGTGGCGGCGGCCACCGGGGTCGACCCGGCCGAGGACCCGTGGCTGCCCGAGCGGATGGTGTGGCCGCTGCTCGAGGTCGTCGACGCCGCGCTCGACGAGCCCTGGCTGGCCGGCCTCGCGGCGCACGTGCGGCGGGGACATCGCTTCCCCGCCGTGCGCCACCTCGCCGACCTGTTCGACCGCTACGCGCTGCTGCGGCCCGACATGGTCCGGTCCTGGGCCGGCGGCGAGCCCGTCGACGGCGACGCCGCCTGGCAGGCGGAGCTGTGGCGCCGCCTGCGCGCGCGGATCGGCCGCCCGGGGCCCGCCGAGCGGCTCGCCGACGCGCTCGACCGGCTGCGGGCGGAGCCCGGCATCGTCGCGCTCCCGCCCCGGCTCTCGCTGTTCGGCCTCACGCGGCTGCCGGCCGGGCACCTCGACGTGCTGCGCGCGCTCGCCCACGCGCGCGACGTGCACCTCTTCCTCCTCCATCCCTCGCCCGCGCTGTGGGAGCGGGTGGCGGGCCATCCGCCGGTGACGCGCCGCGCCGAGGACCCGACCGCCGACCTCGCGCAGAACCGCCTGCTCGCCTCCTGGGGCCAGGACGCACGCGAGCTCCAGCTCGTCATCGGCGACGGCACCGCCGACCACCATCACCCGGTCGCGGCGGCGCCCGAGACCCTGCTCGGCCGCATCCAGGCGGACGTGCGCGAGGACCGGCGGCCGCCGGGCCCGCCGCTTCCGGGCGAGGGAGACCAGCGGCCGCTGCTCGCCGCGGGCGATCGCAGCATCCAGGTCCACGCGTGCCACGGCCGCGCCCGCCAGGTCGAGGTCGTGCGCGACGCGATCCTGCACCTGCTCCAGGACGACGCGACGCTCGAGCCGCGCGACGTGATCGTCATGTGCCCGGACATCGAGGCGTTCGCGCCGCTCATCCAGGCCACGTTCGGCTCCGCCGAGGCCACCGAGGGGCCGGGAGACCTGCGCGTCCGGCTCGCCGACCGGTCGTTGCGCCAGACCAACCCGGTGCTCGGCGTGATCGCCGAGCTGCTCGAGCTGGCCGATGCCCGGCTGACCGCCTCGCAGGTGTTGGGCCTCGCCGACCGCGAGCCCGTGCGGCGCCGGTTCGGGCTCGACGACGACGACCTCGCCCGCCTCCATGACTGGGCGACGGCATCCGGCGTGCGCTGGGGGCTCGACGCCGCCCACCGCGCGCCGTTCTCGCTCGCCGCGCTCGAGGCGGGCACGTGGAAGGCCGGCCTCGACCGCCTGCTGGTCGGCGTGACGATGGCCGAGGAGGGCGCCCGCCGCTACGGCGAGGTGCTGCCGCTCGACGACGTCGAGAGCGGGGCGATCGACCTCGCCGGCCGCGCGGCCGAGCTCATCGACCGCCTGCGGGCGGCGGTCGACGCCCTCAGCCGGCCCCAGGCCGTGGCCGGGTGGGCGGCGGCGATCGCCGGGGCCGCGGACGCGCTCACCGCGACCACCGAACGCCAGTCCTGGCAGCGGGCCGAGCTCCAGCGGCTGCTCGACGACATGGTGCGCGAGGCCGGCGAGGAGTCGCCGGAGCTCGCGCTGCCCGAGCTCCGCGCCCTGCTCGGCGAGCGCCTCCAGGGCCGCCCCACGCGCGCGAACTTCCGGACCGGCCACCTCACCGTCTGCACGCTCGTGCCGATGCGCTCCGTCCCGCACCGCGTGGTCTGCCTGCTGGGGCTCGACGACGGCGCGTTCCCGCGCCGCGCCCCGCGCGACGGCGACGACCTCGTGCGCGCCGACCCGCACATCGGCGACCGCGATCCGCGCACCGAGGACCGCCAGATGCTGCTCGACGCGCTGATGGCGGCGACCGACCGCCTGATCGTCACGTGCACGGGCAACGACGAGCGCACGAACGCCCGCCGCCCGCCCGCCGTTCCCGTCGGCGAGCTGCTCGACGTGGTCGATCGCACCGTGCGCGTCGACGGCGGGCCGGCCCGCGCGCATGTCGAGGTCCGCCACCCGCTCCAGCCGTTCGACCCCCGCAACTTCGATCCCGGCGAGCTCGTGCCCGACCGCCCGTGGGGCTTCGATCCCGTCACGCTCGCCGGCGCCCGCGCGCTGGTCTCCCCCCGCCGGCCGGCGCGGCCGTTCCTCGCCGCGCCGCTGCCGGAGGAGCGCGAGTCGCTGGTCGAGCTCGACGACCTCGTGCGCTTCGCCGAGCGGCCGGTGCGCGCGTTCCTGCGCGGCCGCCTGTCGCTGCGGCTGCCGGAGCTCGGCGGTGAGGTCGACGACGCGCTGCCGGTGCAGCTCGAGCCGCTCGCCAAGGCGCGGGCGGGCCAGCGCCTGCTGGAGGCGTGCCTGGCCGGCGCCGGCATCGACGCCGCGGTGGCCGCCGAGCGTGCGCGCGGCGAGCTGCCGCCAGGACGGCTGGCGGAGCCCGTGCTCGCGGAGATCCAGCCGACCGTGGAGCTGATCGCCGCGCGGGCCTCGAGCGAGCTCGACCTGACGGTGGCGCCCGCCTCGGTCGACGTGCGGGTCGCGCTGCCGGACGGGCGCACGCTGCGCGGCACCGTCCCCGGCGTGCGCGGCTCCACGCTCGGCGCCGCCCGCTACGCGCGCCTCAGCCCGCGCCACCGCATCGCCGCGTGGGTGCGCTTCCTCGCGCTCGCCGCGTCGGGCCTCAGCGTGAACGCCGTGACCGTCGGGCGAGGGGCGGGAGACGACCCCGTGGCGGTCGCCCGGCTCGCCCCGCTCGAGCCCGCGGTCGCCGCCGAGCACCTGGCCGGGCTGGTCGGCCTCCGCGACCGCGGGCATGCGCGAGCCGCTGCCGCTCGCCTGCCTGACGAGCGCGGCCTACGCGCGCGCTCTCGTCCGCGCCGAGGACCCGGTGGCGGCCGGTCGGCGCGAGTGGGAGTCGACGTACGCGTGGGACCGGGAGGACCGCGACCCCGAGCACCAGCTGGCCTTCGGCGGCGTGCTGTCGTTCGACGAGCTCCTCGCGCTCGAGGCGGCCGGCGGCACGGGTTTCGACGCGCTCGCCCGCCGCCTCTGGGAGGACCTCCTGACGCACGAGGCGGCATGACCGCGATCGCCGTCCGCCCGTTCGACATCTGCGGGCCGCTCCCGACCGGCGTGACGATGCTCGAGGCGAGCGCCGGGACCGGCAAGACGTTCACGATCGCCGGGCTGGCCGCGCGCTACGTGGCCGAGGGCACGCCGCTCGACCAGCTGCTGCTCGTGACCTTCACCCGCATGGCCACCGGCGAGCTGCGCGACCGCGTGCGCGAGCGCCTGGTCGCGGTGGAGCAGGGGCTCTCGCGCGCGCTCGCGGGCGCGGAGCCGGCGGACGAGATCGTCGCGCTGCTCGCCGCCGGCACTCCGGACGCCGTGCGCGCTCGTCGCGACAAGCTCTCCCATGCGCTCGCGGACTTCGACGCGGCGACCATCGCCACGACGCACGGGTTCTGCCAGGAGGTGCTCTCGGGCCTCGGCGTGGTGGGCGACGTCGACCCCGGGACCGAGTTCGTCGAGGACCTCGACGACCTGCTCGAGGAGGTGGTCGACGACCTCTACGTGCGGCGCTTCCACCAGCTCGGGCTGCCGCAGTTCGAGCGCCGCGAGGCGATGCAGATCGCCCGCGCGGCCGTCGAGAACCCGACGGCTCCGGTGGTGCCGGTGGGGGCGCCGGAGGAGAGCATCGCGGCCATGCGCGTGCGTCTGGCACTGCGGGTGCGCGACGAGCTCGAGGCCCGCAAGCGGCGCAGCGAGGTGATGACCTACGACGACCTGCTGACCCGGCTCCAGGGCACCCTCGAGGGCCCGTCGGGACCGGCGGCGGCGCGGCGGCTGCGGGAGCAATACGGCGTCGTGCTCGTCGACGAGTTCCAGGACACCGACCCCGTGCAGTGGGACATCCTGCGGCTCGCGTTCGCGGAGGGCGGGGTGACGCTGGTGCTCATCGGCGACCCGAAACAGGCGATCTACGCGTTCCGCGGAGCCGACGTGTACGCGTATCTCGCCGCCGCCCGGGCGGCGGGGGAGCGGGCCACGCTCGACGTCAACTGGCGCAGCGACCAGGCGCTGATCGACGCCTACGACGCGCTGTTCGGCAACGCGCGGCTGGGGCACGAGGGGATCGAGTACCGCCGCGTGCGGGCGGCCGAGGCGCACCGCGAGCCCGGGCTCCAGGATGCGCCGATGTCCGCCCCGCTGCGGCTGCGGCTCGTGCCGCGATCGGAGGTGGACACGACGCCGCGCGGCTATGCGCGCGCGCCCGCGGCCCGGGACCACATCGCCGCCGACCTCGCCGGCTGCCTCGTCGACCTGCTCTCCTCGCCGGCCACCGTGCGCTGCGAGGACGGCAGGCGAGAGCCGATCCGGCCGGGCCACGTCGCCGTGCTCGTCCGCACCCACCGCACCGGCGCGCTCGTGCGCGATGCCCTGGGAGCGGCCGGCATCCCGGCCGTCATCGGCGGCGCCGGGAGCGTGTTCGGCACGGCGCCGGCGAACGACTGGCTCGCGCTCCTGGAGGCGCTCGAGCGCCCCGCTTCTTCGCCGCACGCGCGCTCGGTCGCGCTCACGCGCTTCCTGGGCTGGAGCGCCGAGCAGGTGGCGGCGGCCTCCGACGGCGAGTGGGAGGAGGTCCACCGCCGCCTGCACGGCTGGGCACAGGTGCTGCGCACGCGCGGGGTGGCGGCGCTGCTCGAGGCGGTCACGCAGGCCGAGGGGCTGCCCGGCCGCGTGCTGGCCTCCGAGGGCGGCGAGCGCGACCTCACCGACCTCCGCCACGTCGGCCAGCTCCTGCACGCCGCGGCGGCCGAGGAGCAGATGGGCGCCGCGGCGCTGACCGCCTGGCTCCGGCGGCGGATCTCAGCGGCGGGGGAGGAGGGCGGGCACGAGGAGCGCAGCCGGCGCCTCGAGTCCGACGCCGAAGCCGTTCAGGTGCTCACCATCCACCGGAGCAAGGGGCTCGAGTTCCCCGTCGTCTGCTGCCCGGACCTGTGGGAGCCCGGCCGGGTGCCCGAGGGCAGCGAGCCGGTCTTCTTCCACGATCCGGACGCCGGTGACGCGCGGACGGTCGACGTCGGGCTCGACGGCCCCGACTTCCCGGCCCATCGCGATCTCCACCGCAACGAGCAGAGGGGAGAGGACCTGCGGCTCGCGTACGTCGCCCTGACGCGCGCGCGGCACCAGGCGCTGGTGTGGTGGGTGGCGTCGTGGGACAGCCGCCACTCGCCGCTCGGCCGCCTGCTGTTCTCGCGCCGCCCCGACGGGACCGTGCCGGCCGAGGGACGCACGACGCCGACCGACGAGGATGCCGAGGCGCGCCTGCGTGAGCTGGCCGCCGAGGCGCCCGGCTGCATCGCGGCCGAGCGCGCGCTGCCCGGCCCGCCGCGCCGCTGGCCCGGCCGCGCCCACACGGCGGCCGAGCTCGCCGCCGCGAGCTTCGACCGCACGCTCGACCACGGCTGGCGCCGCACCTCCTACAGCGACATCACCGCCGCCGCGGGCGAGCCGCACGTGGCCAGCGAGCCGGAGGAGCCGGTCGTGGCCGACGAGCCGCCGCCCGCCCCGCTCGCCCCCGGCCCCGGCTCGGCGGTCCGGTCTCGCCGCCGGGACGCTGTTCGACGTCGCGGATCCCGCCGAGGCGCTGCGGACCGTGCCGTCGCTGCTCGGGGCGATGCCCGTCGGGGCGCGGGTCGGGACGTTCGTGCACCACGTGCTCGAGGCGACCGACTTCGCGGCGGCCGACCTCGACGCCGAGCTGGCCGCGCGCGTCGCGGAGGAGCTGGCACGGCGGCCGGTGGACGTGGGGGACCGGGCGGCGGTCGTCGCCGGGTTGCGGGCGGCGATCGAGACGCCGCTCGGCGCGCCGGCCGGCGGTCTCCGGCTGCGCGACGTCACGCGCGCCGACCGCCTCGACGAGCTCGACTTCGAGCTGCCGCTGGCCGGCGGCGACGAGCCGGCGGGCCGGCTGACGCCGGCGGCGATCGCCGCCGTCCTGCGCGCGCACGCGCCTGCCGGCGACCGGATCGCGGACTACGCCGATCGGCTCGCCGCCGATCCGGCGCTCCGGCAGCAGGTGCGGGGCTACCTGACCGGCAGCATCGACCTCGTGGTGCGCCTGCCCGGCGAGCGCTTCGCCGTCGTCGACTACAAGTCGAACTGGCTCGGAGGCACCGCGACCGAGCTCACCGCCTGGCACCACCGGCCCGCCGCGCTCGCCGAGGAGATGCGGCGCGCCCACTACTGGCTCCAGGCGCTGCTCTACACCGTCGCGCTGCACCGCTACCTGCGCTGGCGCCTCCCGGGGTACGCAGCCGAGCGCAACCTGGCCGGCGTGCTCTACCTGTTCCTGCGCGGGATGACGGGCGCGGCGACGCCCGTCGTCGACGGAACCCCGTGCGGCGTCTGCCCGTGGCAGCCGAGCGCCGCGCTCGTGGAGGCGCTCAGCGGCGCGTTCGATCGCGGGGAGGCATGACGGCCGTCGCGGACCCCTTCGACGCCCGCCGCGCCCGTCACGCGCCCGGCCTCCTGCGCGCGTTCAACGACGCGGGCGTCCTGGTCGCCGCCGACGTCCACGTCGCGCTGCGGCTCGCGGCCCTCGGCGCCGAGGCCGACGAGCGCGTGATCCTCGCCACCGCGCTCGCCGTCCGCGCGCCGCGCGTCGGCCACGTGCTCGTGGACCTCCGGACGATCCACGAGACCGCCATCGTCGAGTCCGACGACCCCGTGGAGCTCACCGCGGACCTCGCGGTGCTCCCGTGGCCGGAGGCGGGCGCGTGGATCGAGCAGGTGGCCGCGAGCCCGCTCGTGGCCGAGGGCGAGGACGAGGTCGCCGAGCTGCCGCTGCGGCTCGTCGGCGGCGCGCTCTACCTCGATCGCTACTGGGGCGAGGAGCGGCGGGTGGCCGCCGACCTGGAGGCGCTCGCCGACGCCGAGCCGGACGAGGTCCGGCTCGACCACCTCGCGGACGGGCTCGCGCGGCTGTTCGGCTCGCACGGCGACGACCGGCAGCGCCTGGCCGCGGCCGCCGCCGTGCTGCGGCGGTTCGCGGTGGTGGCCGGCGGACCCGGCACGGGCAAGACGACGACCGTCGCGCGCATCGTCGCGCTGCTCGCCGAGCAGGCCCCGTCCGAGCCGCTCGTGGCGCTGGCGGCACCGACCGGTAAGGCCGCCGCTCGGCTCGAGGAGGCCGTGCACGCCGAGGCCGCGACGCTGGACGTCGACGCCGAGCTTCGCGAGCGGCTGCTCGGGCTGCGCGCTCGCACGCTGCACCGCCTGCTCGGCCGCCGCCCCGACAGCCACAGCCGCTTCCGCCATCACCGCGGCAACCGGCTCCCGCACGACGTCGTGATCGTGGACGAGACCTCGATGGTCTCGCTCGGGATGATGGCCAGGCTCGTCGAGGCCGTCCGCCCGGACGCGCGGCTGATCCTGGTCGGCGACCCGGGTCAGCTCACGTCGATCGAGGCGGGCGCCGTGCTCGGCGACCTCGTGGGACCGGCGGCCGCCGGCCTGCGCATGCGCCCCGCCGCCCGCCGCCGGCTCGCCGAGGTCGCCGGCGTCGACATCGAGGCGTCGCCCGCCGCCGAGGGCGTGGCGATCGGCGACGGCATCGTCGTGCTCGACCACGACTACCGGTTCGGGAGCGAGATCGCCCGCGTCGCCGAGGCCATCCGGCGGGGGGACGGCGACGCGGTGGTCGCCGCGCTCGAGCAGGGCGCCGGCGTCGAGTGGGTCCGTGAGGACGCGGACGTGCTCGTCGAGAGCGCGGCGGCCGCGGCGCGCGCGGTCGTCGCGGCGGCCCGGACAGGCGACCGCGGCGCCGCGCTGGCCGCGCTCGGCGCCTTCCGCGTGCTCTGCGCCCACCGCCGCGGGCCCCACGGCGTCGCCGACTGGGCGGCGCGGATCGAGGCGCGCCTGGCCCAGGACGTCGACGGCCTCGAGGGCGAGTGGTACGCCGGCCGCCCACTGCTCGCGACCGCCAACGACTACGGCATCGGCATCTTCAACGGCGACACCGGCGTCGTCGTCGGCCACGACAGCCTCGTGGCCGCGTTCGAGCGCGGCGGCCGCGTGCTCGAGATCGCGCCATCCCGCCTGAGCGCCGTCGAGACGGTGTTCGCCATGACCGTCCACAAGAGCCAGGGCTCGCAGTTCGACACGGCGGCCGTCGTGCTGCCGCCGCCGTCGTCGCGCCTGCTCACCCGCGAGCTGCTGTACACGGCGGTCACGCGCGCGCGCACGCGACTCGTGGTCGCCGGGACCGAGGAGGCGGTCCGAGCGGCGGTCGCCCGTCCCGTCGCCCGCTCGTCCGGGCTGCGGGAGCGACTCTGGGCGCCGCGGTGATCCGTTCGACCCGCGCGACCGCCCGGCCTAGAGTTCAAGGGGCGTGAGCGACGACCGCACGTCCACCGAGCGCCTGCTTCACCAGAGCCTCGAAGACCCGGCCTCCGCCGGCCGCCCCTTCACGAGCCGTGCCCGCGAGAGCCGCCGCACGCTGGAGAACTACCTCCGCGCCGGCATGCGCCC
>CAVSRU010000003.1:0-477126 GCA_963730535.1 uncultured Solirubrobacteraceae bacterium
GCATCGGCTATCCGGTGACTTCGAACGGCAGCTTCTGCCCGGCGGTGTAGTGCCCTGGCACGTGGCAGATGAGTTCGTACTTGCCGGGCTTGAGGTCGGCTGACACGGTTTCCGAGGCGCCGGCGGCGAGGTCGCCGCCCTTGGCGAGGAACGTCGAGTGGTCGACCATGCCGCCGTCTACCTTTGCGGGCGCGGAGACCATCGCGAGCCCGTGCATCGTTGCGCCCTCGTTCTTGACGCCGAAGGTCACCTTGCCGGCCTTCACCGTCGGAGCGCTGGCTTTGACCCACATGTCGCCGAGGGTCACGTCCACGTCGGCAGCGGCGGCGGACTGGCTGCCCTGCGCGCCGGAGCCGCCCATGTCGTGCCCTGCGGCCGCCTTCGGGGCGTGCTCGGTCTGCAGGACGCCGATGGCGCCCTTGACCGCGTCGCCGAACGCGTGAGTGACGAAGGGGTAGTCGCCTTCTTCGTCGAGCGTGAACTCGGCCCACCCGCCCTGTGACGGCGCGAGGTTCATGGTCTGACTGTCGGCGCCTGGCCTGCCTTCGACGACGGTGCGGTCGAACACCGTGCCGATAACGTGGAAGGCGCTCCAGATGCTCGGGCCGGCGTTGAGGACGTACATCCGGACCCGCTCGCCCTTCTTGACGGTGATCGGGTTGTCCTTGTACTGGTTCGCGTAGCCGTTGAAGGCGATCACGTCGGGCTTCTTGGCCTCCATCTTGGCCATGTCTCCGCCCTTGCCGGGCTCGCCGAGGTAGTACTCCTGCTGGGTCATCCACAGCTCCCTGTCGACGGGAGCCAGGTTCTTCGGCTTGACCACGAACATCCCGACCATGCCCATACCCGTGTGCATCAGCACCGGCTGGGTCGCGCAGTGGTACATGAAGACGCCGGGGTGCTTGGCTACGAAGCGGTAGTGCATCGACTTGCCCGGTGCGAGGTCGGCGTAGCGCTTGCCGGGGTTGACCTCGGCCGAGTGGAAGTCGAGCGAGTGCGGCATCGTCACCTTCATCGCCTTGGTCGAGCCGTTGACGAGCGTGAAGTCCACCGTGTCACCCTCGTTGACGACCATCGGGCCGGAGACGCCGGTCCCGCGGTGGAGCTTGCCGTTCACCGCGAAGCTCCAGATCTCCGTCGGCGCAAGGTCCTTGGAGACCTGCGTGACGTGATGGAAGACGTCGACCTTGAACTTCTTCACGGCCCCGACCGGGACCGGGGGCAGCGTCGCGTCGACCTTCTCGAACTTCTCGAACGCGATGCCCTTGGCGTCGGCCAGCGTCGGAGCCGTCGCCTCGGCGGTGGGCACGGCGGGCGCCTTGGCAGGCGCGGCGGCAGGACGCGCGGCACTCGGCTCGCCGCCTTCAGCGAACGCGAGGACGGCGAGCACGATCGCCAGAACGGCGACCAGGACCGACAGGCCGACCCCGACCATCAGCCACTCGCGCCGGGCGCGATCGCGCCGCCAGTCTTCGGCCGTGATTTCGACGTGGACCGCGGGCGCCTGGTCGAGCCCCTCGGCTGCCTCGTAGTCGACGGGTGCCGTCGGGTGCTGCTCGGGATCTGGGGTGAGGGTCGGCATCGCCGCTTCCTGGTCCTGGATGGGACTGCTCGGTAAAATCACGACACACAATACATGATTTCTATATCGTGTATATACTTTCGCGAATATGATGTCCTCTAGAGCCGCGGAGATCGCCGGCCCGCCCGCGGCCGACTTCAAGCTCCTCACCAACCACGGCCAGACGCTGCTGCTGATCACGCACGACCCTCGCGCGCGGATGCGCGACATAGCCGCCCTGTTGAACATCACCGAACGAGCAGCCCAACGGATCGTGGCCGACCTCGTCAGGGCCGGGTACGTGCACCGCGAGCGCGACGGGCGACGCAACCGCTACAGCGTCAGGACCGAGCTCCCCCTGACCCTGCCGATCCAGCACGACATTCAGGTCGGATCCCTGCTCGCCGCCCTACTGCCGCAGCCCGAGCCGACCGACACCGCGACCTGACCCGCGGTCCCGAAGCGGGGCGATGCCCAGCGTTTCGGCTCGGTCCGCGGCCGCCAAGTGCGCATGCCTTTGCACTCGCCGGTTGCAGGCATCGAGGCTCCCGCTACGAAAAGGCCGATGAGCGCCCTAGTCGGCCGTAACGCCCGGAGAATGGACGCAAAATCCGAGAAAGTCTGGAATCGATCTCGACCGCCAGATTTGAAGGAATCGCCTGCAAAGCGGCCGAATTTAGCGGACAGGAGGGCACGACTGAAAATCGTGGTGTCCCCGGTTCGAGTCCGGGTCTCGCCATCTCCAGGCACCGAAATCCCGCATGGCGACGGATTCTCTAGTTGCGGGTGAATGCCGGGGCGGCCAGCGTCGCTGGCACACGAAACGGTCGTGGTGGTGTCCTCGCTTCGAATCCGGGTCCGCGCCCAGCCCCAAACGCCTGCAAACCGTGGTTGTCGTGACTCAGCCAGCCCAGCGCCCTGTGGCGATCGAAATGGCCATCGGCCTTTCCGGTCTTTTCAGCACGCGCCGAGGCGGCGACCGCCGGGCGTCGAGGTGCGCCGCGAAGTGTTCCTGCGCCTTTCGGAGCAAATCGGCGCACTCGTCGAGCAAGGCGCCAGCGAGCAAGAGGTCCTCGAGGATTTCGCTGCCAGCCGCCGTCGTCGTTGACGCCAAACATCGTCCTCTCAGCGCTCATCGGCGGCCGCGCACGGCTCGTCATCGCCTCCCCACACCCGCCGCGCTGCGTCGCCGCCGAAGCCGTCGCGTTGGAGATCGCCCGCCACATCCCACACCTGGCCAGCAAGCGGCGCCTGGACCCCGCGCTGCCGCTCGCCGCGCTTCAAGTGATGCCGATCGACTGAAGGGCCGCCGCCGACTGCGACGCCCGTCGTCAGGACGCCGAGCAGCGCATCGCCGCCCGCGGCTCCGACGATTGGCCCACCGTCGCGCTCGCACTCACCCTCAACCTGCCCGTCTGGTCACGAGACAACGACCACACCGTCGCCGGCCCCGACGTCTACACACCACTGCGACCTCCTCGACGCACTCCGCGACGCCGGCCACATCGAATAGGCAGGGCCCTGCTGGCGGGCCCGCCGCGCTGGTTCGGGCAGCGACCCGCGAGCGCGTGGGCGACACCGACCTCTTTGAGGTGCGAACCGAACCGCGACCTAGGATCGGATCGCGGGCTCAGTGCTGGCAATGATGCCGATGGTGCCCGTGATGCGCATCGGCGCCGGCGCCGGAAACGGCTGCGGCCGGCACGATCGCGCGCAGGAGCATGCGTGCACACCACCATTGCCGTTGCGAGCGCATTGAATCGCCGCGGCCGCGCGGCGTGTGGTTCCGGAACGCCGGTCGAGGACTTGGCCGAGGCGTTCGCGGACGTCGGTGTCGCCGAGACCGACAAGCGCCGGCGGGCGTGCGCGCTCGGCAGTGGCCGCCTTGCAGATCACGCTCGCCAGTGCGACGCGGTCGTTGTTGTGCCGCAGCGCCCAACGGTCCGCGTCGCGTTCGAGGTGGAACGCGAGCTCGCGTACGCCCCGGCCGCTCCCCGGCACCGCGCGACCGAGCGCCCGAAGTCCCACGGCAAGCAGCATCACGAAGCGGTGCCGTCGCGCGATGTGCCCTGCCTCATGGTCCAGTGCCTGCGGCCAGCTCGTCGTCGTCGAGCGATGCGAGGGCTCCGGCCGAGACCACGATCCGTGGGCGAACGAGTCCAGCGACCGCGAACAGCGACATCGGAGCCGCCCAAGATCAGGCTGTTCCTCGGTCCGAGGCCGACCGCATGCTTTGCGACGAGGCGCCGAGCCGCACGGGCGTCACGCACGGTGGCGACGACAGCCAGACGAGCGACGTCGCCAGAACGATGCCCGGGACGTACAAGCGAGAGGTCTGCGACGCCGTGTCCCTCGACGGCCAGCTCCGATCGGCTCACGGGCAGCGCCACGTGGGCGCACCAGTGCGTGAGCGCGCGAAGAGCCCGGTGCGCGGGAGGAAGAACAACAAGTAGATGACCGCGAGCAGACAGACGAGCCCCGCAGTGCGAGCGAGCTCAGCCACAGCACGATCGCGGTGACGGGGGCGACGCGCTGAAGGCGCAGCGCATGCGGTAGGACGATGCCCGCGGCGGTGATCGCTGCGAGCGCCGCGGTCATCGCTTGCGGCGTCTTTCGTTCATCTCGCGCGCGAGCTCGCGCAGATCGGTCAGCTCATCGTCTCCGAGCCCACCGATCAGCTGTGCAAGCGCAGCCTCCCGGGCAGCCTTCGAGGCCCCGGCGAAAGTCTGCGCAATGGAGCGGGAGAGATATTCGGCCTCGGAGACCAGCGGCCGGTACTCGAAAGCGTTGCCGACCTTGTGGCGTGACAGCAGATTGCGGTCGGCCAGGCGATTGAGGACCGTCTGAATGGTGTTGTAGGCCCCCCGGTAGCGCGGCGGGAGCGCGCTGCGCACCTGCTCGACGGTTGCTCTCCCGAGGCGCCAGACGGCCGCCATCACCTGCGTCTGCAACTCCCCAGTGAGCGGCGTCACGTCGGCCATCGGGGCAAGTATGAGGCTCCCGGGCCGGCTGTGATTCGAAGGGGAATCGCCAGCGCCGGGAGTCTCGATAGGAGAGCGCCCGGGAGGGGAACACGCGTCCTACACGCCGTAGGTGTACCACGACCGCACCGATCTCGTCGGGCGACGCGTCCAGCATGTACGCGAGAGGGCGGCCGTAGCCGCCCTCTCCTGGACTTCGGTGTGTGCCTGCGCTGCTCACTCCTCCATCGTCTGCGGGTTCAGGTGATCCACCAGCTTCGAGCGCCCCGGCTTCGGGACGATCGCCCGGTACACGACCATCCCCTCCGCGAGGGCGTTGTTCTCGACGCCGTCAGACGCGTAGACGGGAATCCCCGGTCCCGTCTTGAACATCGGCCCCGTGTACGGGTACGCGGACCAGGTGCCCGAGTCCTGCTGCGGGTCGTAGTACGCGATCTCCTTCAAGCGCGTCGGCTTGCTGAAGTCGATCACGTCGTACCGCCCGTGTACCAGGCGTTGACGAGCAGGTCCCGCTTGATGCCCATGACGGCCATGCCCATGTGCGCCGAGCAGTACTCGGTCGCGCCCGGGTCAGGCCGCAGGTCGCCGACGTGGAACTCGCTCAGGAAGTTCCCCTCCATGTCGGTGAAGAACATCCTGCCGGTCTTGTGGGTCTCCGCCGGCCGGGTTCCACGGCCGCGGCAGATACGTCGTCATCGTCGGGCAGCCCGACCCGAACGACTCGTCGACCCAGTTCACCACGGTGCCGTCGTTGTTGAACATCACCGAGTGGAAGAAGTCGACCGCCCCCGGGATCTGCGCGTTGGCGCCGCCGGTGACCTCGTCGTCGCCGACGAGCATCGGGTCCTCGGTCATCGGGATGCCGTCCTCGTCGATCTCCCACACCTGGCCCTGCTCGGCGCACGCCGCGCCGGCCATGCGGTGCTCGACGTGCACGATGATGTCGTGGCAGGCGACCGCGGCGGTCTCGAGAGGAGCCGCCGGCGTGCTGCACAGGCCTCGCTCGCACCACTCGATCCTGCCGTCCGGGTCACCCGGATAGGAGATCCTGGGCTGGACGTCGAGCTCCTGGGACGCCGCGGGGTTGTCCAGCGGCACCTCGACAACCTGGATCACGCCGTGCAGCGGGTTGGCGGGGCTGCCCGGGTCCTCGTCGTACGGGTTGGCGGTGTTCAGGTACTCCGTGTCACCGCACGTCGGCCCCGCCCGCAGCGGGTACGAGGAGACGTAGACGAGCAGCTTGCCGGTCTCCTCGATCTCGCCCGGCCACGCCGTGATCGTGTGCGCGCCGCAGTCGGTGTAGACGGCCTTCACCTGCCGGACGGTGGCGAAGGGGTTCGCCGGGTTGTCGCTCATCTCGAAGATGCGCACGCCCTCCCAGCCGGTCGGATCGCCATGGTTCGCCGCGGTGACCGTGGGGCGCTCCACACTCCGGACTCACCATCGTGCGGTCCACCGCGAGCATGAGCAGGTCGGGGACGCCGTTGCCGTTGCGGTCCCAGACGATCGGGTCGGCCTGCAGGCCGTCGCACTGCACGTCCTTGACCAGTCGAGGCGCCGCCGGATTCGAGATGTCGAAGATCCGCACGCCGCCGCGCGGCGCGGTCCCGGGCGGGAACCCGGCGTCGCCGGTGTAGTAGCCGGAGAACGCGTGATTCCCCCAGAACGCGAAGTCCGAGTTCGTCGCCTGGTTCGGCGACGTGAACAGCTCGTCCATCTTGAAGCTCTGATCGGGCACGTGCGTGGCGGACGCCGTGCCAGGTAACAGCCCGACCATGACGACCGCGGCTGCGAGCAAACGGAGCGCAGTTCTCATGCGCACTCCCTCCCCCTGGTGGTGATGAGCGGCTCCGGTCTGCCCCAGACCAGAGGCCGGGATTCGAGAGCTCCTACATCACGTAGGACGCCGCAAACATCGGCATGTCAGAAACCAGACGTGGCGCCGGCCGGCCCGCCGCCGGGCCGGCGCCGACGCCGTCAGCCGCTCGGACGCACAAACCGATACACCCGGCCCGTGGTGCCCGTCGGGCCTGCCTCGTCGGAACCGAGCACGTACATCTCGCCGGCGAGGTCCTGGCCGAAGCCCGAGGAGAAAGTGGCCCAGCCGGCGGGTCCCGGCCGGTTGGTGACCTGCAGCTGCTGCATCTTCCACAGGCCCGTCTTGCGCGGCTTGGCCACGAACAGCGACCCGTCCGGCTCCTCCTCTTCGCGGCTCCAGTCCCCGAAGATGTAGTCGCCCGAGAACTGGCGCAGCTCCGTGCCGCGGTACACGTGACCGCCCACGATGGCGTGTCCGAGGCCACCGCCGAGTGGGTTGTGCTCGTTCTGGTACTCGATCACCGGGTCGATGAGCGGATCGCCGGCTCGCGGATGCGGCGCACCGACGACGTCGGGACATTCGGACGGCGATTCGTCCGGGTTGTCCGTAGAGAAGCAGTGCGCGCCCTCCTTGACGTTCCAGCCGAAGTTGCCGCCGCTGACGGCGATGCTGACCTCCTCCCAGAGGTTCTGGCCCGCGTCGCCGACGAACAGGTCGCGGCTGCCGCCCATGTCGAACGACATGCGGTACGGGTTTCGG
Organism: uncultured Solirubrobacteraceae bacterium; assembly: GCA_963730535.1. Lineage (GTDB taxonomy): Bacteria > Actinomycetota > Thermoleophilia > Solirubrobacterales > Solirubrobacteraceae > DASSUW01. The sequence continues at coordinate 7,121 of CAVSRU010000003.1, forward strand.
AGGCCGTAGGCCCAGATCTCGTCGCACCCGTCGGCGCAGCCCGGCGTGCCGGCGAGCGGGTTGCTGGCCGGGATCGCGTACGGAGCGCCCCGATCGACGTCGATGCGGAGGATGTTCCCGAGCAGGTTCTGCTGGATGTCCTGTCCGTTGCCGCCCTCGTTGGCCGCGTACCAATCCTCCACGTGGCCGAGGCCGACGTCGTCAGCGCCGCCGCCGTCGCCGATCGACATGTACAGGTAGCCGTCGCGCGGCCCGAAGGCCAGCGTGCCGCCGTTGTGGTTGAACTGCGGTTTGTCGATCTCGAGCAGCACCCGCTCCGATGCCGGATCGGCGCGATTCGGATCTGCGGCCGAGACGCGGAACTCGGAGACGCGGGCCGTGTGGTCGTACCCGGCGGGTGCCCCCGGGCGGAGCGGCGCGCTGTAGTAGACGAAGAACCTCCCGTTGGCCGCATAGCCGGGGTGGAACGCGAGGCCGAGCACCCCGCGCTCGTCGAAGTCGGGCATCAGCGGGACGATCCGGCTGCGGAGGTCCAGGAACGGCGTCGGCAGCAGCGTGCCGTCGGCCGTGAACACGCGAATGGTGCCGGCCTGGTCGACGATGAAGCGGCGTCCGCTGCCGTCGGCCACCGGGACGAGGGCGATCGGCGAGGTCAGCCCGTCGGCGACGAGCCGTACGCCGACGGCCGGCCCCTGGGCCTCGGCGGGAGCCGCGACTAAGGCGAGCGCGGCGGCCGCGGACAGCGCGGCGATGAAACGAAGCATGTCAATCCCCTCCTGTCGATCGTCACCCGAGATCGGCGCATGCGATCTTCGGGCCGCCGGCGGTGGTGCCCCCCGGCGGGATGAAATGGATCACCACGGACTGCGCCTCCGGTCGCGCGATCCAGTCCGCGCTTCCGCGCCCGTGGGCCACGCCGCCGGAGTTGGCCGTGATGCCGGCCATCGGGTCGTCCGTCGACGACAGCCAGAGCTCATTGGGCGGCATCGCAGGACCGGCGGGATCGTTCTTGTAGTGGCCGCCGCCCGGGTTCGCGGCCGAGCACGGCGCGTTGTGCAGATGCGCCGCGTACGTCGTCGCCGGCTCGAGCCCGCGCACGACGACCTTGCCCGACGTGCCCGCGTCAGTCCGTGTGAGCGTCGCGAACCTCTCGATGTCAAGGCCCATGGCGGCGCCGTCCGGCAGTGTCTGGAACGTGCCTCGAACCTGCGCGGGGCCGGCGAGCGCCGGCGCCGCCCCGAGCGCCACGACCACGACGGCGGCGCCCGCCCATCTTGTTGCTCTCATGGAAGCTCCTCTCACGGCGCTACCGCGTCTCCTGCCTACCGGTGAACCCGGGCTGCGGCCGGCCCCGAGGGACCGGCCGCAGCCGGCGGGTCACTCGGTCGAGAACTCCTGCGTCTGCGGATTGAGGTGCGGGACTCTGATAGCGCTGCCTGTCGTGGGCCCGCTCAAGCGGAACACGTTCAGGCCCTTGGTGATCTCCGACTCGTAGAGGAAGCCGTTGTACCAGTACGTCGACCACGCTCCGCCGAGCTGGGTCGGCACGAGCGGCGGTGGGTCGGACCACCCAACGGTCACCGGGTTGGCCGGGTCCGTGAAGTCGGCGACCCACGTCCCCGCCTGGTAGTTGCCCATCACGAGCACGTGGCGCCCGTTTCGCAGCGGCACCGTGTTGTAGTTGTGGATAGTGCAGTTCTCGGCCGCGGACTGCGGGCGCGGCAGCGTCCACTGGCCGAGCTTGGCGCCGGTGTCCGCGTCGTAGAAGAAGGCGCTCTTCTTCACCGGCGGATCGGTCGCCTCGCACTCCGGCAACGCGCCACCGCCCGGCTCCCAGCCGAGGATGATCACCTCGCCGTCCCACGTGAAGGCGGCGGAGTGCCAGTTGCCGTTGCACAGCACCGGATCGCCCTCGTTGCAGACGCCGGGCTCCTCGATCGTGTAGAGGTGCTGCGGGTCTGTCAGGCTGCCGCCGGGGATGGCGTTGTCGCCGATGTCGAATACGTTGCTCATGTGCCCAGAGGCGGTGGCGAGCATGTTGACGTCGCCGAGGATCGCGCCGTTGTCATGCGCTGCGTGTCCGCCCATCAACGGCTCGCGGCGCACGTGGCTGGCCGCTCCCGGGCTGTCGAGCGGTACCTGGACGATGTCGATCCAGTCGCACTCCCGGTCGGCCGGTGGCAGCAGCGCATTTCCGCCGGACGTCGCGTTGTAGATGACCGCCCGGTCGTTCTCCTCATCCGGAGCCAACGTCAACGTGTGCGTGCCGCAGCCCGGTGAGTCAGCCTGGGGCCGCGCGCTCAGCTCGACCTCGCCGACGAGCACCGGATCCTCAAGGTTGCTGATGTCCCAGATGTGCATGCCCTCGAAGCCCGCCGGGACGGTTGTCCCGTCGCAGCTGCGCGGCTCGGCCTTGGGCGCGTTCCACGCCCGGACCAGCACATCGCCCCACACGACGATGTCGCCCTGATCGCCGTTGCAGCGCGTGCGCGAGACCAGCTTCGGGTTCCCGGGCGAGTCTCGGACGATCCGGAACCCGTCGTAGTCGCCGTGGAAGACGAGGTCGCCCCAGAAAGCGAGATCGGAGTTGGCATCGCGCTGGCCGTCCGGCAACAGGAAACTGCCGAAATCGGGGCTATGGCCAAGAGCATGCATGTTCTGGGTATGCGGGCGCGTGCCGTGGTCGGCCGCTGCCGTCGCCGGCAACGCAACGAAACCGGTCGCGCACGCGGCCAGTACTGCAAGGCGGACTGCTCCTCGCATGATTCCCCCTTATGGATGCGAGGTCGCCGGTAGTCCCTGCTAGGCGCTCTACCCCAGGCCCACCGAGACTCCGGCGGCTCCGGTTGTTGTCCGGCAGCCTACCCCTCGGCATCCGAGTGTCAAGCGTTCTTCCGACACCTTGTGGGATCACGGCGACCCAGTGTCAGCATCTGCTGACGCGCTAGCGCTGAGGCCGTGTGGCGTGATAGCCCTACGCCGCGTAGGCGGCCGGATGTCGCTGCCGCAGGACCGGTTGGAAGCTCCGGTTCCTCTTCCCTCGCGCTGGTGACCACTGGCGCCGCCAGCCGGTTGGCTCACGGCGCCACTCGTACGACCCAAGTCCGGCCATGTCAGTGGAGCGCTCGACCTCGTTCGTGTGCAGCGCGACGTAAAGGAGCGCCCAGACCATCGCGACGAAAAGGCCGACGAGCCCTGCCGTCGGCCGTTTCGTCCGAGAAACGACCGCAAAGTCCGTGAAAATCCGGACACGAGCGAGGACATCGACGTCGCGTGACTTCCCTGCAAATAGGCAGACCTTGAGGGGCACGGGAGCACGACTGAGAATCGTGGTGTCCCCGGTTCGAGTCCGGGTCTCGCGATTCGCAATCCCGCGTCGCAGCGGGATTTTCTTCTTTTTTGGACAAGCCGAGCTGAAACCCTGTTTGGGCATTCGATTGGGCACCGGGCCGATTCTTTGGACGCAATCCTCCTCGGCTGGGAACCCAGTCCTGGCGTCGGTTTCTGAGCCGAGTTAGAGAAGAACGCAACACGACTCCGGTTCGTGTTCTTCCGGTTTCGGTCATCGTCATCGCGCACCCGACCTCGTCGCCGCCCGCTCCCTCCTCACCGGCGAGCACGTCGCGGCCTACGTCGGCACCTGACCGAGGCCCTCGCGAACACCGTGGTACGGCCGTCAGCATGGCAACTGCCGATCCGCCACCCGATGACGACGGCTGTAGGCTCGCGCGTCATGGTGCAACGCCCGGAGGCCCCACGTGCCTGCGGCATCGGGACGATGAACCTGGTCCGACCGCTCGGCATGTCGCTCGACGACCCGGTACCGGTCGTTCGAGGGCCGCTCATCCTGCTGGACCGCCGGCTGCATCGTGGACGCAGACGCCGGGTCCCCGAGTGACGCGGTACGGGCTCCTCTCCGACGTCCACGGCAATCTCCCGGCACTGCGGGCCGCGCTGTCGTTCCTCGAGCGCCAGGGCGTCGAAGCGTACCTGTGTGCCGGCGACGTCGTGGGATACGGGCCGCAGCCGAACGAATGCGTGAAGCTCCTGGCGTCGATCCCAGTGCAGTGCGTGGCGGGCAACCACGACCTGATCGCGACGGGGCAGCTCGGCGACGAGGGAATCGGCCGCCTCGCCCGACGGACGCTCGCCTTCACCCGCGCCGAGCTGGAGCCGGACTCGCGGGCGTGGCTCGAACGACTTCCCGAGCGGCTGGCCTTGCACGGCGCGCTGATCACCCATGCGTCATTGACGGGACCCCGCCGCTACGTGGCGACCGACGCGCTTGCCGCGCTGGAACTCGCGCTGCTCCGGCGTGCGGATGCTTCGGCCCGCGTCCTCGTCATCGGCCACACGCATCATGCGACGGTCTTCGGCGAGCGCTCGGGGCGCGTTCGTGCCGTCGGATCCGAGCCGGTCCCAATCGACGCCGCCGAGCGCTGGCTGATCAACCCGGGCGCGGTCGGCCAGTCGCGGGAGCGGGAGGTGCGCGCGTGCGTGGCCGTGCTCGACCTCGCGCGCGAGGAGGCGACCTTCCACACGCTGCGCTACGACGTCGACGAGACGCGGGCGGAGCTTCGCCGGCGAGGCCTCCCCGTTGACGCGGTACACATGCCGCCGCGCTCACGTGCACGGCGGCTTGTGTCGCGGCTCGCCCGCGTGTCGCGTCGACCAACGCCACAGTAGCCGTACGGCATACGGGTGATGACCGTCGGCCGCCGCAGCCTTCCGGCCGTTAGGCTGGCCCGATGACCGCCTGGCGCGTGCCGCTCGCGGATGTCACCGTCCCCGAGGAGGACATCGCGCGGGTTGCCGACGTCTACCGCTCCGGCTGGCTCAGCATGGGCCCGCGGACCGAGGAGTTCGAGGCCGCCTTCGCCGAGTACACGGGCGCACGGCACGCACTCGCCGTCGCAAACTGCACCGCCGGACTGCACCTTATGTGCCTGGCCGTGGGCCTCGGCCCCGGCGATGAGGTCGTCGTGCCCTCGCTCACCTTCGTGGCGACCGTCAACGCGATCGCCTACACGGGGGCGACGCCCGTCTTCGCCGACGTCGCGGCCCTGGACGAGCCATGGCTGGCGGCGGCCGCCGTCGAGCTCGCGATCTCGCCTCGCACCAAGGCGGTCATGACGATGGCCTACGGCGGTCATCCCGGGGAGATCGAGGAAATCCGTGCTATCGCCAGGGGCCTGACGCTCCTGGAGGACGCCGCGCATGCGGCGGGGGCGAGGTCGCACGGTCGCCATGTCGGGACCTTCGGCGCCGCGGGCGCTTTCTCGTTCTTCTCCAACAAGAACCTTGCGGTCGGAGAGGGTGGTGCGGTCGTCACCGACGACGACGAACTGGCCCGGCGGATGCGGCTGCGGCGCTCTCATGGCATGACAACGCTCACCTGGGATCGTCACCGAGGCCACGCGTCCGGTTACGACGTCTCGGCATTGGGCTTCAACTACCGCATCGACGAGCCGCGAGCCGCGCTGGCGACTAGCCGCCTCGCGCGGCTGACCGCCGAGAACGCGAGGCGGCACCGGCTCGACCGCCGGTACCGAGAGCTGCTCGCCGGCATCGAAGGGCTCGTCCCGACCGCCGCGCCGCCCGAGGGCGAAGGCGACGTCCCCTCGCATCACCTGTTCACTGTGGTCGTCGACCAGGGCGTGGACCGTGAAGAGGTCCGGCGTCTGCTCGCCGAGCGCGGCGTGCAGACCAGCGTGCACTACCCGCCCGTCCACCGGTCCTCCGTCTACGCCGAGGGGGCCCCCGATCTCCCGCTGACCGAGACGTATAGCGCACGGGCGATCACGCTGCCGATGTTCGCCGGCATGACCGACGACCAGCAGGAGATGGTCGTCGAGGCGCTCCGCGACGCACTTCGCGCCCAGCCGGTCGGCGCGCGGATACGCTGACGCGCATGGCGAAGCTGGCCTCACGGCGGGTCCTGGTGACCGGCGCTGGAGGGTTCATCGGCGGTCATCTCGTCGCGAGCCTGGTCGCGGAGGGAGCCCGCGTGCGGGCGTTCGTGCGTTACAACTCGCGCGGCGACCGAGGGACGCTCGACTCGCTCGACCCGGCGGTGGTCGGGGACGTGGAGGTCGTCGCCGGCGAGCTGCGCGACGTCGAGTCGGTGTCGCGAGCCGTCGCCGGCGTCGACGTGGTGTTTCACCTCGGCGCCCAGATCGCGATCCCGTATTCGTACGTCAACCCGCGGGACTTCTTCGAGGTCAACGCGCTCGGCTCCCTCAACGTCGCGCAGGCCTCGCTGGCCGCGGGTGTCGAACGCGTGATCCACACGTCGACGAGTGAGGTGTACGGCTCGGCGCGGGCCGTGCCGATCACCGAGGACCATCCGCTCGAGCCGCAGTCACCGTACGCGGCAAGCAAGGTGGCGGCCGACAAGCTGATGGATAGCTTCCACCGGGCATTCGAGCTTCCCGTGACAGTCCTGCGGCCATTCAACACGTACGGGCCGCGCCAGTCGGCGCGGGCAGTCCTGCCCACGATCATCACCCAGGCCCTCGCCGGATCGACACTGCGGCTGGGCTCGCTCCATCCCCGCCGCGACCTCACCTACGTCCAGGACACCGTCGCGGGCTTCGTCGCCGTCGCCGAGGCGGACGACGAGGTGGTCGGGCGCACCCTCCAGCTCGGCACGGGCACTGACGTCTCGGTCGGCGAGCTCGTCCAGCTCGTCGGCGACCTGCTCGCCAAGGAGCTCACGGTCGAGCTCGACGCCGCGCGGGTGCGGCCCTCCGCAGGCGAGGTCGAGCGCCTGCTCTCCAGCCCGGCGCTCGCGGGAGAGCTGGCGCACTGGACGCCGAGCGTGGCGCTCCGCGACGGGATCGCGCGCACGATCGACTGGATCGAGCGCCACGGCGACCGCTATCGCGTCGGTGAGTACGCGATCTAACTCGCTATCCACTTCTCGTGCTGGGGCGCGCCGATACCCACGCACAGAAGAACTGCGCATTGAGCTCGAGCGCGGAGTCGTCGTTCTGAGTCGTGTTGGCGGCCGGTGAACGTCGCCCGTCACGTAAGCGACACGCCAGGCCTATCGGCTGGGGGCGCGGGTTGCGTCGCCTATCGGTCCCTGGTATGCCCTGCATTAGCGGTGGAGACTGGTTCTCCACCAGCGACGCGGCTTACCGCGAGAGGCAGAGTGAGCTTTGCCTCGGCGATTTGCTTAACCACTTTACGGCGCCGCGGAGGGCTAACGAGACGGTGATGCATGGCAACGGCAGGCCCGCAGGATAGTAGGTCGTCACCTCGGCGATCGGTCGTCGCGGCGAGCGCCCCGTTACGCAGCCAGCGTCGCGCTCGCGCTGGCGTGGGCACTGTTCCCCGCCACGGCCACCGGGGCGGACAACTCCGCGGACCAGACTGCTCCCGTACCGGCAGCGAGCTCGCAATCCCCGCCGCAGCTCACCCCGCCCTCCACCGATCCGCCGGCCGCCTCTGGTCCCGCAGGGCCTGCGGCGGGGCATCAGCCAGCCGGCCCGGTCGTTGCCGGCTCGGCGAGCGGCCAGCCGTCACCCGGCACGGCCCCTGGCAGCCCGGGCCCGCCGCGCGCCGACCAGGCGTCTGCGGATCCGCCGACCACCGGCCCTCTGGCTGCGGATCCGCCGACCACCGACCCTCCGGCTGCCGATTCGCCGGCCGGCGAACCGCCATCGGATCGGGTGTCGAGCGACCGCCTATCCGGCCCGCCGCCCAGCGACCGCCCGGCCGAGTCCGACCGCGGCGACTCGCCGGCCGCCAACCCGGCGACCGGCGCCACGCCACCCGGGCCTGTTCCCGTCAATCCTCCGACCGGCCATCCGGCAACCGGCGGCCTCGTCAGCGAGCGCCCAGCCGCCGCCTCGGACCCCAAGGTCGCCCAGGGGAACGTGATCGCGAGGCGGGGGGAAGTCGCTCGGGCCCCATCCGTCGCAGCGCGCTGGCCATCCGGACTGGCCGGGTCGCCGATCGACGGGTTCCAGGCCGCAGCCGGCGCCGGTTCGGGGTGGCTGGTAGCAGGCGTTCTTATGAGTTCGGCTCACAACCCTACGTCGTCCCTCGGAGCCGGCGCACCGATGCCGGCGGCTAGAGCGCGCGCTGCGCCGGCCAAGACGAACGTAGAGCGACAAGACCGCCCGTCGGTTCCTGCCCCCGCCGGCCCCGCCGAACCGGCGGTCGTCGCGAGCGCCGCGGCGGCGGGCAGCGTGGCGCCACCAGCGCTCTCATGTGCCATCTTCGCGGCGTTGGCAGCGCTCGCCGCTTACGAGCTTCGCCGCCTTCGCGCTCGGCTGCTTGTGCCGAACGCACCTGGCGTCGCCTCCCTGCGCGACCGACCCGGCTAGCACGCGCTCGCGCCGGCTATAGGCCGGCGCCGCCGCATCGGGTCGTTCTTGCAAAGGAGATGTCAGATGAACCGCACGCTGTTGCACCGTGACGGGCCGAGCTGTATCGCAGCCGCGCTCGGCGCTGCGCGCCCGAGGGGCGCTCCATGAGGGCCGTCATCCTCGCCGGAGGTCTCGGCACGCGGCTCCGGCCGTACACCACGATCATCCCGAAGCCGCTGGTGCCGATCGGCGACCGGCCGGTTCTCGAGCACATCATCCGGTCGCTGATCAGATGCGGTGTCGACCGCATCGACCTCTGCGTAGGTCATCTCGGCCAGCTGATCGGCGTGTACCTGGCCCAGGCCGGCCTGCCGCGCGACGTGCAGCTCTCGTTCCACTGGGAGCCGGAGCCACTGGGAACCGCGGGGGCCCTGGGTGGCGTGCCGGATCTCGACGGAACGTTCATCGTGATGAACGGCGACGTCCTGACGACGCTCGACTACGCGTCGCTCGTGGCGTATCACTTCGAGCGGGACGCAGCGCTGACCATCGCCACGCAGGCTCATCGCGTCCAGGTCGACCTCGGGGTCATCGACTCGGAGGATGGCCTTGTCCGCGCGTACACCGAGAAGCCGACGCTCCGATTCCTGGCCAGCATGGGGATCTACGTCTTCGACGTGCGGGCGCTTTCGTGGCTGCCCGACGGCCCGTCGCATGTTCCCGAGCTGGTTCAGCGCTTGCTGGACGCCGGCGAGTGCGTCGCCACCTATGAAAGCGACGCGGACTGGTACGACATCGGAACCGTCGGCGAATACGAGCGTGCCGCCGCGGACGTGGAGCGGTTCCCCGAGAAGTACAGGGTCGAGCCACTCGCGCTGCCGCCGCACGGCGTGTTTCCCGCCCTGCAGGCGCAGGATGGAGCAGGCACCCAATACGTCAGTGCGGACCAGCGGGCTGGGTGATCGCTGTGCCGATCCGAGGTCCTCGCCGTCGAGCTCGTCAGGCTGCGACCCCGGTCCGGTTCGGGTGGCCGTCGCGCCGCGCGGTGCGCGCGGCGCTGAAGCGGACGGTGGACGTCGTCGTCGCGGCCCTCGCCCTGGTCGTCCTCCTGCCGCTCCTGCTCGCAATCGCGCTGCTGCTGAGGCTCGATTCGCCCGGACCTGTGTTCTATCGCCACACGCGAGTCGGCTTGGGTGGCCGCACGCTGCGCATGCTCAAGTTCCGCAAGATGCGCGAGGACGCCCACGGGCCTTCCCTGACGCTGGCGCGTGACGCGCGCCTGACACGTTTAGGCGCCTGGCTGGCCGCGACCAAGCTCGACGAGCTTCCGCAGCTCTGGCACGTGCTGCGCGGTGAAATGAGCCTTGTCGGTCCACGCCCGGAATCACCGAGTTACGTTGCGCGATACCGGGCCGACTACGACGTGATCTTGTCGGTGCGCCCGGGCCTCACCGGCTACACGCAGCTGGCGTTCGCGCGTGAGGGGTGGATCCTGGACCCGCACGACCCTGAGCGTCATTACCTCACAGGGCTGCTACCGCAGAAGGTCGCCCTCGACCGGCTCTACGCTTGCCGCCCTAGCTTTCGCAGGGATCTGCAGATCCTTGGAGCGACGATCCTGACGCTGGTGCTCAGGCAACCGGTGGCGGTCGATCGGGTTACGGGCGCGCTGAAGCTGCGCCGTCGCCCGCCGGCCGTCGAGCCGGCCGATGCGGTCGTGCCCGAGCCGAGGCCCTCGGCGTCTGTACCGGGCCAGTCTTACCGTCAGGTAGAAGGTGAGACACCTCGGTTATACGCGCGGATGGCCCGCCTCGGGCATGATTGGACCCGCTTGCAGGTCTTGTTCGTCACGCACTACTTCCATCCAGAGGTCGGTGCGTCGCAGACGCGACAGCTCGAGCTCGCTCGTGGGCTCTCGCAGCGCGGACATGGCATCACGGTCCTAACGGGGTTCCCGAACTACCCCGACGGCGTCATTCCGCCCCTCTATCGCGGCCGGTTCTTCCAGGTCGAGCGCCTCGACGACCTTCGCGTGGTCCGCACGGCCGTGTACCCGGCGCCGAACCGGGGCGTCGGTCGCCGCCTGCTGAACCACGTCTCGTTCGCCGTGTCGTCGATACTCGGATGCGTGCGTGCCGGTCGCGCTGACGTCGTCGTCGTCGAGACTCCGCCGCTCTTCACCGGGGTTGCAGGCGTCGTCGTCAGCTGGCTGAAGCGCGCCCCGCTTCTGCTCAACGTCGCCGACCTGTGGCCGGACGCGGCAATCGAGCTGGGCGCCCTGCGTCATCGGGCCGTGATCGTCGGGGCCAGGGCCCTCGAGCGCTTCGCCTACCGCCACGCTGAGGTCATTGCCGTGCCGACGCCTGGTCTCCAGCGCGTCCTGCTCGAGCGCGGCTACCGCCCGGACAGGATCGTCGTCGTTCCGCACGGCGTCGACCCCAGCCGGTTCCGGCTCGATCCGGCGGTGGAGCCAGTGCCTCGGCGCGTCGTGTACTGCGGCACCATCGGGATGGGGCATGCGACCGGGACGCTCATCGAGGCGGCGCGGATCCTCGAGCAGACCGACGGGGCGGACTACGAGTTCCTCATCGTCGGCGACGGTGCCGAACGTGCCGAGCTCGAGGCGCGCGCCCGGCCACTGCGGAGCGTCACGTTCGCAGGTCGGCTGCCGCGCGCGGAGCTGCCGCGGCTGCTTGCGTCGGCTCAGGTCGGCGTGGCCACACAGCGGAACGTGCCGCTGTTGGCCAGCGCGCTTTCCACCAAGGTGCTCGAGTACATGGCCGCCGCGAGGCCGGTCGTGGCCGCCGCCTCGGGCTGGACCGCAGAGGTCATCCGCCGTGCCGGGGCGGGCATCGTGTGCCCGCCTGAAGACCCGGTGGCGCTTGCCGAGGCGATCGCCAGCCTCAGCGCCGACCCGGACGGAGCCCGGGCGATGGGCCTGAGCGGTCGCCGCTATGTCGAGGCGAATCTCACGCGAGCCATCGCGGTTGAGCGCCTCGCGAACGCCCTCGGCTCGGCCGCCCGTCCGCCTCGGCGGGTACGGGGGCGCTGATCGTCCCGGCGCGCCTCCTACATGGGCACGATGGCCCGGTACCAGAAGACCTTGGCCTTCCCCTTGCGTGGTACGACTCTGACCTTGAGCGTGAGCGCAACGCGGTCGCGTCCGTGCGTCCGGAACCACTCGCGTGTCTCCGGTCGGAGCCGGATGCGCACCACGCGCGTGCCGGCCCGGCGGAGCGCCAGCTTCCGGGCGAGGACCCTCTTGCCCCGGAGGAGCTTGAGCTTGACGACCGAGCGCCGAATGAGGCGCAGCTCCGCCTCGGCGTACCCACGACCGACACGCACTCCGAGCAGCGCGGTCTCCTTGGGGACCTGGACCTTCCGCAGCGCGGACGCCGGCAGGGACGGCGACACGCCGGACGACGGCGCGCCGGCCTTGCCGACCGTGAACGCGCAGGTCTGCTCGTCGTTTGCCTGGTGGGTCATCGTGACGAGGGCGTTGGGAATGTCGATCCGGAAGTTCTCCGGCACCGGACCGATGCACTTGATGTCGAAGACTTGCCAGCCCGCCGGTACGGCGGCGCGGGCCGTGTAGGTGCCGGGCGACGGACCGAAGGTCCGGTACTCATCGTCGCGCAGGACGAACTGGAGCGGCGACTTCCAGTTCGAGTTCTCGAGGAAGTACGTGATCCGCGTCGGGTCCCCGGCCGGGGAGTTGTGGTTCTGGATCCGCACCGTGGCCGCGGCGTTCGCCGGGACGCCAAGCAGCGCCCCGAGGAAGAGCGCAACACTGGCCCTCCGTAGACAGCCTTTGCGACCGGCGAACGCGATCATGCGTGCCATGAGCGTCATGCCCCCTCCTGTGGTCATCGAGCCGGGCGCCGATCCTACGGTCAACGCAACCCTCGGGTCAAATGAACCGGAAAGGTGGCGCGGCTCGAGCTCGCCGACACCCTCAGCGTCGGGACCCGGCCTGGGCGATGCGGCGGCGTCCTTCGAGCACCATGAGCGCCGCCCGGGCGAGGCGGCTCTGACGGCTGACGCGCAGATACGGCGTCTGCCGGCTGCCGAAGGCGCGGAAGAAGCGCTCGACCGGCTTGAGCATCGAGCCCTCGAAGTCGAAGACATCGGTGACGGCGCCGGCGCGCCGGATCGCCTCCCACATGAGCATGCTGCTCGCGCCGCTCGTACGGAGCTCGGGATCGGCGCCGCCCAGCAGGTGATAGGCGGCATCGTTGTCCCAGACGACGTAGACGACGGCATGCACGCGGTGCGCGGCGTCGTGGGCGAACAACATGGCCCGGGCGTTGCGGTCGGCGCACGCGGCGTCCAGCCGCTCGAGCTGCGCCATCGAGATCGACGGCTGCAGCCCTTGCCTCGTGAACGTCTTCGTCCAGACGGCGTAGAACCGCTCCAGCCCCAGGTCGTCACGGATCTCGAGCTGCCTGCGCGCCTTTCGGATCTCGCGGCGGATGTTGCCGCGCAGGCCGTCCCAGAGCCTCTCGGGCGACCGAAGATCGTGAAGGCGGTAGGTGTACCGAAGCTCCAGTCGGTAGCCCGCCCAGTAGAACGGCAGCGCGTTGAGCATCGTGGGCGAGAAGTGCTGCACGAACCCGGCCGCCGGCGGCAGCGCCGCCTCCAGGGCGGTCAACAGGTCCATCTCGGCGGCAAGGGCGCGCGCCGCGCTGGCGCTCGGACGCTCCGTCCAGGGGCCGAGCGTCTGCGTGAGCGGCGGCATCGTGAGCATCCGCAGCCGGCTCGCGCCTCGCATGACATACGGCAGGCGCGCCACGACTCGTCCGTCGCGCGTGACCGTCGCCTCGCTCCAGCGGCCCGGCGCCACGGCGTCAAGCCACCAGGGCTGCTGGAAGATCGCGTTGCTGCCGGCTTCCAGGGCCGGTACCGGCCGCAACTCAGGCGTCATGGCACTCGACCAGCGGCGGATAGTCTGTCGCGCACGCTCGGCCTATGGTGACGATGTTGCCGGGCACGGGCCCTGGGACCCGAGATGACCAGTGCGACGACGGCCCAAGCCGAGAGCCGAGGTAAGGCGTGCGCCGTACCACGAGCCGAGGCGCTGCAGCCTCCGCGGACATGGGCCTAGGTCGGCAGCCGCGACGCTCGGACGCAGGGGCGGGCGCAACGGCAGATCCACCGGACGGGGCGGCGGAGCGGGACGAGGCGCGCATCGCCGAGGGCAGACCGCGCTCGATCGCCCAAGGCGGGCTCGAGTCCGTGTTGTCACGGATCCTCGTACTCGTGTGCCTGGTGGCGCTCGTGATCGTCACCGGTCGCCTGATGGAGCCGGCCGGCCGCGGACTGTACGCGCTGGCCACGGTGGCCGCCGCGCTCTGCGGTCTTCCGCTCGGCGCTGTCTGGGTCGCGAACGCCGTCGAGATCGCTCGCCGGCGCGCGACCCTGGGCGAGATCCTCGGCGGGTCGATGGTCATCGCCTTCGCCGGTGGACTGGCCATCGCCGTCGTGGCCATCGCCTTCTCACCGTTGCTCGGCGACCGGTGGTGGCTGGTCGCGGTGCCCGCCGCAGTGACGCCGTTCATGCTGCTGTCGCGGTTCCAAGAGGGCATCTACACGAGCGTCGGCCACGTCCGAGCCGTCAATCGCATCCGGATCGCGCGTGCCGCTCTGCCCCTGGCGTTCATCACACCACCTCTGCTCGCGGGAGCGTCGCCGAGAACCGCCATCGTGATCTGGGTGCTGTGGTGGGTGGCCCTACCGGTCGCGCTGTCGGTCCCCGTCCAGTCGCTCTGCGGCCGTCCGCGCCTGCCGCGCGAGCGGGGCTTCTACCGCCGAGTCGTCAGCTACGGCGTGAAGATATCCGGTCTCAACGCCGTGACCATGTTCAGCGACCGCGTCGGCCTGCTGGCGCTCGCGGCATTCGCGACCGATGCCGACGTCGGGATCTACTCGATCGCGATCGCCGGCACTCAGGCGCTGCTCTTGGTCACGGAGGCTCTCACGCTGAGTGCCTTCCAGCGGATCGGCGCCGGCTCGCGAACCGATTCAGCCGCGCTCACCGCGCGCACCATCCGCCACTCGGTGCTGCTGGCGGCGATCGGCGGTGTGCTCCTCGTGCCGATCACCTTGGTCGCCGTCCCGCTGGCCGTGGGCGAGGAGTACTCCGACGTGCCGATGCTGCTGGCGATCCTGATCCCGACGGCTATCGGGAGTGCCGCCTTCCTTCCGCTCTACGCGTTCTTCGAAGTTCAGATCGCCACGGCGTCGATGCGGCTGAAGGTCGCCGGCTCGGCCCTCCTGGGGAGCGCGGCCCTGAGCGCCGCGCTGGCTCCCGTGTGGGGGCACTGGGGAGTCGCCGCCGGCACGTCGCTCGCGTACGTGATCGCGTCGGTCGTCGCGTTCCGGTGCTTCAGGGTCGAGTCGGGCAGCGGGTGGCGCGACCTGCGACCGGGCCGTCGCGAGCTTCGGGACTACCTCGCTCTGGCGCGGACGTACTCGGCGCGCTGGAGCCGGGCGTCATGACAGCGGAGCCGGCGCCCGCGCCGAGGGGCCGGGGGTAAGCTCGCCTCCGTGGCGAGCCGCCACTCTTCGGGCAGCACGTTGGTTGTCGATGCGCCGGCCACGTACGAAGCCGAGCGGCGGTACGTGCTGGACGTTCTGCTGGTCGACCGGCTTGGGCTGCAGTGGCAGCTCCGAACCTCTCAGACACCGGACGTCCGGATCACCGTCAAGGGCGATGAGGCGGCGGGCCACGTCGCACTCCCGGACGTGCTGTTCGCGACGGAGCCGCGGCGCTGGCTTACGCCCGCCTCCCTTCCGCCGCGGCCGCTCGCATGGCGCCCAGTCCCGAAGCCCGAGGCGGAGGCCGCGGAGCACCTGCCCGTGCTTTACGGTCCGCGTCCCGCGCCGGCGACGGTGCTGTGGGACGACGGCGCGGCCGTCCATCTCGGCGTCGACGTGTTCGGCAGCGCCTTCTTCATGCTCACGCGCTACGAGGAGATCGCGATCCCGACCCGCGACGCCTACGGACGCTTTCCCGCATCCTCGTCGGTGGCCGACGCCGAGGGCTTCCTCGCCTTCCCGATCGTCGACGCCTACGTGGACCTGCTGTGGGCCGCCTTGCGCCGCCGCTGGCCGCGCCTCCAGCGCCCTCCGGAGAGCTTCTGCCTCTCGCTCACCCATGACGTCGACCGCCCGCTGTCGTTCCTGGGCCGCGGCGTCAAAGGGATCGCCCGGCAGCTGGCCGCCGATGCACTGGTCAGACGCGACGCCGCCCTGATGATGCAGCGCGTCCGGTCGTGGACGCGGAGCCCGCGCGGCGACTATACGCTCGATCCCGACAACACGTTCGACTTCCTGATGACGGTCAGCGAGCGACACGGCCTGGCCTCGGCGTTCTACTTCCTGGCGACGCAGGAGGTGAGCTTCATCGATGGCTACTACACCCTTGATCACCCGTGGATCCGCACGCTGCTCTCGACCATGCACCGGCGAGGCCACGAGATCGGCTTCCATGGCGGCTTCCACACCTATCGCGACCCAGCTCGCACGAAGGTCGAGTTCGACCGCCTGCAGGCCGCGGCGACGGATTCAGGCGTCCGGCAGGACCGCTGGGGCGGACGCCAGCACTACTTGCGATGGCAGAACCCGGACACCTGGGCGAACTGGGAACGGGCTGGGTTGGACTACGACAGCACGGTGGCGTTCGCGGAGCGCCCGGGGTTCCGCGCCGGTACGTCCCACGAGTACCGGGCCTTCAATCTGCATGAGCGGCGAATCCTGCGGCTGCGCGAACGCCCGCTCACAGTCATGGACGCCACGGTGCTCGACCACATGCGGCTCGGCCCTGACGCGGCTGCCGGGAAGGTGCTCGACCTCGCGCGGCAGTGTCGGCGCTTCGGGGGGCGGCTGACCCTGCTGTGGCACAACAGTCACGTGCAGACGGCTCGTGAACGGCGCTGGTACGAGGCGTTGATCGACGCGATCGCGGCGGGGCCATGAGCTGGGCTCGCGGCTCGGCGATCGGCGCGCTCCTGATGGTCGGCGGGGTGCTGGGCATCGCGTCTGCCTGCTCCAGTGACGGCCGGAACGCACGCACGAGGCCGGCAGAGGCTCCGCCGGACGCGCGGCGGCCGGGGTCCCTCGTGGCGGCCGACACGCTGTCCAACACGACGATCGGAGGGCCGCACGGCACGGTGCTCGCGTTCCGGTTCCGAGCGCAGTGGACGGGACCCGTCCGCGGCGTCCGCTTCCACGTCATCCTCAACCCGCGCGGCCGCCAAGGCTATAGCGGTGGCACCGGAGGCCTCCTGCGGGTAAGCCTCGCTCGTGACTCCGCCGGCAGACGGCACGTTCCGCGCGGGCGGCCGCTGGCCGCCACCGTCATCAGGCCGTCGCGCCGCGATCTCTGGCCTTTCGTGCGCTTCGCAGAGCCGCCGGACGTCGTGGCCGGCCGCCTGTACCACGTCGTCTTCACGAACGTTGCCCCCGATCCACAGCGCGACTATCCCTCGATCAACGCACTCCGGTCCCGTGGGCATGGTGAGCCGACGCCGCGCGTCCCCGACGGCCTGGCGGTGCTGCTCGGTGACACGGCCGACGGCGGCGCCACGCCGACGCGCTGGCGGTCGCGCGCGGTCCGGCCCGGTGATCGCTACGCACCCATCGTCGACGTCGTCGGCGATCGGCCCGGCGACCACCTCGGCATCGGCTATATGGAGGCATGGGTCACGGCTCCCAAGCCGATCGGGGGAAAGGCGCGGGTACGCCAGCTGCTTCGCATGCCGGGAGGCCGCCCGGCCGAGATCACCGGCGCCTGGCTCCGCGTTGTGCGCGCGAGACGCGAGGCCGCGACCCTCGAACTGCGCCTAGAGCACGCCGATGGAGCGCGTCTCGCCTCCGCGAGGGTTCCCGCCGGGTCTGTCTCCCGGCGGTTCCCAGAGTGGGTTCACGTGCGATTCTCGAATCCGGTGTCGGTGTCCGCCGGGACACCGGTGGCGCTGACGGCGTCGGCGGGGCGGGCCTTGTCGTACCGGACGTTTCCGCTGCGGAAGGGCACCGGATTCGGCTTCGATCCACGCACGGTGTTCTCGGGCGGCAATGCGGAATTCTCGGACGGTGGCGACTGGACGGGCTGGGAGCAGTGGGGCCAACGGAACCGGCGCGACAGCGACCTTCAGTTCGCGCTCGATCTCCGGTCCTCGACCGAGGGCTCAAGCCGGCGGTGACCGCGGTCGCCGGCGAGAAGACCCGTGGGGAGCCGGTGGTCTGCCACGTCACGACCGCGCATCCCGCACGGGACGCGCGGATCTTCCATAAGGAGTGCAAGACACTGGCATGGGCTGGGTACCGCGTGGTGCTCGTAGCGCAGCACACCGGCCGCGAGACGAGCGATGGCGTCAAGATCGAGCCGCTGCCGCCGACGCGGGGCAAGCTGCGGCGTCTGGTCCGCCTTCAGCTGCGAGCGCTGATCAGCGGTCGGCGCCAGCGTGCTGCGCTTTACCATTTCCACGATCCGGAGCTCATTCCGCTCGCGCTCGTCGCGCGCCTGCTCTGGCGCAAGCGCGTCGTCTACGACATGCACGAGCTCTACTCCGATGCGCTCGCCGGCGCCGGGTTGCGCCGGTTGATCCTGCGGCCGGTGCTGTCGATCGCCTTGGAGCGGTTACCCCTGCGGTTCTTCGATCTGGTCGTGTTCCCGACGGAATCGCTCAGGCGTCATATCGGCCCCAGGGTGAAGTCGGTCGCGCTCGTCAACCTGCCGACGATCGAGGAGGGCCAGCGCGTGCGGGACGCCGTGCCATGGGATCGGCGAGAGCACGACGTGATGCACCTCGGCACCATCTCGCCTCCGAGGATGGCCTTCATGCTCGAAGTCGCGAAACACGTCGCGGAGCTTCGATCGGATCTTCGCTGGCTCTTCGTGGGCGTCTCCGATTCGACGATCGCATGGGTACGAGCCAACTACGACCGCGCCTTCCTGAGCCGACACGTGATCCTCCGGGGGCGGACGAGTCACGTCGATGCGCTGCGCCTCGTTCAGACATCGCGGGTGGGCTTCAACTATCACCCGCTCGAGCGGCGGTTCCTCGTCGCACTGCCCATGAAGGTCTTCGAGTACATGCTCATGGAGCTGCCCGTCGTGTCGACTGCACTTCCGGAGCTGAACCGGTGGCTGGAGAGCGGGCGTGACGCCGTCTTTGTCGACGGCGACGACCCTGCCGCCTACGCACGGGCGATCGCCGGTGTGCTCGACGACCCTGGGCGAGCGACGGAACTGGCGCGTGAAGGGCGTCGGAAGATCCTCGACGGGCTGAACTGGGAGCGATCAGAGGCGCCGAAACTCTTGGAGGCGTACGCGGATGTCCTCAAGCGCTGACGCCGGCACTCGACGTCGCCTCATCGTCAACGCGGACGGCTTCGGCTTCGCGCCGGGCGTGAACCGCGGGATCGAGAGAGCGGTCGCCGACGGGATCGTACGGAGCACGAGCTGCGTCGTGAACTTCCCCGAGATCGAGGAGCTCCCCTCGTTCGTCTCGCGATGGCCGCACGTCAGCGTCGGCGTTCACTTCAATCTCTCGATCGGCCGTCCGATCACCGACCCCTCACGCGTCCCCACGCTGGTCGACGGGGAGGGGAGGTTCTGGGGCGCTCGATTCCCGCGCCGGGTGCTGTCGCGGGTGGTGTCTCGCGAAGACTTCCGCCGGGAGCTACACGCCCAGGTGCAGCGGATGGTCGACCTGGGGACGGTGCCGTCGCACTGGGACGGCCATCAGAACAAGCACCTCTACCCACCTTTCTTCCAGGAGGCGATCGCGGTTGCGGGCCAGAGCGGCATCCATCGGATGCGCGCGCCGAACCGCCATCTCGTCCCGGCGAGACGACACGGCCGGTCGAGAACGCGCGCGCTGGGGCGTTACTACGCCACGCATCCCCGGCGCGTGCTGACCCACACGTATGGTCATGCGCTCGGCGCGCTGGCCCGCCACCGCGGCATGCGGATGGCCGACCGGCTGATCTCCCCGGCGTATATTGGAGCGAACGCGAAGTGGGCGCTCGACACCTGGCTGTACATCATCGAGTCGCTTCCCGCAGGGACGAGCGAGATCTACTGTCATCCCGGCTTCGTCGACGACGCGCTGCGCGAGCGCGCAGCCTACGTGCAAGAGCGCGAGCTGGAAGTGGCGGTCCTCACCGCCGCGGAGCTCCAGCCGAAGCTCAGGGCGGCCGGCGTCGAATTGGCGTGCTTCCGCGACCTGTGAGCGCAGCGAAGCCGCGCGGCGTACTCGTGCGAGCGGTCGGCGACGTGATGCTCGGACGGCGCGTCGGCGAGCAGATCGGCCGGTTCGGACCAGAGTTCGTCACAGCGCTGGTCGATGACCTGCTCGCGGAGGCGGATCTCGTGTGCGGGAACCTCGAAGCGCCGCTTGCAAGCGGTCGGCACGACTCGGCGTCGCTGCGAGCCGACCCGGCCGCGGTCGCCGCGCTCCGACGATTCGACATCGTCAGCGTCGCCAACAACCACATCCACGACTGCGGCGACGACGGCATCGACGCGACCCTGGCGACGCTGAGCGACGCTGGCATCCGCTACATGGGCATCGGGGATAGCGAGGAAGAGGCGCTGCGACCCGTCGTCATGTCGGCGCGGGGTCTCCGCGTTGGGTTCATCGGATGCGTGAGTCGGGCGTTGGTTCCGCCGCGCCTCGCGCGCCATCGTCTCGGGGAGCTCGAGAGCGCCGTGCTGGACGAGGTCGTGGCCGCCGTCCGCGGCACGGTGGACGCCTTGATCCTCAACGTCCATGCGGGCAATGAGCACGTCCCGTTTCCGCCCCCATCACTGCGTGCCCGCGCCGTCGAGCTGTGCCGCGCGGGCGCGGACGTCGTCCTGACGCACCACCCGCACGTGGTAGGTGGGTTCGAGCGGGTCGGCGCCTCCCTGGTGTGGCACAGTCTCGGCGACTTCATCTTCGACGGGGAGACGGAGGCACGCCGGCACGGTGGCCTGCTCACGCTCGAGGTCGGCAAGCCAGGCCCGATCGCGTTCGACCTGACGGCGACTCGCATGACGGCCGAGCTGGCGGTGGCGCCGACGCCACCGGCGTTGGCCGCCCGGGTCCTCGCCGACGTCGATCGCGTCTCGCGCACGCTCGGCAAGCCGGGTTACGCCCGGCGCTATCCCTGGCGCTACCTCCGTGCGCTGGCCGCCGCGCAGGTCCAGTCGATCGGCGCCGCCCGTCGCCGTCATGGAACATCGGCGGCAGCAAAGCGAGCGGCCCGTCTCGTCCGCTACGCGCCGGCCCATGCGGCGAAGCTCGTGCGGGGGAGGTTCATGTGACGAACGGGGCAAGCCTCGCGTCTCGGGCCGTATTCGCGAGTCCCCAACTGCTCGCCACCCTGGCGGTCAACCTCTACGGATTGCGGCTGGCGATCCAGCGCTTCCGGCCGCCCTTCGCGGCGTGCCACGACTGGCTCGACCGGACGCAGTGGTGGGCACCGGACGAGATCGAGGCGTTCCAGAGCGCGCGCCTGTCGGCGATCCTCGCCGCCGCTCGCGAGCGAGTTCCGTACTACCGCTTCCTGACGGAGGCCGACTTCATTGACGGCCCGGCGTGGTCGACATCTGACCTTAGACGGCTTCCGCTGTTGACCAGGGAGAGGCTGCGCCAGGGCGGGGCGGCCCTGGTGAGCGAGGGCGCGGCAGCCCGCCGGCCGGTACGCGAGTGCTCGAGCGGCACGACAGGACAGCAGCTGGAGTTCCTCCTCCCGCGGCTGCTCGCTCATTCGCTCAGCTACGCCCTGCTGTATCGCTTCTACGGCTGGGCGGGCGTCCGCGTCGGCGATCGACGGGTCACCTTGGGCGGTCGGGTGCTCCCGGGCCGGCGCCCGTACTGGGTCCACAACCGGGCCGAGAACCAGCTCCTTCTCGCCGTTGCACACCTGAACGAGGACACGGTCGACGCCTACATCGGGCGCATGCGGTCGTTCGCGCCGGTGTTCGTCGCTGCACATCCGAGTGCCGCGGCGTTCATCGCCTCCCGACTGCGTCAGAGACACGAGACACTAGCCGTCCGTGCCGTCTTCACTACCGGCGAGACGCTGGACCCCGTCCAACGAGAGGACATCGAGCGTGGCTTCAGGTGTGAGGTTTTCGAGTCGTACGGGATGACCGAGAGCGTCGTCGCGGCGTTCGAATGCGAGGCGCACCGAGGGGTTCCATGACGCCGTCGAGCTCGGGGTCACGGAGCTCCTTCCGCATTCGCGGGAGCTACGAGCCGTCGTGGGGACGTCACTGTGGAACGACGTCATGCCGTTCATCCGCTACTCGACCGGCGACCTCGTCGAGCCTGCCGAGTCGCCGCACTGCCCGTGCGGGCGCGGCCTTCCCCTCCGATTTCGGCGCGTCGTCGGGCGCCACGACGACGTCTTGCGCACCCCCGACGGTCGGACGGTCATCCCCGTCGCCGTGAGGACACTGGTCAAGCCGCATCTCGACCCCTTCGAGACGTACCAGGTGCAGCAGCTCGACCGGCGGTCATACCGGCTCCTGCTCGCGGGCGCAGGCGGACGGCAGCCCGTGCTCACCCCGAGCCGCGCGCATGCGCTCGATTCCGCGCTCCGCGAAGTGTTGGGAGGCGACGCCCGCCTGAGGATCGACCCGGTCGAGGCTATCGAGACCACGAGCCTCAAGGCGCGGACCGTCGTCAACCTCAGCGACTGAGCCCTCGGCGTGAGCAACTTGACGCCGTCTCGCGTCGCAACGAACATGGGCTGGTGTCGAGGGGTCGGTCGCCGGACGCACGCATTCGGCCTGCCGCCGGTGTCCTACGGCGGGTGACATCGTGACGACGTGGATTGCGCAGCGACCGTTCGCCGGCCGGCCAGGTCTCCCGGCGACCCTCGCGGTCAGCGCGGCAGCCGCTGCGCTGGCGGCCGGTGCGGCGGTGGCGATCGGCACGGCGGCGCTGGCGATCCCGCTGGCGCTGGCCGCATGCGTCTTCCTCGTCCGCGAGCGCCTGGCGCTGCTGACGCTCTTCCTGTACGTCGGCCTCTTCAAGGAGCAGGCGGTCTTGGAGGCGTTTCCGTTCGACATCACGTTGGGTCTCGGGCTGCTGCTCGCCGGGGTTTGCTTCGTCAGGTGGGCGTCTCGTCGAGCGCACAGCATCCCGATCGGGCTGGTCGCCCCGATGACCCTCATCGGGCTCATGCTCGTCATCAGCCTCAGCTGGACGCCGTCGCCCGACTACGGGAGCGACAAGGCCGCGAGGTTCCTCACGTTGACGGTGCTCGCCACCGTCGCGCCGTTCTTCCTGATCGACGGGGAACGTGACGTGCGTCGGTTCCTCGCGTGGCTGGTCGCCGTTGCGGTTGTCGCCGGGGCCATCACGCTGGTCAACCCGCCCGCGGAGGGAGATCGGCTCACCATCGGCTCCGCGGGCAACACGATCGGCGTCTCCCAGCTCCTATGCACGGCAGCGGTGATCTTGCTGGTCGGTGCGCTCACGGACCTGGTGCGGCGGCGCAGCTGGGCGGTCGTTGTCGCCCTTGGGCTCATCGGCATCGCAGCAGCCGTCGGCTCGCGGGGACCGATCCTGGGCCTGGTGCTCGCGCTCGCGGCCACGGGGGCCCTGTGGCTCGCTCGGGTGCCCCGCAAGGTGCTGCCGGTCCTCGTCGTGGTCGTGCTCGGCGTAGCCCTGCTGCCGTTCGTGTCACTACCGGAGACCTCGGCGGAGCGGCTCGGCGGGGCCGTGCGCGATCCCGTCGGCGTCCTGCAGTCCAATGCTCGCTACACCACATTCGGGCAGGCGATCGAGTTGATCGAGGACGATCCTCTGGTCGGCATCGGCGCGGGCGGGTTCCAGAGCGTCGGCGCGCTGGTCTACCCGCCTGAGGACTACCCCCACAACCTCTTTCTCGAGGTGTGGTCCGAGCTCGGACTCGCGGCAGTCCTCGTGCTCATCGCCTCCATCGTGGCCGTCCTTGCCGAGATCTGGCGAGGCACGTGGCGGGCCTCGCCAGGGCCAGAGGGCCGCCTCCGGTACGTGGTCAGCGCCGTGCTGGTCTTCACCTTGCTAGCTGCACAGGTCAGCGGCGACGTCAACGAGAACCGCGCGTTCTGGACCAGCTTCGGACTGGCCTGGCTGATCGTGCAGTACGGGGTCTCGGTTGATCGGAGGGAGCGTGATAACGGTTACACCTAGCCACGTATGCTCTCGGTGCCAATGAGCGGCTATCTGGGTATGGATCTCCCGCGGTTCCTCGCGCTGCTTCGGGAGCGCCGGCGGCTGATCGCGGTGATCGTGTTCACGGCGGTACTGCTTGCGCTCGTGCTGTCGCTCGCCCAGTCCGATCGGTACACGGCGAGCGCCGACCTGCTGTTCGGCCGGACGACGAACGCGGATGCGATCGTCGCGGGCGGCACGACCGACACCGGGGAGCTTCCTGAGAGGGCGGCCGCCACGAACCTCGCGCTCGCTTCGCTGGACACGGTGGCCGCCCGCGTCGCGCGGCGGTTCGAAGGGGTCACGGTGGGTCAGCTCAAGGATGCGGTCTCGATCGAGGCCGCGGGCGATTCGGACGTGGTGACGGTCACGGCGGAGTGGGGCTCGCCGACGCACGCCGCGGCGGTCGCCAACGCGTTCGCCAGGGAGATCGCCGCCTTTCGGCGCGACAGCGCGCGCCGTGAGATCCAGCGTGCCATCGATGCCCTGACGACCACGCTGCCGGCGCAGTCGGACGGCACCGGCGCCGCCGGAGAGCCATCGGAGGCCACCCGGGCTGTCCGGGAGAGACTGGCCCAGCTCGAGGCGCTCAAGGCACTGCAGACAGGCAATGTGCAGGTCGTCGAGGAGGCGACCGTACCCGAGAACCGCAGCTCGCCCACGCCGCTGCGCAACGCGCTGATCGCGGCTCTGGTAGCGCTGCTGCTGGCCGTCTTCGTGGTGATCCTGCTCGCCCGCTTCGACGATCGCGTCAGCGAGGAGGAGGAGCTGACCGCTCTCATGGGTCTGTCCGTCCTGACGAGAATCCCGCGGGTCGGGAACCCGGAGCGGCTGCAGAGGGTTTGGGCTGGGCATGAGGAGGAGCCGGTCTTCTCGGAGGCGTTTGAGTTCCTGCGCCTGAACCTCGAGCTGGTGGGCCATGACAGCGACAGCGTCGTGGTCGCGGTGACCAGTCCCGCCGCCGACGACGGCAAGACCACCGTGGCGGCCGGCCTCGCACACTCACTCGCCGCGAGCGGAGCCGAGATCGTGGCCGTCGACCTCGACCTGCGCAAGCCCGATCTGCACAGGTACTTCGACCTGCACCGCAGGCCTGAGACCGGCGTGTTGGATGCCCTGCTGGAATCGGGCTACGCCGAGAACGGGAGCGCCGCGGCGCCGTCCGAGCTCGCGCAAGAGGAACCTGAAGCTCCCATAGAGCCTGAGCCTGAGGCCGAGCCCGGGTTGGCGCGGGGACGACGGGTCCACGCGCAGGAGGACATCGAGACCGCTCTGGTCGCGCTTGCGCGATCCAAGGGTCACGCTCGGCGGGCCGCCCGGGCGCTGAAGGCGACCGGCCACAACATCCCGGAGTCGACGTTGCGCCGCTGGAAGGACGCCCACGCGGAGCTCTACGAGAAGATCCGTGCCGAGCGCAGGCACGGCATCATCGCCGGGCCGCATCTACGGCTGCTGGCGGGCGAAAACCATCCGCAGATGTCCACCGGCCTCGTCGCGCGGGCGCGCCTGCAGCAGATGTTCGACGATCTCAGGCAGCATGCGGACTACGTCGTCGTCGACACGGTTCCGGTCTCCACGGTCGCCGATGCGTCGGCGGTGGCCGCTGCCGCGGACGGCGTCATCCTCGTCGTGGATCTCAACCAGGCCAGACGACGGGATCTACTGGCGGCCAAGAAGCAGCTTGCGCACGCGCGCGCCAAGGTGTTCGGGATGGTGGTGAACCGCGCCGCCGTCGATCTCCCGGCCTACCACGCGCACGACGACGACGGCAAGACCGAACGCGCGCTCGGTTTCTAGAGGACCCAGGGGCCCGGGGGCATCGGTCCGTGTCAGCGGTCGCCATGGCAGTCGTGATGGGCGACGTGGACATGGTCCGGGCACTCGGCCTCGCCGGCATCTCGAGCGCCTACCTCGGACCTCCCGAGTATTCCGCTCGCTTCTCCCGGCACGTCCGCGTGGTCCTGCCCTGGATCGACGAGTGGCAGCGCCAGGAGGAGATCGTGACCACCCTGCTTGGGTACGCCGGCACTCAGCGCGATCCGCCGGTGCTCTACCCGCAGACGGACGCGGCCGTTCTACTCACCTCGCGGTACCGAGACGAGCTGCGGCGGGCGTTTCGCTTCATCCTGGCGGATGCCGAGCTGATCGAGCAGCTCGTCGACAAGGCCCGCTTCCAGCTTCTCGCGGAACGCTACGGCCTCCCGGTCCCGCCCGCGCAGCGGCTACGCCCGTCGCTCGAACGCGCCGCCCCTGATCTGGAGGTGCCGTTCCCGGTGATCGTCAAACCGGTTCAGCGGGGAGGCGACTGGACGGCGACGGGTGAACTCGGGAAGGCCTTGCGCGTGCGCACGCAGGATGACTGGCACGCGGTCTGGCCGCGGCTGGCCTCGCTTCGCTCGGAGCTGCTCGTCCAGCGACTCGTCCCCGGGCCCGAAAGCGCGATTGAGAGCTTCCACGCGTACATCAACGCAGACGGTGATCTCGCGGGCGAGTTCACCGGGCGCAAGATCCGCACGTTCCCACCGCACTACGGCTACAGCTCGGCGGTCGAGATCGTCGACCTGCCGGACGTCGCGGATCTGGGCCGCCACGTTCTCGCCACGCTGGACATGCGCGGCGTCGCGAAGGTGGATTTCAAGCGGGACGATCGCGGCCGCTTGCATCTGCTCGAGATCAATCCGCGATTCAATCTCTGGCATCACCCCGCCGCGGTGGCAGGCGTCAACCTGCCGGCGCTCGTCCATTCCGATCTCAGCGGGTGCGCCTGCCCGCCGGGCCGGCGCCCCACCCGAAACGTGACGTGGTGTGCGCCGCTCCTGGACGTACGGGCCGCGTACATGGACGGTATGTCGCTCGCGGGTCTGGCTTCGGTGGGCGAGCCGCTGTGAGGCCGTATCGGGACTGTCCCGTGACGACCCTCTGCCGTTCCTGCGCGGGACGCTGTGGGGCGCGATACGGCGCCGTCTACCGCGACCAGCCGGGGTTCGACGTCGCATCGGAGCCCGCGACGCGCACTGAGCGGAGTCGGGACGGAAGCGCAGGCGCGGGTCCGATCTTGGCGCGCGCGACTCACGACAGGGGCCGCGGAAAGGAGTACGCTCGTGTTTCGCTCGTACAGTCGCCTTGGAAGATGGCGGCTGGGGATTCGAGGAGCATGGTCAGGTTCTTAGCGCTCATGCTGGCTGTCACCGTGATCGGCACGGGGCCGGCGTTTGCGCAGACGCCCGCGGCGCCGACCGATGCAGCGCTGGAGAGAGGGGCGGGCGATCCCAAGACGGGCACCGAGCCGAAGGCGCAAGAGCCGCAGGCCGATAAGCCCCCGCGACCCGAGAAGCCCGCGAAGCCCGACGACGGGTCGGTGGCTTACAAGCCGCCGAAGGTCGAGAAGCCGCCGAAGGCCGAGAAGCCGCCGAAGGCCGAGAAGCCGACCGGCGAAGGTCGAGAAGCCGGCGAAGGTCGAGAGACCGGCGAAGGTCGAGAAGCCGCCGAAGGTCGACAAGCCGCCGGAGGTCCGAACGCCGCCGAAGGTCGACGCGCCGCCAGCGCCCGGAGCGCCGGAGCTGACCCCGCACGGGGCGCTCGGGAAGCGGGAGACGCCGACCCAGGACCACCCGACTCCGACACAGTCCGGCCGGAAGCCGGACGGGCCTACGCGCGCGGGGGGCGGCGTGCCGGGCGCCAAGCCGAACGAGCCAGTGATGCAGAGCCACTCCGGAGTTGCGCAGGCCGGTTCACCGCAGCCGGAGGGCCAGCCGTCCAGTCCCGGCGCCGGGACGCTCGAACGCGCGCCGACCGCCGCAGCGGCGAGCCCCGCCGATGCCGGCGGCGCCACCCCGATCGCGTCACGAGTCGCCACGGCAACGCCAAGACGTGCGCTTCAGCTGGCTGACGACCGAGTCGCCGCGGCGCTTGGCGGCACGATGAACCGTCGCGAGTCCGCGGTGGTGACGACCCTCAGCGCCCCTGCGCGCTACGACCTCACGCTGCTGCTGATCGCCTTCCTGCTCGGCACCATGTACGCGGCCGGCCTGCGCGCCCTGTTCGCGCACGACATCTGGCGTCGCGCCCCACCCACGTGGTGGCGGCGACAGCCGCCACGCGCCGCCGCGCTTGAGACACGACGGCGGGCGCGTGCGTCCCCGCCACGCTGAGGCATCGCCGCGATCTAGGCCATGTGGAGAAGAACCCCCGCCTGCGGGGGTTCTTCTCGTTCCCGAGGCCCTCGCGTGCGGCAACATCGGCGTGCGGGCGTGCTCGCCTCGGCCGTCCGCCCAAGCACCGCAAACAAGATCCGGTGTGCTTCGGAACCGACGTCGACCGAGAGCTCCAGCGACCGACGACGACGAGGGCTGCTCGCGACGAGGCCGAGCTGTTCCCGAGCCACCACCGCCCCCTCGACGTCGGTCCGGCGGCCACGACGGGAAAGTCGTGGACGCCGTGGACGACGGATCTCCCGTTCGGTCCTGACGCGGGACTCGTGCTCGGCGCCCTTGCTGGATGGCTCTCGCGTCGGCAGCGCCCGTAGCTCGTCCCCGGCCGTTGTCACAGCCTCCTGACGCATGCTGGTCATGCTTCCACCCGTGCCGCCGCTACGGGCTGTCGTGGTGAGCGACGACGTCGCGATGCGATACGAGTCGGATCTCCAGCGTGGGATGGTCGAGATCGCTGCCGCGCTCGAGCGCCACGACCACGAGCGGATGACGGCGGAGGCCGAAGTCTTCATCGCCGCGCTCGAGCACGACATCATCGACGCGGAAGACTTCGCGAGCGGTTGAGGGGTACCGACGGCCCCCGCTCACCGCAGCACGCAGCGGAAGCCGATGTGGCCTGTGGAGGTGTCGATGGCCTCGCCTTGGCGCGCGGCGGGCCTAAAGCGCAGGCAGTAGTTGGCTGCGCACAGATGCGAGCCGCCCTTGATCAGGCGGCGCGGGATGTGCTCGTCCGCCGGCGGCCCGCAGCACGGGGTGTCGCCGTGGCTCCCGGTGTAGGGGTCGCAGGTCCACTCCCAGGCGTTGCCGACCATGTCGTAGAGGCCGTAGCCGTTGGCGGGGAAGGCGGCGACCGGCGACGTGCCGGCGTAGCCGTCGCTCAGCGTGTTCTGCCACGGGAACTCGCCCTGCCAGAAGTTGGCCAGCATCCGCCCCTCCGGCGCGAGCTCGTCGCCCCACATGAAGGCCTTTCCCTCGAGGCCACCTCGCGCGGCGTACTCCCACTCGGCCTCGGTCGGCAGCTCCTTGCCCGCCCACGCCGCGTACGCTACGGCGTCCTCATAGGCGACATGGGTCACGGGGTGGCGCCCACGCGTGTACGTGTCGCTGCCGGGGCCCTCTGGGCGCGACCAGCAGGCGCCGGGCGTGTAGGACCACCAGTTGCGGTAGTCCGAGAGATCAACCGGGCCGCGCGTCGGCCGGAAGACGAGTGACCCCGGCACGAGAAGCGCGGGATCGGCGTCCGGATATAGGTCCGGATCGAGCGGGCGCTCGGCGACGGTGATATAGCCCGTTTCCGTGACGAAGCGCCGGAACTGCCCGACCGTGACGGGTCGAGCGTCGATCCAGAAGGCCTCGACCGCGACGCGGTGGACGGGCCGCTCCTCGGGATAGAACGCGTCGGAGCCCATCAGGAACTCGCCGCCCGGCACAGCGAGCATGCCGGCTCGGGCTGCCTCTCGCGTATGCATGCGGAGGACGTTCGCGCGCAGCGGCCGAGAGCGCATCATCCGGTCGGCATGAAGCCAGAGGTTGAAGCGGAGCGTGATCATCCAATCTGGACGATGCCAAGGACCGCATCGATGGCCGAAGCTGACACCGTACGGCGCGGAACATCGAGAGGAGCGACGCCTGATGAGTGATGAGCGTTCTGTCCAGCGCGACGTTCTGCCGATCCCTGACCGGCGGTACGAGGGCGAGCTGCCTCTCGACGCCAAGGACCCAGACGTGTCGTTCCCGGCGATCGAGCCGCTGCAGCCGCCGGCGGGCGCGCCCAACGTGCTTGTCATCTTGCTCGACGATGTCGGCTTCGCCGCCTCGAGCGCGTTCGGCGGGCCGTGCGCAACGCCGACGGCTGAGCGGCTGGCGGGGAACGGCCTGAAGTACAACCGCTTCCACACGACGGCGCTGTGCGCCCCGACACGGGCCGCGCTGCTGTCGGGGCGCAACCATCACTCGGTGGGAATGGGGGTCATCACGGAGCTCGCCACCGCGGCGCCCGGTTACAACTCGATTCGCCCCAATACCTGCGCGCCGCTGGCGCAGACGCTGCTGCTCAACGGCTATTCGACGGCCCAGTTCGGCAAGTGCCACGAGGTGCCGGTCTGGCAGACGAGTCCGATGGGGCCGTTCGATGCCTGGCCGACCGGCGGTGGAGGCTTCGAGTACTTCTACGGCTTCATCGGCGGCGAGACGAACCAGTACTACCCGGCGATCTACGAGGGCACGACGCCGGTCGAGCCCGAGGCGACGCCGGAGGAGGGCTACCACTTCACCGCGGACATGACCGACAAGGCGATCAAGTGGACGCGCCAGCAGAAGTCGCTGATGCCTGACAAGCCGTTCTTCATGTACTTCGCACCGGGGGCGACGCACGCTCCGCATCACGTGCCTACAGAGTGGTCGGACAAGTACAAGGGCCGCTTCGACGAGGGCTGGGACGCCCTGCGCGAGGAGATCCTGACTCGGCAGAAGGAGCTCGGGGTCGTCCCTGCGGAGACGGAGCTGACGGCGCGGCATGACGAGATCCCCGCCTGGGACGACATGCCCGATGAGCTAAAGCCGATCCTTGCGCGGCAGATGGAGGTCTACGCCGGCTTTCTCGAGCACACCGACCATCACATGGGACGGCTCGTCGACGCGCTCGACGATCTCGGCGTGCTCGAGGACACGCTGGTCTACTACATCATCGGCGACAACGGGGCGAGCGCCGAGGGCGGGATCAACGGCAGCTTCAACGAGACGTTGCTCTTCAACGGTGCCGCCGCGCTCGAGACGCCCGAGTTCTTGGCCGCGCACATCGACGAGTTCGGCACGCCGAAGGCCTACAACCACTTCGCGGTCGGCTGGGCGCACGCGATGGACACGCCCTACCAGTGGACAAAGCAGGTCGCCTCGCACTGGGGCGGCACCCGCAACGGCACCGTCGTGCACTGGCCGGCCGGGATCAGCGCCAAGGGCGAGGTCCGCTCGCAGTTCCACCACGTCATCGACGTCGCCCCCACTGTGCTCGAAGCGGCCGGCCTCCCCCAACCGACGACCGTCAACGGGGTCGCCCAACAGCCGATCGAGGGCGTCAGCATGGCGTACTCGTTCGGATCTGCGACCGAGGATGACCGACGCGAGACGCAGTACTTCGAGATGTTCTGTAACCGCGGCGTCTACCACCAGGGCTGGACTGCGGTCACCAACCACAGCGTGCCGTGGGTGGTGGCGGGAGCTCTGCCTCCGTTCGCGGACGACGTCTGGGAGCTCTACGACACGAGTACGGATTGGAGCCAGGCGCACGACCTCGCCGCCGAGATGCCGGAGAAGCTGGCCGAGCTGCAACAGCTGTGGCTCGAGGAGGCCCGCAAGTTCAACGTGCTCCCGCTCGACGACCGTCGCATCGAGCGCTTCAACGCCGAGCTCGTCGGCCGCCCGGAGCTCGTGAAGGGAAACTCACAGCTGCTCTTCGGCGGCATGGGACGCCTCAGCGAGAACAGCGTCCTCAGCATCAAGAACAAGTCCCACGCGGTCACGGCGGAAGTCGTCGTGCCCGAGGCGGGCGCCGAGGGCGTGATCTTCGCCCAGGGCGGCGCCTTCGCTGGCTGGAGCCTGTACGCGAAAGCTGGGCGCCCGATCTACTGTTACAACATGCTCGGCCTGCAGCGCTTCAAGGTCGAGGCCGACGGTGCGATCCCGCCCGGAACGCACCAGGTGCGGATCGAGTTCGCCTACGACGGCGGCGGTCCCGCCAAGGGCGGCACCGTGACGCTCTACCTCGACGGCGACAAGACCGGGGAAGGCCGCGTCGAGGCAACCGTGCCGCTGCTCTTCTCCGCGGATGAGACCGCCGACGTCGGACGCGACACCGCATCCCCGGTCAGCGACGACTACGACGCTGAGAGCAGCGTCTTCACCGGCACGGTCAACTGGGTTCAGATCGATCTCGGCGACGACGCAGAAGACGCCGACCACCTGATCACACCCGAGGAGCGCCTGGGCGTCGCCATGGCACGCCAGTAGCACGTGCGGCGGCTGCTGGGACGCGTCGACCGGTGGCAACGGCGCCACCGGCCGATCGCGTTCCCGGTCGCCGTGGTACGCAAGTTCGTCGACGACGGCGCCTCGCGGCATGCCGTACGGATCGCCTACTACGCGTTCTTCTCGGTCTTCCCGCTGCTGCTCGCGTTCGTCTCGATCGTCGGTTTCGTCCTGCAGGACGACCCGAGCCGGCGCGACGACATCCTGAACTCGGCCTACGCCGAGATGTCCGTGGTCGGCCCGCTCGTGCGCGGCGACATCGGGACAATCGGGGGCAGCGGCGTCGCGCTCGCCGTCGGCATCGGCGTCGCGCTGTGGGCCGGGCTCGGCATCACGCTGGCGCTCGGCCAGGCGCTCGACGCGACGTGGAACGTCGCTCCGGTCGAGCAGCTCGGCTACTTCTCGCGCCGCGTGCGCGGGCTCGCGCTGCTCGCGACCGCCGGCCTCGCGCTCGTCGCCAGCTCCGTGCTCAGTGGAGCGGCGGCGAGCGGACGTCTCGGCAGCGAGGCGTGGACGGCAGCGGCTGCGCTCGTGCTCTCGCTCGCCGTCGATGCGATCGCGCTCCTGGCCGCCTTCGGGCTGCTCGCGTCCGAGCGCCGCAGCCTCGGCGAGCTTCTCCCCGGCGTGATCGTCGCGACGCTCGGTCTGCTCGTGCTCCAGACCCTCGGCGGCTGGTACGTGAACGCCGCGATCGCGAATGCGAGTGACACCTACGGGCTGTTCGCTACCGTCATCGGACTGCTCTCGTGGCTGTCCTTGGCCGCCCAGCTGGTGCTGATCGCCGCCGAGGTCAACGCGGTCGCGGCGATGCGGCTGTGGCCGCGGTCTCTCACCGGCGACCCGACCGCGGCCGACAAGCGCGCGCTCGAGCACTACGCGGAGGCCGCGCGCCGCGACTCACGCGCGCAGATCGACGTCCACTGGGAGACCTAGCCGAGCGCGGGCGCGCACTGCGGCTGCAGCGCCTGCAGCTCCGCGACAGCTGCGTCGACACCTTCCTGGAGCGTCGCGCCGCTGAAGATCAGGCCGAACGCCGACACGAACGATTGCGCGCACGTGGCGGCGCTCTCGGCCTTCGCCTCAGCCGCGTCGGCCGCCTCGTCCACCGCCTGACCCGCATCCTCCTGCGCCGCACCGAGCTGGGCGCTCAGATCGTCGAATGCCGGCTGCGCGGACGCGACGAGGGTGTCTCTGGCGCGGACGTCTGCGGAGCGCAAGCGTGCGCAGGCACGCCCTCGTCATACAGATGGCATGAAATCGACCGGGGTGTATGCATCATTTGCGGACCCCGCATCCCGCTGCGACGCTAGGTCGCGCAATGCTCGTCGCAGAGCTCCCGTTCGACGTCGTCGAGGTCAAGCTCGCCGCGCCGCAGATTCGTCCCGGCACCGTGGCGAAAGCGGACGTGATGGCGCGCCTGTGCGCGTCACGCTCGCCGTTCGCGACCGTGGTCGCGCCGGCTGGGTACGGCAAGACGACGCTTCTTGCTCGGTGGGCCGAGGCTGATCCGCGTCCGTTCGCGTGGGTGGCTCTCGACGCGGGCGACGACGACGCCCTGGTCCTCCTGCGACACATCGCGGCCGCGATCGACCGCGTCGAGCCGGTCGGCCAGGCCGTTTTCGAGGCGTTGTCGGGCGCAGGGGGATTCGCCTGGACGAGCCGTGTCCCGCGTGTTGGGAGCGCGCTGGCGAAACTCGAGCGCGCGCTGGTGCTGGTGCTGGACGACCTGCACGCGGTCGCCAATCCGGCCTGTCTGGACGCGATCGCGGCGTTGATCGGATATGCCCCGGCCGGTTCGCAGATCGCGATCGCGAGCAGGGAAGCGCCGGAACTGCCGCTGGCCCGCTGGCGTGCGCGAGGGTTGCTCGACGAGATCGGCGTGTCGGACCTCCGGCTCGACGAGCAGGAGGCCGGGTTGCTGCTCGAGGCGGCCGGAGTCGAACTCGAAGCGAGTGCGCTGACCGACTTGACCGAGCGGACGGAGGGCTGGCCTGCCGGCTTGTACCTGGCGGCGCTGTCCTTGCAGGCCGGCGCTCCGAGTGCGGCCAGCGCTGCGGGCTTCGGCGGCGACGACCAGTTCGTGTCCGAGTACTTCCGACTCGAGCTCCTGTCGCGCCTGCCGCCGGACGAGGCACGGTTCCTCCAGTACACCTCGGTGCTGGATCGCATGTGTGGCGGGCTGTGCGACGCCGTGCTGCAGACGGCACGGTCGGCGCAGACGCTGGAGACACTTGCGCGCACGAACGGTTTCGTCGTGCCGCTCGACCGTCGGGGCGAGTGGTATCGCTACCACCACCTGTTTCGCGAGCTGCTGCGCAAGGAGCTCGAACGCAATGAGCCGCACGTGGCGGCCGCACTCAACCGCCGGGCGATGGCCTGGTGCGTCGCCAATGACCTGACCGAGCCGGCGGTGCTCTACGGGCAGGCTGCGGGTGACTACGCGAGCACCGCAGTCGTGCATGCGGCGACTGCGCGGGTCGCGCTCCACGAGGCCCGCCACGCAGAGGCGCGATCGGCATTGGCGCGCGCCCACCGTCTGCGGCCCATGCTCGACCACGGGATGCCTTGGATGGCCGTCGAAGTCGGTCTCGAGCTCACACGTGCCCACCTCGCACTCGCCGAGGCGGCCGCGGCCCGTACGGTTCTCGCGGAGACCGAGCGCGTGCTCGAGCTCCGTCCGCTCCTGGGTACCTTGGTCGAGGAGGCGCGGGAGCTGCGCGACCGCGTGGCGGCGAGCTCCGCGCCGGCCGGTGCCTGGGCGATGAGCCTGACGGCTGCGGAGCTGCGGCTGCTTCCGTACCTCGCGACCCATCTCACGTTCCCGGAGATCGCGGACAGGCTCTTCATCTCCCGCAACACGGCGAAGACCGAAGCGGTGGCCATCTACCGCAAGTTCGGTGTCTCGTCGCGTAGTCAGGCGATCGAGCGCGCCATCGAGGTCGGGCTCGTGGAGGACTCGATCTACCCGCCGCGGGCAGATTTCGTCCAGTAGGGATGACGCGGCGGCAGGCCGCAGCAGGTGAGATGTGCTCGACGCCAATGGACGAGTACAAGCAGCACCTGCGGCGGCTCACCGTGCACGACGAAGCGCTTCTTGAAGCGATCGCGGTGGACGGCAGCTCATACGCCGCGTCGGTGATCGACGAGCGGACCGCGGCACTCGTCCGCGTCGCCGCGACCGTCGCCATCGATGCCGCCCTCGCGTCGTTCCAGCACGCGGTGGCGCTCGCCCTCGCAGCCGGGGCGACGAGCGACGAGATCGTCGCCAGCCTCGAGGCGGTGACGCCGGTGACGGGCGCCGCGCGAGTCGTCCAGTGCGCTCCGAAGGTCGGGCTCGCGCTCGGCTACGACGTCGAAGCCGCGCTCGAGCGGCTGGACACGTGACGACCTAGATGCAGTGGGCACTCGCCATCGTGGCGGTCACCCTGCTCGCCGTCGCGGCGATCTCGCGGCGGTTGTATGGCACGCCCATCACGCCGGCGATGGTGTTCGTCGCGGTCGGGTTGTTGGCCGGACCCCAGGTGCTCGACGGGATCGACCTGGAGAGCACGAGCTCCACCGTGCGGGCGCTGGCGGAGGCGACGCTCGCGCTCGTCCTGTTCTGCGATGCGTCGCGCATCGACCTCGGAGAGCTCCGCCGCGAGGTCGGGGTGCCCGTGCGGCTGCTCGGCATCGGCCTGCCGCTGACCATCGCGCTCGGCATGCTCGCCGCGGCCGTCCTCTTCGATCAGCTGGCCGTCGAGGAGGCCCTGATCCTCGCGATCATCCTGGCGCCGACCGACGCCGCGCTGGGGCAGGCGGTCGTCACCGAGCCGCGCATCCCCGGCAGGATCCGCCAGGGGCTCAACGTCGAAAGCGGCCTCAACGACGGGATCTGTGTGCCGCTCCTGTTCGCCGCCGTGGCCCTGGCCGACGTGGAATCAGGGATCTCGGACGGCCGCAGCGCGGGAACGCTGCTGCTCGAGGAAATCGGCTACGGAGCCGTGGGCGGCGTGATCGGCGGCCTCGCTGTAGCGGCGATCGTCATCTACGCCGGCCGCCGCGATCTCATCGATAGCGCCTGGCGGCAGGTGATCCCGGCCGCCGGGGCGGCGCTCGCCTACGGGATCGCCGTCGGGCTCCACGGGTCGGGCTTCATCGCCGCTTTCGTCGCGGGCATGACGTTCCGGCTGGCGCTCGGGCGCGACCCCGAGCAACTCAACGAGCTCAGCGAGGAGGTGGGAGGCGTGCTCAACGGCATCACCTTCGTGCTCTTCGGGGCCATCCTGCTCGGGCCCGCGCTCGCAGAGCTGAGCTGGGAGCTCGTGCTCTACGCGGTCCTCAGCCTCACCGTCGTGCGGATGCTCCCGGTGGCGATCGCGATGCTCGGTTCGCGCGCGAGGGCGCCAACGCTCGGCTTCCTCGGCTGGTTCGGTCCCCGCGGCCTCGCATCGATCGTGTTCGCGGTGATCGTGATCGAGGAGTCGAACCTTCCGCACGAACACCTGATCGTGCTGGCGATCTACCTGACCGTGGGCCTCTCGGTCCTCGCCCACGGCCTCAGCGCCGCCCCGCTCGCCAACCGCTACGCCCGCTGGTACGAGCGACACCCGCGCGACCGGGCACCGGCGATGGAGAGCGGCCCAGCCGAGGTGACGCGGGCGCGGGGGCCGAGGGAGGTTGCGACATGAACCCCGCGCAGCTGCTCGTCTACGGATCCGCGCCGGGCGCCGAGTCGAGGGCCGGCTGGTCGGCACGATCGAGCGGATCGAGAGCGGCGGGACCCTGCGAGTCCTCGACGTGTTGTTCGTCATGCGCGATGCCGAAACGGCGGAGCTTGTCGCGATCGAGCGACGTGGGCGCGGCGAGGGCTCGCTGGTGGCGCCGCTGCTCGGCTTCCGCCTCGACCCGGGCGAACGGCGCCGGATGAGCGAGAAGGCGCTTCGCACGAGCGCGCACGGTGACGCGCTGCGCCGACTCGGCGACGCGCTCGAGCCGGGCGCCGCCGTCCACCAGCGCCTCGATCACCTGCCGGTCGAGACCGTGAACCGACGGTATCTCCGGCACGGCGAGGCCGAGGCGACGGCGCGAGCAGAGCACGAGCTGGACCCCGGTCGCTCGCAGCCGCGCCGACGTCGCTCGCGCCGGGCCGCTCGCGCCGGAGGCGGCGCACGTAACTGCCCGGGACGGGGCGCGGCGTGCTGTCCTGTCGCGGGCCGCCCGGACCCTGTCTCGGCCATTGATCGTGCTGATCGCCTCGGCAGGATCATCGCGTCGTCCTGATCCGGCGCGACCTCATCTACGCGTCGCGGACCCGGAACCAGCGCTTGGAGACCTCTGCGACCTTGTCGCCGTCGCGCTCGATCTCGTACTCGTGGTCGACGATGTTCCCCTTCGCGACAGGTCGTCGCCGCCCTCGACGTCGATCAGTAGCGGTCGCGGATGCCGCCAGCATCTTCTTGACCGTCGTCACCATCTTCCTGCTCGCGCTCGACCTCATCTTGTCGCGCACGCTGAGCTTCTTCTCCTGGATCGTGAACAGCTCGTCGCCGGAGCGGTCCTCGATCACGAGCGTTCGGGACGCGCAGCGCCTGCCGTCACCTTAAGGCGCGAGTCACAGCCCTCGGCTAATCAAGGAGTCAACGCCGAGCGAGAACACCTCTCGCGCATCGTGTAACGCGTCCCCTCGGGGCGACCTCGATCGCAGTCGCCGATCTTCGAGGCTGCTTCTGTGCCTGTTGAACCACCCGCCTAGGGTGTCCGGTCACGGAGCTGCTCCGTCATCGCCAGACTGAATCATCGCGGACGCAGGCGCCGTCCGCTGGTCCGGGACGGAGCGGGAGACCACCTAATTGGACGACGACAGGGTGGACGCAGGCCGAGGCAGTGGATCCGGCTCGGTGGAGTCGGATACCCCAAACGCGAGAGGAGCGATCATGGAAGGCAGCGACTGACGTCCTCGGCAGTCTTCTATCTGGTCGACGATCCCGACCGCCAAGCGAACCTCCGGCGACATGCGGCTCCAGCTATCGCTCGACCGAGAGCTCATCCGGGTCTTGGATCTGCTCTTCTACGCAAGGACTGGACGCATCGGTCCAGGTCGCCGAGGAACGATCGCCGCGGTAGACGTGGGCGAGCCTCGGGCTGAGCCGACTGGCAAGGTGGTCGCCGAGGAGGAGTCAAGCGATCGGCGCGCGCTGCCGGGAAGCGTCGCGGCCGTGCCCGTGTACGAGGACTCGTGGGCCGGCCCGTTCGCGTCCTCCGTGCGCAGGTCGGGCGGCCAGCTGGTCGCGAGCGGCCGCATCCCCACCCAGGCGCTGCTCGCAGCAGTCGAGGCAGACGCGCAAACCGTCGAGCAAGGAACGTGACATGCCATTAGCGAGAGCACGCGTAGGCCGGCCCGGGGTGATCGGCGGACCGGTCAGGCGAACGACAGCGGTCGTCGGGACCGCCGCGGTGGTCAGCCACCGTCACAACCGTCGCGAGGATCGCCGCGACGACCGCGGCGACCGGCGGGACGACCGCGGAGTCCGTCGATAGGCATCGTGCACCCGGGCCCGGGCCGAGTCGCTCAGCGGCTCGTGCTCCGACACGCTCGGATTCCAACTGAAAGGAACGACATGGCGACCAAGACGCCGGTTCGCCCCGGCCTGTCCGACGAGCAGCTCGGCGAGCTGATGGGCCTGCTCGCGCGGCTCGGACACGGTCGAGCTCAAGCTCACCGTCCCCGCCGCCCAGCAGCGCGCCGCGATCCGCGCGCTCGGGCTCGACGCCGCTCGATGCGCAGATCCGCCAGGTGGTGTTCTTCGACACGCCCGACCTCGCGCTCGACAAGGCCGGTGTGGTCGTGCGCGCGCGCAGGATCCAGGGGCGCGCGGGCGACTCGGTCATCAAGCTACGCCCGCTCGACCCCGATCAGCGTCGACGATGACGTCCGCCGGCTCCGCGGCTTCGGCGTCGAGGTCGACGCGATCCCCGGCGGCTTCGTCTGCTCGGGACGCCTCAAGTGCGACGCCGACTCGGACGCCGATCCGCCAGGCCCTGCTCGGCGAGCGCGCCGTGCGCAAGCTCTACACCAAAGAGCAGCGAGCGCTGTTCCGCACCACGCTCCTGAGGGGATCGAGCTGGACGATCTCGTCGGGCTCGGGCCCGATCTTCGTGCTCAAGCTCAAGTGGCAGCCGCGCGACTTCGCGCCGCAAGATGGTCGCGGAGATGTGGCTCTACCCGGACGGCGCCCGCATCTTCGAGCTGTCGACCAAGTGCCTGCCATCGGAGGCCTTCCAGGTCGCTGCCGAGGCACGGGTGTACCTCAGCGAGAACGGGATCGACCTCTCCGGCGAGCAGCAGACCAAGACACGCACCGCGCTCGAGTTCTTCTCGAGCGAGCTCGCAGCCGGCTGAGCCCTCGGGCGTGACGCATGGACGTGGATCGTGAGCGCGTCGTTCGCACGCTCACGTTCTGGCTGCGGCCGCAGTTCGTGCTCCGCCTCTTCAACCGGTTCCAGAAGGTCGCGGGCTTCGACCGGGCGATCGCCCTCGCCTCCGGCGCGCTCACGGCCACGATCCCGCTGGCCATCGTCACCAGCGCGATCGCCTCGCAGCTCGGAGGCAAGAGCACGGCCGACCCCATCATCGAGCGTTATGAGCTGACCGCGAGCGGCGCCGCCCGCCGCCGCCGAGGACATCTTCGCCCCACCCTCGGGCGTGGAAACGAGTGTCGGCATCATCGGGCTCGTCTTCCTCCTGCTCGCCGTCCTGAGCTTCACCCGCGCAGTGCAGCGGCTGTTCGAGCAGACCTGGGAGCTCGATCCACTGAGCGTCCGCAACACCGCCAACGGGCTGCTCTGGATCGGCGGGCTCGCGCTTTACCTCGCCGCCAGCGGCTTCCTGCACACCACCTTGGGACGCAGCCAGCTCGAGCTCAGCGCCGCGCTGCTCAACGCGCGGGCCGGACCGGCGAATCGATGTCGGTCTGCGGTGCGCCAGCATTACCCGTTGTGGTCGACGCCACCGCCGAGCCGGATCCGTATCCCCGCCGCCGCAGCGCCACGAGATCCTTGGGCGGCCCGAAGCCCGCGCCGATCCGACGTCGGGCACTCAGTGCCTGGTCTCGTACCTGGTCAGGACCACGCCGTCGGGAAACGTCCGGGTCTCCACCAGGGTCAGGTTCACCCATTTGTCCAGGGCCGTAAAGAACGGCGTGCCGCTGCCCACCAAGACCGGTGCGGTGGCCAGCACGTACTCGTCGATCAGCCCGGCCCGCATCGCCGCTGCGGCGAGTGTGGCGCCGCCGATGTCAATGGGGCCGCCATCCTCGGCCTTGAGCCGGGTGATCTCGGTGACCGCGTCGCCGGTGACCAGGCGGGTGTTCCAGTCGACCCTGCTGATCGTGGAGGAGAACACCACCTTCGGCATATCCTGCCAGCGGCGGGCGAACTCGATCTCCGCCGGTGTGGCGCCCGGCTGCTGGTCGGCGGTCGGCCAGTGGGAACTCATCGTCTCCCACAGCTTGCGCCCATACAGCGCCAGGCCGGTCGCCCCCACCCGGTCGGACCACCACTGGAACAGCTCGTCGCTCGGCACGCTCCAGCCGAGGTCGTCGCCGGGCGCGGCGATGTAGCCGTCCAGGCTCAGGTTCATGGCAAAGGTCAGTTTCCGCATGGCGTCAGCCTCCCGTGAGTCGGTCCTCGGCGTACAGACCAGCACGGCGCGGAAAATCATCGGTCAGGCCACACCGAGGGGCGGTTGACCACCACGCCAAGCGGATGCTGCGTACGGAAGGGAACCCCCGGGCGCAAAATCCGTCGCGCTCATGACCAGCATCCCGCGATCGGTGGCAAGGCTGCTCGCCTGCGCGAGAAGCGCCGACTTCCCAATGCCGGCGTGGCCTCGCACCACCAGCGCTGCGCCCCGTTCAGGCAAACCCTCCAGCAGGAGGGCGATCACGCCGGCCTCGTGACTCCGGCCAACCAACGAGACTGCTGGCATCTCGAACCCATCATCGCGCGTCCGGATTCCCTCGTGCACGGCCGCCGCTTCCACCGCTGCCGGCCGGAGGCGGGTGATCACGCACAGGGTGGACGCTCGTGGCTCGGTACCGCGCAGAGTCTGCGCCGACAACGATTGCTGCAGTCGCCGGGTTCGGGACTCAGTGATCGCACCCAAGCACGGGCCTCGAGGGCGGCTGCGAAGCAGTGGGCTCACGGGCGCCAGGCTGCGGTTCGCTCTGTAGAACGTGGCTCGTGACCGACGAAGCCCTAAGCCGACGCGGGGCGCAGACCAACGAGGCTTACGCCGCGCCGGCGGCAGTCGGCCGCCGGCACGCTGCCGCGTTCTAGGCCGTGGCGTTCGCGTTTCTGATCCGCGCTCGGAGCCCGTCGCGTCGCTGCGGAGACGCCTCGTTTGATGGGTCTGCGGCACTCCTGCCTGTGCCCCGTGGTCGGCCTCGGCGTCCCGTCGGACTTACGAAGCGTAAGTTAGACTGCGTGGGCCCGACCGCGCTTTTGGAAGGAGTCGCTATGCAAGCCGTGTTGATCCGCGAGACCGGCAGCCCGGAGGTTCTGCACTACGAGGTGGCCGACCGGCCTGAGCCCGGCGACGGCCAGGTGTTGATCAGGGTGCGCGCGGCGTCGGTCAACCCGGCGGACTGGAAGGCTCGGCGCGGGTTGTCCGGGACGCGGCTGCCGGCGGTGCTCGGCAGAGACGTCTCGGGCACGGTCGAGCTCTCGCGTGCCGACGGCTTCGCCGAGGGCGACGACGTGTTCGGATATGTCGCGGGTGGGGGATACGCGGAGTTCGCAACCGCCTCCGCGAGCAGAATCGCGAGGAAGCCGCCCGGTCTCAGCCACGAGCAGGCCGCCGCGCTGCCGGTGGCCGGCATGACCGCGTGGCAGGCGCTGTTCGACCGCGGCGCGCTCGAACGCGGACAGACCGCTCTGATCGCCGGTGCTGCCGGCGGCGTCGGGCACCTTGGCGTGCAGTTCGCGAAGCACGCGGGCGCGCGGGTGATCGGCACCGGGTCCTCCCGCAATCGCGACTTCGTCCTCGGTCTCGGCGCCGACGAATACGTCGACTACACGGAGCACGACGTCGGCGACGCCGTGAGCGCAATCGACGTGGCGCTCGACACGGTCGGCGGGGACACGACACAGGCGCTGGTGCCGACGCTGCGCGACGGGGGCATCCTGGTCACCATCGCGAACGCGCCACCCGAAGAAATGGCGCGTGCGCGTGGCGCGCGCGCGGAGCTGCTGGTGATGAGCCCGAACGCGGAGCAGCTGGCTCGGATCGCCGAGCTGGTGGCCAGTGGCGAGGTCCGGGTGGAGATCAGCGAAGTGCTCTCGCTCACCGAGGTCCAGCGAGCACACCAGCTCAGCGAGTCCGGGCACACCCGCGGCAAGATCGTCCTAACGGTGTAGAACGCGCAGCAACTCGAGCGCGGCAAGCGCGATCAGGAACAGGTCAGGGGCGGCGGCGTCGGTCATGCCGAATGCGGCCATGACCGCGTTGCGCTGAAGCCCTGGAAGGCGATCAGCGTGAGCAAGCACCGGCCG
Organism: uncultured Solirubrobacteraceae bacterium; assembly: GCA_963730535.1. Classification (GTDB taxonomy): domain Bacteria; phylum Actinomycetota; class Thermoleophilia; order Solirubrobacterales; family Solirubrobacteraceae; genus DASSUW01. Next base: position 49,403 of record CAVSRU010000003.1, read on the forward strand.
CAGGAGCTGGTGCAGGCCCGCGAACGGAAGGTTCGCTTCGGACTGAACGCCTGTCGCGCTCATGACCAGCATTCCGCGATCGGTGGCGAGGCTGCTCGCCTGCGCGAGAAGCGCCGACTTCCCAATCCCGGCGTGGCCTCGCACCACCAGCGCTGCGCCCCGTTCAGGCAAACCCTCCAGCAGGAGGACGATCACGCCGGCCTCGTGAATCGCCGGGTTCGGGACTCAGTGATCGCACCCAAGCACGGGCCTCGAGGGCGGCTGCGAAGCAGTGGGCTCACGGGCGCCAGGCTGCGGTTCGCTCTGTAGAACGTGGCTCGTGACCGACGAAGCCCTAAGCCGACGCGGGGGTGCAGACCAACGAGGCTTACGCCGTGCCGGCGGCAGTCGGCCGCCGGCACGCTGCCGCGTTCTGGGCCGTGGCGTTCGCGTTTCTGATCGTCATCGCGTTCGCGACCATGCCGAGCCCGCTCTACAGCCTGTACCAAACGCGCGACGACCTTTCGACGCTGACCGGTGACGGTGGTCTACGCGGTCTTCGCGTGCAGCGCGATCGTCGCCTTGCTCTGTGAGCGCCTCGTCGTCGCGCGGATCGGCCGTCGCGGAGCGATGCTCGGCGGGGTGGCGACGATGATGGCCGCGGCGGCCGTGATCGTGGCCTGGAACGCCCTACCGGGGTTGCTCGTCGGGCGCGTGATCACGGGGGTGGCCCTCGGGCTCGCCGCCGGAACTGCCACCACCTACCTCATCGAGCTACGGCTTCGAGACGACCCGAACGCGTCCGTCGTACGCGCTCGGACGATCGGAACGTCGGTGAACATCGGCGCCCTGGGAGTCGGCCCGCTCGTCGCAGGCGTTCTGGCCGAGTGGACCAGCCTGCCACTCACCCTGCCCCAGAATTGATCTCCAGTACGGTGTCGCGATGATCGGCAACGGCGTCTCGACGGTGGTCTCGTTGCGGCTGCCGCGAGCCGTCGAGGAGGCCGGGTGAGCGCCGGCGAGAGCGGTGGTGCTAACGCGGACGGGTCCAATGAGTCGCACGTCCGGAGCTCGGCCGTAGTCGACTCGCCAGGGGTTGTCGGCTCAGCGGGCGTGACGAGCGCCGCGGGGGTCGTCGGCTCGGCCGGAGTGGTCGGCGCGGCCGGTGCAATTGGCTCTGCGGGCGTCGTCGGCGCGTCGGGCGTGTTCGGCAGCGTCGGCGTCGTCGGCTCGTCTGCGGTCGTCGGCAGCGCAGCCGTCGCGCTGAGCGTCGGTGTCGTCGGCTCGGCCGGCATACTCGCCGGGCTTGCCAACGTCGGCTGCGCAGGCTGCGTCGGGTGCATCGGATGCGTGAACTGCAGGGGTTGCGTCGGGTGCATCGGGTGCGTCGGGCTGACCGGCGCCGTAGGGCGCATGGGCGTACGTGCCTGACGGTCCGACGGCACCGGCGCTGTCGCTTCGAGGCACAAGCGGCAGTGTCGCTCCCAGGCGAAAGGAGCAGCGCGCCAGCGCGTGCGCCACACGACGACGCGAGTGTCGAGATGCATGCGCGAAGCAGCAGTCGGACACGTTGCGACGTGGTGTCTAGCCCGGGTGGGTGAACGTTCACCAAGGGCGCTGCGGACGGTGCGCCGGCGTCGCCTCCATACGCCGGATCCACTCCTGAGAGTCGCGCGCGTGCGCTGCGCGCATGCGGTGCACGAGGCTACGAAGTCGGTCAGATGCGGTGCGGTAGGCCATTGCGTTTCCTTTTCTCGATGTCCCACCTTGACGTCCGGAGCAAAAGCGGCATTCCCGGTTATCAGTCACGCTTCGGGCTGAGTCCGTTCTGCGCGCTGGGGCGATCGTCGCGGCCTGACCCGTCGCGGCTGGCACAGCGCGCTAGCGCTTGGAGGCGAGGCTGTCGCATAAGAAGGCGGCGGAGGCGCAACTACGAAATCGCCGACGCACACAACGGCGTTCTAAGGGTTTGCGCGATGCATCGAGGCAGATAAGTAGCATCGAAGGAGCCCGCCGATCGTCGCCGAGACTAAAGCGACAGCGTTCAGGCGATAGCAGCAGCGGCACGTCAGGCCGGCTCTGCTGGGACCTTGGCGCTCTCGATCAGCTCCTCTGCGGCTGGGAGCCCGGCGTCGAGCTGCGCCTTGTCTATCCTCCACGGCGGCCACGAACAGGTGCGTCTGTCCGCCGTACTTCACATCGGAGAAATAGAAGCGCGTGACGCCGCCGCCCGCGATGCCGTAAGGCTCTCCCCACTGCGGAAACCCGAGGAAGTTCGCACACGGCTTCGCCGGGCAGCCGGGATCGTCGTTTTTGGCCTTGGCGGCGACGCTGACATCAACCACGGTAGCGGGCAGATCGGAACCGATCGTTCCCTTGCGTGGTGTGGTAACGGATAGATTCGGATTCGCGCGCAGCCAGCCGACGACGTCTTCTACCGTCCCGGGTACGCCCTTCACTGGTTCCAGCCCCCGCTTGTGCCGTGTTGGATACACGTCTTCCCAGAAGATGATGCGCAAGTCCCGGTTCTTGCTCTCCGCGGACGCGAACTCGCCCGTGCTGTCTTCGCCGACCTCCCAGCCCTTGTCGAAGACCACCTTCATCTGCTCGGCAAAGAACCACTTGGTCGTATACGTCCCATTCGGCACCCTTCCGGGCTCCGAATAGCCCGGAGGCAGGCACTGAGGGGCGCAACCTGGGATCGTCGCCGTCGGCTCGACTCGAGCCTGTCCGGACTTCGAGGCCTGCTTGTCGGACGACGAGTCGTCACCGCAACTCGCAATGAGCAACACCGCTGCAGACGCCGCGAGCAATCGCCGCATGACGCGACCCTATGCGGCTTCGCCACGCCTAACAAGACAGCGCGCATGGCACGTAGCCCTGTTCCGACCCGCCGCAGGGAGATCGTTCCGTTCTAGGAGTCGGACCAGCGCGTCGACGCGATTCGCCCCGCCATTCAGCACTGCTGCGTGTAGGCAGGAGCACTTGCGCCAACAGACGGAAGCGACAGTGCACGTAGCACATGCGTTTGCATACGGTCACGGCAGTTCGCACAGGCGTCGCCGACTAGGAGGCTCTAGGGAAACGGCTAGGGAAACGGGTGGTTGCTCGCCAAACGGGCGTAGGATCGGAAGGCCGTGGAACAGTCGATGAATGCTGCCGCCGCTCCGCATTGGGCACGACGGCGGTGGTCCTCGCGGCCATATCGGTTCTTGGCTTGGCGGCCTTGCTCGTCGGTGATCTTGCGGGCGCTGAGGGCTTCGGGGATGAGGGGGAGAGCACGCTCGCGAACGCCTCCTGGGTCTGCTTCTCGCTTGGCGGCATTCTCGCTCTGGTCGCGGGCATCGTCGCGTGGCTGCTCGGACGCAACGTGGACGCACCGGCGATGTTCAAGCGGGCAAGATCGCCGTTGGTTGGTTCATGTTGGCGGTGATCATCGTCGCGGTCGTCGAGGCGCTTGACTGAACGGGCGCGAGCGGGCGCTACGCGGCGAGCGGTACGACTCGCGCTCGCGCGAGAGCGCACCGAACTGGGCGAGGATCGGCAGGTCGGCTGCAGCCGAACCCGCTCAAGGCCACAAACCAGCGGCGACAGCGCCCACTCCGCTCTTGAGGCGTCCGAACTCGCGCTCGACGGCGGCGCGGCGACGGTACAGTGCCGAGAAGCGGGGAGTCTGGGTGGGATCAGCGCTCAACCGGCGGTCATGCGGTCGATGTAGCGGTCAAGCATGTCGCCGTAGAGGCGAAGCTTGGCGGTGAAGCGATAGCAGGCGTATACGGAGGGAACGGTGGGTACCGTAGTGATGACGGCGCGCAGGGCGGCGTGCTCAGGGACGAGCGCGACAGTTCGGGTCCATGTCGGAACGGAGTAGATCGACTTGGCGAGTGCCATCCCGATCATCCAACGCATCGGGTACCCGGGACGCCCGGTCCAGCGCGTCGCCTCAAGCGCGGAGACGAGAGCCGCAATCTCCGGCGAGTCGAGCACTTCTGAGAGCTGGCCACCGCCGACAGCGGGACGGACGGTCAGAGCCGCTATCGCTTCGAGGCTTGCTGTTTGGATCCGTGGCGTCGGTGACGTCCGACGCGGAGGTGAAGGTCCCCGACCGGGCGGCGAGCTGACTCTCTTTGAGGCTGTCGGCCGGGTGGGCCTGACTTCCGTCTGTTGTGTCGCTCGTCGCCGGTCGGGGATGTTCGGCGTGACTTGATAGGAGCGTGGCAGCGCCCGAAGCAAGCCCTGTCCGCGGATGTCCGCTTTCAGCCGAGTGGAAGGAGGACGAGGAGGATGATCGTGCTCGGGGCGGACACCACAAGAGCTCGCACACGATCGCGGCGGTCGAGCGGCGACGGGAGAGGTGCTCGGTGAGAAGACGATTGGCGTAGGGGATAGAGGGTTAGATGCGCTGTTGTAGTGGGCTCGAAGGTCTGGATAGTGAGCGGGTGTGGGCGCTAGAGGACTGCTGGCACGTCTACGGGGAGCTTGAGCGGTTTCTAGATCGCAGCGCGGGGAGCGAGTGATGCGAATCTAGACGCAGTTTGATGGCGAACGAAGAGCGCGAGTCGAGAGCGCGGAAAGTCCGAAGAAAAGACGCGATAGAACGTCGCGCGTGCGGCGTTGGCCGAAGGTGGAGACGTAGCGATGAACGCGGCTGGGGCAAGGAGCTGGATGTACGGGAGCTGATCGACCACGAGAACGGTCAGACAGGGCGTGAGAGCTGAACAACGCGCTGGTGGAACCTGCAAGACCTCTGGGCAGAGCTCGTGCTGCTGGGTGGCGCGCTGTTCTCGCGCAAGTGGAGCAGGTATGGCCGGCGCTTGGCTAGGGCAGAGCAGACGATGCGCGTTCGGATCGCGCGCGACGAGCTGCGCGTATGGAGAGCTCACGCTGGCGATGCGGTGCTAGAGGCGCGAGATCGCCGAGCTAGTCGCAAGGATAGCGCGCAGCTGTTATGCAGAGCTGGGGTTAGGGCGCTGATCGCGGCTAAGCTGGTTGGCGAGATCGCTGGCGCTGAGCGCTTCGCGACACGATGCGAAGCTGGCTCGCGCGCTGGTGTCGCGCCGATCTCGGTCAGCTCAGGGAGAACGAGGCGACAGCGACTCGACCGAGGGTGGCAACGCGAGATCGACGCGGCGCTGCATCGCGTGATCGTCACTCGCGCTCGCTGTCACCGAGACCCGCGACTACATCGCTCGCAGACCGCGCGAGGGCAAGACCACACCGCGAAGCGATCCGCTGCCTCAAGCGCTACCTCGCTCGCCGAGATCTGGCGACTCTTGCAGCACGTCCCACTCGATCCCAGGAACACCGCCATCAATTTCTTGACATAGGAGCGACAGATGCGCAAGCGCGACTTGGGCGCTGGCTGCGGCGCTCCGGCGCGGACGGGAGGGGCAGCTACATGCGGGACAGAGCGGCTGGCATCCAGACGGACGCGCTCCGCTCGCGGTTACCCGCTAGCCGGTACTGCTGCTTGATCAGAGTGTCGCTCCCGGAGGCGAATAGGGCTAGGTATTAGTCAGGACTAGCGACAAGCTAGATTTGGCTGCAGAAAGGGGGATTATCGCGTTCTGGGGCGCTGACTGTTAGGGCTCGATCTGGCCTCGCGCGACGGGTGCCGCGACTACGCGTGCTCTCGCTGTGGCTAGGAGGAGCAGTACGGCATACTCCGCTCTGAGCTTCGCGCGCAGCTGGCGCGCGCAAGGTGGCGAGCGTAGCTTCCCGATGTGCACGACCTCGGCCTCCCGGTGTATTACCTCGCTCCCCGATCGCGGCTGGCGACAGCGGCTCGCTTCACGCGAAGATGAGGCCGCTATGGGACTAGATAAGGCTCTCGGCGACGCTCTCGACAAGGCGGCGGCAGACGTTCAGGCAGACATAGACGCTTCGGGATGTACGAGCTGCTTGAGGCAGACCTGCGTGGCGCGCTGCGGCGAGCGCTGCACGAGCGTCTGCGCGGCTCGCTGCGGATAGAGCGCGGCTTTACACTGCCTCACTGGACGGGGCGGGTGGCGGCGTAGACATCGTCGTAGAGACAGACGGTGCGGCGACGCACGCGTTCGAGCTCAAGTTCAAGCGCTCGCTGGCGGGGTCTCTGGGACCTGCTCAAGCTGGCCTCGATAGACGCTCCGGGACTCAGACGCTTCGTGTCGCCGCGGCGCGCGGGCGCTGTGGGATCTCGGGCACGACAGCGCTGTGTTGCGCGACGGGTGCTGGGTGACGCGCGCGATCCTCGAGCAGCACGCACAAAGGGACTGGCAGGCCTGGCTCCGCAGCTGGCAGACGCGCTCGCTGCGGCTCCAGCGGAGGTGCGTACGACGCTCAGGGCGATGCGACGCTGCGCGACGAGCGAGGCGAGGAGTGGCCTGCGGGCGTGGAGATACAGCCAGTCGGAGACGAACGGATCGCGCTGGACGAGGACGGGCGAGTGCTGTCCCCAAGCGCGGACGACGGCTCGACTGCCTGCGGCCAGCAGTAGCGCGCAGCGCGTGCAGGCCTGCTCGACGTGACGTCCGCGACGATTCTCGATTGCGGCGCCACCGGGAAGCCTGTTCGTCCGCCTGACTACTCCGCGTGGATGGCGGGTGCGCGTCAGACCGGCGTAGGGGTAACGCGAGCGGTGCGTGTAGTGACGCTGTTGCCACGGGATGCTCGGTGTGAGATGGTAGCGAGAGATGAAGATCGCGTACTTCGTCAGCGCGGAACGGCGGACGCCACCGGGCGTCGATTACGCTGCACCTCGCGGCCAACGGGTCGGTAGAGGTAGGGCAGCAGCGTCGATAGTGCTCGGCGGCGATGCCACCGAGCTCCTGTTGAGCGACAACGCCGGAACGCTCGAGGGCGTCGGTGTTCCGCTCTTCCGCGATCTTCTGGCCAAGTTACGCGACCACGAAGTGCCGGTCTTCGTCTGAAAGGGTTGCGCGTCGCTCGTGGGGCGAACGACGACGATCTCGAAAAGGTCGGAGGGAGCTGGATCACCCCGCCCGACGTGGCGAAGCTGTTCGCCGACAGCGACCGCGTGGTCACGTTCTAGCCAGTCGCACCCCTGTGAGGGCGTCATTTCGACGGGTTCGGACTGAGGGAGGGGACCGGTATCGATCAGTGATCCGGGCGTCGCTCCAGAGACGAATCGGGCCGCGTATTCGACCGGCCCCCGCGACGCTCTGCGTGAGTGAGTCAAGCGTGATCGAGCCTCGCGCTGGCGGCCACCGCCGTGGTCACGCAGGTACTGCGTGCGCAGGTCGCCGAGCACGGTCAGTTGCCCGTTGTGTGTTCGACGTAGCAGAACTCCTGAACCGGTTGACGCCACCGACCGCGGCAGCCGCCGCGCCTGCCGCTCCGAAGCAAAGCGGCGCTCTGTTGCCGAGAAGCCGCCGTGTCGGCGTCAAGCGAACGGAGCACCGGCCCGCTGTGTGTTCAAGCCCGCGACCTATGGTGGTACTGACGGCGCTGCGATGACGCTCGCGATGTGCTCTCGGACCATGGCCGAGAGCGTTCGAGAGGTGCCCGAGGCGTCTGTCGTGGCGGCGACAGGGTCGTCGGCGCGAGGCGCGCGGCTGACGACGTCGAACGCAGGCGCTACTGCGCGCCGGCGGCCTGGACCCACTCGCCGCCAACCACGCCGGAGTCCGGCCGAGGCTCAAAGAACTCCGGCGCGGGCCCGAAGACCTTCCTCGCGGTTCCAACGATTGTCCGGCCGATCATGTGGTTCGAAAACGCGCCAACCCCGATGCCGAGGCCAAGTGGGATCTGCTTGCTCAACACGAGGACCCCTTGCTTCGTGCCGTACTTCGTGATGAACCGAGGACCGAGCACCTTGTTCGCCTTGTTGACCGCGGACATAGGGATCGCATTGACGATCTGCTTTCCCCAGTACGGGACGGTCTTATCCGCACCCTTGTTCAGCGCCGTGATGGCGGAGTCTCCGATGAGGACGGTCTGCACCAGGAGGCGTCGACGTTCGATGTCCTCAGGATGAATGCCGTGGATCTCGGCGAGAGTCAGTGCGTAAAGAACGGACGCCTCCGTGAAAGCGACGACATCGAAGGCCGCAGATGCGAGACCCCCACCGGGGATCGCCCCCGCTGCGCCCATTGCGCCCCCCGAAGTTGTGACCAGCGGACAGGTAGTACCTCGTGACCCGCTTTGCGAGCTCCGTGGGCGTTTCATCGGGATGCACTCTGCGGAGCCGCTCGAAATTATTGCGTGCCACAGGGGACTGGAAGGTCAGCGCCTTCGTCAGCGCCTGAGACGCAACTTCCTTGCGATCCATTAGCGGTATCGACAATCTAGCGTCGACCTAAGCCGACGGCGACTGCGGTCAACGGCACCGACGAAACGGTGCGGTTGAGGAAGATCAGATACAGCCACAGGCCTGTACGCGTGCCTCGTTCACTTACGTGATTGCGCGAGTGCTTGTTTGTGTGCAGCGGAGGCGCGAGCACGATGTATCAGCTACGCTCAGACGAGCAGCGGCAGTCGCGCGACGCGGCTTGGATGGAAGGGCGAGTGCGCCGCGCCATCACCCGCCGAACCTTGAGGGTGGAGAAGCTGCGAGTGGTTTCGGAGATGCCGGTTCAGCCGGCAGTCCGTGGGACGAGTGGGACCGCCTGACTCGATTCTTGAGAGCGCGCGCATCGCGTTCGCACGAGAGCGCGACTACTGGGCATCGACGAGAATCGAGGGCGCAGCGTTGGGACGCATCTCGGCGCCTGAGGGCCACTACAAGGTCAGCCGCGCAGGCACATCGACGCCATCGACGACGCCGAAACGCTCCACGGCTCTGTCCTCGTGCACAGCTATGCGCTGGCTGAATCCACAGCGACGGAGAAACTGGAGGACCCCCGATCGTTCGGCGGCATCGAGGACTGGGGCGCCCGACTCCTGGACGCGAACGGGCGCGACTGGAACGACGTGAAGGACGGCCTCGCCGGAGCAGTCGAAGTTGCGGTAACGCGAAACGCATTCGCGCACGGTTCGCGCACAATCGACGCGTTGGCGCGTACGCGACTGCTTCGTGCTGGCGCCCGAACCCGACCGGCGAGCTCTCGCGTGACACTGACTCATGCCGAGCTACGCGAGTTCCGGGACCGTCTCAAGAGTCTTCTAAACGCGGGCGGGATCGGGCACTAGCGATCCTGCGCCACGCACTTCGACGGCAGCAGCGGCAAGGCCGTCCGCTTCCGCTTTGGACGAATTGCGGCAGTCGCCGGCTAGCCAGGCGGGGCTATCGCGTCCAGGCGAATGGAGCAGCGCGCCAGCCTGCTGCGACACCGGAGGCCGTAGCGCCGGCTGCAGTCGACTGAACGCAAACGGACAAATGTGCGATGCGGTCCATTCACGGCACGTGCTTACCTGGGCTGTGGGTCAAGGAGCGACCCACGAAGCCGGCAGCGGATGCCTCGTCTCGCGGATGCATCCGCGCGGGACAGCTTGTGGGAAACGGTCGCGCAACGGACAGCGTTGCGTTGCCGTTGCCCTCGCCGCTGGGCGTTGAGGCGCTGGGTCTCGCATTCAGCGTACGGCGGAGGTAGCAGTCGGCGCCGAGCTCGGCGTGCAGATCGCTGGTGGCGAGCATGCGCCAGCAGCCGCCGTCCGGCTCGGCGTTGCGGTGGCAGGCAGGAAACCGTCACACTTCGATGCATGGGGTGCCTCCTAGCGCTTCTCGCGCTGATCTCCCCGCGGCTCGTCCTCTTCCTGCTGTGGATCTTCAGCGATGTGCTGAGCCGCGCCTTCGACAGCTGGATCATCCCGCTGCTCGGCTTCTTCTTGCTGCCGTGGACGACGCTCGCATACGCCGCCTTCTGGGACTGGGGCTCCGGGCGCCACGTGACCGGGTTCGAGTGGTTCTTCGTCATCCTCGCCTTCCTGATCGACCTCGGCTCGTACGCCCAGGGCCGCAGAGCCCAGTACGAGCGCGCGCCTGTTTGAGGGCAACTCAGCGACGGACCAAGAGCGGCGCTCGAACGCATCCGAACACTGCCAAGCGGTGATCCCCCCACTGCCGGCGTTGGACAAAGGCGGCACGGCGCCGCAGGCTGTAACTGCCCGACGCGCTACCGCTTGGACGCACGAGCGACACTCGCGCTTCCAGCGAGAGCGAGTGCATCCTGAGCTTCGAAGGCGACATGAACGCGATCGTGCGCCGCGCCCAGGCGCCGCCGCGACGATCGCGACCTAGTCGGCGCAGCAGCCGTGGGGCTACACCGGCGCCTTCGCCGACCCCGACGGGTATCTCTGGATGTGACTAGCCCACCAGCGCGGTGATTGTCAGCGCGCCGCGCGCCCTGGCCACCGACACGCGGTGGTGGCCGTCGCGGATCGCGTAGGCCTCGCCGATCTGCACGACCGAGATGGGCGGGAGCGTGACGTCTTGCTGGACGGCGAGCCAGACGCGCTGCCAGCGGCCGCGGGTCAGGGGCTTGGGCCGGAAGTACTGGTCGAACTGCGCCGCGCGGTTCGGCTCGGTGGTGCCGGCGATCGCCTCGAGCGGGATCTCGGTGACGCCGCGCGGGCCGGAGCGCCGCTGGATCGCTTCGTCGTAGACCGGCAGGCCGCAGATGGCCCGTCCGGGCCGGCGCACGCGGCCGAGCAGCGCGGCCCGGCGGCGCGCCCGCGAGGCGACGGTGAATGCGCGATCGGCCTCGAGTCGGGTCCAGTGGCTCATGCCGATCGATACTGCTCGGCCCTGCGAGCAGCGGGCAGACCCCCTTGGTGGCGGAGTCCACACCGGCTGCGATGCCGTGCAGCGCGCGCCGTCGCTCGCTCGCTCGCCCCAGTTCGCTACCGCGGCTCGGGGCGTGCTACCGCTTCGAGGCAGATTTGATAGCGAGCCTCACTGGCGCCGGCTAGTGCAAATCGCGCTGACCGATAGTACGCACCTTCTAAGGCCACCCCTCCCGCGGCACAATGCGGAGCGCAGCGACGAGACCAGCAGGGAGGCGGCTCGGCAGCGCGCTGATGGTCTTGGGGCTCCTGGAGCTCGGGACGACCGGATTGCTCTTCGGAAGCCCGACCATCCGAGTCGGGCCAGAGCCGTGGCCCAACGAGGTGGCGCTCGTTAGATGATGGCCCTCACGAGGAGGTAGACATCCGCGGCCGCGAATGCGCCTAGGGTGTACATCCAGAGATTGAACGCCGGCACGTCGACGACCAGATGGCGAACCCAGGTGCGGTTCCATCTGGCAGCGCCCATCTCGACTGCGTCGGCCGCCTCAAGGTGGGAGTGGAGCTGCTCACGAAAGAGCGGCGGCCATCCGAGTTGCCGCTGACATAGCGCCTGGACCTGGCCATGGAGGCTCTCGAGGTACCGATGGTTGGCGAGGAGATGCATTGCCGCGAGGACCGCGGCAAGTCCAACAAGCAGCACGATGATTTGCGCGTACCGCGGAGCGCCGGTGCTGAATGCGGCCGAAAACAGGAAAGCCTGCGCGGTAATGCTCAGACTCGGAACCTGCCACATCACCTGCTCAAAGCTCCGACGGCGCTCTTCGAGCGTCGCGAAGAGATCGCGTGCGTTGTCGTGGGTTATAGACGCGCCGCTCGGCGGATCCATCGCCAAGAGATTCGCCCTGTCAGCTCCAAGTCCTATCTGACGCGGGGGGCGTGCGGGCTGTCGCATGTCGCGTAAAGCGCTACTCGGACTTCGGGCCGCGGCGCTACTCCTGACAGGCGAAAGCGAAAGTCCGAATGAAGGCGTACCCCGCCACGACGACGGAGCGAGGAAGGTCCGATGAGACGAGTCAATGTTCGCCGCGGGGTGGGTCGGCGCCAACATGTGTCGGAAGGGCCGCGAGGGACACGAAGCTGGAATGCCCCCGATGCCCCCGATCCCATGTTGGCCGCAACTCAGCCAGGCTCGGTGGGCACGCGCGAGGTCGACATGGAGGCGGCGAAGTCCTCTTGTAACCCGTTAAAGCGCACTGCGTGGGCGCGCGGGTTCACAGGCCGAGCCGTTACGTCGACGCCACGCCCTTTCCAGGGAAAACTGGACGGCTGTGTTTCGGCATCGCAACGTGCGCCGCCTAGCTCCGCGCCATCAAGCTGTGCGCCGTTTAGGTTCGCGCCGTGCAGCGACGCACCGTACAGAACTGCACCACGGAGATCGGCCCCGATCAGCAGCGCGCCCACTAGGAATGTGCCCGACAGGTTCACCTTCCGGAGATCGGCACCCCTCAGATCTGCGCCGTCGAGATGCGCACCGCTCAGTTGTGTTTGGCCTTCGAGATCGGTACAGGCCAACTTTGCCTCGACCAGATGCGCCGACTCAAGATGCGCACCATTCAGATTTGCGCAAGCAAGTCGTGCCTCACCAAAGTTCGCCCATTCAAAGTACCCATAGGTCATGTCGGCGTGATCCAGGCATGCGCCGGAAAAGTCCGCATATTCGAAATGCACTCCAAGTACCCATGATGCCTGGGGGTCGGTTGCACGCAAGGTAGCTCGGCGGAGGTCAGTGTTGCTGAGATCTAGGCCCTCTCCCGGACGGTAGACCGGCGGAAAGCGGCCGCGTCCGAGCACTGTCAACGCAGCCTGGACATCTGGGTCGCGACTCTTTAACGCCGGAATCTGATCGAATAGCGCGTCCGTCGGAGGCTGCCCATCCAGACGAGCCGGCCAAGGCGAGTGGCCTCGAATGTAGGCGGTAAGGACCTCGCCGATCGTCGCCCGGTCCACACGCGAGTCGCGGGCGATCCGCTCCAGCGCGTAGATCCCGCCGAGAGTTACGTCGGTACCGTGGGCAGTGGCGTCGAGCTGGTCGATCGCGCGCGTGAAGCGCTCAGTTATCTGTCCCTCGCGGTCGAGAGCCAGCTGTTTCCGCGTCGCCTCAGTGTTCCGTTGCAATTGCTCACGGCTGAGTCGGATCTGAAGCCAAGTGAAGGCTGCTCCCAGCAGTAACACGCCGCCGCCCAGCGCTTGCAGGAGCGTGGCACGGGCATCATTCTGGAGTTTGAGCCGAGCCGTTTCCAACTCGATCCTCTTGTCGTCGCGGATGCCGACAAATCGCCCGTCCGGCAGGGGCGGATAGAGCAACCTAGGCGCCACAAAGACGAGGAGCATGAGGATGACCGCGAGGGCGAGGCCGCTGAGCAACCAGGCACGAACGCTGAAGCGATTAGGCGCCGGCGAATCGCCAGGCGCGGAAAGCGATGTCGTCATCGTGACCGAGAAAATCGTGCGCCCCGCGCGACTCTAGCGGAGCCGTTGCTCGTCGTACGCGGCTCTACACAAGTCTCGGGTCGCCGAAGCTTCGAGGCGACCCGACCAGCACTGTTGGAGTCCGATGAATGTCAGCAAGCAAAGCGAGGCTGTTGCGCCAGAGTCGCGGCGCGAAGACTCGTCGTCGATCACCGCCGCTTCGAGGCAAAGGGAGCAGCGCGCGGCTGTCGTCCCCCGGCAGCTCCCTCCAGGCGAAAGCAAGAGCAGCGCCGAATCCCGAAGTGTCCTGGCCCCTGCTGGACGTCTGGACCGGACCGGACCGTCCCTACCCCGGTGCCTCGGACGCCGCTGGCGGCGTCGACGCGCGGCGGTGGCGGATGCTGAGCAGCAACCCCGCCATGAGCGCCGCTAGCACGCCGCCGCCCAGCGCGACGATCCAAACGTTCGAGCCGTCGCTCGCCGGCGCCGGGGTGGCCGCGCTCGGGAACTCGACGACCTCATCGACGCGGGCGACCGGCAGCGCGTCCTCGCCCACGCCCGGAAGCGTCCTCGCCGGGCGGGGCGTAAGCCCGGCTGTGAGCTTCGCGTAGGCCTCTTTGCTCTGGCTGGGCAGGGTCACCCAGACCACGACCCCGTCCGCGTCCCCCACGCGCATCAGCCCGGCGGAGGGCACCACGGTGACGGAGACGCGGACCACCTCGCCGCGCTCCTCGGCGGGGATCGTGAGCGTGCTCTTGTACCAGGGCAGCCCGCGCGCAGGGCGGTCCGTGTCCGTACCCCGGGGGCGGGGCGGGGGCCGACCGCGAGCGCCGTCGCCGCCTCCGGATCGGAGAGCTCCCTGCACTCGCTCGCCCCACAGACCTTCGCGGAGCTGATCTCCGTGGCCTCCAAAGCCAGCCTGTCCTCCAAACGCAGCAACTCCCAGGCCACCGCACTCGGCGGCACGAGCAGGGGGAGCACGGCGACCGCCGCGAGGAGCCCAACCGCAACGAGCACCAGTCGCCTTGACCGCCTGGTCGCGATGGCATCCCTCATGGTGGCGGGTCTCCTTTGAATAGTGCGCGCAGCATCAGCGCGTGCCCGCGACGACCAGCTCGGCGATCAGAAAAGCGCGAAGTCCCTTCATGACGACCTCCTTGCCAGATGGATGACCGATGCTAAGCGACGCGCACCGTGGTCGCTACCGCGATAGCGGCGACTCTACCGCAGTCGGCACGAGCGTGGTTAACAATCTTGTGCCCCCGCGGGCTGTGCCAGGGGCCGACCCGCGGGCGGGTTCGGCGCTTGGCGGCATGCAGCGGTGCCGCAAGCATCAGCGTTCCCGGTCCGGTGATGTTTCCACCATCGCGGTTGCGGGAACGCGACCGCACGGTGGAGTTCATGCCCGGACACTTCGACGCGGACTGAGTGCCATCGTGACCCTGCACGCGACAACGATCCGTTTCGCCGTTCGGGCCTACACGACGATCGCCCGCGCGGCCGACGCGCAAGGGATCAGCGTCTCGCAGTACGTCCGCGAGGCAGCCCTGATCCGCGCGGTGCTCGACGAGCTCGACTCCGCCGAGGAGGCGCTGCACACCGGCCATGACCTGCTCGCGATCGCCCGCGAGGTCCGCCGGCTCGCGCAGGTCGACCCGCCCGGACCGCCGCGCCGAACCCGGTAGACGTCGACCCACCGGCGCCCGAACCCGCACTTGACCACACGCCCACTTCATAGAGACGAATAGGAGCGGCGCGGCGTGAGCGCCAAAGCTGCGCCACCGCGCTATCGCGTCGAGGCAATTGCAGCAGCGGGCAATCGTTGAGCTACTAGACGCAGCGGTTCAGTCGGCCCGCTCCTGAGGTTGCGCAGCGGTTCTGACTTTGCGAGGGTCGCCCATATGGCGGCCCCGAGCCGGCACTGTCGCGCTGTTCTTGGTGTTGTTGCTTCCCGGGCACGGCATCCGCCGCGACGCTGTCGAGCTTCGTGCCGCAGCTCCACTACACCCCCGCACCGGCGAGGTGAACGCCGTCGACGTCCGCCTCGGGAGCATGGCCGTCGTCGTCCGAGACTCTGGCGCGACCATCACGGCGGCTCCTGGCAGGATTCTCTAAGACAAGAATACGCAGATAGGAGAGGCGAGCCGGCCGAAGCCGACCCGCCGTTCCTATGTTGCCGCCACCCGTAGGTGACGGCTGAGGGTTGGATGAGGCAGGCGGGCCAGCCGAAGCCGGCCCTGCCCCATTTTCAAGCTGATACAGCCTATTTGAGGGTGATGCTCAGCGAGCGGATGCTGCGAACCTTGAAGGTCTCGCCGCCAGCCTTGAACTTGCTGGTGATATGGACGCGGTACTCACCAACGGACTTGCCGCGCAGATCGACCTTGATCGTGCGACCAGCGACCGCGAGCTTCTTGCCCCTGAGCGTGGCCTTGGCACTGACGAACTTCATGCCAGCGATCCTGCGGACGTGCAGGGTACGCATCGAAGCGCCAGCGATGACGCCATTCTCACGGATGATCGTGGTGACGCCATCCTTCCCATTGACACCATTCGTGCCATTGGTACCGTCGCTACCGTTAGTACCGTTGTCACCCTTCGGCCCCTGAGCGCCGGGGTTGTGATTGTTGTCATCGTTGAAGTCGAGCACCGAGTCGTTGACCTTGATGTTGTCAACCTGCACAGTGCCGTGGCCCGACGAGGCACCCGCTGTGATGCTGACGCGGTTGACCGTCTCATTGCCAAGCTCGTTGACAGCCTCGTCCCACGTCCTCGTGGGGTTGCTGTCAGGCTCGTTATTGAGGCGGACACCAGCAGCCATCGGGTTGTGGGTGTACCACGAACCGATGCCGCCAAGCTCGGGAAGGTACCCACCGGTGATGCTGGTCTGCTCGTAGGGGGTGTACTTGATCTTCTGGCCGTCGTTGGTCACGACGCTCATGTAGACCATGCCACCGCCAGCCGACGACTTGCTCTCGAAGCTGAGCTTATTGATGTCCTTGACAAGCAGGCCGGTCTGCGGCAGCTTGAGGACGCCATAGTCACTGTTGACCGGCACGTTGAACGTAGCAATACCGTTGTCGATGACAATCGAACCGCCCCCACCGACGGTATCGGTGGTGTAGGCCGGGGACGCTGCCGAAGCAGCCGACGGAACGGCAAGCATAGCGACAGCCATGCCGGTGATGAGAAACTTACGCATGTTACTTTTGCTCCCTTTTGTGCTTCATGGGTTCCTTTGGAAATCGGGGTTCGTCCTGGCGAATAACCAGGCGGCACGGCCCCGCCCGCAGGCGTGGATCGTCCCGTCCAGATTCGAGCTGACGCACAGCGGTTGCCGGTCCATTCCCGCGTGCGTGACGCCCTGTTACCGCCGCCAGGGGTGTCTCCAAAGTCCCCGCGGTTGACCGGAGGCGTGCGCGTCCTCGCCCTCTGATGATTGCCTGTTGGCGCTATGTTAACAGCTCTTGACGGATCGCCAACAACAATTAGACTCGTGTTATGAAGTCAACGCCGAGGTACAGTCGCCTCGGCCGAACGAGCCGTGCCACCACGCACAGCAGCTCCCCGGCTCTCTTATCGGCGAAGCGTCAACGGTTCTTGACCGGTCGCCAACAACATTTATACTTGTCTTATGAGCTCGACGCCGAAGTTCAGCCGCCTCGATCCCGGGCAGCGGCGCGAACAGATCCTCGACGCAGCCGGCGCGCTGTTCGCCGAGCGCGGCTACGACGAGGTCTCGATCGAGGACATCGCAAGCTCGGCCGGGGTCACGCGCGGGCTCGTGCACCACTACTTCGGAGGCCGCAAGGAGGTCTACATCGCGCTGCTCGAGCGGCTCGGCGCCCAGCGCGAGGAACGACTGCGGCCGCCGGTGGGGCGCAGTGCTCGCGCGCGCGTGGCCGACACCGTCTCGCGCTGGCTCGACTGGACCGAGGCGAACCGCACCATTTGGCTCGCCACGATCGCGCGCGGCGACGACATCGCCGACCCCGAGGTCAGGCGCGTCGTCGCCGACCTCGTGCGCCGCGCCATCGCCCGGCTCACCGCTTTTCACTCCGACATCGCCGAAGACTCGCCCCGGCTGCGCTACGCACTCGAGTGCTGGACCGGCCTCAACCGCGCCGCCACGCGACGCTGGCTGGATGGAGAGGCCAGCCGGGAGCTCACGCAGGAGGTGCTCTCCTCGACGCTGGAGCACGTCCTGCGCACGTTCGGCGCTCGATCGCAGAGATGAAACCGTCGCGTTCCACAGCCGGCGAGTCCTCGCAACGTGTTCATGGCGCCATCGGGATCGCTCCCCATGCGCTCGAAGGCCCACGCCGCGGCTCGCACGTCATCGAGCGTGGCGCCAGGACGCGGCGCCACCGCCTTGACCTTACGCGCGTCGGCGACATCGATCACCCAGCCGCACTCCGCGAGCCGGTAGCCCACCGACGCCTTGCCGCTCATCATCTCGATGCAGCGTTAGACGTTCGGGCCGAGCCGTGCGGCCAGCCCCATCGGGCCGTCCTCGTCGGCCGCGAGTTTGGGTTCAGGCGCTGCGGTTAGCAGGAGTGGCCGGTGGATGGATGAGTCAGCGCGGGCCGAACGCCCTTGTGGCAGGTCGCTGTCCTCGTCGCGGCGATGCAGCTTCCGTCGCTGCCGTGTGGGTCACGCTGTCGGCGGACTTCCTGACAAACCAGGGTTGGCTGGCCGTACAGAAAGCCGACTTCATTCTCGGGCCCGTTCTCGCAGGCTTGTACTGGTACCGCCGCCGCCCGCAGAGCGCTTCGGGCCGACGCTTATTGCCTTCGGGCTCGTCGTCGACGACGGACTGGGGTTCGCGGTAGGCGAGGTCCGCGGCCTCGGCCTGCAGAACATGGCGGACCGCCTGGGAGCTTGGAGGGCGGCTGACGATCGCCACGGCGCTGGAGCGGCACCACGATCTCGGGCCACGTTCCCCTGCGATCGGCTACTCCGGAGCCATGACTGAGGGATCGATCCACCTCTCCCCCTGGTGAACGGTCTTGACGGCGCGGCTCCTTGCCGTACGCGCTGGCGGCTATCCGTGCTCGGTCGCCGTGCCGGGCGCGGGTGTCGCGGCGAGCCCGCCCGCAGAGCGATCGGGCACGCGGCTGCTGGGGAGGCGGATGGCGGCGGCGAGGCCGATGAAGGCAAGGACGGCCAGGGCGACCATCGCCAGCACGTAGGAGGTGTTTCCCGAGGCGAGATCGGAGACCAGGATCGTGCCGGCGATCGCCGTGCCGAATGACGAGCCGAGGTTGGAGACGCTGCGCGACAGCCCGGAGATCTCCGCCTGCAACTCCTCGGGGAAGCTGGACTGTACGAGGTTGACCGAGGGGGTCAGCATGACCCCGAGGCCGAGGCCGATCAACAGCAGGCCGGGTGCGAACGCGATGACCCGCGAGGAGGCCCCGACGAGGGCGAGCAGGAGTCCGATCCCGGCCATCGTGACGACGAAGCCCGCGATGATCAGGGTCTTCTGCGGGCGGCGCTTGGCGAGTCGCTCCGCGGCGAGCGACGAGACCAGGACGCCGACCGTCGCCGCGGTGAAGATGACGCCCGTCTCGATCGCGTTGTATCCGCGGACGGTCTGCAGGAAGACGGCGACGGTGAACGAGACCCCCATGAGCAGCAGCCACTGGATGTTCTGGGTGATCAGCCCGAGGTTTGATGTGCGGTTCTTGAACAGGCGCGTGGGCAGCAGCGGTTCCTTGCCTGCTTGCTCGCGAGCGCGGGTGTAGAGGAAGAACCCGACGAGGAACGCGGCTCCGGCCGCCAGCAGCATCGTCATCAGCACGGTGTCGCTGTCGGCTTGGAGAATCCCGAACACGACGAAGAACATGCCGACGGCGGACAGGACCGCTCCGAATCCGTCGAAGGGACGGGTCGGGTCGGGCGGGAGGGGGTCGGCGATCCGGCGGCTGAGCAGGACGATCAGTGCGATGACCGCGGCCTGGAAGATGAACGCGGCCCGCCAGCTGATCGCGGTGGTGATGAGACCGCCGATCAGTGGTCCGGCGGCGGCGCCGAGGCCTCCCAGCCCGCTGATGACGCCGAACGCCCGCGCGCGCGAGGTGAGGTCGCTGAAGCGCAGTGTTGTGAGGATGTAGACGGGCGGGATCAGCAGGGCGGTGCCGACGCCCTCCAGCACCGAGTTGCCGAGGATCAGCACGCCTAGCCCCGGCGACACCGCGCTTAGCAGCGCGCCGATCCCGTAGAGCACGAGGCCGATAGTGAAGCAGCGTTTGCGGCCCCAACGATCGCTCAGCTTGCTGCACGGGATCATGAGGATCGCCATGATCAACAGGAACAGGGTGATCGCCGCCTGGACACCCTGCACGGTCGTGTCCAGGTCCTCGGTGATGTCGTTGATCATCACGTTCATGTTCGAGCCCGCGAAACTGCAGATGAACTGGGCAAGCGCGAGCGGAGCCAGGAATCTGCGCCGCGAGACGACCGAGCCTGCCGGCTCGAGGGCGTCAGCCGCCATTGCCCGACTCGTGTCCCCGCGCTCTTACGCGAGCGCCTTCGCCTTCAGCGTCTCGAACTCCTCCTGCGTGATCGCGCCGGAGTCGAGCAGCTCCTTGGCCTTCGCGATCTCGGCGGCGGACCCGCCGCCCGCCGTGTCGCGCACATAGTCGTCGAATTCTTGCCGCTGGGCGTGCGCCTGCTTGACGCTGCGCTGCTGCATCCCGTCGTGCTCGACGATCAGATAGATCAGCACGCCCAGCCACGGCAGGATCACGACGAAGACCACCCACGCCGCCTTCGCCCAGCCACCGATGTCGTTGCGGCGGAAAACGTCGATCAGCACGCTGATCACGATCCAGATCCAGATCACCCAGAAAAAGAAGATGATCATCGACCACAGCACGTCCATGAACGGATAGTCAGCCGCCATCACCATCTGCGCGGGTCTCCCCTCGATCGCCTGCCGATTCAGCGCGGATACTCGCCCATTGAGCGGACGGACACAACCACGCGGCGCAACGTCGTCGCCTCACAGCCTCGACGGCGGCCAGCGACGCGCGGATCCACCCGAAAGCAGCGGCGCGCCGAGTGCTCGATCGGCGACGCGGCGGACCGCTTCGTGCGTTCTCCTGCTCAGCACACGTCGATGTAGATGACCTCGACGGCGTTGTTCCCGTATCCGAGCCTGTTCCAGGGCGGGACCTCTGGTTGGGTGTGGCCGGCTGCGTCTGCCGCCCTGGCGCGGAGGGTGTGCCGGCCGACGTCGTCGGCCGACCAGTCGAACGACCAGTCCTGCCAGTGGTACGGCCCCTGGGGCGGCTCGACCTGCGCCGGGTGCCAGTCGCCTTCGCCGGTGAGGCTGACGTCGACCCGCGTTACGGGCCGCACATCATCCCGATAGGGTGATCGCGGCCGCGCCACCGAGAGGAGCACACGCGAGTTCTTCAGCTTGCGAACTCAGTCAGCCGCTCGGCCAGGATGATGCGAGCGGCCGCCTCGAGCAGCGCGAGGTGGGAGAACGCCTGCGGGAAGTTGCCGAGGTGGCGGCCCGTTGCGGTGTCGAACTCCTCCGCGTAGAGACCGAGCGGCGAGGCGATCCTGAGGAGGCGCTCCATCAGATCGCGTGCACTCTGCAGCTCGCCGATGACCGCGAGTCCGGAGACGAGCCAGAACGAGCAGATCAGGAACGTGCCCTCCCGCCCCGCGAGGCCGTCGTCGGTCTCCTCGGTGCGATAACGCAGCACGAAGCCGTCCTCGGTCAGCTCCTCGGCGATCGCCGTCACCGTGGCCCGCAGGCGCGGATCGTCGGCCGAGAGGAACCCGAAGATGGGCGCCAGCAGTGCCGATGCATCGAGGGCGTCCGTCTCGTAGTGCTGGCGCAGCGCCCCGCGGCCGTCGACCCCGTTCGCGAGGATGTCCGCGCGGATCTCGTCCGCCTCCAGACGCCAGCTCCGCGCCTTCTCCCCGTCACCCCGGATCTCAGCCAGCTCCGCCGCACGGTCGAGCGCGACCCACCCCATCAGCTTCGAGGACACGTAGTGCCGCGGCTCGCCGCGCGCCTCCCAGATGCCCTGATCGGGCTCCCGCCAGGCCCGGATCGCGCACTCGGCCTGCGCCTCAACGACCGGCCACAGCCGCCGTGGCAGCCGCTGGCTGCGGCGCGTGTGGAGCAGGATTGAGTCCAGGACCGCCCCGAAGACGTCGTTCTGGCGCTGGTCGAACGCGCCGTTGCCGACCCTCACCGGCCGCGCCCCGTCGTAGCCCGACAGGTGGTCCAGCGTGGACTCGCTCAGGTCCCGGTGGCCGTCGATGCCGTACATGATCTGCAACGCCCCGTCTTCGTTGGGCTCGAGGTCGGCGACGTACTGCATGAACTCGTCCGCCTCCCAGTCCAGGTTGAGCCAGTGCAGCGCGCGGAGCGTGAACGTCGAGTCACGCATCCAGGCGTAGCGATAGTCCCAGTTGCGCTCGCCGCCCGGGGTCTCGGGGAGCGAGGTCGTCAGCGCCGCAACGGTCGCTCCGGTGGGCATGAAGGTGAGGCCCTTGATGGCCAGCGCCGACCGCTCGATCGGCTCGCGCCAGCGATGGTCGATGGGCCGTGACCGGTCCAGCCAGTCGCGCCAGAACGAGCAGGTGGCGGACAGCCGCTGCTCGGCCTCGTCGGCGTCGGCCGGCGAGGCCAGCTCCTCGGCCCAGGACAGCGAGCAGAAGAGCCGCTCGCCCGCCCGCAACGCGTGGCGCGCGCGGACGCGGCCGCCCTCGACGCCGAGCGCCATATCGGTCCGGAGCCGCATGCGGACATCCCCGGCGGCCACGTCGGCGGTCGTCAGCGCGTCGTTCGTGAGACTCCAGTCGGCGGTGACGCGGCCGTAATCGAACACCGGCTCACACACCAGCTCGACCTCGACGGCGCCGTCCACGCAAGTGACGACCCGGACGAGGGCATGGTCGGCGTCCTCGTCCGCGGGCGGGCGGGTGTGGGGGGTGATCGTGTCGACTCCTCGGCGGGGACCCATGGTCAGCGCGTCACGCACGACGACCCAGCCGCCCGGAGCGTGCCACGTGGTCACGAGCACGTTCGTCCCGGGCTCGTAGTGCCGGGCGGTCGGAACCGTGAGCCCGTACGGACCCAGCCGGAAGCTGCCGGCCTGCCGGTCGAGCAGGCTCCCGAACACGCTCGGCGCGTCGAAGCGCGGAACGCACAGCCAGTCGATCGTCCCGTCGGGCGCGACCAGCGCTCCGGTGTGGCAGTCCGACAGGAAGGCGTAATCCGCGATCGGCGGGAACGGCGAAGGCCGTGCCGCGCTCTGCGGCCAGTCGTTCGCCGGCAGTGCGGCGTCGCCGTCGTGGCGCGTGGCGGTCTCGATCCCCATGTCATGACGCTACGCCCGCCGTCACGGCGCGCCAATGGTGTCGCCCGGCGTCCCGCACGCGTGTGCCCACCACGCCGCTCCGCCACGCTGTGCAACGCAGTCCTTTCGGGGTGCCGGCACGAACCCGTTGCGGCTGTACGCCCCATTGCAGTCGCGCGCCCGCAGCGAAACGCTGGCACCATCCCCGCTCGACAGCAGGCTGGAGTTCTTCAGCGCCCGGATCACTGCGGGTGCGGGGCCCCGCCCCCACGACAGTCAGGAGCCGCTGATGTGCCGCTGGAACGCCTACTTCGGACAGCCGGTCCTGATCGACGAGCTGCTCTTCCGCACCGAACACAGCCTCATCGATCAGAGCCTGCACTCGCGCATGGGGGTGGAGACGACCAACGGGGACGGCTTTGGCCTCGGCTGGTACACCGCCGGCAACGGCGGCACCCCGGCCCGCTACCGGAGCGTCACGCCGGCGTGGAGCGACCAGAACCTGCGCGATCTCGCCTCTCACGTCGAGTCGCCGTTGTTCCTCGCCCACATCCGCGCGACGACCGGGACCCCGGTCCAGCAGACCAACTGCCATCCGTTCCGGCACGGGCGCTGGCTGTTCGTGCACAACGGCGTCATCAACGGCTTCCAGGCCATGCGCCGCGACCTGCTCTACGCCGTCGACTCCTCGCTGTTCGACGGCGTCCACGGCTCCACCGACTCCGAGGCCCTGTTCTACCTCGCGCTGACCTTCGGGCTCGAGGACGACCCGATCGGTGCCGTCGAGCGCGCGGTCGGGTTCGTGGAGGCCACCGCCGGAGCGCATGGGATCGAGCACCCCGTGCAGATGACGCTCGGGTTCAGCGACGGTGAGCGCCTCTACGCCGTCCGCTACTCCACCGAACACTCCTCGCGCACGCTCTTCGTGTCAGAGGACGTCGCGGCCGTGCGCGCCCTGCATCCCGACAACGCCCGGTTTCAGCGGATGACCGACGAGGACCGCGTCGTCGTCTCAGAGCCCGTCTCGGACCTCCCCGGGGTCTGGCGCGAGGTGCCCGAATCGACCGCGCTGATCATCCAGCGCGGCCCCGACGAGCAGCGCGAGTTCACACCACGAACCGCCGCTGCGGCCGTGCACTGACGATGGCCGGTCCGTCCCCGAAGGCAGCGGGGAGCTCGCGGCTGTCGGTCGTGCTGGCGGCGGCGATGTTCGTGCTCGTCGTCGACACGTCCCTGATGAACGTGTCGATCGCGGCCGTCGTCAGGGACCTCGACACCACGGTGAGCTCGGTCCAGAGCGCGATCGCGCTCGAGGCGCTGGTCTCGGCTGCGTTCATCCTCA
The DNA here is from genome assembly GCA_963730535.1 of uncultured Solirubrobacteraceae bacterium. Taxonomy (GTDB): domain Bacteria; phylum Actinomycetota; class Thermoleophilia; order Solirubrobacterales; family Solirubrobacteraceae; genus DASSUW01. The sequence continues at coordinate 73,187 of CAVSRU010000003.1, forward strand.
TCAGCAGCAAGGTCGGCGACCTCTTCGGACGCAAGCGGGCGTACGTGCTGGGCCTGCTGGGGTACGCGATCGGAGCGGTGGCGATGACCCTCGCCCAGAGCCTGACGGCGATCATCGTCTTCTGGGCGATCATCGGCGGCCTCGGCGCCTCGCTGCTGCTGCCGGCGATGCAGTCGCTGATCCATGGCAACTTCGAGGGAGCGGCGCAGAAGAAGACCTATGCGCTCGTCGGGGCGGCAGCGGCGATCGCCGCTGCGGTCGGCCCGCTGCTGGGCGGCTTCGTCACCACCTACCTGTCCTGGCGCGTCGGCTTCCTGCTGGAGGCCGTGGTCATCGCGGTCGTGCTGTCGCAGCTCGGGCTTCTCAAGGACGTCCCGTACACGGGAGAGCGGCAGGTCGACGGGGTCGGCGCGGGCCTGTCCGTGATCGGGATGGGCGGCGTGGTGCTGGGCATCCTGGTGTGGCAGGAGGGCGGCGACTACGTGGTGCTGCTGATCGCGATCGGCGCGCTCGCGCTGTGGGCGCTCGCCCGTTGGCTCGTGCGGCGCCATCACGCCGGCAAGGTGACCCTGCTCGATCCGGATCTGTTCGCGCTCCCGCACTTCAGACTCGGGTTTACCGGGCAGATGCTGCAGAACATCACGCTCGGCGGGGCGATGATCGCGCTGCCGATCTTCCTGCAGATCAAGCTCGAGTACGACGCGCTGGAGACGGGCCTGTCGCTCGCTCCACTCTCACTGACCATGTTCGGCGTCGCGATCCTCGCCGGGCGCAGGTCCGGCGGCCGGCGCGCTTCCGAGATCATCCGGGCCGGGTTCGCGCTGAACACGCTGGGCCTGGCGCTCATCATCCCGATCGTGCCCCGCGCCGACTCCGGCTGGTACCTGCTCATCCCGCTGGTGATCGCGGGAGCCGGGCTCGGACTGCTGGTCTCCCAGCTCAACAACTACACGCTCGCCCCGATCGACGACGAGCGCATCAGCGAGGCCGCCGGGGTGAACTCGGCGTCCGGCTCGTTCGGGCTGTCGTTCGGCCTGGCCATGGCCGGCGGCATCCTGCTCGCAACCCTATCCCTGGCGTTTACGAACATGACCAACGCGAGCCCCGTGATCCCCTCCTCGCAACAGCAGCAGATCGCGCAGACGCTCGAAGACGACGCGCAGGTCGTCAGCAACACGCAACTCGACGAACTGCTCGCCGACGAGCCCCCGCCCGTCCGGGAGGAGATCCTCGACATCAACACCGACGCGACGAACCTCGCCCTTCAAGTCGCGCTGTTCGTGCCGATCCTCGCGGGCCTGCTCGGGCTCTTCAACGCGTTCCGCATGATGCGCCTACCGGACATCGAGCCCTCGGCCTCCGTCGAAGCAGCGGCCTTGGCATGAAGAGACGCCGAACGGCTTGGTCGTTTTCGTCGGTCGCCCGCTCCGAGCGGACGTCGAGCGCGGTCAGTCGCCTGGTTGCGATCTCTGCTCTTCCAGCCGTGCCTCGATCGCGGCGAGCCTCGCGCTCATCTCCTGCATCAGCTCCGGCAGCTGTTCGCGATCCGTAGGCGGCTGGCGGCGCCGGGCAGCTTCGATTAGGGCCGCGGTCACCGCAGCAGTGATCACCGTGAGGAACGCGATGCCGCTGATCATCACGAAGGCCCCGATCACACGGCCGGTACCGCTGCTCGGGACGACATCGCCGTACCCGACGGTGGTGACCGTCTGCAGCGCCCACCACAGGGCATCACCGAAGCTGTCGAAGTCCTTGCGGTCCGCCAGCCAGCCGACGAGGGCGCCCGCGAAGGTCACCAGCGCGGTGTAGCCGGCGATAATGACGGCCGCGCGGCGGGGGGTGAGCGATTTGCGCCGCAAGACGGCGGCCAGGCGCGCTGCAGCGGGGGCGCCGAACCCAGAGTCGCGCTCGCCGCTCCCGGGCATGGCGCTAGGTTGAACGGCCGTCCGGACGACTCGCCGCCCTACCGCCTGTAGGCGGACCCAGGCCCCAGACGTCGAGTGGGAACGGAAATCCGACGCGCATTCGAGCTTGCTCCTAGCCGCAGTCCAGCGACGCGAACGCGGTCTTGTAGGAAGCCTCAAGTTGCTGGAGCGCCGTGACGAGCGCGGTCTTGGCGTCAGACGCCGAGAGCGAGATAAGGAGCTCGCTCTTGATCTCTTCGACGGAGCTCGTGAACGCCTTGTTGGCCGCCTCGGCCTGGCTGCGCCGGTCGCTGCTGAGGTCCGCTCGCGCGCTGGACATGTCGCCGAGGTCGTTCTTGATCTTGTCCAGGCTCTGCGTCACCGCATCCTTCGTGACGGTCGCCGCGGTCAGACTCTTGAGCTCGTCGACCTGCTTGCCGATGTCGGCCCGGGCATCGCATACGGTGGCCTGGGCCTTCTCCTCCGGGCTCTGAGTCGTCGCCTCGTCCTCTGAGGAGTCGCCGCACGCGCTGAGCACGAGCATGAGGATCGCGATTGCGAGGGCGGAGAGCGTCGGTCTCATGCCACGAACCTAAAGCGGGCCGGCACGGTGGTACATCGTCCGAATCAGGTGATTGGCGATGGGGCACCGGGTCAGCGTCTACTCGCGCGAACCCGAGGACACCAGGCATACGGGCTGAGCGGGTGGCTCGGCCGGCAGTTCCTCCGGCGGGGGGTGTGAGCGATGGACCAGTGGATCTGGATGTACACCCTCGTGATCGCCCTGAGCCAACGGGGTAGCCGCCGCGGCTCGCGGTGACGGGTTCTTCCTCGTCGTCCCGAGCGAGAGCCTTGTCTTCACCGCCGGTGCCTTCGCCGCGGGAGGCCAAGGCAGATCGGCGATTGAGGCGTTGCGGGCGGCGGTTGTTCCAGCGCAGAGACCCTGACATGCTTGACCAATGCTGCAGAGGAGCTTGCGAGGTGGGGTTGCGGGCGCGGTCGCAACGGTGGTAATGACGCTCGAGCAGCCCCTCGACAAACGCCTGTTCGACTCCAAGTACGACGACGTCGAGATCCTGGGCAAGCTCGTGACGCGCGGCAACCACTGGCGACCCATCGGCTTCGTGCTCCACGTGCAGAACGGCGCGATCTTCGGCGCCGCATACGCGCGGATTAAGCCGTCGCTGCCGGGGCCGGCGGTCGTCCGCGGCCTGCTGGTGGGCCTCGTCGAGCACGTCGCGGCCTGGCCGATGACCGTGGTGTTCGACCGCTACCACCCTGCCCGCAAGGAGCTGCCGAAGCTCGCCGCCAACCCCCGAGCCTTCGGCCAAGCGACGATCCGCCACGCAGTGTTCGGCATCGTCCTCGGGCTCGTCGAGGACGCGCTCAACGACCAGCGCACAGCTCACGTTCTAGCTCGGTGAGCTCCTCGCTCTCATGCGTCTGCCGGGCGCGCTACCCACGCATCCACGAGTAGCCGCCGAGGTGCGTGTCCTCACACCGCGCTCGATCGCCGCGCGTGGCGCAGCGCCCAGTCCAGCGCGTAATCGGCGACCTGCTCCCAGCCCGGCCAGGCGGGCAGCAGGTGCGGCCCCTCGAACTCCTTCACCTCGGTGATCGTGTCGGACTTGTAGTGCTTGGCATTCGACTGCTGGATCGACGGCGGCATCAGGTGGTCGGCGCTGCCGGAGATGAACAGGAGCGGGGCGCGGTCGTCGTTGTCGTAGTTGACCCAGGTGTCGTCCTTGCCTGGGTGGATGTTGGCCAGCGCGCTCCCCCAGAAGATCTCGCCGGAGGCGGGGATGTGGTAGCGCTCGTACAGCCGGCGCGCCTCGTCCTCGGGGAAGCCGTTGGTGAACGCGTAGTGCCACTGCTCGAACGTGAGGCCGACGGCCTTGTGCCGATTGGCCGGGTTCTTGAGCACCGGGAAGCTGGCGCGCACCTGGGACAGCGGGATGCGCTTGACGCCCTCGGTCGGCGCCGAGTCGATCGCCACGCCGGCCGCGCCGAAGCCGTGGTCGAGCAGGATCTGCGTGAAGACGCCGCCGGCGGAGTGGCCGATCAGGATCGGCGGCGAGTCGAGGGCCTTCACGATCGACTCGAGGTGGTCGATGATCGCCGGCACCGTGACCTGCTCGATCGGCGTCGGGTCTGCGTTCAGCGCCTCGACCTCGACCTCGAAGCCGGGATACGCGGGGGCGAGGACGCGGTGGCCGCGCCCCTCGAACCTCGCGACCCAGTGCTCCCACGATCGTGGGGTCACCCAGAACCCGTGGATCAGGACGATGGTCTCGGCGGCAGTTGGCTCGGAGCTCACGGCGTGGTCCCTTCTCAACAGGTTTGAAAACCGCAACCCCCCGCGCCCACGTACGCTAACCGACTCGACTAGCCAGCGTGCGTCATCATGAATCGCGCATGATCAAGCCGCGCGTCTTCCTCGGGTCGTCGGGAAAGCAGGCGAAACTGCTCCAGGCGGTCACGCGCGGGCTCCAGGACGTCGCCGACGTCGAGCCCTGGACCACCACGTTCAACCCGGGACGGTCCACCCTCGACCGGCTGGTCGAGCTCTCCCAGGAGGTCGATTTCGCGGCGTTCGTGTTCGCCCAGGACGACTGGACCGCGACGGACGCGTCCCAGTCCGGCCAGGCGTCGCCGCGCGACAATGTGGTGTTCGAGGCCGGGCTGTTCGGCGGCGCGCTCGGCATCCGGCGAACGTTCATCCTCCACGCGAACGGTTCGAAGCTGCCGAGCGACCTGCTCGGGCTGACCTCCGTGCGCTACGACCCGGCAGCCGGCTCGGCGGAGGTTCGCGCGATCAACCAGAAGCTTCGCAAGGCGATCGAGACCGAGGGTCGCCGCGGACCGGTCGAGGGGCTGTGGTGGCAGCTGTCGCTGACCATGCGGACCGAGGAAGAACCGTCGGCGGTGAGCCTCCTGCGCATCTCGCGGGACCGCGACGGTGGCCTGAACTTGACGGGTCGGGCCTGGCAGGAGGACGGCACGCTCTCGTCCCGCTACTGGAGCGAGGCCACGACAGAACGCAGGGATCCGGCCGGCATCTTCTACTACTGGAAAGGTGAGCGCCCTCGGCACCCGAATGCGCCTCAGCTCGAGGGCACCGCCGAGATCAGGGTGGAGAGCGCCGACCGCGCCACCGGGTACTGGACGACACGGTCGGATCGCGACCCCGGGCTGAATGCCCGAACCGCCGGCATCTACCTTCGAGCCGACGCGTCAGACCTCGAGGTGCTGGACGGCGGGAGCGAGGAGGAGCGAGCCGGGCTCATCGCGCAGCGCCTTCGGGAGTGGAAGTCGGCCGCGAACGCTTTCTGAGCAGAGGCCCTCGACGTTGGCGGGCGCGGCGCGCTCAGCCGGCGAATCTGCTGACGAGCTCCTCCTGCCCTGACGTCTCGAGGGCGCGTGGCCCCCGCGCCGCCCGGACGGACGCGATCGCGGCCGTCGGCGAGACGCCGGCATCGACCAGCGTGCAGGCGGCGATCATCCCGCTCCGGCCGAGTCCGCCCATGCACGTCACGACGACCGACTCGCCTTGCTTGAGCCCGTCGCGACACCACCCGACGAGGTCGGCGGCCTCGCTCAGCGAGCACGTTCCCTGGTCGGGCACGGGAAGCCAGCGGTAGTTGAGCCCGAACGCCTCGGCTCTGCTGCCGAGTTCGGGAACCCCGGCCCAGTCGAGCTCGGCATCCGTGGACAGGCACAGCAGGCGATCCACGCCCTCGGCGCGCAGTCGGGCAAGGTCCGCTTCGAGGTTGCGATCCCGGTCCCGCCGCCCGGGACAGATCGTTATCCCGAGGCGGCCGGGCCCGATGTGCGGGGATTCGACCCAGTCGACCCGCAGCACCAGGTTGGCCTCCACGGTGCCAGCGATCTGGTCGGCGAGCGAGCACGCGGCGACGAGCGCCGACTGCTTCTGCAGCTCAGACGGCTCCGGAAAGCCGAGCGTGTGAACGGCGTAGCGCAGGCCGGCCACCTGGAGTTGCAGCGGGTTGCGATCGTCGTGGCAGACCTGTCTGATCGTGCTCCGCAGCACCCGGAGAATCTCCCACGCTCGGACGAGGTGCGGCGACCGCACGTCATCGGGAAGGTCGGCAAGCGGGGCGCCCAGATCGGCGACCTCCCGGAGGGCGAGCGTGATCGAGATCGCCTCTCGCAGTTGGGCATCGTCATCGATGGGCGTGAGCAGATAGAGCAGGTCGTTCTCGAACTTCGCCAGATCTTTGAGGACGTGCCCACGACCGGCGTGGAAGAAGTCGATCACCCACACGTTGTCGTGCGCGTCTACCAGGATGTTGGCCGCGTTGAGATCGCCGTGCACGTACGACACGTAGTGGTAGTCCTGCGTGGGGAGAGGGGTGCGTGTGAGGAACCCGTCGTAGAAGCCGCAGACGTTCGGCAGCTCGAGTCCGCCGGGGAACTCGAGCATCGTCCGGGTCGCGTCCGGCACCAGGGCTGCGACGGCGGCCCGCACGTGCGGGGCCTTGTCGGCGGAGAACTGGTAGTGGGAGAAGAGCGGCAGCCGCTCGTAACGGGCCGCCGCGTACAGCGGCCCGAGGATCTCGTCGAAGGCGGTCTGCACGAGCGAGGCTAGCTGCCGGGTCGGGATATCTGCTGCGAACATCGACTGCAGCGTCCGCACGCCACCCTGGCCCATCGCCGCGTAGGAGTACTTGAGGCCGGCGCGGCTGCCGAGGTCGACGAACCCCCGAACACGCGGGGCGCTGTTGCCTAGCACGTCCTCGACGTGCTCAAACGCCACCCGCTCCTGCGCGATCGACCGGTTCGGGCCGAGCTTGACCACCGCCGGTGCGTGCTGCTGGCCGAGGGCGTCCCGGCTGACGGCCCGCCAGACGGTGGCCTCGGAGAAGCCGCCGTGTAAGGGGTCGAGATCCACCTCCTTGCTGTCGCGGAAGAGGTGGGCCACGATGCTCCGGTCGCCGTCCTGCAGCGCGGCCGCCTCACGGCCGCCGATCCGAGGTTCGAAGCCCAGCGGGTGCCGCGGCAGGTCGAGCTCGGCTCCCGGTCGCAACCAGTCGACGAAGTCCGCGGTGGAGTCGAAACAGCTGACGCCGAGGATCTTGTCCAGCTGCGAGAGGGCGTTGAAGTGCTGCGTACGCGACGCGCTGGCCGTGAGCGCCGAGCACGTCGCGAGCTCGTCGATGCCGAGACGGGTCCTCAGCTCGTAGAGCAGGAAGCTCACCTTCGCCTCGGTCCAGACTCCGACGACACCGACGCGCAGGGGTTCGCCGCCGTGCCCGCGCCGGATCCGGTCGAGCTGCGCTTCAAGTTCGGTGCCCTCGAAGTCGTTCAGCGTGATCGAGTCGACGATGCACTCGTTGGCCGCAGCCTCTGCCCCCTGGTCCATGTCCAGCACGAGGCGCGCGCCGATCGTGTCCTTGATGCAGTGCGCGCCGAAGCGCACCAGGTGCTCGCGCTGTGCGAGATCGTCCGCGTCGTGCCAGTCGCGGATGTGGACGAGGTCGATCGCATCCGAAGGCAGGCCGCGCGCCCACTGGATGAGCTGGGCCAGCGGCCCCGCGGCCGGCTCCGGTCCGAGCAGGCGGGTCGCTTCCGAGTAGCCGACGTGCAGCAGGTTCGGCAGCGGATCGTGAGGGCCGATCGGGTCGACGAAGTCACGTTGCAGGCACTGCGTGATCAGGACGGTCGCCATCTGACTCTCGTAGCCTGCGCCCAGGACGTGGCGATTGCAACCCCGACCCTGGACGTCGTGCGAGTGGCCGCGCGCCGCGCCTAACCGGTTGTGCCGGCTTGGGTTGATCGGCGCTCGCGAGCCAGGTCGTGGAGCCTTTCGTTACTCGCCGTGACCGAGCCGGGCAGGAGGAACCGGCGTCTGATCGATGCGGCCTTTCTGCTGCTCGCGGCGATCGTGATCGGGCTGACAGCGGTCGTCGCCTCGTCTGCCAAGCGCAGAGACGAGGACGTCGCGCAGGCGCTCCAGACCGTCCTCGCGTGGGCCGATTCGCTGTGGCGCCTTGCCTTCGTCGGACCGCTTCTGCTCGCGCTCATCGTTGCCCTCGACGTGCTCCTGCAGCGGCGGTGGAGCCTTGCTCGCGACCTGCTGGTCGCGGCGCTTCTCGCCGTCGCCGCCGGCTTCCTGCTCGATGGCGTCGTCGAGCCAGACTGGGTGCCGATCGACGATCAACTGCTGTCGAACTCGGGCTATCCCGAGCTCAGGCTCGCGACAGCCACGGCGATTCTCGTCGTCGTAGCGCCGGAGCTCGTGCGCTGGGTCCGCTTGGCGGCGGCGTGGACCCTGCCATTCGCCACGATCGGTGCGGTCGTGCTGGGCGCTGGGCTGCCATCTGGCGCACTCGGCGGGCTGGCGCTCGGGCTCGCCGCGGGGGCTACGGTCCAGCTCGTCTTCGGGACGGCCGCCGGCGTGCCGCCGACCGAGCACGTGCGCGAGGCGCTCGCGGCGCTCGGCGTCGGGATCGTCGAGCTGGCGCCGGCCACTCGGCAGCGCGTCGGCTATGCCGAGTATGTCGGCCGCGACGCCCAGGGTTCGCTCAGGGTGCGAGTCCTCGGCCGCGACGCGCAGGATACGCAGCGGCTCGCCCGGCGCTGGCGCCTTCTCGCCTACCGCGACCCACCTCGGAGCGCGCCGGTGGGGCGCCTGGAGCAGGTCGAGCATGAAGGGCTCGCGCTCTTCATGGCGGCGCAGGCGGGCGTCCGCGTACCCGAGGTGGTGATCGCCGCACTTGGCCCAGAGCACGACGCACTCATCGTCACTCGCCAGCCGGACGTGGCCCCGCTGGAGCTCGCGAGCCACGACCAGGTGAGCGACGAGACGCTCCTCGATCTGATGCGCCAGGTCGCCGAGCTGCACCGGGCAGGCATCTCTCACGGTCGGCTCAACCTGAGCAACGTGCTCCCGTCTACGGATGGGCCGATGCTCGTCGACCTGTCGGCCGCGACGCTCGGCGCCCCGCAGTCGGCACTCGACATCGACGTGGCTGAGCTCCTGGTCGCGACATGCTGCCTTGTCGGCCCGGAGCGCACGCTGGCCAGAGCGGTCGAGGCCGGCTTCGGCGACACTCTGGCGCGCGTCCAGCCGTATCTCCAGCGCGCGGCGCTCACGCCGCACGCGCGCGATCTCGCCCGCGCGCAGGATGTCGGCCTGAAGAAGCTGCGTGCGGCCGTGAGCGAGGCAACCGGGACGCCGGTTCCGGAGATCGCGGAGCTGCGGCGGGTCCGTCCGAAGGACGTCCTGATGATGGCGGCGCTCGTCTTCGCCGCCTACCTGCTGATCAGCCAGCTCGCGGACATCGGGTTCGAGACGCTCGTCGATGAGCTCGGCAAGGCCGAGCTCGCGTGGGTGCTCGTCGCACTGATCCTCGCGCAGGCGGCGTTGATCTGGTCGGCGGTCTCGGTGCGCGGGGCGGTGCCCGCGCCGCTTCCACTCCTGCCGTGTGTCGTGCTCCAGTCCGCGATCAAGTTCATCAACCTGACCGTGCCGAGTTCAGCGGGCCGGATCGGGATGAACGTGCGCTTCCTGCAGCGGCAAGGTGTGCCGGGCGCACAGGCGCTGGCCTCGGGGGCCGTCGACGACGCCTCCGAGACCGTCGTGCAGGTGGCGCTCTTCCTGATCGCGGTCTCGTTCGTGAACGTCGATGTGGACATCAACCGATTCAGCGGCACAGGCCCCGACATGCGCCTCCTGGTCGGGATCGGCGTCGCGCTACTCCTCAGTGCCGCCGTGGTGTTCACGGTGCCGAAGGTGCGCGAGAAAGCTTTGCCGGAGATCCAGAGCGGCCTGGGCGGTCTCTGGAGCGTCGCACGCGTCCGGCGCAAGCGGATCGAGCTCTTCGGTGGGAACGTGCTCTCTGAGCTCACCTATGCGCTCGCCCTGGGTGCGACGTGCGTCGCATACGGCGCGCATCTCAACCTTGCCGAGCTCGTGTTCGTCAACAGCGCGGCGGCCGTTCTCTCCAGTCTTATCCCGGTGCCCGGCGGCATCGGCGCGGCCGAAGCCGCGCTTGCCGCGGGTCTCATTTCGGTTGGGGTCGACGAGTCGACGGCGTTCGCGGTCGCCATTACCCAGCGACTGTGCACGTTCTACCTGCCGCCCATCTGGGGCTACATCTCGCTGCGCTGGCTCAGCAACAACGGCTACATCTGAACTGCGAAAACCGCCCGGCGAAGCGGCTTTGCCTAGCGGCCGTGGAGCGCTTCGAGGAGCGAGCCGATGGCCGTCGCGTAGTTCTGCTCCGGATCGCCCTGGAGGTGCGCGACGAGGGGGCCGCCCCACCGCATGTGCATGAGCTCGATTGTGACCAGGCCGTGCATCGTCGCCCAGACGAGGTGAGCATCGGCTGCCGGGTCGGTGAAATCGGGCCGCCAATCGGCGACGCGGGTGGCGAGCATTTCGAAGGTCTCCAGGCCTGCCAGGCGGCTGGCGTCGGACGGAACGAAGTCAGGGGTCGCTCGCTCGAACATGAGTCCGTAGAGCGCCTCGTTGTCGAGCGCGAACGCGCGGTAGGCCAGGGCGAACGCCAGCAGCTCCTGCCGGCCCTGACCATCTGAGGGAACGCTGCTGAGCCGGTCCTCTAAGCGTCGGAAGCCGTACAGGTAGAGCTGCTCCAGCAGCCCCTGCTTTGACCCGAAGTGCGTGTAGACGCCCATCGTCGACTGCCCGGCAGTCGCCGCCAGGTCGCGTATGCGGAGAGCCCCGGGTCCGCGCTCCTCCAACAGGCGCAGCGCAGCGTCGAGAAGGGTTTCCCGCGTTGTCGAGGGGCTGGGCACGTACGCATCGTACGACTTGACGCGATGCCATAACTAAGTTATGTTGCACCCATGCCAACCCACACGAACACCCACATCGACAAGCCCTCGGGGCATCCCGCCAGGCTGCTGCTCGGCCTGACCGGCGCCCTGCTGGCGCTCCTGGTCCTCAACCTCGTGGTCTTCGACGACCTGCGCATCGACCCGTCGGCCGGAGCGCTCGAGACGTTCACCAAGCCGCAGCACCTCTCAAGCCTCGTCGCCGTCCTCATCGCCGCCACCCTGGTCGCGTTCAAGCACCGATCCGCGGCCCGAGTGGCTGTGGTCGTCGCGTGGATCGAGATCACGGCGTTCGCGCTCTTCCACCTCATCCCGGTCGAGGTCGGGCCCTCCAAGCCGTACTGGGGCGACGGGATGGGAGACGCACTGCAGTGGGTGGGCCTCCTGTCGATCATCGCCGTCAGCGCGGCGATCGTCCGCGTTGCGCAGCGCTCATCGAACGTGGCCGTCACACCGAACGTCGCGAGCCTGCGGTCATGATCAACGCCGAACGACTAACCAAGCAGCTCGGCGGGCGCACCGTCGTCTCCGACGTCTCATTCCGCTGCGAGCCGGGCACCGTCAGAACGGTGTGCTCGGCGATGGCGCCGAGGCCGCCGATGAGACCCGGGTCAAGGGATGGGCGCCCGCCCGCTCCGGTGACTCCGGTGCGATGTGGCGCGGTGTAGGCGAAGTGGCGCCTCACGCGGCCGTCGCGCAGGAGCAGGTACTGGCGCTGGCGCAGGACCGCGCCCTCGGCCTCGGAAACCCGCTCGAGCCACACCGCGGCGCCCACGTCGTGGAGGGCGGCGCTCCACTCCACGAGCCGTCCCGGCCCTGGGAAGAGGCCCTCCAGGCGGGCGATGATCGCCGCCGGCCCGGCGACGCGCTCGCGCCCGCCGCGCACGTTGAGGTCCAGGACCGCGTCCTCGGCATAGCACTCGCCCAGCGCGGCGAAGTCCCCGGACTCCAGCCCGGCCCGCAGGGCGTCCGCGACGCTCACGGCCGGCGCCCGGACCCGACCTTCGCCACCGCCGGCAGCTCGTGACCGCCCGCGACGCGGTGGGGGTCTACCAGCTCGGCGAACGCTGCGTGGGCGCGCTCGCGCGCCGCCGCGCTCAACGCCTCGACAAGGGACAATCCTATTCGCGCCGCTGGCGCGCGCTTCTCGGCTGCGGAGCGAGGTCCCGTTCGATCTCCTGCACCAGGTCAAGATGAAGGTCGAGCAGGCGGCGCAGGAATCCGATCACGAGCAGCTGGTACTTGCGTCGATGCGGCAACGTCTCTGTTCGCGCCGCTGCCTCGTCGAGCCGTACGCGCAGGTCAGCGATGTCCTCGCGGATCGTCGCGGCGTTCTCGCGCGTCGGCGCTTCGCCGACCAGGTCGCAGATGAGGAGCCGCAGCAGCAACTCGTTCTTGACGGGCTGGAAGCGCACGGGCGTCCGGGCATACGCGTGCAGCGCGTCGAGTCCCTTCGCCGTCAGCCTGTACACCGTTCGCTCGCGGGTCCTTCCCGGCTCCTTGTGCGCCTCCAGGTAGCCGAGCCGTGCGAGCCGCTTCGGCTCCGTGTAGTACTGGCTCTCGCCGGCCCAGTCGAGGATCCTTCCCTGTCGCGCCATCCGGCGCAGGTCGTGGGCGCCCGCCCCGTGGCGCCCGACCAGGCCGAGGATCTCGTATGAGAAGAGAGTCAGGTCATTGCTGGCCATGTACCGCTCGGACGCTCGTCTTGACAGGGCTATGAATCATAGGTAGCGTAACTATGAGCCATAGGTTAGAGGAAGGTTCAGACATGACGGTGACCGGGGCGACATCGGGAAGCGCTAAGAAGTGGGGGCCCCTCTGGGGCGCGCGGCCGCGGGAGTGGGCAGAGAACGAGGATCAGCAGCTGCCGACCTACGAGGAGGCGATCCGGCATGTGGGCCTCGCCCCGGGACAGCGGGTCCTCGACATCGGCTGTGGGACGGGCGTATTCCTACGCCTCGTCGCCGACCGCGCGGCCGAGCCGGTCGGTCTGGACGCCTCCGAGGCGTTGATCGAGATCGCTCGCGAGCGGCTCCCCGAGGCCGACCTGCGGGTGGGTGACATGGAGCAGCTGCCCTACGACGACGACAGCTTCGACCTGGTCACCGGCTTCAACTCGTTCTTCTTCGCCGCCGACCTGGTCGCCGCGCTGCGCGAGGCAGGACGGGTCGCCAAGCCAGGGGCCCTCGTCGTGATCCAGGTCTGGGGCCGCCCGGAACGCTGCGATCTTGAGGCGATGAAGCAGATCGCGCGACGCTACGCCCCGCCCCCGCCCTCGGACGCACCGCCGCCGCCAAAGCTCTGGAACGCCGGCGTCCTCGAGGGACTGGCGAGCGAGGCCGGCCTGACGCCAGAGAGCGCATTCGACACGGAGTACGCCTTCAAGTACCGGGACGAGGAAACCCTCGGCCGTCTGCTGGTGGCCCCAATGGGCCTTGCCGAGCTGGCCGGGCGCGAACGTGAGGACGCGCTGCGGCGCGAGATCGTCGATACGCTGGCGCCATATCGCACGGCGGATGGCAGCTACGCGCTCACCAACGTGTTCCACTACCTCCTCGCTCGAGCCTGACACGGACACTCTGGGCCTGCCGTCGGAGCATGTCGCGAGTCGTTTGCATCGAGGCACCTGCGTCTGGTCTTGGCACACACGAATCGGCCTTGTTGCGGACGATCATCGGATCGTCGGCGTGCGGTGGCCGAAGAGCGACCGGTATTCCTGCGGCGAAGTGCCGATGTGCCGGTGGAAGGCCGCCCGAACGGAGGCCGGGGCGCCGAGTCCAGTAAGCCGGCCGATGTTCTCGACAGGCTCGGCGGTCATCTCCAGCAGCTCACGCGCTCGATCGATACGGGCGTCGGCGAGCCACCTCATCGGAGACACTCCGGTTTCCTCTCGAAACCGGCGGGTGAGTGTTCGTCGGGACATGTGGGCGCGCCTAGCGAGCGTGTCGAGGTCATGTGGAAGTGCGAGGTTCTCGAGCATCCAGTCGCGAAGCGGGCCGAGGTCGTGGCCACTCGCCTCAGGGACCAGCCGTTCGACGAATTGAGCCTGCCCTCCCTGTCGCTGCGGCGGAGCGACGAGCGCACGTGCCCGGGTGTTGGCGGCTGCAGCGCCGTGGTCGCGCCGGATGAGATGGAGGCACAAGTCGATCCCCGCCGTCACGCCGGCCGATGTCAGGGTGTCGCCGTCGTCAACGAACAGGCGGTTCGGCAACACCTCGACCGCGGGATAGCGGGCTTGCAGCTCGCGAGTCCATCGCCAGTGGGTTGTCGCGGGACGCCCGTCGAGGAGCCCGGCGGCGGCTAGCGCGAAGGCTCCAGTACAGATCGATACGAGCCGAACGCCGCGGACGCGTGCAACCCGCAACGCGTCGAGGACCGCCGCAGAGACAGTGGCGTCGACATCCTCGTAGCCCGGGACGATCACGGTGTCCGCTCGCTGGAGACCTTCGAGCCCGGCCGCCGTGTTGATGACAAACCCCGATCCGGGGACCGGGGCGGCTCGGCCCTCTGCACAGACCGTCAGGTCGTAGTGGGGGTCCCGGCCGAAGACCTGCGTCGCGGTACCGAACTCAAGCGGGATCACGCCCGGCAACACGACCACAGCGACTCGGTGAGGATGTCCCGACTCTATGGCCCGATCTTAGCGATAGACGACCTCCGGGCCACTGTTGGGCTACCGGTTGTCGAGCTACCGTCCGGCCATGAACGAGATCCTCGCGCTCCCCACCGGGCCGCTGGTCGACGCGAGCCTCGCACTAGTCCGGGCCACGGAGAGCCGCCCGATCGTGAACCACAGCATCCGAACCTTCCTGTTCGCACGCTTGCTCGCCGAACACGAGGGCTGCTTGAACGACGCGGGCTACGACGAGGAGCTGCTCTTCGCCGCCACGGTGATGCACGATCTGGGGCTCGGCGAGCACGCCCGCGGTCAGGCTCGCTTCGAAGTTGAGGGAGCCGACCTGGCAGCCGCGGTGCTGAGAGAGCATGGTGTCGCGGAAGCCGACGTTGAGCGGGTCTGGGAGGCGATCGCTCTGCATTCATCTCACGGGCTCGCCGAGCGCCGCGGCCTCCTGACTTACCTCACCTACAAGGGCGTCTTCATCGACGCGGGGCGACTCACAGGTGTCGTGGCCGATGGGCTCCGCAAGGACGTGCTCGATGCGTACCCCAAGCCTGCTGCACGACGGTACATCGCGGACGCGATCATCGAGCATGCGAACCGGTCCTCGGCGGCGGCGCCGCCCGGTTCGCTCGCGGCGTATCTACTTCTCCAACAGCGGGAGGGGTAGTCCAAACGGCCCGATCGTGCGATCTCTTGCGGGCGGCTACACATCGCACGTTCATGCGGTGGCCGACGCATCACGACCTGCGACGGTCCCGATCCGTTACTCCACGAGTCGAGAGAAGCCAGCGTGTCCGAGACCCTCTCGCGCGGCCGGCGCGTGAGCTCGAGCGCGCTGCGTCCCACCCGGTCGCGTCACCTCCGGCCGCGCGACGGCGACGAGCAGCGCACGACGGCGTTCGAGCTGTTCTTCGATCTCGTCTACATCTTCGCCCTCACGCAGCTCTCGCACCTGGTGATCGACGGGGAGCTGCGGATCGAGGCGATCGGCCAGGCGGCGTTCCTGTTGCTCGTCGTGTGGTGGGCGTGGATCTACACGACCTGGATGGTCAACTGGTTCGACCCGCGCTCGCCGGTCGTGCGCGTCGTGCTCATGGGGGCCGCGCTCGTGAGTCTGCTGATGTCGGCGGCGATCCCGACCGCCTTCACGAGCACTGCCGCGTTGTTCGCCGGCGCGTACGTAACGCTGCAGGTCGGCCGCAACGTCGCGCAGCTGCTCTTGCTGCACAGGGGCGAGCCACTGCGGCCGCTGTTCCAGGGCGTCGTGGTCTGGAGCTGCGCGTCGGGGATCCTGTGGATCGCCGGGGCGCTCGTGTCGCCGTCCGCCCGGCTTGCGGTGTGGGGCGCGGCGCTCGCGGTCGACCTGGCGGCTCCGTTCGTCGGCTTCCGCACTCCGTTGCTCGGCCGGTCGCGAACCGGCGAGTGGGACATCGAGGGCGGGCATTTCGCCGATCGCGTCCAGGCCTTCCTGATCATCGCACTGGGCGAGTCGATCGTCGTGACCGGCGCCACCGCAAGCACGCGCGGGCTGCCACTCGACGTCGTGATGGCGCTCGCGTGTGCGTTCACGATCACCGCCACGCTGTGCTGGCTGTACTTCGATGAGGTGGCCGGGCAGGCGCAACGGCACATCGCCGAGTCCGACGACCCGGGGCGGCTTGCGCGCGACGCGTACAGCTATCTGCACCTGCCGATCGTCGCCGGGATCATCATGGTCGCGATCGCCGATGATCTGCTGATCGCCCATCCCGACGAGCCGCTCGCCGCCGCGGGCGTCGCGATGGTGGTCGGGGGACCGGCGCTGTACCTGGTCGGCGAGTCGCTGGTCCGGCTGCGGATGCGGAGCTCGGTGAGCCGCCGGCGCCTCTTGGCGGTGATCGCGCTCGTGCTTCTCGGGATGCTCGGGCGTCAGCTCCCGGCGCTGGCGCTGTCGGCCGGGGTCGCGGCGATCCTGGCCGTGCTGACGGCCTGGGATCGTGAGCGCAGCCGCTCGCTCAGCGAGGCGTCCTCGGCCGACCGGCGCCTCCTTGATCTCCTTCGCCGGGAGTAGGAGCGACCGCTGCGGTACGTGAGAGATACGGCTGCGGACCGATGACAGGGACGCCGACCTCGGGCAGCATCCCGAGCGTTGATCGAGCTGCTTTGGCTGTTGCTGTTGGTCCCCCTCGTCGCCGGCGTCCTCGTGCAGCGGCGCGTTCGATCCGTGTTCGCGCGCTACCGCGCCATCGCCAATCGCGCCGGCGTGACGGGCGCGCAGCTGGCCAGGGCGTTGCTGGACGCCCATGGCCTCGGTCGTGTGCGCGTCGAGCAGACGCCCGGGTTCCTCAGCGACCACTACGACGGCTCGATGCAGACGCTGCGGCTGTCCGAGGCGGTCGCGGGCGAGCGCAGCGTGGCAGCGCTCGGGATCGCCGCCCACGAGGTCTCTCACGCCTACCAGGACGAGGACGGCAGCCGGGTCTATCGCGCGCGCCGCGCCGTCGGAGAGCCCCTCGCCAAGCTCGCGCCCTGGTCAGGGTTCTTCTTCATCGGCGGCTTCTGGTTCGGCGTCCCGATCCTCATGGTGCTCTCGATCGCGTACGTCGCCGGGATGGTCATCTTCGCGCTCGCCACCCTGCCGGTCGAGATCAGCGCGAGCCATCGCGCCCTGACCCTGCTGCGCGACAACGGCCTGACCGACGCTGAGGAGACCGGGGACGTCGAGCGGGTGCTCAGGGCCGCGGCCCTCACATACGTCGTCGGGCTGCTGCAGCAGCTCGGACTGCTGTTCGCGCTCATCCTCGTCGCCGAGGCGACACGCCGCCTGGCGACATAGGGCCGCGCGTCGAGGAGCGCGGTGCAGCGGCTCGATCAGGCGGGATGCGGTGGCGCGTCGCGACCGTCGTGGGCCGGGATCATCCGCCGGCGATCACCACGAGGTTGTTACTCGTAGCCGCCGTTGCTGTTCCTCCCAGGTGTTGATGTGCACTCATCCGGCGGCGGCGCCGAGCGCTGCGCTCAACGAGGCGATGATCCCGCCGCCGACAGCGACGGCGACGAACGAGCGCGTGAAGCTCGTCCGGAACGCCACCGCCCGCAGCACCGCCAGCGAGATCAGCTCGACCGCAACCACGACCACCGCCACGACGATTGCGACGTGGTAGTCGGCGATCAGGAACGGCAGGGTGTGGAAGACGCCGCCGACGAACGTCCCGAGCCCGGTGATGGCGCCGCGGACGATCGGGCTGCCGCGTCCGGTGAGATCGCCGGTGTCCGATAGGCCTTCGGAGAACGCCATGCTCACCCCGGCTCCGAGAGCGGTCGCCAGGCCGGTGAAGAAGGCGGTGAGCGGCTGGTGCGTCGCGAGCACGACCGTGAAGATCGGAGCCAGCGTCGACAGCGAGCCGTCCATCAGCCCGCTCAGGGCGGGCTGCGCACGCTGAAGGAGAAAGCTGCGGTCGATCGCCGTCTTGCTCATGCCGCCCGGATGATCGAAGCTCTCCCCGCGCTCGTCATCGGCCTGAGGTGGACACTTCGCGCTACCGCATCGGGGGTAGGGTGCTAGGCGTAGCGCGATCGCCTCGTCGGTCAGCGGCGCCTGGCGGGAAGGCCACTGAGCGCGAGGAAGCTGACGAGGAACACCGTGGCGGCGGCCTCCGCGATGATCGTGAGCACGATCGCGGTGCGATAGCCGTTCTCGGTGAAGTTGAACAGGCTGCTCGACTCCGAGATGAACAGTGCCACGAGCGACAGGACCGCGAGCCCGATGCCGGCGACGGCGAAGCCGGCGCGGACCAGGTCGGCATGGCGCCCGGCGACGCGCCCAAGCGGCGCGACCAGCCCGGCGGCGATGACCACCGCCGACACGAAGTTGAGGAAGAAGAGCGTGCCGATCGTGGGCACGGTCGAGTAGTCCTGGCCGTAGAACTGCTGGATGTGGATGACCCCGGTCGCCAGGACTCCGAGTGCGCCGAGGTAGAGCGCGGCGCGGGCCATGGTCGACCGGCGGGCCATGGTCATCCGGCCCGCGGTGGCCGAGGACCTGATGTTGGGATTTGCGCTCACTGGTGTCTCCTGGGTTCTGGATAACTAGGACGTGAAGCTCGAGACGGCTCGTTCCAACGTGGCCGCTTGCTGGTGCCAGAGCGAGGTCGGGGCCGCGGCTACGACCACCGCGGTCGATCGGGGGCCGGACACCAGGCATGCGATCTCGCGGTACGTGGCCTTCGAGGTCGTGTAGTCGTCGATCACGCACGATCCGCGTCCGGCGCGGAAGGTGAGGTCGCTGGACGAGGCGATCAGCCGCACGTCTCGGTCGCCTTCGCCCCGGTTGTGCGCCGGGCGGAAGCGGCTCCAGTTCGCGAGCGTCTCCGTCCCCTGCCGCGGGGTGGCGTTGAGGTAGCCCTCTATCCGGCCGTGCCGGAGCAGGGCCACTGACGCCGTGCCCGGGTCGGTCCTGATCGGTCGCCATCCGGGCGGGTACGGGAGTGTCGCCCCGTCCGCGATGCGGACGACGTGCCAGCCGGCCGGCGGCGCAGCCGGGTGCAGCCAGGCAAACGGGTCGGCGGCCGGGCGGTGGCTCGATCCGCCACCGCCGGCCAGCACCAGGACCAGCACGACCGCGGCCAGAGGTGGCACCAACAGGCCTGCGGTCGCGCGGGTCGGCCTGCGCATCACTAGACGCCGCCGTCCCCGTCGTCGGGGCCGCCGTTGTTGTCCGCATCGCCGTCACCGCCGTTGTTCTGCGGGATGGGGTTCGACGGTGTGGGAGTCGGCGTCGCCCTTGGAGTCGGCGGCGGCGTCGGCGTCGCCCGCGGCGTGGGCGCCGGAGTCGGCGCCGGCGACGCCGGCGGCGAGACCCGGTTGCCCGCCGCGGACACCGCGAACCAGGTGCCTCCGAACGCCGTCACGCCCTCGCCGTTGGTGTCCTTCGCCTTCTTGTCCTTCACGAAGTAGTACAGCGGGTGGCCGTTGTATGTGACCTGCGCGCCGCTTGTGGTTCCCACCAGCGCTGCGCTCGCGCCGCTCCCGACCGCCGGCTTGCCGTTGGCCCGCAGCGGCGGCCAGGCGACGGCGCACGCGCCGGAGCACGCGCTCTTCGTCCCCGAGTCCTTGGTGAACAAGTACAGGGTGCGGCCGTTCGCGCCCACGAGGATCCTGCCCAGGTGGCTGTTCGCCACGCTGACCGCGACCGATCCGCTCGCGGTCTGGCGGTGCGGCGCCGGTGCGGTGGCACTCCCGTTGCCGCCGCCGCAGGCAGCGATCGACAGGGCGGTGAGCGGCACCAGGGCCGCGGCGGCCAGGGCCCTCATGCCGCCACCGCGTCGGAGGTCGTCTCGACACCGCGACCGTTGACGCTCAGCGCCACGTCGATGTTGCCGCGGGTCGCGTTCGAGTACGGGCAGGTCCGGTGTGCCTCTCTCACTAGCGCCTCGGCCACGGCCGGGTCGTTGACCGCGGGCAGCGTGATCGCGAGCTCGGCGGCGAGCTTCCAGCGCCGGTCCTCCGCGGGCACCAGCATCACCCTCGAGTCGATTGCGACGTCGCCCACCTCCTGCCGCTGGCGCCGGCCCGCGGCGCCCAGGGCGGATTCGAAGCAGGCGGCGTAGCCGACCGCGAAGAGCTCCTCAGGATTGGTGCCGCCGCCCTGTCCGCCCATCTCGGTCGGCGTCCGCAGGTCCACGTCCAGCGCCCCGTCGGCCGTACGGCCGTGCCCTTCGGTCCGCCCGCCGGTGACGTGTGCCTCGGCGGTGTAGATGATGCGTTGACTCGGCGTCATGTGCGCTCCTCTGAGTCCCGTTCGTTGGTCCTCCCAGGGTCCTCCGCGCGGCGCCGTCTGTCGTCGGCTTGGCGGCTACTCGTTGACGTGAGGCTGGCGCGGCAGCCGAGGGCGGCGACTACTCCCGCGGGAGGCGCGAAGAGTCGCCCGGACGCCGACAGAGCAGCGGACCGGGGCACCGGTAGGCTCACCGCTGTGCCCAAGGGCAGGCATCCACCGGAACATGAGCCGTTCGACGTGACCTTGCCCGAAGGCTTTGAACTCGGGGAGCACCGATCGACGCTCGAGGAGGCGGCGCAGCAGGCAGGTTGGACGATCGAGCACGACGGCGCAGTGATTGCCGTGCGCGACGTCTGGACGGAGAACGAGGATCACGCGGCATGGCTCGTCGCGACGAAGGTCGGCCTGCCGCTGGAGCGAGTCACCGTCTGGGCCGGCCGCGACGCGTGATGTCACAGGTCCAGCTGCTATCCGGTCTTCGCTAGTCGCCGGCGCCAGACCCCCAAGGCCGGGCTCAATCGCCCTCGGCTATCGCATCATCTCGATCAGGAGATGAAGGGTGCTCCATCCTCGCTTAAGGTCGCCGCCGTGACCGCGTGGACGCCAGCGCGGCGGCTCGGAGTTGGCGCCGAGATCGGCGTCGCCGCGCTCGTTGCCGTCGCCTGTTTCGTGATCGTCGCCGTGGCGGTCGCGGTGGTCGATCCCGTCGTGCTCGTGACCGTCATCGCCATCGCGTGCCTCGCGGCGGTGAGCGTGGTCGACCGCGTCTGGGACATCGCCTACGCCGTGCCCGTCGCCATCGCCTCGTTGGTGGCGTTCGACTGGTTCGAGCTCCCCCCTACCCATCCGCACGCGCTGCCGGACGCCGCAAACGCCGGCACCCTGCTCGTGTACCTGGCAGGCGGCGTGCTCGTCGGTCGGCTCGCGGCGTCCGCCGCCCGCCGTGCTGAAGCCGGTGAGGCGGCTCGGCGCGAGCTCTTCGAGGAGCAGTCGGCGCTGCGGCGCGTCGCGACGCTCGTCGCCCGCGAGTCGCCGCCGGCCGACGTGTTCGCCAAGGTCGCCGAGGAGCTCAGTCGTGTGCTGGGTGTCGAGGCCGCCCGCGTCGTCCGGTACGAGCCTGAGGGTGGGGCGACGGTCGTCGGCACCTGGGCGCCGCCGTCCGACGCGTTCGCGCTCGGGACGCCTCTGACCTTCGAGGGCGGGAGCGTGACCGCTCAGGTGCACCGCACCCGCCGGCCCGCTCGCGTGGACGACTACGAGCTCGCGCACGGCGTTCTGGCCGGCACCGCGCGTGCGGAGGGCTACCGGTCCGGCGTCGGCGCCCCGATTGTGGTCGACGGCCGGCTGTGGGGGGTGATGATCGCGCTGTCGCAGCAGCCGACGCCGCTGCCGCCCGACACGGAGGCCCGGATCGCCAACTTCAGCGAGCTCGTCGCGACCGCGATCGCCAACGTCGAGGCGCGGATCGAGCTCGCGGCCTCGCGCGCGCGCATCATCGCGGCCGCCGACCAGGAGCGCCGGAACGTGGTCCGCGACCTGCACGACGGCGCGCAGCAGAGGCTCGTCCACACGATCATCACGCTCGGCCTGGCGAGCCGCGCGATCGGACGACCCGGGCGCCGCCGCCGAGCTGGTCTCCGAAGCGCTGGATCACGCGCGGCAGGCGAGCAACGAGCTGCGCGAGCTCGCGCACGGGATCATGCCGGCCGTCCTGCTGCAGGGCGGGCTCGTGGCGGGCGTTGACGCGCTGGCTGCGCGGATGCCGGTGCCGGTCGACGTGGGCGTCGACGTCGGCCGGCTCCCGGCTCAGGTGGAGGCGACGGCCTACTTCGTCGTCGCCGAGGCGCTGACCAACGTCGCCAAGCACGCGCACGCCCACCGCGTCGCGGTCGCCGCCCATCTCGGCGACGGCGCGCTGTGCGTGGAGGTGCGCGACGACGGGATCGGTGGCGCGCGGCGCGAGGGCAGCGGACTGCTCGGACTGCGCGACCGGCTGGCGGCGCTCGACGGCCGGCTGGAGCTGGACAGCGCCGCCGGCGGCGGCACGGTCGTCGCGGCCGCCATCCCACTCACCGTCCCGGCGATCACGAAGTAGACCGCTTGCTACTCCGCCACGAGCTCGCCCTTCATGAACGGATGGATGGTGCAGTGGTATGAGAAGCGGCCGGCCTGGGCGACGCGGATCGTCGCCGAATCACCCGACGCCACCGTCCCAGAGTCGAAGCTCTGGCCGTCGTCGGCGGTCAGCGTATGCGCCACGCCGTCGCTGTTTGTGACCTTGATGGGAGCACCGTGCCGCGCCGTGAGTGCGGCGGGGGCGAACTTGAAGTCGCTGATGGTGATCGTCGAGCCCGAGTGCGATGACGGGGCCGCCGGTGCGCTCGCGGTGCCGCTCCCACCGCCACCACACCCGGCGAGCGTCGCGACGGTGAAAGCAATCAGGGACAGCCTGAGAATGTGACGTTTCATGTATCGCGACGCTAGGTGCAAGCCGGCGAGTCGTCGATCCGCGAGGCCGAACGCTCGATCGTGTGGCCTGATGATCGAGAGGGCCGATCGGCCGATCGCATCTCCGCGTTGGCTCCGGACTCGGCCGGTCATACCGTGCAGTCATGGTGGTGCTCTACGACGCCGAGAGCCGTGACCGTCACCTCGGAATCGATGAGGTCGATGTCGACGGGCTCGGTGAGCACCAACTCCTCTGGATCGACGTCTCAGACCTCGGTTTCCTCGAGGGGGCAGCGCGGCAAGTCGATCTGGCCCCTGCCAGCGTGGCGCGGATCACCGACGGACCTACGCGAGCCGGAACTGCTCTTTCACGACTCCTACTTCCACCTCGTCGTGGTTCTCGCGGAGCGCACGCCACTCGGGTATGAGCCCGTCGCGCTGCATTGCGTCGTCGGTGAGAACTGGATCCTCACCGCACATCGCAAGCTACCTGCGGGAGAGCGAGCCCTTCGAGGTCGAGCTCGACCGCTTCGATCTCCAGGTCATGGTCGGCCGGGCTGATGACGATGGCGTCTTCAAGCAGCTCGTCGGACTCCGGCAACGCGTCGGGCGCCTGCGCCGCCTCCTGGCCCCCCCATCGCGAGCTCTACGGGCTGCTCGCGTCGGTCATGGGCATGAACTCCCTCCCCGACGCGTTCACTACCCCAGCCGCGTTCCTGGTGACGATGATCGCGATGGCCTGCCTGGTCGTGACCGTGGCCGGCCTTGTCCGTCACCGCGGCTGGCTGTGATTCATTCGCCGGCCAGGAAAGCGTCCACGTCGGCGGCGAACTCGGCGGAGTGTTGGAAGAGGAAGCCGTGCGCGGCGTCCGGGTAGATCTTCAGGCGCGCCTCGGGGATCAGGCCGGCCAGCAGGTAGGAGTAGCGCGGGAGGATCATGGGGTCGCTGTCGCCGTTGGCCACGAACACGGGCTTGTCGATCGCCGAGAGGCGCTCGAGCAGCGAGTGGTTTGGCTGTCCCCAGGTGCACACGGCGTCGTATTGCGCGAGCCGGGTCTGCCAGCCGGTGGCGGCGTCGCGGTCGACCGTGCGTGCCCCGAAGATCCGTCCGACGACCGCTTGTCCCGCCGCACGGCTCGCCTCCGAGCCGGTGAAGAAGACGCTCAGGTAGCCCTCGGGCGACGGCTCGGGCTTGCCCACGGCGGCGATGACGTCCGCGGCCCAGCCGTGCATTCCGCTGGCTCCCTGCGGAGCCGCAGAGGCGAGCACCACCTTGCGCACGATCGAGGGGCGAACGAGAGCGATCTCCTGGGCGACGAAGCTGCCGATCGAGAACCCGAGCAGATCGACCTCTCCCACGTCCAGCGCATCGATGAAGTCGATCGCGTCGAGCGCCATCTGCGCGATCGTGCTCGGTGTCGTCCCGCTCGAGGCGGCGACCCCCCGGTTGTCGAAGGTGATCACTCGACGGCCGCGGGCGAGCGCATCGATGAGCGCGGGATCCCAGTTGTCGAGGTTGCCGCGGAAGTGCTGCAGGGTCACGAGCGGGGTCGCATCGGAGGCGCCGCCCGTGGACCGGTAGGCGTAGTCAACGCCGTTGGCGGCGCTGAGCATTTGGTTCTTGGCGTCGACGTAGGTCGCGACCAGTCCCGTCTCGGACACGTGTGCTCCTTCGAGGATCGTGCAGATCAGACAGCTGGCGGCTAGCCCGGCACGACGCGCCGATACCCGCCGCTGACCCAGTCGACGACGAGGCGGCCGTATTCCTCCGCTGCTTGCTCCCACGCGAAGTGACCCGCGTCGAGAGGATGGATCTCGCTGTGAGGGAGGAGGTCGTCGAGGTACTGGTTGTTCGACCACGGCACCAGGTCATCGTCGCGCCCCGCCACGATCTGGGTCGGCGTCGTGATCGTCGGCAGCAGATCGCGCAACACCGGGTTCTGCTCGGGGTAATGCCGCACGAACCGGGCCGACTCCGCGAACCGCCCGAGATCGTAGGCGCTGACATAGTCCTCGTGGACTTCGGGCTCGCTGCCGCCCGCCGCAGCGGCCTCGACCGCATGGCCGATGTTGGTCCTGGCATCCAGCCCGCGCACGACGTCCAGACTCGGCGCTTCGATGACATCCTTGAGCGCACCGCCCGCGTCGATCGGGAAGCGGACTGCGCCGCTGCCGATCGTCAAGCTCGTAACGCGCTCTGGTGACCGCGCGGCAAGGAAGAGCGCCGCGGCGGTGCCGACATCAGGGCCGACGATATGCGGAGCTCCGAGGCCCCACTCGTCGATCAGGCGGGCCAGGAACGCTCCCGAGGCGTCCGGAGCGATCAGTTCCGGGCGACCGTCGGAGTGACCGAATCCCGGCATGTCGATGGCGACGACCCGCCCGACTCTCGAGACGCCGTCCCAGATTCGGCGGAACGCCCAAAGTGTTTCGGGCCACGGCGCGAGCAGCAGAACGGTGATCTCCGAGCCTGCCTTGGTATCGGCGAACCTCACTCGCACCCCGTCGCAGACTCGGAAGTAGGTAGTGATCGGCGAACCTGCCTGTGCGCTCATCTGACTGTCTCCATCGGCGGGAGGTTCATCAAGACCGCAGCGATCGGCATCGCCGATTCGTGTGAGCTCTTAGCGCGTCGTCGTCGTGTCGTGCTCGGCCGCGATCCGGGCGAGCGCGATGCGCGAGTTGATGTCGAGCTTGGCGAAGACGCTCCGCAAGTGGCTCGAGACGGTGTGCGGGGACACGAACAGCTGCTCGGCGACCTCGCGGTTGGTGAGACCTTGGGCGACGAGGCGCGCGACGGCGAGCTCGGAGTCGGTCATTGCCGCCCAGCCGGTCTCGGCCCGCTCCCGCGCGACAAGGCGTCGGCGGACGCCGTGGTCGCGGAGGCGGCTTCGCACGCGGCCCGTGTCCCAGGCGGCGCCTGCTTCTGCGAACAGGACCAGCGCGCCGTCGAGCGCCTCGATCGCGGCGTCGACCGCGCCGGCGCGGGCGCGTGCGACGCCGAGGTCCTCGAGCGCGTAGGCGCGCGTGAGCCGTCGCGGCGAAGTCGAGAAGAGGTCGACGGCGCGTTCGAGCTCCTCGATGTTCGACGTGAGCAATCCGCGGACGTGGGCCGCGGTCGCGACGATCGTCGCGACCTGTGGGTTGCGCTGTGCGCGCCGGTCCGCCTGGGCGGCCGCCACCTCAGCCAGTTCGTCGTCGCCGGCGGCGAGGGCGATACGGGCCAGCGGGATCTCGTCGGTCACGTCGACCGGGAAGAGCGGCAGGATCGCGGTGCGCTGGTCCTCGCCGAGGGCGCACAGCCAACCGTGCGCGGCCCCGGGATCGCCGGTGGCCATCGTCTGCAGGGCGTGGAGCCATACCGCCTGGCGGCGGAAGTTCGGCGTGCTGTCCTCGAGAAGACCGCTTGCAAGTTGGGCCGTTCGTTGCTGCAGGCGCCCGTTGCCCTGATGCAGCGCGACTCGCCCCAGGGCGACGATGCCCGCGGCATCGAGGGCGCCGATGAAGCGATCGCCGGTCTCGGGGCTGAACTGTCCTTCGAGGATGGCGCCGGCATCGGCGAGCCGGCCCAGCTGGTGCAGCTGCCGCCCGCGCCAGATCTCGAAGATGCGGATGCCCCAGCCGTTTCGGTCGCGCTGGGCCGCCGCGATGCTGTCGGCAGCCAGGCGCAGTGAGTCATCCACGTGGTCCAGCACGGTGCGCGTCTCGCAGCGCCACTCTTGCGCGAGGCGCTCGCGCGCCCAGTCGGTCGTGCCGATGCCGGCGCTCGCCGCCTGCTCGGTCATCTCGAGCGCGTCCTGGTAGCGACCGTCGACATGGGCGGTGACGGTCTCGGCGAGCGCGAACGCGAACGCTGAGTTGGCATCCCCGCTCGCCTGCACGGCCGCGGCCGTCTCGTCGCGGATCGCCTTCGCCTCCTCGGTGCGGCCGCCGACGAGCAGGTTGTGAAAGAGCGCCGCGAGGTGCTGGGCGCGCAGATGCACCGGCAGCTCGGGGAGCGCGAGCGCCTGGCGGCCGGCGGCGACCCGTGCGTCGGGCGGGGCGCGGAACATGCCCGCGATGCCGAGGAGCACCTCGGCCTCCTGCTCTGCCGGCAGCGCGTCGCGCAGCTGCGTGTCGGCGAAGGCTCGCGCTTCGTCGACGCGGCCCGCGGAATTCAGCAGGACTGCGGTCTGGGCCAGGAGCGGCCCGCGCAGGGCGTGGTCGCGTGGCGCCAGCTCCAGCGCGCGCCGGCTGAGATCGGCCCCGGCCCCGGGGTCGGTGGTGGCGAGCGCCTCGCCGGCCCGCAAGAGGATCGAGATCGCCTGCTCGTCGCCGGGCTCGGCGCTCGCCGCGATCTGCGCGGCGACCTCGACGGGCGTGGCGCCGGCCGCCAGGAGCATGTCGGCGGCCTGGCGGTCGAGCGCGTGCCGGGCCGACAGCGGGACGCTGTCACGAACGGCCTCGCGGGTGACGTCGTGCCGGAACGCGAGGCGGTCGCCGCTCTCGACGAGCATCCCGCTGTCGATGAGCTCCTCCACCGGACCGAGCAGTGTCGCCGCGGGCCGGTCGAGCATGGTGGCCAGGTCGGCGAAGGAGAACCGGCGGCCGAGCGAGGCGGCGACCGTGGCGGCCTCGCGCGCGGGCGGGGAGACGCTGCGCAACCGCTCGCGCATCGTGGACTCGCACGCGGCGGGGCAGACGTGCTTCGACCAGCTCCGCCTGACCGGCGACGACGCGGATCAGGTCCTCGTCCCGGAGTCCGGAGAGCAGCTCCGTGATCAGGAACGGGCTGCCGCGCGCGCCTTTGACGAGGTCAAGAAGCGCGTCGTCGGGCTCGGCGTCCATGACGTCCTCGGCCACCTGGGCCACGGCGGCGTCGTCGAGCGGGCCGACGACGATCCTCTCGGCGCCGTTGTGGTCGAGATGCTCGATCGCGCTGAGGAGCTGGGCCGAGCCCTGCTCGGGGCGGAAGGCGAGGATCCAGGCGACCGGCAGGTCGGCGAGCCGGACGGGCAGCGCGCGCAGCGCCGCCGCTGTCCCGCTGTCGCCCCACTGCAGGTCGTCGAGCGAGATCAGGAGCGGCCCGTCCAGCGCGGAGCGCTCGAGCATCGCCTGCAGGTCCTGCAGCAGCCAGTACCGCTGCTCGGGCAGCGAGTGAAGCTCCCGCAACCCCGATCGCTCGAGCAGCGGCTGCGAGCCGTCGAACAGCGCGGTCATCAGCGGAGCGAGCTCGACGACCTCCGCGCCGGGCTCGGCCGCGCCGGCGCCGACCCGGAACGCGAGCCGTCGCGCGACCCGGGCCGCCTCCGCCAGCAGGCGGGTCTTGCCCATGCCCGGCTCTCCCTCGACGAGTACCACCGCACCGGCGCCCGACCGCACGCGGTCAAGCTGAACACCGATCGACGCGAGTTCAGCGTCCCGACCGCGAACCACGGGAGTAGGAGAGCTCACCAAGGCGACGGGAAAGCATCGCATGACCATGTGATGCAGGACCAAGGATCGAGGCTGATGGTTCGGCCTATGCCGATGATCGACGTCTACGCCGCCGCCGGGACCTTCAGCGACAAGCACCGGCTGGCGCAGGACCTCGCCCGCGCGGTGATGCGTTGGGAGGCGGTCCCCGAGATCCCGCTGTTCGCCGACAACACGGCGGGCTTCATCCACGACCTCCCCGCCGAGGCGATCTCGACCGCGGCGGGGCGCCGCGAGTACGTGCGCGTGCAGGTCCTCACGCCGGCGGGGGTTCTTGACCGCGACAAGCAGCTCGGGGTCGTGAAGGAGCTGACCGAGATCGTGGCCCAGGCCGCCGGCGACGCGACCCTCGCGCAACGGACGTGGGTCCTCCTCACGGAGTCGCCGGAGGGCGGCTGGGGCATCGCGGGACACGCCAACACGCAGGCCGACATCGCCGCGACGGCCCGCGCGGTCCTCTCTGCGAGCGACTAGGGCATGCAGGGGTCCGAGCCGATCGGCGCTCTGACCACCGACGGACGCAGCCGGGTGCTCGCCGACGGGACGGTGATGCCGCTGCTCGGCCTCGGCGTCTGGCAGGTGCCGGACGGACCGGCGTGCGTGCACGCTGTCCGGGCGGCACTGGAGCTCGGGTACCGCCACATCGACACCGCGCAGGCGTATGGAAACGAGGCGAGCGTCGGCCGGGCGCTGCGCGAGAGCGGCATCGCGCGCGACGAGGTGTTCATCACGACGAAGTTCCACCCCGGCCGGCGCGACCCCCTGAGAGAGGCCGCGTACAGCATCGAGCAGCTCGACCTCGACTATGTCGACCTGTACCTCGTCCACTGGCCGGCAGGCGGGGCCACCTGGGCCTGGGCCGGGATGGAGGCCGCCCGCGCGCGCAACTACGCCCGCGCGATCGGCGTCTCCAACTTCGACGCCGGCGAGCTCGACCAGCTCATCGCTGGTGCGACGACCACCCCCGTGGTCGACCAGGTGCAGTTCAACCCCTCGGTCTATCGCCGGGCGCTCCTTGACGCCTGCGCCGAACGGGGCGTCGCGCTCGAGGCCTACAGCCCGCTGGGCACCGGCGCACTGCTCGGCGACCCTGTGGTCGCAGGCATCGCAGACCGCCTTGGGCGAAGCGCGGCCCAGGTCCTTCTGCGCTGGTCGCGTCCAGCGCGGCATACCGGTCGTCACGAAGTCGACGCATCGCGACCGCATCGCGGAGAACGCGCAGCTCTTCGACTTCGAGCTCGGCGCGGGTGAGATGGAGGGGCTTGACGCGCTCGATCGCTCAGGAAGGACCCGAGCGGCACTGGGACGCAAATGGTGGTGAGCGCTTGCGTTCCCATGCAGTGGCGCGGAAACAGGCGGGATTACATGTGCAATGCTTGGGCAGATGCAGGATCTCAGCCTGGGACAGGCGGCGCGTGCGATCGGCGTGAGCGTCGACACGCTGCGCCGCTGGGATCGCGCCGGCAAGCTCGAGACCACGCGCGACGAGCGTAACCAGCGGCGAGTGCCGCATCGTGAGGTCGAGCGGCTCACGAGCCGCCCGCCGCGCCATTCGGTCGGCGACGGGCTCTCGGCGCGCAACCGGTTCCCGGGCACCGTCGTCTCCGTCGAGGTCGACGGCGTGATGGCGCTGGTGGAGATCGAGGCCGGTCCGCATCGGATCACGGCGGCGATCACGCGCGATGCAGTGGAGGAGCTCGGTCTCGTCGAGGGCGCGCGGGCCACGGCCGCGGTGAAGGCGACGTCGGTGATGATCGAGAGGGGCGAGCGATGAGGACGGCACGGTGGCTCGGGGTTCTTCTCGCGCTGATCGCGCTGACGCTGGGCGGATGCGGGGACGACGACGAGGGATCGAGCGGGTCCGGCGGTGACGGCGGCAAGCCGCAACTGACCGTGTCGGCCGCGGCGTCACTGAAGACGGCGTTCACCGAGTACGGCAAGCAGTTCTCCGACGCGAACGCGAAGTTCTCGTTCGCGGGCTCGGACGAGCTGGCCGCGCAGATCGAGCAGGGCGTCAAGCCCGACGTCTACGCCGCGGCGAACACGAAGCTGCCCGACGAGCTCTTCGAGAAGGGGCTGTTGGAGGAGCCTACGGTTTTCGCCGGCAACGAGCTCGTGCTGGCGGTGCCGGCCGACAGCGACAAGGTGAGCTCGCTCGAGGACCTCGCCAAGAAGGGTGTGAACATCGCGATCGGTCAAGAGGACGTGCCGGTCGGGACCTACACCCGCGCCGTGCTCGACAAGCTGCCCGCCGGCCAGCGTGATGCCATCCTGGCCAACGTGCGCTCGGAGGAGCCCGACGTCGCGGGCATCACCGGCAAGCTCACGCAGGGCGCGGTCGATGCCGGCTTCTTGTACATCTCCGACGTGCGTGCGACCGACGGCCGGCTCAAGGCGATCACGCTGCCGGACGACCTGCAGCCGCAGGTCGCCTATGGCGTCGCCGTGGTCAAGGGCGCCGAGGAGCCCGAGGCGGCGCAGGCGTTCATCGATGGTCTGACCGACGGACCGGGGGCGCAGGCGCTGACGGACGCCGGGTTCGAGCCGCCGCCCGAGCAGTGAGGCGCGCGGGCTGGTTCCCCGCGCTTCTGGTTGCGGCGCTGACCGTCGCGCTGCTGTTCCTGACGCTGCCGATCGTCGCGATCTTCATCGACACCGACCCCCTGGACCTGCTCGCGAGCCTCGGCGAAGAGGGGGCACTGGAGGCGCTGCGCCTGAGCCTGTTCTGCACCGCCGTCGCCGTCACGATCATCATCATCGTTGGCACTCCCGCGGCGTATCTGCTGGCCACGCGGCGGTTCCGCGGCCGGGCGGCGGTCGTGACGCTCGTCGAGCTGCCGCTCGTGCTGCCGCCGGCGGTCGCGGGCATCGGCCTGCTCGCCGCGCTGGGACCGAACGGCGTGCTCGGCGGCCTGATCGAAGACGCGGGCGTGCAGCTCGTGCTCACCACCGCGGGGGTGATCGTGGCGCTCACGTTCGTCGCCGCGCCGTTCTACCTGCGCCAGGCCCAGGCCGGGTTCGAGGCCGTCGATCGGACGTGGCTGGACGCCTCGCGGACGCTCGGCGCCGGCGAGGCCCGCACGTTCGTCCGGGTCGCGATCCCGGCGGCCGGGCCTAGCCTGATCTCCGGACTGGCGCTCGCGTGGGGCCGCGCGCTGGGCGAGTTCGGCGCGACGCTGATGTTCGCCGGCTCCTTTCGCGGTATCACCCAGACCGTGCCGTTGGCGATCTACGAGCGCTTCTCGACCGACTTCACCAGCGCGCTCGCGCTCTCGGCGGTGCTCGTGGCGGTGTCGGGTGCCCTGCTGCTGTCGGTCAAGTTGCTGAGCGGCTCGGCGTGGCTCGGCGGTGCTGCGCGTTGAGGCCGCCACGCGACTCGGGGCGTTCTCCCTCGACGTCGCGCTCGAGATCCCAGCCGGAAGCTGCGTCGCGCTCGCAGGCCCGTCCGGCGCCGGCAAGACCTCCGTGCTGCGGATCGTGGCCGGCCTCGTCCACCCCCACACGGGCCGAGTGCAGTGCGCGGACGAGGTGTGGCTCGACACCGACCGCGGGGTCGACGTCGCGCCCGAGCACCGGCGCTGCGGCTACGTCTTCCAGGAGTACGCGCTCTTCGCGCACCTGAGCGCCTGGCAGAACGTCGCCTACCCGCTGCGCGGGCTCAACCGGACCGAGCGCCACGCCCGCGCGCTCGCGCTCCTCGAGCGCTTCGGCATCGCCCACCTCGCCGACCAGCGCCCACGCACGCTGTCCGGCGGCGAGCGCCAGCGCGTCGCCGTCGCCCGCGCCCTCGCGCGCCGGCCGGCCGCGCTGCTGCTCGACGAGCCACTGTCAGCGCTCGACCCCCGCCTGCGGGCTCACGCCGGCCGCGAGCTCGCCGCCGTGCTCTCCGAGACCGGCGTCCCCGCGCTGCTGGTGACCCACGACTTCACCGAGGCCGCCGTGCTCGGGACCCGGGTCGGCGTCATCGACGGCGGCCGCGTCATCCAGCAGGGCACCGCCGCGGAGCTCGCCGCCTCCCCGGCGTCGGCGTTCGTCGCCGACTTCACCGGCGCCGTCGTGCTCACCGGCACCGCCCACGCCCAGCCCGACGGGCTCACCCACGTCGCGCTCGACGGCGGCGGAACCGTGTTCAGCACCGAACCCGGCGACGGGCCCGTCGCGATCAGCGTCTACCCGTGGGAGATCGCCCTCGCCCCGCAGGACGCCGAACAGGTCGGATCCGCCCAGAACCACCTCCCCGCGCGAGTCGTGTCCGTGACCGCGGTCGGCAACCGCGTCCGCGTCGGGCTCGCCGCACCGCAGCCGCTCACCGCCGAGCTCAGCGACGCATCCGTGCACGCGCTCGACCTCAAGCCCGACGCACACGTGATCGCCACCTGGAAGGCTGCCGCGACCCGGCTGCTACGGCTGTGACGACGTCGAGCTCGATGCGCTTCGCACGTCGTCGCGGTCGGCCAGCGCCCGGACCTCCTTGGTCAGCCGCAAGATTTGCCTGGATAGGTCGAGGAGCTCCTTGTTCTGCTGGTCCTCCTCCTGGACCGTGCGCCATTGCTCGTTGGCGATCACCTGGCGCTTCGCGTCGGCGCGGTTCTGGCTGATCATCACGAACGTCGAGAGGAAGATCGCCTCGAGCGAGACGATCATCGTCAGCAGCCCGTAGGGGTAGCCCTCGACTCCGAAGCCGATCCAGCAGCCGAACCAGATGATGTGCAGGTAGACGAACAGCATCGAACCCGCGAAGGTGGTGATCCTGTCCGCGAGGCGGTTTTGCCGCGCCTCGGCACGCTCCTGTTCGTGCTTCAGCAGTGCCGGATCGATCGGGGGCTTCGGCTTGGGCATCGGTGCGAGCAACCTGTGCACCCGCTGGCCGAGCGTCGGGGATCCATGGCGCCGGTCGATCCCGCCGTCAGCTCGACGCTGCCGGCGAGGCCGGGGCGTGCGGCTCGGACCCGGAGCTTCCGTTCGCGCCGTTTGCGCTGTGGTCCGCGTATGCCTGGTCGACGTCCTGCGGCAGACGACGGGCTCGGACGCGGTCGCGTCCCGGAGGCGCGCGATCAGCTCACTGCGCAGGAACTGCAGATCGCCCAACTTGCCGCCGAGGGACTGTCGAACCGCGAGATCGGCCAGCGCCTGTTCCTCTCGCACCGCACGATCAGCACGCACTTGTACCGGGTGTTCCCGAAGCTCGAGATCACGTCGCGCGGTGAGCTGAGCGCCGCGCTGGCCCCCACCGCGGTCGCGGCCGGAGCGGCAGACGGCGGTCGGTAGGACCGCGGACTACGTACGTACGTCGGTGGCCGAAAGTGTCGTCATATGACGCACGCGTCGGTACCGGGCCGCGGCCACAGTTGTGGATGACCACATCGACTTCATCCGAGGTCGACAACCAAGGAGGTCAACCATGACTGATGTGAAGAACGTCGTCCTCGTCCACGGCGGTTTCGTCGACGGGTCCGGCTGGCGAGGCGTCTACGACCTGCTGAAGGCCGACGGCTTCAACGTCAGCGTCGTGCAGAACCAGACGCTCTCACTCGAGAGCGACGTCGAGACGACCCACAACGCGCTCGACCAGCTCGACGGCCCGGCGATCCTCGTCGGCCATTCCTACGGCGGCGTCGTGGTCACCGAAGCCGGCAAGCACGACAAGGTCGCCGGCCTCGTCTACATCGCCGCGTTCGTGCCCGACGCCGGCGAGTCGGTCAACACCCTGATCGCCGACCCGCCCCCGGGCGCGCCGGTGCCGCCGATCCTGCCGCCGCAGGACGGGTTCCTGTTCCTCGACCGCCCGAAGTTCGCGGACTCGTTCGCCGCGGATCTCCCGGCAGACGACGCGGCGTTCATGGCCGACTCGCAGGTGCCCTGGGGCGTCGAGGCGCTCAACGGCGCCGTCAGCGAGCCCGCCTGGCGCAGCAGGCCGAGCTGGTCCCTGGTCGCCACCGACGACCGGATGATCCCGCCCCCGGCCCAGCGAGCGATGTCTGAGCGCGCCGGCTCGACCGTCGTCGAGGAGGCCGGCAGCCACGCCATCTACGTCTCGCAGCCGCGGGCGATCGCCGACCTGATCAAGCACGCCGCCCGGCGGGCCCTCGTCGAGACCCCGGAGACGGTGTAGCCACCGCGCTGGCCGGCAGGGCGACCAAGGGCCCTGCCGGCCAGCCCGAACCCATCCCGACCCTCGCGCGTACCTCCTAGACGTGCTCGACGACGCGCACGCGTTCTGGCTCCGCGCGCCTGGGCACGGAGAGATCCGGCCGGTCGCGCTGCCTGAGCCGGGGCGCGCCGATGTCGTGGTCCGCACCCTGCGGTCCGGCGTCAGCCGCGGCACCGAGACGTTGGTGTTCCGGGGCGGCGTGCCGCCGAGCCAGTACGCGGCGATGCGCGCGCCGTTCCAGGAGGGGGATTTCCCGGGCCCGGTGAAGTACGGCTACCTGAGCGTCGGCGCCGTCGAGCAGGGGCCGCGGGAGTTGCGTGGCCGCACGGTCTTCTGCCTGTACCCGCACCAGACGGCGTACGTCGTGCCCGCCGGCGCCGTGACGGTCGTGCCCGACGACGTGCCGCCCGCGCGCGCGGTGCTCGCCGGCACCGTAGAGACCGCCGTCAACGCCCTCTGGGACGCGGCTCCGCTGCTCGGCGATCGCGTCGCCGTCGTCGGCGCCGGGATGGTCGGCTGCTGCGTCGCTCGCCTGCTCGCCCGGTTCCCGGCGCTCGAGGTCACGCTCGTCGACGTCGACGAGTCCCGGGCCGAGGTCGCGGCCGCGCTCGGCACCGGGTTCGCGCGGCCGGAGGACGCCGCCGGCGGATGCGACCTGGTCGTGCACGCGAGCGCGACATCCGCCGGGCTCCAGAGCTCGCTCGACCTGCTCGCGCCCGAGGGCACCGTGCTCGATCTCAGCTGGTACGGCGACACCGAGGTGCGGCTCTCGCTTGGCGGCTCGTTCCACACGGGTCGCCTCGGCCTGCGGGCGAGCCAGGTCGGGACGGTGTCCCCGGCCCGGAGCGCGCGCCGCACGACGGCCGACCGGCTGGCCCTGGCGCTCGAGCTCCTGCGCGATCCCGTCTTCGACGTGGTCGTCACCGGCGCGTCACGCTTCGACGAGCTGCCCGGCGTCATGGCACGCCTGGCCGCGGGCAGTCTGCCGGCGCTCTGCCACACCGTCACCTACGACGAGGCGTAGCCCGTGTTCAGCGTGACCGTTCGCGACCACATGATGATCGCCCACAGCCTGCGCGGCGAGGTGTTCGGGCCCGCGCAGCGGCTGCACGGGGCGACGTACGTCGTCGACGCCACCTTCCGACGAGCGACCCTCGACGCCGACGGCATCGTGGTCGACATCGGCCGCGCCGCCGAGGCGCTCCGCGCCGTGGTGGCCGAGCTCGGCTACCGCAACCTCGACGACGAGGCGGACCTCACGGGCATGAACACCACCACCGAGGCGCTCGCCCGGGTCGTCGCGGACCGGCTCGCCGGGCGGATGGGCGGGCACGGGCTCGACGGGCTGCTGGTGACGTTGCACGAATCCCACGTCGCCTGGGCGAGCTACGAGCGGCTGCTGTGACCGAGGTCCACGTCATCGTCCCGGAGGACGTCGACGACCCGGCGCGGCCGAGCGGCGGGAACACGTACGACCGCCGGGTCTGCGACGGGCTCGCCGCGCTCGGGTGGACGGTGCACGAGCACGCGGTGCCCCTTGCGCGCGCGCTCCGGCGGATCCCAGACGGCGCCGTGGTTCTCATCGACGGGCTGATCGCGTCGCCCGCGCCCGAGACGCTCGTGCCGCAGTCGCGCAGGCTGCGGCAGGTCGTGCTCGTGCACATGCCGTTCGGCGATGCGCGCGAGCAGGCGGTCCTCGACGCGGCCGCCGCCGTCGTGACGACCAGCGCCTGGACCCGGCGGCGGCTGGGCGAGTTGTACGCGCTGCCGGACGACCGCGTGCATGTGGCGGCGCCCGGCGTCGACGCCGCGCCTCTCGCACCGGGGACCGCGGCCGGCGATGAGCTGCTGTGCGTCGCGGCGCTGACGCCCGGCAAGGGGCACGACGTGCTGCTCGATGCGCTCGCGACGGTCACGGAGGAGCCCTGGCAATGCACGTGCGTCGGCAGCGTCGTCCGCGACCCAGCTTGGGCCGACCGCGTGCGCGGCCGCGCGATCGACGGCCGCGTGCGCTTCACGGGACCGCTCACGGGCACGGAGCTCGACCGCGCGTACGCCGCCGCCGATCTGCTGGTGCTGCCGTCGCGCGCGGAGACCTATGGCATGGTCGTCACCGAAGCCCTGGCCCGCGGCGTGCCGGTCCTCGCCACCCACGTGGGCGGGGTGACCGAGTCCCTCGGGCACGGCGGGATGCTCGTCCCGCCCGACGACCCGGCGGCCCTCGGCGCCGCGCTGCGGAGCTGGCTCGGGGACGCCGAGCTGCGCGGGCGCCTGCGTCGGGCGGCCCGGGAGCGGCGCGCGTCGCTGCGCGGGTGGCCGGCCACGACGTCCGTTCTCGCCGGAGTCCTCGCGGGAGCGGCGCGATGAGCGCGGCGGCCGTCCCGGTCACCCCCGAGTGGCTCGACCTACGCGAGCCGGCCGACGCGGCGGCGCGCTCGGACGAGCTCGCGGAGCGCCTCGCGCGGCACCTTCCCGCCGCCGGCCGCCTCGTGATCCACGATCTGGGCGGCGGCAGCGGCGCGATGGGCCGCTGGCTCGCGCCGCGGCTGCCCGGGCCGCAGCACTGGGTGGTGCACGACCGTGACGAGCGCCTGCTGGAGCTCGCCGCGGTCACGTCCGAGACGCGGCGGTCCGACATCACGCGGCTGAAGCAGGACGATCTCGCCGGCGCGAGCCTCGTCACCGCCTCGGCGCTGCTCGACCTGCTGACACGCGACGAGCTTCACCGGATGCTCAGCGCCTGCACCGGGCTTCCGCTGCTCCTCACACTGACCGTCGTCGGGCGCATCAGGCTGAGTCCGGCGGAGCCGCTCGACGCGCGGATCGGCGCGGCCTTCAACGACCACCAGCGCCGCGGAGGCCGGCTTGGCCCAGACGCCGTCGCCGCCGTCGATGTGATCGGAGCCGACGTCATCGTCCGGCCGAGCCCCTGGCGCCTCGATGCGGCCCACGCCGACCTGATGGCCGAGTGGCTCAGCGGGTGGGTCGCCGCGGCGTGCGAGCAGGAGCCCGCGCTTGCCGCGCCGGCTGCCGCCTACCGGGACCGGCGCCTGGCGCAGGCGGCCGCCGGGCAGCTCGCCGTCACCGTCGACCACGCCGACCTGCTGGTGCTGCCGTGACGATCCGCGTCGCCGTTGCCGCCGCGACGCTCGCCGTCCTGGCCTGGAGCGTGGGCACGGGCCCGTTCCTCGACGGCCTGCGCGCGGTCGACGGCGGGGCGCTGGCGGCTGGGTCAGGCATCGCCGTGCTGACCACCGTGTGCTGTGCCTGGCGCTGGAAGACCGTCGCTCGAGGCCTCGGCGTCGACCCGCCGTTGGGTGCAGCGGTGGCCGCGTACTACCGCTCGATCTTCCTCAACGTCACGCTGCCCGGCGGAGTCGTGGGCGACGTCCACCGCGGGATCAGCCACGGCCGGGACACGAGCGACGTCGGTCGCGGGCTGCGCGCCGTGGTGTGGGAGCGCTCGGCCGGGCAGGCCGTGCAGGTCGTCCTCACCGTCGGCATCCTCCTCCTCCTGCCGTCGCCCGTTCAGGCGGTCGTGCCGCTCGTCGCGCTCGCGCTCCTCGTGGCCGCAGCCGGCGTCGCGCTGGCGACACGGGTGGGACCGGCCGCCGGCCGGGTGGGCGGGTCCCGGATTTCGCGGCTGCGCGGCGCCGTGGCCCGCGACCTGCGCGACGGGCTGCTCGCCGCGCGGGCGTGGCCGGTCATCGGGCTCGCGTCGGCGCTGGTCGTCGCGGGCCACGCGGTCACGTTCCTGATCGCCGCGCGAACCGCAGGGGTCACCGCGCCGGCGTCCCAGGTGCTGCCGCTGGCGATGCTCGTGTTGCTTGCCGCGGCGCTGCCCAACGTCGGCGGCTGGGGGCCGCGCGAGGGCGTGACTGCGTGGGCGTTCGCCGCCGCAGGCCTGGGCGCGTCGCTCGGGGTCGCCACTGCAGTCGTGTATGGCGTGATGGTGTTCGTCGCCAGCCTGCCGGGCGCCGCCGTCCTCGTGGCGGCCTGGGTAGTGCGCGCCCGCCGGGACGGAGCCGCGCATGCCCGACCGCCCGTACACCCTGCTGAGCTGCAGCGTCTCGATCGACGGCTACCTGAGCGACCATACGCCGCGCCTCGCGCTGTCCAACGAGGCTGACTTCGACCGGGTCGACGCGGTGCGCGCCTCGTGCGACGCGATCATGGTCGGCGCGGCCACGGTACGCACCGACAACCCGCGGCTGCTCGTGCGCTCGCCGGCCCGCCGCGACGAGCGCACGGCCCGCGGGCTCCCGCCGTCTCCGATGAAGATCACCGTGAGCGAGAGCGTGGACCTCGACGCCGACTCGAACTTCTTCACCGTCGGCGAGACCGAGAAGCTCATCTACACCTCGAGCGGGCGCGTGAGGGACGCCCGCGCGCGGCTCGGGCCGGTGGCGACGATCGTCGACTGCGGTCGTCGCGTGCGGATGCGCCGGCTCAGCGAGGACCTCGCCGACCGCGGCGTGGGGCGGCTCATGGTCGAGGGCGGTGGCGTCGTGCACACCCAGTTCCTGGCCGACGACCTCGTCGACGAGCTCCAGCTCGTCGTGGCGCCGTTCTTCGTCGGCGACTCGAGCGCGCCGCGCTTCGTCAGCGACGGGCGCTTCCCGTGGAACGCCGGGCGGCGCGCGACGCTCGCCGAGGTGCGGCAGATCGGCGACGTCGTGCTGCTGCGCTACGCGTTCTCGACCCGGTTCCGGGACGAATGACCGCGACACGGGCGCGACCGCGCCGGACGGGTCCGGCGATCGGGCCGGCGTCCTGGATCACGCTCGCCCGGGCCACGCTCGCCGTCGGCGTCGCCGCGCTCGCCGCGGCCTCGTTCACGCACGACACACCGGTCGCACTGCTCGTGACGCTCGCCGCGGTCGCGCTCGTGCTCGACGCTGTCGACGGAGCGGTCGCGCGGCGCACCGGGACGGCGACCGCGATGGGCGCGCGCTTCGACGGCGAGGTCGACGCGTTCCTGATCCTCGCCCTCAGCGTCTACGTCGCGCACACGCTCGGCCCGTGGGTGCTCGCGATCGGCGCCGCGCGCTACCTGTTCCTCGCCGGCGAGTGGCTGCTGCCGTGGATGCGCGTGCCACTGCCGCCGCGCCGCTGGCGCAGGCTCGTCGCGGCGACGCAGGGCGTCGTGCTGACGGTAGCGGCCGCCGGGGTCCTGCCCCGGGCGCTCATGCAAGCCCTCCTGGTGGCCGCGCTCGCCCTGCTCGCAGTGTCGTTCGGCCAGTGCACATGGTGGCTGTGGCGCCGCCGTGATCAGGCGTCAGAGCGTGGCGTCATCGGCGTGGCGGCCTCGGGCGTCGCCGTGCTGCTCGTCTGGGCCGCCCTCGTCGCACCGGACCACCCGAGCAACCTCACTCTCGACGCGTTCGTGCGGCTGCCCCTCGAGCTCCTCGTGGTCGTCGGCGTCGCCGCCCTGCTGCCCGCCACGCCGCGCCGCGTGCTGGGCGTGGTCGTGGGAGCGGTGCTGAGCGTGCTCGTGCTCGTGAAGGTCCTCAACGTCGGCTTCTTCACTGCGTTCGACCGGCCGTTCAAGCCCCTCGACGACTCCGGCTACGTGGGGATCGGAATCGAGACGCTGCGCGACGCGGTCGGCGGGTCGGGCGCGGACCTCGCCGTCGCCGTCGCAGTCCTGCTCATCGTCGCGCTCCTCGCCGTCCCGGTCCTGGCGCTGCTGCAGGTGACGCGGGTCGCGGCCGGCCACCGCGTCTGGGCGCTCCGAGCGGCGGCGGCGCTGGCCGTGGTCTGGGTGGCGCTCCGCGTCGCCGGCGCTCCGGTCGCCTCCTCGAGTGCCGCCGCCCTCGCCGTCGACGAGGTGCAGGCAGTGCGGACCGGCCTACAGGATCGCGCTGCGCTCGCCCGCGAGATCGCCGACGACCGCTTTCGCGCCACTCCCGGCAACCGGCTGCTCACCGGCCTGCGGGGCAAGGACGTTCTGCTCGTGTTCGTCGAGAGCTATGGGAGGGTCGCGCTCGAGGGCTCGTCGTTCTCGCACAGCGTCGACGCGGTGCTCGAACGGGGCGCCGTGCAGCTGGGGGCGGCCGGCTTCTCCTCGCGTAGCGCGTTCCTCACCTCGCCGACCTTCGGCGGCCTCAGCTGGCTGGCGCACTCCACCCTGCAGGCGGGGATCCTGGTCGACGGCCAGCGGCGGTACGACCAGCTCGTCGGGTACCAGCGCCTCACCCTCACCCGGGCGTTCAAGCGCGCCGGATGGCGGGCGGTCGGCGCCATGCCCGCCAACCACCGGGCGTGGCCGGAGGGCTCGACCTTCTACCACTACGACAAGGTCTACGACCGGCGCAACCTCGGCTACCGCGGACCGGACTTCGGCTTGCCGCCGATGCCCGACCAATACACCCTGCTCGCCCTGCAGCGTCGCGAGCTGGCCAAGCGTCACCGGCCGCCGCTGTTCGCCGAGGTCGACCTGATCTCGAGCCACGCGCCGTGGACGCGCATCCCCCGGCTCATCTCCTGGGACGACGTCGGCGACGGCTCGATCTTCGACCGCATCCCGGCGGAGGAGTCCACGCAGGCCGCCCTCTTCGGCGATGCCGAGCGGGCCCGCGCCGCCTACGGGCATTCGATCGAGTACTCGCTGAGCACGCTCTTCTCGTTCGTCCAGCGCTACGGCGACGACGACCTCGTGCTCGTGGTCCTGGGCGACCATCAGCCCGCGACGCTCGTCACCGGCCAGGGCGCCAGCCACGACGTGCCGATCTCGGTCATCGCCCGCGACCCGAAGGTGATGGACCAGATCGGCGCATGGGGCTGGCAGGACGGCACGTCGCCGAGCCCGGAGGCGCCGGTCTGGCCGATGGCCGCCTTCCGCGACCGCTTCCTCACCGCGTTCGGCTCGTCGCCATGAGGCAGGACGACCGCGTGCCGTTCGACCGGGCACTGCATCGCGCGCGCGTGTCGGCGTACGCTCCCGGCGAGTTCGTCGGTCAGGAGAGCTTCATGACCGCCGCCGAGATCCGGGCCCTCGCGGCGCAGGCCGGCGTCGGCCCCGGGATCACGGTGCTGGACCTCTGCTGCGGCACCGCCGGACCCGGGCGTCTCCTCGCGCGGGAGCTGGGCTGCGATTACCTGGGAGTGGACGCCAGCGCGAGCGCCGTCGCCATCGCCCGGCAGCGTGGGCGTGACCTGCCGTGCCGTTTCGCGACCGCGCAGGTCCCGCCCCTTCGAGCCGCCTCCTTCGACGTGGTGCTCCTGCTCGAGACGATGCTCGCCTTCGAGGACAAGGACGCGTTGGTGCGCGAGATCGCCGCGACGCTGCGGCTCGGCGGGCGCTTCGCCTTCACCCTCGAGGAGGGGCCGCCGCTCACGACGGCCGAGCGGGCGGCGATGCCCGACGCCGACACGGTCTTCCTCACCCGGTTCGACGAAATGACCACGCTCCTGGAGCGGGCCGGACTTAAGGTCACGTGGCAGGAGGATCACAGCCGCGCGCACGGCGTGATGGCGCAGGCACTGGCGGGCGCGTTCGTCGCGGACGCCGGGTACATCGCCGCGCACATCGGCCGCCTGGCGCTCGACGAGTTGCTCGCTGCCCACCGGCTGTGGGTCCAGTGGCTGGACGAGGGGCGGGTCCGGAAGCTCGCGCTCGTGGCGGAGCGGACTGCGTAGTCGCTGGCGTAGACTTCGCAGGTCGCCGTCGTCAGGACTTCTTCCCGGCGATCGCGCGCTGGAGCTGGGCCTTGTTCATCGACGAGCGGCCCTCGACCCGAGGTTCTTGGCCTCCTCGTACAGCTGGTCGCGCGTGCGGCCCTTCGGGCGGTTGGTGCCCGACCGCTGCCCGCCACGCCGTGAGGACGACATGTCCTGCGTCGGCGTCCGCGATCGTTGGCGAGACTCGCCGCTGCGCGCTCGTTCCTTGTTAACGGTGCGCGCTGCGATCTCCTCGGCGCGGCTCTCGGACGCGCCCTGATCCTTGGCGCTGTCCTTGATGTGCTCGTACTGCCGGGCTCGCTTCGTGCCCTTCTTGACTCCACGCGGCGGCATGGTGGCTTCCTTCGGTGAGTATCAGCGACCGCCCTAACCGGGTATGGGCGGCGTCATCCGTAACACAGTCGACTGAGAGCGTGTCGGCGGTCACCCGGGTAGGCCCGGACCGGAGGCAAGCCTCTGCACTGATACCGAGCGTCGCCATGCGTCAGACCGGCTGCCGGATGACGAGCGTGGGTCGATCGGCGTGATGCACGACCGCGTTTGAGACGCTGCCGAGCAGCATCGACTGCAGACCGGTCAGTCCGCGGGAGCCCATGACGATCGTGGCTGCGTCGTGACGGTCGGCGATCTCGACGATCGTCTTCCACACCGGTCCGGTGGCCTCGACGGTGACCGGCTCGGCGTGCAGGCCCGCCTGCTCCGCGATGCGGACGCCGTCACCGGCGACGCCGCTGCCGAGCTCGGCGGCGGCGCGATCGGCTTCGACGAAGTCGAACATGCTGTCGGTCGCGCCGGCGAATGCGAAGCTGCCGAGCGCGGGCGTCGGTTGCCAGACGGTCACGACGAGCGCATCGCGCTCGCCGAGCAGGCGGCCTGCGAGCTCGATCGCATGCTTGGCGTCCTCGGAACCTTCGTAGCAGAGCAGCAGCGGGCCGTCGGCGCTCGGAGTATGTCCGGCGGGGTCGACCGCGAAGGTCGTCACCGGCAGCCGGAAGCGCTCCTCGACGTGCTCGATGAGCCGCCACTCCTGCCAGTTGGCGTGATCTGAGATGTGCAGGGCGATCAGGATGTGGTCGGGCTCGAACTCGGTGGCAGCGTCTGCGATGACCGTCAGGACGCTCCCCCGGGCAGCTGCGCCGCCGGCGTCCGCGCCGATCTCGTGCATGTGGCTCAGGACCGTGTCGAGGCGCTCGTCGGCGTAGTGCCGGAATCGATCGACGTCGTCGGCGAGCCAGGCGAGTCGTCCCGGGAGCGTCGGCGTGAGGACGTAGATCTCGCTCGCGGCGTCGATGATCGTGCGCACCGCGGGCGGCAGTTCGTCGACGTCGGCGACAGCGGCGTCGGAGACGAACAGCAGCCGCTGGATCGCGCTCCTCATGATGCGCTCCTTTCGAGCGGATGCTCGGCAATGCTCCGCCGCCCCGGCGTGGGCCGTACGTCCGCCAGCTCGCTGACGCTGTCGAGCGCGATCTCGACGGGGATGCCGTCCTGCTGCTGAGGCATGACGTCGGCGCCGTCCCCGGTCTGGCGGCTGAGGTACGGCGCGAGGTAGCGGCCGCAGAGCTTGTTCGGCGGCCACCACAAGGGCTCGGTCGAGATGGTGGAGTCATCGCCGGCGCCGCCGCTGATGTCCGCGCGGAGATAGCGCGACGCGGCGCCGGTCAGCAGCACGCCGCGCAGGACGGGCTGGAACGGCTGCGGATCGATGTCGACGCCGACCGTGGCCGCGATCGCCTCGGCAACCGCGTCGGCCTGTTGGGCGGCCAAACCGCCCTGCTTGATCGGAAAGGCCGTCGCGTCGCCGGCGGCGAACACGCCGCTGCACCCGGGCAGCCGACCGTAACGGTCGGTCGGGAGAAACCCGTCGCGTCCGCGGGGAATGCCGCGAATGCGCGGCCCCACCAGGCGTGGCTCGATGACGATGCGATCGGCGGGGAGGCCCCGCTCGCCCGGGGCGAGGTCCAGCCAACCCGGGTGCCTGCCTACCACGAGGCTGCTCGTGTGCAGTGCCACGCCGGCTTGCTCGAGGAGCCCACGGACTGCGGCGCTGGCCTGAGCACCGAAGATCGCGAGCGGCTCGGCCTCGGGCGTGATCAGGCTCAGCTCGATCTCGGGCCGGTCGTGTGCGGCACAGTCGGCCGCGGTCATCAACGTCAGGTCATACAGCGGCAGCGGCCAAGTCGCCCCGGCCGGCCTGATGAGCGCGAGCTTGCCGATCCGCCCTTCGCGGAGCTCACCGAGGAGGTGCCGATAGCCGGCGCCGTAACGGCCGTCGTGAAAAGTGAGCACCTCCGGCCCGTGCGATTCCCGTCCGGGGCGAGCCCCGAGTGCGAGCACGAGCACGTCATAGTCCAGCTCGTCGCCGGCGTCCATGACGACGACCCTCCGTTCGTGCTCGACGCGATCGACGCTGCCGCGATGCCAGCGGGCGCCGTGTTGCGCGGTGACGTCCTGCATCCTCACGCCACGCGTGCCTGGCGGCCCGAACGGCCGGGCGACGGTCATCGAGCGGTTGACGAACCGCAGCTCAGGCGTGACGAGCGTGATGTCAATGCGATCGCCGGCCAGGGTGCGTAACGCGAGCAGCGTCTCGAGCCCCGCAACCCCACCGCCGGTGATCAGCACGCGCGGGCACGCACGACCGCGTCGCCGTGCGGCTCGCCGACGATCGCCGGAGCGCAGCTCGCGCTCGATTACGGATTCGGGAGCGAGGTGGCCGCCTTCGTTGATCCAGCGCTCGGTCGCGAGTCCGTCGGTCATGGCTGACACGTTGCTCGCCATGGCGGCTCCGCGACGCGTGCGGGGTGGTCGACGCTGGCCTGCAGCTTGGTCTCGATGCAGTCGAGCAGGTCGCGGTAGGAGTCACAGAAGGAGCGGACGCCTTCGCGTTCCAGCTCAGTCGTAACGGCGGTCAGGTCGATGCCCGCGTCCGCGGCGCCTCGGAGTGTCTCCTCGGCCGCGGTGGAGCTCGGGTCGAACGCGCGCGTGGCGTCGCCGTGGTCGGCGAAGGCACGCAGGGTGGCCTCGGGCATGGTGTTGATGACGTCGGCATTGATGAGCTCTTCGACGTAGAGCACATCGGAATAGGCCCGGTCCTTGGTGGCG
Organism: uncultured Solirubrobacteraceae bacterium; assembly: GCA_963730535.1. Lineage (GTDB taxonomy): Bacteria > Actinomycetota > Thermoleophilia > Solirubrobacterales > Solirubrobacteraceae > DASSUW01. The sequence continues at coordinate 118,132 of CAVSRU010000003.1, forward strand.
GTGCTCGCCCACAGCGGTCGCTGAGGCTGCCCCCCGGCGTTCTGCAGGGCGCGCCAGCGCCGGTCGGAGAAACGGTCGCGGTAGCGGGCGTACGCGAGACGGGCGTTGGCGATCGCGACGCGGCCGCGCAGGTCCGAACCGGCCGGGAGCATGGCGTCGGTCTTCGCATCGACGCGCGAGACGAAGAACGAGGCGACCGAGGCGATTGAAGCGAGCGGCTGCCCGCCGCTCACGCGCCGTTCGAGGCCCGTGAGGTAGGCGTCGATGACCTGCTCGTAGCGCGCGACCGAGAACAGCAGCGTGACGTTGACATTGATCCCGCGGGCGGTGAGCTCTTCGATCGCGGGCGGCCCGGCCTCGGTCGCGGGGACCTTGATCATCACGTTCGGACGTGCGAGTCGGCGCCACAGCTCGACCGCCTGTGCGACGGTCGCCGCCGTGTCGTCCGCGAGGTCGGGAGTGCATTCGAAGGAGACGAACCCGTCACGTCCGGCGCTAGCGTCGTAGATGGGCCGCAGCAGGTCGGCGGCGTGGCGGACGTCCTCGAGCGCGAGGGAGAAGAACAGCTCCCGCGGGTCACGGACACCGGCGGCGACAGCCGCGCGGATCTGGTGGTCATAGCGGTCCGAGCCGGCGATCGCCTTGGCGAAGATCGTCGGGTTCGACGTCGCGCCTGTCACAGCACTCTCGGCGATCAATTCCGCGAAGGCGCCGGTGTTGAGCAGGTCGCGTGAGAGCGTGTCGAGCCAGATCGAGACGCCTGCGTCCTGAAGTTGCGCGAGGCGGTTCATGCGGCGGACTCTCTCTCGATGGGTGCGAGCTGCTCGAGCGGCACCTCCGGGTCGGACAGGCGCCAGTCGTCGACGGCCACTCGCTCGCGGATCAGGCGCTGAATCGGGTCCACGACATCCCAGACACCGACGTTCATGCCCGCCAGCACGCGGTCGCCGGCGAGCCAGAAGGCGATGAACTCCCCGCCGGCGGGGTCGCCGCGGAACACGACCCGGTCCCAGCGCCGAGCGAAGCCCGAGTACTCCATCCCGACCTCGTACTGGTCCGAGAAGAAGTACGGCAGGCAGTCGTAGGGTTCGGCTGCGCCGAGCATGTTGCGCGCGGCCGCCGGTCCCTGACGCAGGGCGTTGGCCCAGTGCTCGACGCGGATCCGTTGCCGGTAGAACGGGTGCTGGGCGCCAGCGACGTCGCCAGCGGCGAACACGGCGGGCGCGGTGGTCTGCAGATGCTCGTCGACGAGGATGCCGTCGCCGATGGAAAGCCCGGCCCGGGTTGCGAGCTGCATGCGCGGCTGCACTCCGATGCCGACGACGACGAAGTCGCACTCGAGATGGCGCGCGTCGCTCGTTCGCACACGCTCGACGGCACCGTCGCCCTCGAAGGCCTCGACCCTGGTCCCCAGCAGCATGCGGACGCCGTGATCGGTGTGGATGTCGCGATACACGCCCCCTACTTCGCGCCCCAGGACCCGCTCCAGCGGGACCGGATCGGGGGCGATGAGGGTGACCTCGAGCCCGCGCTGCCTCGCCGAGGCGGCGACCTCGGCGCCGATCCAGCCGGCGCCGACCACGACGACCGCGCCCCCGCGGTCCAGCCGTTCGCGCAGCACGTCGGAGTCGTCCACGGTGCGCAGGTAGTGCACGCCGTCGAGCTCGCCGCCGGGGATCGCCAGCCGGCGCGGCTCAGCGCCCGTGGCCAGCAGCAACCGGTCGTACCGCAGCCGCTCGCCGTCGTCGAGCGCAACCTCCCGCAGCGACGCGTTCATGTCCACGGCGTTGCGGCCAAGGCGCAGCTCGATGTCGTGCTCGGCGTAGAAGTCCTCGCCGTGGACGTACACCCGCTCGCGCCCAGCCTCGCCGCGCAGGTAGTCCTTCGACAACGGCGGACGCTCGTAGGGCCGCTCCTCCTCCGCGCCGACGAGCACCACGCGGCCCTCGAAGCCTTCGTGGCGCAGGGTCTCGGCGGCCTTCGCGCCCGCCAGGCTGGCGCCGACAATCAGGAACGTCTGCTTACCGGTCATGGGGTGTCCTCCCGGTCAGAGCCAGGAACTCCTGGCGGGTCTCGGCGTGGTCGCGGATCGCGCCGCGCAGCGCCGACGTCACGGTTCGAGCGCGCGGGTGCTGGACGCCACGCAGCGACATGCACATGTGCTCGGCCTCGAGGACGACGCCCACGCCGGCCGGCCCCAGCTCGGCCTGCAGCCAGTCGGCGATCTGCACGGTTAGGCGCTCCTGGATCTGCAGGTCGCGGGCGAACAGCTCGACCACCCGCGCGAGCTTGCTCAGCCCGATGATCCGCTCCCCGGGCAGGTAGCCGACGTGCGCCAGCCCGCGGAAGGGCAACAGGTGATGCATGCAGAGCGAGTGGAACGGAATCGCCTGCGCGACGATCAGGCCCTCGTAGCCGTCGTCGTTGGGGAACGTGGTCGCCCGGAAGGCCGGCGGCGTCAGCAGCTCCGCGTACGCCTCGGCGACCCGACGCGGCGTTTCCCGCAGGCCCTCGGCGGCGAGGTCGCCGCCGAGCGCCCGCAGCATGTCGCCCAAGGCACGCTCCAGCGCCGCGTGATCGATCCGGCGCGGACCGCTTTTGTGGTCGTCGACGAGGGCGAGCCCCGCCTGCGCCATAGGGAGGGACATCGCGCGGGTCAGGACCGGCCGCGCTTCAGCGGCGGATCGTATGACAGCGCCAGTCGCGCCAGCGTGAGCGCCCCGAGCAGCAGCCCGAAGTCCCGCAGGGCGATGTCGTAGAACCCCGGGACGGTGAGCAGGTTGAAGATGATTCCGGCCAGCCAGGCCGCCACCACCGGTGCGCCGTAGCGCGGCTTGAGCGCCACGAGGACGCCGGCGAGGATCTCGACGCCGCCGACGAGGTACATGAAGTCCTGCCCCGACCCGGGTGCGATGTCGTTGATCCACGGGGCCAGATAGAGCGGCCAGTCGACCAGGACGTTGAAGAACTTGTCGAGCCCGAAGGCGATCGGCGCGACCGCGAACGCCATCCGCAGCAGCAGGTACGCCTGGTAGCCCGCCTCGCGCTTCCGTAGAGCGGCGAAGGTGGGGATCGAACGACTCGCGGTCGCGTCGTGCAGGGCGGAGGCTCGCATGATGTCGTTCCCTTCTATCGACAATGGATATAGGTGGAAGATGTCATTGCCACGACCTGTTTGTCAATCGATCTTGTCGATAGACTGACCGGATGGTCGATCCGCTGGAACCCGTCGGTGCGCTGAGCGCGCTCGGCGATCCCACTCGCCGCAGCGCGTACGACTACGTCTCGGTCCAAGGGGGCCCCGTCGGTCGTGACGAAGTCGCGACCGCGCTCGGGATCGGGCGCACGCTCGCCGCCTACCACCTCGACCGTCTGGCGAAGGAGGGACTGCTGTCGGTCGCCTACGCGAGGCGATCGGGGCGCACGGGCCCGGGCGCGGGACGGCCCGCCAAGCTCTACGAGCGCGCGAACGCCGAGCTCTCCGTCAGCGTTCCCCCACGCGACTACGGCCTCGCGGCGCGGCTGCTCGCCCACGCCGCAGCGCAGGACGAGCAGGGCGGTACCGGGCGCGCCCTGCGCGACGCGGCCGAGTCGCTCGGCCGCGAGATCGCCGCGACGGCCACCGACCCGCGCGACCTCGACCGACTGCTGCGCGAACGCGGCTACGAGCCCTACGAGGACGACGCCGGCGTCGTCCGTCTGCGCAACTGCCCCTTCCACGCCGTCGCCCAGAGCCATCCCGAAGTCGTGTGCGACATGAACCTCGCGCTGCTCGGGGGGCTCGTCGCCGGCCTCGACGGCAAGGCGCAGGCCGTCCTCGAGCCCGGAGCGGGCCGCTGCTGCGTCGCAATCAAGCCCAAGAGGCAGACTGAAGGCTGACGCCGCGACGTAGTCGCGCGATGGGCTCGCTGTTGAGCTCTTGTCGAACCGTTCCATGACTGAAGGGACAGCCTGTCGCCGGCGCCTGGAACGCTCCATTGGGTGCGCAGTCCATTCGCCGCTCGCCACGAGCCCAGGCGATAGTCGATCGTGCTGGGCGTGGAACGCTGGACTCGACAAAATGCGGTCGCGGCCTCATCGCCGGCGCCGCATGGCGGAGCGATGGTGTCCGGCATGGACGCACATCCCATAGCCATGCCGATCTCGCGCGACGTCGCGACCGGCGTCGTCATGTCAAGCGCCGAGTACACGTCGCTCGTGCGCGAGCTCGAGAGCCTGCGCGCTGCGCATCGCAGCGAGCTGGCGCAGGGGCTTCATGACGTGCGGGCCTACGGCACGACGAGCGACGACGACGACCGGCTCGCCGTGCTGGAGGAGGCCGCGATCGATCAAGCGCGAATCGCTCAGCTCGAGGATCTCGTCCGTTGCGTGACCGTGCTCGACGACGACGTCGTGTTCGACGGCGCAGCCGGGCTCGGTTCGACGGTCGAGGTCGCCGACGAGGCCGGCCGTACGACGACCTACCGGCTGATCGGACGCCGGACGTCCGACTCCCCGGCCCACGAGGTGTCCCTCGGGTCGCCCGTCGGGAAGGCGCTCGCCGGCGCCCGCACCGGCGACGTCGTGCACTTCAACCTCCCGAACGGCCGCCAGCGCAGCCTGACCGTGCTCGGCGTCAGCGACAGCGCGGTGCATCGCCCTGCCAAGGCTGCGTGACCGATGCCGGTCCGGACCGCACGACCATCTCACGCGGCCTTCGGCGTCGCGCTCTGGTGTTCCAGCCCGGGCATGCTCGCGGGTGCCTCCATCGTCTCGGCGACGAGATGGCTCGTGCGCGCACAACACGCGGCTGCGGTTCGCAGGGCCGCGGCGGTGTCGTGGATCGAGGCCAGCAATTGGGCCTGCCTCTCGTGTGACGGTCCGGCGCCGTCGAGGGCTCCGGGCCAATCGGCCGCAGCTCGTGCATACCGCCGTGAGATGCTCTCGTGGAGGTCACCGGGCGGGATGAGGGCGTGCGCGGCGGCATGGCAGCCGCGACTGAGGGCGTATAGCGACTGCTCGATGCACTCAAGGGCGGCCGGAAGGAGCGCGGCGCATGCTCGATCGCCGGCGCCCTGCCGGAGACGCTCGGCCGTCGACAGCAGTGCGAACGAGTTGTGTGCGAGCCGGATGCGGGGATCGTCCATGACTCCCAGCCTGGTCGCGCAGGCATCCGACCTCTATGGGGGCGAGACTGCAAGCCAGCTCGATCAGGACACCCTCGCTGCCCGCCGCGGCCGTGGGAAGCTTGAACCATGCGTACGCGGCTGAACTCGCTGCCGCTGTTCTGGCGGGTGTTCGGCACCAACGCAGTGGTGCTGGTGCTGGCATTCCTGGCCCTGGTCTTCGCGCCGGTGACGGTGTCAGTGCCACCGACCGCGATCGAGCTGGCCGTGCTCGCCGTGGGGCTCGCGTGCCTCCTCGCACTCAATCTAGGGATGCTGCGGCCGGCATTCCGGCCGCTCGACGAGCTCGTTGAGACGATGCGCGGGCACGATCCGCTCTCCCCCGGCAAGCGCGTACGCGTCGGCGGGGGGCCTGCCATCGTCGCCCTGGCGCAGACCTTCAACGAGATGCTTGACCGGCTGGAGTCCGAGCGGCGCGACAGCGCGCGCCGCGCGCTGCTCGTTCAGGAGGGCGAGCGCCAGCGGATCGCGCGCGAGCTGCACGACGAGGTCGGCCAGACACTGACCGGGGTCATGCTCCAGGTCGAGGGACTGGCCGGCATGATCCCGGACGAGCTCCGAGACCAACTCGACGAGCTCCGCGAGACCGCTCGCCACGGCACCGAGGAGGTGCGCCGGATCGCACGCCGTCTTCGCCCCGAAGCGCTCGACGATCTTGGGCTGGAAAGCGCGCTCGCTGCATTGGCGGCTGCCATCGGCGAACAGGCAGAACTACGGATCGAGCGGCGCCTGGAGCCTGCGTTGCCGCTCTCGCAGGAGCAAGAACTGGTCGTCTACCGCATCGCACAGGAGGCGCTCACGAACGTCGCCCGGCACGCCGACGCCACCGCGGTGCAGCTCCACCTCGCGCAGACGAACCGGCACGTCGTCCTGACCGTTCGCGATGACGGCGGCGGACTTCCACCGGGCGCCTTCCGGTCCTCCCAGGGCATCCGCGGCATGCGCGAACGCGCCATGCTCATTGGAGCCCAGCTCACCATCGGGGAACCGGCGGCTGGCGGCACCGAGGTTCAGCTGTTCATCCCTCTCGAACCGAGAACCGCATGACAACCCCACTGACGACCAACATCCTTGTAGCGGACGACCACCCGATCGTCCTGCGCGGACTGCGAATGGTGCTCGACGCCCAACCCGACCTCGCGGTGGTCGCGGAGGCCACCGATGGTGACCAGGCCGTCGAGCTGGCCGTCTCGGACGAGATCCACCTGGCGATCCTCGACATCTCGATGCCGCGTAAGACGGGACTGCAGGCCGCGCGTGAGATCACGCACCGCAAGCCAGAGGTGCGCGTGCTCATGCTCTCGATGCATGACAGCGAGCAGTACCTGTTCGAGGCGATCCGCGCCGGCGCCTCCGGTTACGTGCTCAAGAGCGCCGTCGACCGCGACCTCGTCGAGGCCTGCCGCGCCGCAATGCGCGGCGAGCCGTTCCTCTACCCAGGCGCCGTACGCGCGCTCATGCGCGAGTACCTCGACCGCGCGCGCGCCGGCGAGGCCTTGCACAAGGAGCTGCTGACACCGCGCGAAGAGGAGATCGTCAAGCTCGTCGCCGAGGCGCACACCAACGAAGAGATCAGCGAGATGCTCTTCATCTCTAAGAAGACGGTGGAGCGCCACCGGGCGAACATCCTCGAGAAGCTCGGAATGCGCGACCGTGTCGAGCTCACCCGTTACGCGATCCGTCGCGGCCTCGTGCAACCCTGACGCCGGCCGACGAGTCACGGTCAACTGCACCTTGCACGACGGCGACCTGCGGTCGGCACCCCATCGCCGACGGCGAGGCAGGCGCGCACACTTGAGCCAATGCTTCGCGTCGCACTCTTGGATGATCACCCCGCCGTGCTCGCCGGTTTACGCCGACTCATCGAATCCGAGCCGGATCTGACCGTCGCCGCCGTCGCGTCGACCGCCCACGAGCTCGCAGACGAGCTCGACGGCTTGCGTCCCGACGTGCTTGTGCTCGATTACGACCTCGCGCGCGACGATGGGCTGTCGCATTGTCGGCGGATCAAGAGCCGCCCACAGCCGCCGCCGGTGATCATCTACTCGGCGTACGCGGGCCCAGCCCTGACGCTGGCAGCGCGTGCCGCGCAGGCCGACGGGGTTGTCGACAAGGCCGACCGTGTGTCAACGCTGCTGACCGCGCTGCGCAGAGTCGCGGTCGGTGACGTAATGATGTCTCCGGTGCCTCGCGACGTATTCGAGGCAGCAGTCGGAAGGCTCGACGACGCCGATCTGCCCGTCTTCGCGATGCTTCTCGACCGCGAGCCGGTCGCCTCGATCGCGGGCGCATTGCGCATGGACAGCGCCGAGGTCAGTCGGCGCGCGCAACGTATCGTCGGGCGCCTTCGCCCCGGGCGCGATGCCCGCGCGCACGATCAGGCGATCGCGAGTGGGCAATCGCACCGGATGGATTAGCCGGCGCCGCAGGTGATTCGAGACGCTTGGCTCGACCTGAAGGACCACGAGTGGTACTCGTGTCGCCTCACTTATCGCCGGCCTCAAGCCGCTAGCGATTGCAGCGCACGACGAGATCCCACGACAGCCGCTGGACCGTCAGCCGCTCGAGCAGGGTCGGACGGCGTGTGCGCTCCGGCGAGACGCGCGCGGCGAGCGCTACTCGCGATTTCGTGGCCGCGCGCCGAGCCAGTCCGCCGGTCCATTCGGCGGCAGCTTGAGCACGAGCAGCAGGATCACGGCCGTCGCCGCGAAGTAGCTGTAGAGCGAAGCGGTGCCCGCATTATTGCCCGTCGACGTTTGCCCAAAGGACAGGCAGGCGAAGTTCAGCAGAGCGAGCGCTAGCGCGACGAGCAGGAGCGACTTCCGCCTGTGCGGGAGGAATTCGCCGCGCACGAGACTGAGGAGCATCAGCAGGAAGATGCCGAACTCGAGGATGCCGATGATCGCCCATGCCGCATCAACGCCCGGCACCTTGTCGATGAACGTTCCTTCGAACTGCTTCTTGAGCGCCGCTGGGGCGTGCCCGTCGTCGTCGAAGAGCTTGGACTTTCCGGAGTAGAGGAATCAGGCGTGGTGGACACCAAGCTCCTCCGCTGCCAGGTTCCACGTGCGGTATTCGTGTCCTCTCGGGCCTATCCGAAAATCGCTCTGGCATCACGCCGCCGATCCTCGCGCGTCGGACTCAGACTCCCGGACTGATCTGGGTTTGGTCCGCGGCGGCGCGGTGGCGCCGCGGGCGCGACGGCAGCGGCGATTCCTGCTCGACCTCGAGCACGTCGGCTGGGCGTGTGCCGCCGCGTTGCTCGTGATGCGACCAGCCGCGGACATGCAGCGACTCTGAAGCGTGGGTAGCGTTGGTCCGGCCATGGACCGCTCGCCGCAGCGCGTCGAGATTGTCGTCCCCGTGCGCACGCTGCTCGTGCTGCTCGGCTTCAGCCTGCTCGTCGTGCTCGCCGTGCTGTCGGTCGGCACGCTGCTGTCGATCTTCGTCGCCGCCGTGCTCGCACTCGGACTGGACCCGGTCGTCACCGCGCTCGTACGCCGCGGCTGGGGGCGCGGAAGGGCCGCGGTCGCGGTCTTCGGTGGGGTATTCGCCGCCGTTTCGGCGATCGTGCTGGCCACCGCCGCCCCGCTGTGGGACGAGATCGTCGAGTTCGCGAACCAGCTGCCGGCGTTCTGGGACGACCTCACGAACACCGCGGTCTTCGAGCAGTTCATCTCGACGGCCGACGCGGACGACAAGGTACGCAACGCGCTCAAGGACCTAGCCGCCGGCCTGCCGGACGCCGCTACGACGCTGCTCGGGATCGCGGGCGGCGTGTTCGGCTCGGTCCTGTCGCTCGTCACGCTGACGTTCCTCGCGCTGTTCCTGCTGATGGAGCGCCCGGCCATCACCGACTGGCTCTTCGGCTTTGCACCGCCCGAGGCCGAGCGCCGCTGGCGCCCCGTGCTCGAGGAGTCGATCCTCGCCGTTTCGTCGTCGCTGCTCGGGAACGTCGCGATCTCGGTCGTGGCCGGTACGGTCGCCGGCCTGTCCGCGTGGGCGCTCGGCCTGCCGTTCCCGATCGTGCTCGCCGTGATCGCCGGCTTGCTCGACCTGATCCCGCAGGTCGGCGCGACGATCGCGTCGGTGATTCTCGTCGCCGTCGCGCTGACCGAGAGCACGACAGCGGCCGTCGTCATGCTCGCAATCCAGCTGATCTACCAGCAAGTCGAGAACTACGTCGTGTATCCGATCGTCTACCGGCAGGCGGTCGAGCTCTCGGCGTTCACCACGATCGCGGCGGTCATGATCGCCGGCTCGCTCCTCGGCGTGGTGGGAGCGATCCTCGCCGTGCCGTTCGCGGCGGTGATCAAGATCGTGGCGCGCGAGGCCGGCGCGCCGCGGCGCGCGCGGATGGCCTCGCTGCGCTCAGAGGACGAGCGCCTTGATCGCGATCAACAGCCCGCCGCGGGCTCCGGCGAGCCGGGCCGCGCAGAAGCCGCAGCCGCCGATCAGCCCCAGTCCTGACCACTTCGGGAGGCTCGCCTGCAATCACGAAACGGACGGTCGGCGGGGACAAGAGTCCCACGAAACCGAGACCGGATGCGACTCAGACCCGGTAGAGGAAGGCGTAGACGGCGGAGGGGCCGGCCTGAGTCCACTCGGCGAGGCAGTAGCGGCACATACCGCCGTCGTCGGCCTCGACGTCGATGGTCCTCGGCGGGCGACCTTCCACGATCTCGGCCTCGAGGCGCCGGCCGGCGAGAGGGCCGCCTTCGAGCAGGGCGATGATCGTCGGGCCGGCCGATCGTGCCGGGGCGGTCGCCTCGAGCGACGGCGTTGGATACGGCGCCACACTCACCTCGCCGGTCGGCTCGCCGGCGCCAGGGAGCCGCGCGGCGGCGTACCGCACGAAGCGTTCGAGGGGTGGATAGAACTCGCTGGTGGTCATCGGCCGGCGGGCGAAGTGGGCGAGGGGCTCCTCGCCCTGCGCGCCCTGCCCCGGCTGCCGCATGGCGATGCGGACCTCGTCGGGATCGATCTCGATCACGTTGTAGGACGGCGGCATGGTGCCGCGCACCCGCAACGTCGAGACGGTGCCCGAGTGCACCACGCGCACCCCGGAGATGCTCCATACGTACGGCACGTGCCGATGTCCGGACAGCACGAGGTCCACGCCAAGCTCACGCAGGATCGCCATGACGTCACCGGCGTCGCGGAGGTTGTTGACGTCGCGCCCGGTGCCCGGGACCGCGAGGATGTGATGGTGGATGACGACGATCCGGGGTCCCTCGGTCCAGTCCCGGAGCGAGGCGTCGAGCCAGCCGTAGTGCTCGCGCCCGACCTCGCCCTCGTCGACGTCGGGCTTGGTCGAATCGATCGCCACCACCCTCGCACGACCCTCCGCGACATCGACGGTCGTGACCGAGTCGCGGGACCCGAAGAAGTCCTCGAAGTGCCGGTACCCGACATTGCGGGCGTCATGGTTGCCCATCGTCACGACGACGTCGCGGCACGCCAGCTCGTCCAGGAACTGCCTGCACTGCTCGAACTCGCCGCGATAGCCCTCCATCGTGAGATCGCCCGCGACGACCACGAGGTCAGGCGCGAGCTCGTTGGCCTCCTCGACGGCGGCCCTCAGCAGCTCAGGGCGGAACAGTCCCGCCCCAACGTGCAGGTCGGACATCTGGACGATCCTCACGGGCTACTCCGTGTCAGAGCGCAGGAACCTCAGGACCGCCAGCACACGCCGGTGGTCCGCTGCCGCGGGCGGCAGGTCGAGCTTCGAGAAGATCGAGGTCACGTGCTTCTCCACGGCACGCTCGCTGACCACGAGCGCCTCCGCCATCGCGGAGTTGGAGCGGCCTTCGGCCATCAGTCCCAGCACCTCGCGCTCCCGCGGGCTGAGGGCCGCGAGCGGATCCTCGCGCCTCCGGCGACCGAGCAGGAGTCCCACGACCTCGGGATCGAGAGCCGAGCCGCCGGCGGCCACGCGGCGCACCGCGTCGGTGAAGGCCTTGACATCGGCGACGCGGTCCTTGAGCAGATAGCCGGTGCTCTCGGTGGACTCGGACAGCAGCTCGAGCGCGTAGACCTCGTCGACGTACTGGGAAAGCACGAGCACGGCGGTGTCGGGGTGCTCAGCGCGGATCCGGTGGGCGGCGCGCAGGCCCTCGTCGGTGTGGGTGGGCGGCATGCGCACGTCGACCACCGCGACGTCGGGCTTGTGCGCACCGACCTTGCGCAGCAGGTCCTCGGCGTCGCCGGCCTGGCCCGCAACCTCGAAGCCGGACTCCTCCAGCAGCCGAGCGATGCCCTCGCGCAGCAGCACCGAATCGTCGGCGATCACCACACGGCAACGATCGCCGTGGTCGCCCTCCCCGACCTTTCTCGCGCGCCCGACGGCGTTCGTGGTCATGGCTCCCGATCGTTCATGTCTCGAGCCTACGCGGCCAGGCGTTCGCTCGCATCGCCGATCTCGCCGGCTCACTGCGCGCGGATGTACGTGAGGACCGCCAGCACCCGGCGATGTCCTTCGGCGTCGACCGGGAGGTCGAGCTTGCTGAAGATGCCTGCGACGTCCCGCTGGAGGGCATGCTCGCTGATGCCGAGGTCGTTTGCGATCGCGAGGTTGGACCGTCCCTCGGCCATGCCGGCGAGCACGTCGAGCTCGCGCTCGCTCAGTGCGTCGAGTGGACCGCCCCGGCGGCGGCGCTCGAGCATCTGGGCGACGACCTCGGGGTCAAGTGCCGAGCCGCCACGGGCGACCTGCCTGACGGCTCCCGCGAAGCCGCGCGGCTCCATGATGCGGTCCTTGAGCAGGTAGCCGATACCGGTGGTGCTCTCCTCGAGCAGCTGGATCGCGTAGCTCTCTTTGACGTACTGGGAGAGGACGACCACTCCTGTCTGCGGGAGCTCTGAGCGGATGATGGCGGCGGCGCGTAGGCCCTCTTCGGTCTGGGTCGGTGGCATCCGGATGTCGGTGACGACGACGTCGGGCCGGTGCTTACGCACTTGGCTGAGGAGCTCCTCCGCGTCGCTGGCCTCGCCGACCACGACGAAGCCGGTGTCCTCGAGCACGCGGACGACGCCGGCCCTCAGCAGGAACGAGTCCTCGGCCACGACGACGCGCAGGGGAGGGTCGTCCTCGCTGCTCACGTGCAGGGGAGGTGTGCTCGCAGCCGGGTGCCGCGGCCTGGAGGGCTCGAGACCTCGAGCGTGCCGCTGAGCGCCGCGACGCGGTCGGACAGCCCGCGCAGTCCGGAGCCCTCGCTGGGCATGGCACCACCCACCCCGTCGTCGCTCACCTCCACCAGCAACTGCCCGTCGACGCGCTCGACCCGTACGGTCGCGTGGCCGGCCTGCGCGTACTTCGACACGTTGGTGAGCGCCTCCGAGACCACGAAGTAGGCCGCGGTCTCGACCGCGGCGGGGAGGCGACCGGCGGCGCGACCGACGACGTCGACCGGGACGGGCGCTCGCGCCGCAAGCGCGCGCACCGCCGGCTCGAGCCCGCGCTCGGACAGCACCGCCGGATGGATACCGCGCGCGAGATCGCGCAGCTCCTTGAGGCTCTGACCCAGTTCGTCGATCGAGCCGTCGAGGAGCGCCGCGGTGTCGGAGTCGTCGGTCACGGTCATCCGGGCGAGGCGGAGATTCAGCGCCAGGGCGACCAGCCGTGACTGGGCGCCGTCGTGCAGGTTGCGCTCCAGCCGCCGGCGCTCGCCGTCGGCCGCCGCCACCAGGCGCGCACGCGAGGCGCGGAGCTCGACCAACCGCGCGCGGAGCTCGGCGTCGAGGCGCTGGTTCTCGAGCAGGAGGGCGGTAGCCGCGCCGGCGGCCCGCACCGTGTCGGTGTCCTGCGCGCGATCGTGCACGATCGCGGCGACGTGCCGGCCCTGGTGGTCGATCTCGGTCACGGTGCGACGGGCGTCGTCAGCGCTGGGCAGCTCGGCTGGAGTTCCATCGACGTCGACGTAGCGGTCGAGCTCGGGCATCCAGAACGCCAGCTCCAGGGCCGGGTCGCCGAGCGCTCGCGCCAGGCCGTCGCGCAGGTCGGCGCGCTCCGGCGTGTCCCCGAGCTCGCCCATCAGCACGCGCACGCCGCGCGAGCCGGAGAGGTCCGCGCGGGCGAGGCCCGCGAGGAAGGCGAACGGCGTGGCGGCGAACGCCGCGAACGCCATCCACAGCAGCGCGTCGACACGGCTGGCGGCGTAGGCGGCGACGAGGGCGAGCGCCACGCCGCCGCTGACGAACAGCGGCACGAGGCTGCGCCGCTCGGGCGCAGTCGCCGCGCGCCACTGGCGGACGAGCATGACGACGGCGACGAGGCAGAGCCCGAGGCTCACGAGCGCGCCGAACGCAAGCGCGGCGTCGCTGAGCCCGGCGTCCCGCTCGATCAGCAGGACGTTGCGCGGACAGCCGCCACGGCAGTCCGTGATGACCTCGTCGGCGTCGCTGACCAGCAGGGCCGGAACCGGCGCGAGGGGTATCAGCACATAGCTCGCCGCTACCAGCCGGCGCCGCGCCCGCGTCGGCAGGCGGCCGGTCGGGAAGCTCAGCAGCGCGTGTCCGAAGATCGGGCCCCAGAGGCCGCTGGCGACGATGCCGAGGGTGAACACGAGCGGCGCATCCGAGGCGTAGAGCGGGCCGAGGAACCAGGCGAAACCGACCAGGACCATGAGCAGCCCGAAGCGCGACTCGGGCCGCCGTCCCCACGCGTACAGACCCGCGCCCACGAAGCTCCATCCGACCGCGGGCCCGAACACCACCCACACGTCGGGATCGGAGAAGTGCTCGCTGCCGAGCACGAGCAGCACGTCGCCGACTCCGCAGAGCAGGGCCGCCGCCGCGATGGCGAGCGTCCGACGCGCCGTCATGTGGTGAATCCTGACGCCTCGCGCCCGGGCTGGCTAGGTACGGCTGGCCGCACTCGGTCTGCCACTTCGTCGGCGCACGGACACCAGTCGGCTCCCATGGCCGCGCCGGCCTGTCGACGTGAGGCTTGCGGAGATGACCGCCACCCTTCCCGAACCGCCCCGCAGCGCGCTGCCGATCATCCCCCGGCGCCGCCTGCGGGAGCGCATCGCCAGGCTCGAGCGCCCGCTCCTGCTCGCCGGGCTCGCTCTCCTCGCAGCTCACCTGCTCGACCTCGCCTTCTCCGGACCCGATACCTCGCTACCTGGCGTGCTCGCGATCATCGCGATCCCGGCCGCATGCGCGCTGGCCCAGCCTCACGTCACGCGACCGACACGGGTCGCGCTCGGTGTCGTCGTCGGCCTGCTGACGCTCGGCTTCGGCGTCATCTCGCACGGCCTGCACGTCGTGAACTCCGGGCCGGACTGGACCGACGTGACGGGCGTCGGCATGATCGCCGGCGGCCTCCTCCTCGTCGGCGGCGGTCTCGCCGCCATCGCCGCGCCGCGGCGGGCTCCGCGCCGCCGGGCGCTCGGCTGGCGGCTCGCGCACGGCGCCGGCTGGCTCGCCGCCGTCCCCCTCGTCGCCATGTTCGCGCTGATGCCGTTCGTGATGGCTCTGCGGGTCACGCACGCCCCGCGCTGGGCGATCCAGGAGTCCTCGCTCGGCATCCCGCACCAGGAGGTCTCGATCGAGACCGCGGACGGGCGCGAGCTGTCGGCCTGGTACGTCCCGTCACGCAACCGGACGGCCGTGCTCCTCAGCCACGGCTCCGGCGGAAGCCGCGAGCGCGTGGCCGCCCACGTCCGCATGCTCGCCCGCCACGGATACGGCGTCCTCGCGTTCGACAACCCCGGCAACGGCGAGAGCCAAGGCCACTCGAACGGGCTCGGCGACAACGCCCAACCCGCCGTGGACGCCGCGCTCCGCTGGCTGACTCTGAGGAATGACGTGGACCCGCGGCGGATCGCCGGCTTCGGGACCTCGCTCGGTGCCGAGGTACTGCTCGAGGCCGCTTCCCGCGAGCCCCGCCTGCGGGCGATCGTCGCCGACGGCCCGGGGCGGCCGATGGACGGCCAGCGCGTGAACGACCCGGCGCTTGGAGAGCGGACCTTCGGCGCGCTCTGGATGCAGACCGTCCGCGCCGTGTCGGGAACGCGCGCCGCCCCCTCGTTGTTCGGGCTCATGCCGCGCATCGCGCCCCGGCCCGTGCTCTTGATCGCCGGCGGCGTCGGCGCGCCGGACGAGATCCCCACGAACCGCGCCTACCGCGACTCCGGCGGCCCCACCACGCAGCTTTGGGAGCTGCCCGACGCCGGCCACACCGGCGGACTGCGCACCCATCCCGCGGAGTACGAGCGGCGCACCACGGCATTCCTCGACCAGGCCCTCGGGCTCAAGGAGACATCATGAATATCCGCCACGCCGCGCTGCTGATCGGCGTCCCCCTCGCCTTCTCGGTGCTGCTCTGGCTGCACCCGATGGTGGGCGACTGGGAGGGCCTGAAGGACGCCACCGCCCGGTTCCAGATCGTCCACGTCGGCATGGTGCTCGCCCTGCCGCTGCTGGCTCTCGGGAGGTACCTGATGCTCGACGGGCTCGACGGCCGCGCGGCCGCCACGGCGCGCGTCTCGCTGGTCGTCTTCGCCGTCTTCTACGTGCCCTACGTCGCGTTCGAGGGCATCGGGCTTGGCGTACTGGGCCAGGAGCTCAACGGCCTGACCGCCGCGCAGCGCGACGCGGTCGCCCCCAGCATGACCGAGGACTTTGCCCGCAATCCGATCCTCGGAGAGCCCGGCGTCTTCTGGGCCATCGGATCCGCGGCCTGGACCGTCGTGAGCGTGGCAACCGTGCTCGCGTTTCGCCGTGCCGGCGCCGCGACAGCGCTGCAGGTCCTGCTCGGGATGTCGGTGCTGATCGTCGCGCACACCCCGCCGCTCGCCCCGATCGGCCTGGTCTGCTTCGCCGCGGCCGGCTGGATGGTCCTGCGTGCCCGTCAGACTTCGGCGGCGGAGCCCGTGGCACCGGCCGCCACGGCCTCGGCCTAGCACCGTGCGCGTACTCGGGCGCGAGTCCGGGCTGTTCGTGCTCGGTGTCGCCGTGATCGCGCTGCACGTGCTCGACGACAGCTTCCTCCAGCCGTCGCCGGGCACGTCGGCCGGCGATCATCTCGTCAGCGGCCTCGTCCCCCTCGCCGTCCTGGGGATCGCGGCGTGGACCTATCCGCGGGTGCGCGGCGGCCGCCGCGGTGCGTTGGCGCTGATCTTCGGGGCGTTCGGGATCGTCGCCGGGATCGAGGCCGTGCACTACACGGCCAAGGTGGGCGCGTCGGGTGACGACTACACCGGGCTGCTGGCCATTCCCGCGGGCCTGCTCCTGCTCGGCCTCGGCGTCGTCACGCTGTGGAGGACGCGGCAGACGCGCGGCAACCGGCCGTGGCGCTACCTGCGCCGCTTGCTGCTCGGTGTCGCCGGCGTCGCGGTGGCGTTGTGCGTCGTCGCGCCGCTGAGCATGGGATATCTCTTCACCCACCTGGGACGCCCGGTCGTGCCCGAAGCGAACATCGGGGCCGACTATGAGCAGGTCTCGTTCGCCACGAGCGACGGGCTCGAGCTCGCCGGCTGGTACGTCCCCTCCAAGAACGGTGCCGCCGTGATCGCCTTCCCCGGTCGCAACGGCCCCCAGGCGCACACGCGAATGCTCGCCCGCCACGGCTACGGCGTGCTCCTCTTCGACCGCCGCGGGCAGGGCGAGAGCGAGGGGGACCCGCACGGCTTCGGTTGGGAGGGCGAGAAGGACATCAAGGCCGCCATCGCGTTCCTCGAGCGGCGGCCCGACGTCGACCGCGACCGCATCGGCGGCCTCGGCCTGTCCGTCGGCGGCGAGTTGATGCTCCACGCCGCGGCCGAGACCGACGCCCTGAAGGCTGTCGTGTCGGAGGGAGCCGGCTCACGGTCGGTCGGTGAGTTCCGCAGGATGCCCGGCGCCACAGCGGACCAGCACGGCTTCGAGACCATGATCACCGCCGGGCTCACGCTCTTCTCAGACAGCCCGCCGCCGCCCCTCATGCACGACATCATCGGCCGGATCGCGCCGCGGCCGGTCTTCATCATCTGGGCGCCCCGCGGCGTCGACACGGAGGCGCTCAACCCGGAGTACTTCAAGGCCGCCGGCGAGCCGAAGACGTTGTGGGCGATCCCCGAGTCCAAGCACGTCGGCGGACTCGCGGCGCGGCCCGCCGAGTACGAGCGGCGGGTGGTCAAGTTCTTCGACGACGCGCTGCTGTCATGAGCCGTCCCTTGAACTGCGCCGGCCGGACGCGCGAAGCTCACGGACCATGAAGCGCATCGGTCTGCTCGGCGGCATGAGCTGGGAATCCTCGGCCGAGTACTACCGCCTGATCAACGAGGCCGTCCGTGACCGACTCGGCGGCCTGCACTCCGCCGACTGCGTACTGCGGTCTGTCGACTTCGTCGAGGTCGAACAACTCCAACGCACCGCCGACTGGAACCAAGCCGGCGAGCTGCTGGCGGCCGAGGCCACGGCGTTGGAGGCGGCCGGCGCGGAGCTGCTGGTGCTGTGCACCAACACCATGCACAAGGTCGCAGACGCCATCACCGACGCGATCGCGATCCCGTTCATCCACATCGCCGACACGACGGCCCAAGCCGTCCGCGCCCGAGGGCTGAAGACCGTCGGACTGCTCGCCACCGCATACACGATGGAACAGGACTTCTACGTCGGCCGGCTCCGAGACCTCCACACGCTCGACGTGCTGGTGCCGGACGAGCACGACCGCCGGATCGTCCACGACGTGATCTACCAGGAGCTCTGCGTCGGCGTCATCACGGACGGCTCCCGGGCGGAATACCGGCGGATCATCGCCGAGCTCGCCGACCGAGGCGCCGAGGGCGTCCTGTTCGGATGCACCGAGATCGACCTGCTCGTCGGGCCCGCAGACGCGCCGGTACCCGTCTTCGACACGACAAGGTTGCACGCGAACCGCGCGGTCGACGTGGCGCTGGGCTTCTAGCAGAGGGCCGGTGGGACGCTCGTCCGGCAGACGTTGTGTCGGAACACGTTTCCGGTGCCGCCCTCGTCCCAGAAGATGTCGGGACGGTTGCGCAGGATCACGTTGCCCTTCACCAAGTTGTCGCTCGACGAGACGCCACCGGGCACGCCGGCCACGACGACCCGCCGGTGAAGACGCGGCGGTCGCCGCAACGCCAAACCGGAGAAACCGCGGATCGCGAAGCCGCTGACGGTGACCCCCTCGACATACGGCTGGGCCACCCTGTGCGCAACGGCCGCGGTACGAATCAAGATGCTTGCCGCTGGCTGCCGAGCTTTGAACAGGGATGCGTGTCCGTGCGCGTTCCCGCCCTGGGGCGGGGGGGTCTGCTGCACCCCCGGGACGCTGGGCAGCCCCTTGCGGGCGGGGTGCTGCCCCGGCTGTGGCGACGGGCCGTTCCTGGGACCTTCCATGCCATGCCCGATCACGTCATGAACTACGTCGAGAGCGACGCCCCGGCCGAGCTCACGCTCCGTGAATGGCGTCGGGCCCGCGGCGACGCCTCGCCGCGCCGTCGCCGCAGCGTACGCAGCCTCCTGCCGGTCCGCCGGCGGCTGGCGTTCGCCTAGCGAAACCCCGCGTCCTCCCGTCGGGGGTGCGCAACCCCTCGAAACCCGGAGGACTCATGCAAGACACCACGCCGCAAACCCCTGCCAAACGACGAAGTGGCGGACGGATCGCCGCGATCGTCGCCGGCAGCGTCGCTGCCGTCCTGGCCATCGGCTTCATCGCCGCCGGCGCGCTCCTGCTCTGGGGCAACTCCGAGAAGGACGACCAGGGCTACCTCTCGACCGGCAAGGACCACTACGCCGCGAGCACCTACGCGCTGGCCACCGACAACCTCGACGTCGACCTCGACGGAGCGGGCTGGATCATGGACCGCGACGACCTCGGCAACGTCCGACTCGCGGTCGAATCCAACGACGGCAAGCCCGTGTTCGTCGGGATCGCGCCCACGAGCGACGTCACCACCTATCTGCAGGACACCTCGTACACCTCGGTGACCGACGTCGACTACTCGCCGTTTCACGCCTCCTACCGCGACCGCGACCACGGCGGCGACCACGGCCCCGCTCGGCCGGCCGACCAGGACTTCTGGGCGGCCTCAGCCCACGGCTCGGGCACCCAGACCGTCACCTGGGATCTCGAGGACGGTGACTGGTCGATCGTCGTGATGAACGCCGACGGCTCGCGCGGCGTCGACACCGACATCAGCGCCGGGGCCAAGGTCCCGTTCCTCGGCACCCTCGGCTGGGTCTCGCTCGGCGGCGCACTCGTGCTGCTCATCAGCGCCGGCACGCTCCTGTACCTCGGGCTGCGCACCCCCCGGCCGCCCACCGCTCGCAAGGCGACCCTCCAGCCGTCCCCCGAGGCCTCCGCCTCGTCGTAGGACACCCCGCACACGTTTCCGGCCGCGCCGGCCTTCGCGCCGGCCGGCCGGGGACCGCGCGGGTCCGGCCGCGGAGTCTTCCGTCCAAGCGCTCGTCACAGCGTCCCCACGCGGACGAGGGACTTGATCGCCCGGCGCTCGTCCATCGCGGCGTACGCGTCGGCGATGCTCTCTAGATCGGTTTCGTAGTCGAGCACGCGGCCTGGGTTGATGCGGCCCTCAAGGACGTCGTCGAGCAGCTCGGGGATGTAGGCGCGCGCCGGCGCGGAACCGCCGCGGACGCCCTTGTTGCGGGAGAACATCTCGCGGACGGGCAGCTCGACCCCGTGCGGCACGCCGACGTAGCCGACCATCGACCCGGGCCTCGCGATCGAGAGTGCGGTGGTCATCGCCTGGCCAGTGCCGACGCACTCCAAGGTGGCGTCGACGCCGACGCCCTCGGTGAGCTCCATGACCGCGTCCGTGGCCTCGTCGCCGCGCTGCTCGACGACATCGGTGGCGCCGAACTCGCGCGCGAGCCGTTGCCTGTCGGGGTTGCGACTGAGCGCAATGATGCGCTGGGCGCCGAGTCGCTTGGCCGCTACGACGCCGGAGAGCCCGACGGCGCCGTCGCCGACCACGGCGACGGTGGTTCCGGGCCGGACGTCGGCGCAGACTGCGGCGTGATGCCCGGTCGACATGACGTCGGAGAGGGTGAGCAGCGACGCGAGCATCTCCTCGGAGTGCCCGGAGCCCGGGACCTTGACCAGCGAGCCGTCGGCAAGCGGGACGCGCACCGCCTCGCCCTGACCGCCGTCGCCGTTGGTGGGGTAGAAGCCGCCGTACACGCAGGCCGACGTGACCCCGTGCCGGCAGTGCGCGCAGGTGCCGTCGCTGAAGGCGAACGGCGCGATCACGAAGTCGCCGCCCCTGACGTTCGACACGTCGGCGCCGACGTCCTCGACGACGCCGATGAACTCATGACCGATCGGCCCGGGCTCGAACGGCGACTCGCCGCGGTAGGGCCAGAGGTCCGAGCCGCAGACGCAGGCAAGCACGACGCGCACGATCGCATCGGTGGGTTCGACAATGCCGGGGTCCGGCCGGTCGCCGGCCTCGACTCGGTGGGGTTCGATGAAGAGAGCTGCACGCATGCCCTTCACTGAAGCGCGCCGCGGGTCGCGCGTAAAGGGTTCTCTCAAGGGGGCATTGAAGGGCACCCCTCCGCGAACGGGTTCGGCCTACTCTCTACCCAACGTCTGGAGTCCGAGATGAACACCGACTATGACGTGATCGTCATCGGCGGCGGCTCGCCCGGCGAGCACGCCGCCCATGCATTGGCCGAGGTGGCGTCATGAGCGCCCACCGGGTCGTCATCGTCGGCGGCGGCTTCGGCGGACTCCAGGCGACGCGCGAGTTGCGACGCGCAGGAGTGGAGATCACGCTCATCGACCGGCGCAACTTCCACATGTTCCAGCCGCTGAGCTACCAGGTCGCGACCGGCGCGCTGTCGCCGGGCGAGGTCGCGTATCCGCTGCGGGCGATCTTCAAGCGCAACCGCAACGTGCGCGTGCTGCTCGCCGAGGTCGCACGCTTCGACCTCGAGCGTCGCGAGGTGGTCCTCGGGCCGGTCGCCGACCTGCCGGCACCGGACCCGGTCCCCTACGACACGCTGATCGTCGCCGGCGGCTCGCACTACTCCTACTTCGGCCACGACGAGTGGAGCGCGCATGCGGCCGAGGTGAAGTCGCTCGAGAGCGCGCTGACCGTCCGCAGCCGCATCCTCGCCGCCTTCGAGGCCGCCGAGGTCGAGCGCGATCCCGAACGGCGCGGCGAGTGGCTGACGTTCGTGGTGGTCGGCGCCGGTCCGACCGGCGTCGAGATGGCCGGCCAGATCGCCGAGCTCGCCCGCGACACCCTGCGCAGCGACTTCCGCACCGCCGATCCGGGCAGCGGCCGCATCCTGCTCGTCGAGGCCGCCGACCGTGTGCTGACCGGGTTTCCGCCGTCGCTGTCGGCGAAGGCCGAGCGCTCGCTGCGCCGGCTGGGCGCGACGCCGGTGCTCGGCGCGACCGTCGTCGGCGTCGACGAGACGGGCGTCACGATCGAGCAAGACGGCGCGACGCGGCGCGTCCCCGCGCGTACCGTGGTGTGGGCCGCCGGCGTGACCGCGTCCGGGCTCGCCTCGGCGCTGGCGGAGCTCACGGGCGCCGAGCAGGACCGCGCTGGTCGCGTGACGGTCGAGGCCGACCTCACGCTCCCCGGCCATCCCGAGATCTTCGCGCTCGGCGACATGGTCCGTGTGCGCGGCCGCGACGGCTCGGCGATCACCTTCCCCGGTGTGGCGCCGGTCGCCATACAGCAGGGGCGCTACGCGGCGAGGGCCGTCCGCGCCCGCCTCGAGGGCCGTGTCGCGCCGCCGTTCCGGTACCGCGACAAAGGCAACCTGGCCACCATCGGCCGAGCCGCGGCCGTCGCGGACATCAAGGGCATCAAGCTCAGCGGCTTCCTCGCCTGGGTGACCTGGCTGGTCGTCCACCTGTTCTACCTGGTGGGCTTCCAGAACCGCCTCCTCGTCCTCATCCGCTGGTCCATCAGCTTCGCGACGCGCGGCCGCGGCGCCCGGCTCATCACGGACCCGCAGGACGCTGAGGCCCCCGGGCGTTCGGCTGGTTCCCCCGGCGACGCGCCGGATGAGCTCGTGGTCGCCCGGCACACGCCTTGACGGCAGCTCCTACCTGCCTCCGGCTGCCGCCGCCGAAGCGCAGGGCGTGATCGACGGCGCCGCCCGCGGGGCCGGCCGCGATCCCAGCGAGATCCGGCGCATCTACAACGTGCCGGGCGCGTTCACCGCGGCCGTGCCTGCGCCGGCGCGCGACACCGACGAGGCGAGCGTCGGGCCGCCCGACCACTGGGCTGACGTCCTGGCGCACTTCGCGCTGGACCTCGGCTTCGGTACGTTCCTCCTCATCGCGCCGCCCGATCCCGAGATGCTGCAGACCTTCATCGAGGACGTCGCCCCGAAGGTCCGCGAGCGCGTCGCCACCGCGCGCGCAGACGCGCCGTCCATTGGCTAGGGCGGCCGGCTCCTTCTCCGAGCGCACGGCGTTGGTCCGCCGGCTCAAGACGCCGCTGCGTGAGTTCCTGCGGACCGAGACGGGCGGGGCCGCGGTCCTGCTTGCGGGCGCCGTCGCCGCGCTGATCTGGGTGAACGTGGACGCATCGTCCTACGAGGGGCTCTGGGAGACCGAGCTGTCGCTCAGGCTCGCGGACGAGGGGATCCAGCTGGCGCTGCGGGAGTGGGTGAACAGCGGCCTGATGACGTTCTTCTTCTTCGTCGTCGGCCTCGAGGCGCGGCGCGAGTTCGACCTCGGTGAGCTGCGCGAGCGGCGGCGCCTGGCGCTGCCCATGCTCGCCGCGATCGGCGGGATGGGCGCCGCGGTCGCGATCTACCTGGCGTTCAACCTGGGCAGCTCGTCCGCGCACGGCTGGGGGATCGCGATGTCCACCGACACCGCGCTGGCGCTCGGATTGCTCTCGCTCGTGGGGCGCCGCGTGCCGGACCGCCTGCGGGCGTTCATTCTCACGGTGGTCGTGGTCGACGACCTCCTCGCGCTCGTGGTGATCGCGACCGCGTACACCGAAGCTCTCGAGCTCACCGCGCTGCTCTGGGCCGTCGGCTTCTTCACGGCGGTGGTCGTCGCCCGCGCGCTCCGCATCCGCCGCGGGCCGGTGTACTTCGTGCTCGGGGCCGCCGCCTGGGTCGCGCTGCTCGATTCCGGTGTCGAGCCGGTGGTCGTGGGGCTGGCGATGGGCCTGCTGGTGTGGGCCTACCCGGTCCCCCGGTCGGAGCTCGAGCGCGCCGGCGAGCGCTTCCGCGAGTTCCGCGAGCAGCCCACGCCGGAGCTCGAGCGCTCGGCGCGCGAGAGCCTCAGGACGGCGATCACGCCGAACGAGCGGTTCCTGGCCCTCTATCACCCGTGGACGAGCTACGTGATCGTCCCCCTGTTCGCGTTCGCCAACGCGGGGATCGCCATCGACGGCGGCCTCCTCGAGCGCGCGGCCGGCTCGCCGGTGACGCTCGGCATCCTGCTCGGCTACGTGGTCGGCAAGCCGCTGGGAGTCGTCGGCGTGTCGCTGCTCGTGACGCGGCTCTCGCGCCGGCGGCTGCGGCCCCCGGTCGGCTGGGCGGCCCTCCTGGGCGCCGGGACGATCGCCGGCGTCGGGTTCACCGTCTCGCTGCTGGTGGCGACACTGGCTTTCGACGGCGCGCGCCTGGAGGAGGCGAAAATCGGAATCCTCGGCGCTGCCGCAGGCGCGTCGGCCCTGACGTGGCTCGTGTTCCGAGCCACGGCGCTGCTCTCATGGCAGCGGCGGATCGCGGCGCTGCTCGGCGGCGAGGAGCCACTGGTCGATCTCGCCTACGACGTCGACCCCGAACGGGATCACGTCCGTGGGCCGATCGACGCACCCGTCACCGTCGTCGAGTACGGCGACTTCGAGTGCCCGTACTGCGGCAAGGCGGAGCCCCAGGTGCGCGCGCTGCTGCGCGACTTCGCCGACGTGCGCTATGTCTGGCGGCACCTGCCGCTGTCCGACGTGCACCCGAACGCCCAGCTCGCGGCCGAGGCCTCGGAGGCCGCCGCCGCCCAGGACGCGTTCTGGCCGATGCACGACCTGCTCCTCGACCACCAGGACGCGCTCCAGCCCGCGGACCTCGTGCGCTACGCCGAGCAGCTCGGGCTCGACGTCGCCCGCTTCACGGACCACCTGCGCAAGCGCGGGGCTGCCCAGCGCATCGCCGACGACGTCGAAGGCGCCGACCTCAGCGGCGTCACCGGCACCCCCACCTTCTTCGTCAACGGGCGCCGCCACTACGGCGCGTACGACATCGCCACACTCTCGGCCGCCGTACGCCAGGCCGGCGCGCGGGCCAGGCTGGCCTCCGAAACGACCGATAGCGCCTGACGCGACGACCAGCCGCTCAGCAGCCTCGCGGCCGTTGTGCGGGCGCTGCGTCGAAGATGTCGATCGCGAGCGCTCCCACGACAGTCTGCAGCCAGGCGCGGGCATCGGGGTCGGCATGCTCGGCGCGTCGCCGGGCGTATCGCGTGACGTCGTCCCGTGACCCGGTGATGAGGAGCGGTCCGGTGATGGCGTAGCGTCCATCTTCGAGGGCGACCAACGATCCGGGCCGATCGCGGCGGACGCGCAGGCGAGCGACGACGGACCGATCGAGGACGCGCTCGGGGGCGTCGAGGTCGCCGGTGACTGCCTCATCGGCGAAGGGACGGACCGTGAAGATCGGCGACGATCCGCGGAGCTTGCGGCGGGGTCGGGGCGGCGCTCCGATCGGGCCGTGGCGCCATCGCTCCTGGAGTGCGACCTGCCGCCCTGGCCCCCGGTCTCGGCCGGCTCGGCGAGCGGGTCGTGATAGATCTCACGCAGGTCCCAGCCGCACGCCGAGCACTCCAAGCTTCCCTCGGGCGCCAGGACGCCGCACCGCGAGCACTTCGTCTCATGCGGCGGTTCCTTGTGCAGCAGCCGTTGCAGCAATCCCATCACGCCACCTCACGATCGGCGTTGGATCCAGCATCCCGAACCTAGTCGCGGTCCTCGCAGCCGCAATGGGGAGCACTCCCCATCCCCGCGGGCCCGCGTCGCGTCGTCAGGGCGCCATCCGCGCCATTCGGCAAGGATTGGGCCACCAGGCATTCGCGAGCACGGAAGGACGCCGATGACCACCAAACGGGCTGATGGGTATTCGATCGCGGGCCGCGAGGACGCGCTCGACTTCATGACGGGATACCCCGAGTACGGGGAGCAGCGGTGGTACACGAACGCGGTGGAGGCCGAGCAGGTCTCGTTCAGCTGGCGCCGGATGCTGCCGGGCACCGGTGGGCGGGGCAGCTACGGGCATCGTCACCCGGGTCACGAGGAGCTGTATTTCGTGATCTCGGGCGTGGTCACGTTCAAGATCGGCGACGACGTCTTCGAGGCCGGGCCGCAGACTGCGATCCGGATCGACGGCGAAGCATTCCGGTCGGTCCACAACGACACCGACGGCGAGGCCGAGGTGCTCATCTTCTCGACCCGGCTCGATGAGCCCCAAACCGAAAAGCAGGATCGCTTCTGGCCCTCGGCGTAGACACGGCTGACTACTTGCCGGACCGCGATGGGCGCAGTCCGGCGTCGTCGAGCGCGGCGGCAACGAGTCCGTCGTAGCGGCCGCTCTCGAGGTCGGCGA
Organism: uncultured Solirubrobacteraceae bacterium; assembly: GCA_963730535.1. Taxonomy (GTDB): domain Bacteria; phylum Actinomycetota; class Thermoleophilia; order Solirubrobacterales; family Solirubrobacteraceae; genus DASSUW01. Next base: position 143,844 of record CAVSRU010000003.1, read on the forward strand.
GCGGGTCGCGCGTGTAGCGAACGAGGCGCTCGTACGGGAGGCCGTAGGCGGCGCGCATCGCGAGCGTGCGCTCGCGGTCTGGCGTCAGCGAGGGACCGATCGCCCGCGCGGCGGCGGTCAACCGCCTCACCGTCGCGATCCGGCCCGGCAGGTAACGCGACAGCACGGCGGCCGCCGGCAGCAGGAAGAAGAGCGCCCCGAGCACGTTGGCCAGGTAGTTCACAGCGTCCACGCCCTCGCGGCCCGCCTGCGCGATCTCGCCGCCGGCGCCCTCGCCGGCGTCCTGCAGCGCTCCGGCCAGCGGCTCACCGACTACGGGCACGCCGCTGACCGCCTCGCCGGCTGACTCGAAGCCGCGCTGGATCGCGCCGCCGGCGTCAGTGACACCCCGCGGAACGCTCGCGATCTCCGCGACCGCGTCGTGGACCCTCAATCCCAGCCAAGCAAGGAGCACGAGCAGCAGGACCACGAGGAGATCGCTGAGAATCGTGGCGGTTCGGGAGGCGGGTATGTCGGAGTAGAAGCGCATCAAACGCCTTCTACCCCGGGCCGCCGTTTATGAGGACGGTGACCCCAGCGCCTCCATGTTCTTCGTGACGACCTCCATGGTCCGGCCGAGCTCCTCCGTGGGGCTGAACTCGACCACCTCGGTGCCGGCGTAGAGGACAGGCGTGTGGCCCGGGCCGACGTAGTACGCGTCGCCGCCCTCGAACACCTCCTCGCTGTCACCCGATCGGAACGCGAGCTTCCCCTTGATCACGTAGCCCATGTGCTCGCACTGGCACTCGTCGTTGGGAAGCCCTTTGAACAAGGGGGCCAGGTCGGCGTCCGCGGTGTAGGACTCGAAGCCGACCGTCCAGCCGTCTGCGAAGTGCTCGAAGTGGCCTTCGTAGCCCTCGAGCGTCTCGTGCTCGGAAGCCGTCACCTTCGATGCCTTCGGCATTGTCCACCTCCTGTTCGGTTCGCGGTCGCGGATTACCATTGCGCTTGAACCGCAGTTCAAGTCAAGGGCCAGAACAGAGATGGATGGGTTCCCGGAGCTGACGATCGGCGAGGTCGCGCGGCGCGCGGGCGTGGCGACGTCCTCGATCCGCTACTACGAGCGGATCGGCCTGCTTCCCAAGCCCGACCGCGCGGGGGGCCAGCGGCGCTACGACGCCGAGGTGCTGGGGAAGCTGGGGTTCATCGGCGTCGCCCAGAGCGCCGGCTTCAAGCTCCGCGAGATCAAAGAGCTGATCGACGGGGCGGACGGCCTCGGCGCGCCGATGCGCTCGCTCTCCAGCCAGAAGCTCGGCGAGGTCGAGGCGCTCCTCGAGCGCACGAAGGCGATGAAGGGCTGGCTCGAGGTCGCGCAGCAGTGCGGCTGTGCGACTCCTGCGGAGTGCGCCCTCTTCCCGGCGCCCGGCGAGGAACAGGTCGGCGCCGACCTGGCGCTCCGAGTCATCCAGGTCGACGGCAAGGACTGTCGCCGGCCGCCAGCGGGCTGAATCGCACCGGCGCTTGCATTTCGACCCTCGAGAGCGCGACGATCCCACCGTCGATCGAGTAGAGGAGACTGCCGTGGCCGGTGTGGAGACACGCGACTTCGATTCGCCTGACGAGACGCGGACGCCCGACAAGACGCAGGTGGATGTGGTGCGCTTCGGCGGGACGACCGCCGCGCGGTTCGCGTTCGAGCCGGGGTGGCGGTGGTCGGAATGCATCAAGCCCGTCGCCGGAACCGAGAGCTGCCAGGCTCGCCACGTCGGCGTCGCCCACTCGGGCCGGATAGCCGTCAAGCACGAGGACGGCACCGAGGTCGAGATCGGCGCGGGTGACGCGTACGTCATCGAGCCCGGCCACGACGCGTGGGTCGTCGGCGACGAGCGGTTCGTAGGGTTCGAGTTCGAGGAGCGAGCCGCGGAGGAATACGCCAAGGGCTGAACGGGCTTTCGCTAGCCGACGAGCAGCCCGAGGTCGCTCGCGCGGTGCGCCGCTTCCAGCCGAGATCGACAGTCGAGCTTGCGCAGGATGTTGCGCACGTGCATGTCGACGGTGCGCGGGCTCAGGAAGAGGTCGTGGGCGATCTCGCGGTTCGTGCGCCCTACCGAGAGGAGGCGCAGGACTTCGAGCTCGCGGCGCGACAGGCCGGCGCCGTCCACGTGCGCCGCCGCGCGTGCACCGAGCCGGCGGCTCACCGACTCGCCCATCCCCGATACCTCGCGTGCGGCATCGGCTGCCAGCGGGCGCGCGCCGATCCTCCGCGCGAGTCGATAGGCGCCGGTCAGGCGCTCGAGCGCGAGCTCGCGATCTCCCGCCGCCGCGAGCGCAGCGCCGGCGCGTAGCTCGATCTGCGCCCGCTCGAACGGCATGTCGAGGTCGGCGTGCAGCTCGAACGCGCGGGTGATCTGCTCTGCGGCCGTGCCGGCGTCGCCGTCGAGCAGCGCGCTCTCGCCGATCGCGCAGCCCAGCGCGGCGAGCGCGTCCGCATGGCCGGTCTGTGACGCGATCCGGCTCAGCGCCTGGGTGCACTCGTGCACGCCATTCGGATCGTCGCGGCTCGCGTACCAGGAGGCGCCCCACCGCAGGCCGGCGATCGCGTAGTGGCGGTCGTCGGACTCCTGCCACAGCGACAGCAGCGAGCGGCAGTGCTCGCGCGCCTCCTCGTCTGCGCCCTCGGCGGCGGCGACGCGGGCGAGGGCGGCCGTCGAGTCGATCGTCATGTTGTAGTGACGGGCCTGTGATGCGGCGCTCCGGCACGACGTCAGCATTCGCCGCGCGGAGCTGACGCGTCCCTCGTAGGCGTGGATGGCGCCCAACAACCCCTCGGCCACCCATACGGCGGTGCCGCTCGCCACCAGCTCCCGGCACATCTGTGCCGCGCGTCGCCACTCGCCCCGCTCCCGCAGGACGTACGCGAGGCACGTGACGCACGCCACCTCGACGCCGGCGTCGCCGGTAGCCGCGCACAGTTCGAGTGCCGTCTCGAGCGCTTCCTCGGCCTCCCGGAAGTCCGCGGCGTCGTAGAGCGCCACGCTCAATCGCTGGTAGAGGTCGGCCGCCACGACGGTCATGTCGTGATCGAGCGCGACCGCCAGGGCGCCCCGCACGGTCTTCACTCCTTCGGCGTGGTCGCCGCGCTTGGCCCGGGCCATGCCCTCGAGGCCGAGTGCTCGGAGCCGCAGATCGAGGCGCTCGGCACGGTCGGCCTCCTGAATCGCGCGCTGCGCGAGCCCGATCGCCTCGCCATGCCGAGCGGCCATTCGGCGCTGGTTGGCCATCACGAGCAGCTCGACGGCGGCGCCGGCCGGATCGCCGTGGGCCGCGAACGCGTCGGCCGCCAGGCGCCTCGCAGCGAACGCCGGCTCGCGCTCGCCGCGCAGGTCGAGCACGCCGGCGAGCCGGCGCTGCGCATCGGCCCAGGCGAATCCCTCTCGCACCTCGGCAAGGGCGCGCCAGGCCCGCGCCGCCTCGGCCAGCTCGCCCGCCAGCTCGGCGCAGCGCGCGTAGCGCTCGAGCACCTCCGCGCGCTGGTCATCGTCGTCGGCCTCGGGCCACATCTCGAGCGCCTTGCGGCCCAGCTCGGCGGCGTCGCGGAACGCATGGACCGCCTCGCACTCGGCGGCGGCTCGCAGCAGCGCGACGCGTGCACGCGCGCTATCGCCCGCGCCGAGCCAGTGGGTCGCGATCTCGCGGCTCGGCGCGCCCGCAGCCTCGAGCGCCTCGGCGGTCGCGCGATGCAGCGAGCGCCGGCGCATCCAGGGGACGTCGGCATAGAGCGCCTCTCGTGCGAGCGCGTGGCGAAAGACGCCGGTACCGCCGGCCTGCTCGCGGACGAGGCCACGCTCCAGCAGCTCCCCGACCCCCTCGGCGCTCGACAGCGACACGACGAGGTCGAGACCGAACGCATCACCGGCGACGGCGGCGGCCTCAGCCGCGCCGCGCCCGCCTTCCGACAGCTCGGACGCCGAGATGAGGACGGCGTCGCGCACGGTCTCCGGCAGCGGGACCTCGCCGTGGCGCGAGAGCTGGAGCCCCTCGCGCCCGGTTTCGAGAGCCCCGCTCACGAGCAGCGCGCCGGCGAGCTCCTCGACGAAGAACGGCGTTCCCTCGGTGGCGTCGAGCACGACACGCACGAGCGAGGGTGCCGGCGGGCCGCCGACGACGGCAGCGAGCAGCTCGGCCACGTCGTCCGCCTCCAACGGTCCTAACGCCACCTCGTCGAGGCGACCGGCGCGGCGCAGCTCGTGCCGCAGACGTCGAACTCCGTGGTCGCGCGGCAAGCCGTCGGAGCGATACGCACCCAGCACAACCACCGACAGGTCGCCGAGCGGCTCGGCCAGCGCCGACAGCAGCTCCAGCGTCGCCTCGTCCGACCACTGCAGGTCGTCGAGGACCATGAGCACGAGCTGGTCGCTCGCGAGCCGGGCGAGTGCACAGCGGATCGCCTCGAACAGCGTCGGCCGGTCTGTGGAGGCGGCCGGTACCGCCAGCTCGGGGAGGATCATCGCCAAGTGAGGGACGAGCGGCCCGCAGCCCGCCAGCGCGTCCGGATGCGAGCGCAGGTGCGAGCGCAGCGCCGCCGCCGCCGGGGCGTAAGGCGCGGTGCCGCTGTGCGTCGCGGCGCCTGAGATGACGAGCGCATCCGCCGACCGGCGAACGAGCTCGGCGATCAACCGGCTCTTGCCGATCCCCGCCTCGCCGCCCACGAGCACGACGCCACCGTCGCCACCCCGCGCCCGATCCACCCTGGCCACGAGCCGATCGAGCTCGGCAGAGCGTCCGACGAGGCTGCGGCGACCCGGCATGGCGCGAGTCTAAGTACGGCGCGCGACATCCGAAAGTACGGCAATCAGGCTGATTCGCGCCGCAGGGCCCGGATGTAGCTTCGCCTCGCAATCGATACGGGGCCCGCAGGCCCCGGGGAAGGAAAGGTCATGAACCTCTACGTCATCGTCCGCCGCAACGGCTTCACCTCGGCTGAGGACCTGGAGGAGGCCGCCGCTCGCTCCACGCACGAGGGCGACAAGGACGGCTCCGGCGTGCGCTGGATCCGCTCCTACGTCCTCGCCGAGGAGAGTGGCGAGCTCGGCACGTTCTGCATCTACGAGGCCGACAGCCCGGAAGCGATTCACGCGCACGCCGGCGCTGCCGACCTGCCGGTCGACGAGATCGTCCCGGTCGCCGACACCGTCGTCGTGCGCCCCGACCCGGCGCCGGCCGTCGCCTAGGACCCGCCTCGCTCGCCCCCGCCGTCGTCGCGCTGCGCACGGCGGCGGCTGGGCGTCCTCGAACTTCGGCATTGAGGGAGGGCCCCGGGCGGTGAGTGTCGACTTGACGGCGATTATCGACGTCAAGTGAGCAACGACCGCCGTCGACGACCTCGTCGGGGACACCGCTTCCTCACCTCCCTACCCAGCCGCCGTTGACGTTCGGCGAGCGCGCACGAAGCCGCGGACCCTAGCTATCCCGTCGCGACCGCCTTGCTGGTCTCGGCGCGAATGGACTTCAGAGCGGGCAGGTAGATCTCCGAGAAGGTCGGGAACGGCTGGATGGTGTCGGTCAGCACGTCGAGCGGGACGCGGGCGCGGATGGCGAGCGTGGCCTGCTGGAGCCATTCGCCGGCCTCGGGGCCGAGGGCGTAGGCCCCGGTCAGGCGCTCGCCGTCGCTGAGCAAGGTCAGGAACCCGTTGGAGTCGGCGTAGGCGTGCGTGTAGGTGGCGGTCTTGGCGACCTCGGACACCAGGGCGGTGGCGCTGATGGGGGCGTCGGTGGCGCCGACGGCGGCGGCCTGCGGGTCCGTGTAGGTGACGCGCGGCACTGCGTCGTAGTTGGCCTCGCGTGGCTCGCCGAGGAGGTTGGCGGCGACGACGCGGCCCTGGTACTTGCCGACGTGGGTGAGCGGCCAGATGCCGGTCACGTCGCCGATCGCCCACAGCCGCTCGCCGGCGCGCAGCCGCGCGTCGACCGGAACGCCACGGCGGTCGGGTTCGATCCCGACCGTCTCGAGGCCGATCCCCTCCACCCGCGGGCGCCGGCCGGTGGCGACGAGCAGCCGATCGCCGCGCAGCTCGTTGCCGTCGTCGAGCTCGAGCACATAGTCCTCGCCGTCGCGCCGCGCACCGGTCGCCCGGGCGCCGAGGATCAGCTCGATCCCGTCGCGGCGCAGCACCTCGCCCAGCGCATCGCCGAGCGGCGCCGGCTCGCGCGGCAGGACCCGCTCGCCGCCCGCCACCAGCACCGCCTCGCCGCCCAGGCGCCGCACCGCCTGTGCCATCTCGACGCCCACCGGCCCGGCGCCGAGGACCAGCAGCCGGCGCGGGACCGCCTTCATCCCGGTCGCCTCGCGGTTGGTCCAGACGCCGTCGAGCTCGCGCAGGCCCGTGATCGGCGGGATGATCGGCTCAGCGCCGCAGGCCAGGACGACGTGGTCGGCCGTGTGGCGCACGCCGTCGACCTCGACCACGCCGGTCCCGGCGAGCCGGCCGGTGCCGCGCAGCAGGTCGATCCCCTCGCCGGCGAGCCAGCGCTCCTGGCCGGCGTCGGAGTAGTCGGAGACCATGAAGTCCCGCCAGGCGAGCGCTGCGGCGACATCGACCTCCGCGCTCGCGGCCGCTTCGCGCGCGCCCTGCACCGCCTCGCCCGGGCGCAGCAGCGTCTTGGAGGGGATGCATGCGAAGTACGAGCATTCCCCTCCGACCAGCTCCCGCTCGACGACGGCGACCCGCAGCCCGCCGTCGGCGAGCGCGCCGGCGCAGTGCTCGCCGGGCGAGCCGCCGCCCAACACGATGACGTCGTAGTCGTAGCTCATGAGCCGCTCCGGCCGCGAGGGACGGTAGCGATGACGGCGTCCCGGACGCTGCCCGCCCCGCCGCCCGCTGATTCACCGCGCGGTCCAGCCTCCGTCGATCATGATCGTCTCGCCCGTGATGAGCGACGCGGCGGGCGAGGCGAGGAAGACGACGGCGCCCGCGACCTCGGTGGGCGTCCCGATCCGGTGCAGCGCGGCGATGCGCTCCTCGACCTCGGCCCGGAACTCGGGATCCGCGAGCGCGGGCTCGGTCCCCGGCGTCGCGATGAACGTCGGCGCGACGGCGTTGACCGTGATGCCGTAGGTCCCCCACTCGACGGCCAGGCACTTGGTGAGGTGGGAGATCGCCGCCTTGGTCATGCAGTAGATCGCCTCCCCGGGGAGTGCCACGAAGCCCGCCTGCGAGCCCAGGTTGACGATGCGCCCATGCCCCTGGCGGATCATCACTCGCCCGACCGCCTGGCTGACGAAGAAGGTGCCCTTCAGGTTCACGGCGATCGTGTCGTCGAAGTCCTCGACGCGCACGTCCTCGGCGGCGTTCTCCGGGCTGATCCCCACGTTGTTGACGAGGATGTCGAGGCTGCCCAGGGCCGCCACGGCGTCGTCGACGGCGCGCCCCACCTGGTCGAGGTCGGTGATGTCCATCTGGAGCCGGACCGCCCGCCGGCCCATGGCCTCGATCTCCTCGGCCACGTCCCCGCCCGTGCGCACGTCGCGCAGGCCGAGCGCCACGTCGGCGCCCGCGTGGGCGAGCGCGATCGCGATCGCTCGCCCGAGGCCGCGCGCCGCGCCCGTGACCAGCGCCACCTGGCCGTCCACCGCGAAGCTGGGGACGTCGCTCATCGCCGCAGTATCCACGAGGGGCGTATCGTGGGTATATGCCTGAGGCATATACCTCGCGGGTCGCGAATCGGCTCGGGGCGTTGGCTCTCACGCTGAGTGACGGCATCAGGGAGGCGACGGAGGCCGCGACGGGGATGGCAGGGGGCCTCCCGGCCGCGCTGGTGTCGCTTCAGGAGTGGGCCGACGGCCGATCGGTGGACGTGCTGGCCGAGGCGATGCGCGTCTCGCACTCCCGCGCGGTCCGCGTCGTCGACCGGCTCGAAGCGGCCGGCCTGGCGCGGCGCGAGTCGGATCCCTCGGACGGGCGCCGGGCGCTGGTGTGGCTCGAGCCGTCGGGTCGCGAGCTGGCCGAACGGGCGCTCGACGCCCGCGCGCGTGTCCTGCGTCTCGCGGTCGCGGACCTCGATGGCGCCGACGTGCGCGACCTCGAGCGGCTGGTCGGAGCGCTGCTCGACGCGACGACCGTCGACCTGCGTGCGGCGAAGGAGACGTGCCGGCTCTGCGACGCGCACGCCTGCGGGCACTACGAGGGGGCCTGCCCCGTGAGCCAGGCCGCCGATCGATTCAGAGCGCGGGCTTGAGCCGCGTGACCGGCGCAGCGCTCCCGCGCGTGGCGGCCGTCTTCGCGCTCGCCGCGGTCGCACCGCTCTTCTTCAGCCCCGGCGGCATCGTCCTCAGCAACATGGTCCTGGCCGCCGCCTACGTGGTGATGGCGCTCGGGCTCAACATCATCGTGGGCTTCGCCGGCCTGCTCGACCTCGGCTACGTGGCCTTCTTCGCCATCGGCGCGTACACCGCCGCGTACTTCGCGTCGGACTTCTGGGGCATCCACGCCAGCTTCCTCCTCATCTTTCCGCTCGCCGTCGCGGCGACCGCCGTCGCCGGCACCCTGATCGGCGTGCCGACGCTGCGCCTGCACGGCGGGTACATCGCGATCGTCACGCTCGCGTTCGGCGAGATCGCCGGCCAGATCGCGTCGAACGGCCGCACGATCGAGCTCTTCGGCGGCACGCTCACCTCCGGCCCGATCGGCATCGGACCGATCGACCGCATCGAGCTGCCGTTGATCGGCCGCTTCGGCGCGCTGGACCTACGCCCGTGGTACTGGTTCGCGCTCGCGCTGGTCGCGCTGGCGCTCGTCGCGGGCGTCCACCTGCGCGACTCGCGCGTCGGCCGGGCGTGGATCGCGATGCGCGACGACGAGCCGGCCGCCGCCTGCGCCGGGATCCCCATCGTCCGCACCAAGCTCCTCGCGTACGGGACGGGCGCCGCGTTCGGCGGGGTCTCGGGAGCGTTCTTCGCCTCCTATCTGGGCGTCGTGAACGCGGCCCAGTTCGAGTTCTCCTTCTCGATCTTCATCTTCACGATGGTCGTCCTGGGCGGCATCGGATCGATTCCGGGCGTCGTCGTCGGCGCGATCGCGCTCTCGGCGGTCAACCACTACCTGCTGCCCGAGGTCCTGTTCGACCTTCCGAGCAAGGTCGGCCTGGCCTTCGACCTGTCGGCGATCAGCTCCGGCATCTATGGCGCCATCCTCGTGGTGGTGGTGCTTCTCCGGCCGCAGGGACTCGTGCCTGGCTACTGGCTCGAGAAGTCGGCCGCAGCGAGGCGCGCGAGCGTCAGCGCTCCCAGCAGCAGGCCGAAGTCGCGAAGAGCGATGTCGCCGTAGCCGCCGACCAGCAGGAGGCTGACGATGATGCCCGCCAGCCAGCCGGCGACGAGCAGGCCGCCGAACCGCGGGGCGACGAGGACGATCAGGCCGGCGATGATCTCGACGCCTCCGACCATGTACATCGCATCCTGGGCGCTGCCGGGCAGGATGTCGTTGAACTCGGGCGCGAGATAGCGCGTCCAGTCGTCGGTCAGGACGCCGGCGAACTTGTCGAGCCCGAAGAGGATCGGCGCGACGGTGAACGCGATCCGGAGCAGCAGGAACGCCTGCGCGGCTGGATCGCGCCGCAGGACGTCGGACCTCGGGATGGGGACGGGGCGGACCAGCGCGGCGACGGCACTACTCATCGGTTCCTCCTTGACGCGGTGGGGTGGTCATCCGCGTTAGTGGCGCTCCGTGCCCCGGTCTTACGCGCGGTCGTCGCAGCCTCGTGCGCTAACGTGGTTGTCGTTACGGTCGGATCGACAGCGATCCGGCGACGCAGTGCCAGCGCCCGCAGTTGTTGCCTTCACCCGCTTCTCCCGCGTACGCAGTGCACACAACGCCGTGGAGGAACAACATGGCAACCGGAACCGTCAAGTGGTTCAGCGACGACAAGGGCTTCGGCTTCATCACGCCCGACGAAGGGTCCAAGGACCTCTTCGTCCACCACAGCGCCATCACCGGCGAGGGCTTCAAGACCCTCGCGGAGGGCGCCAAGGTCTCCTACGAGGCCGAGCAAGGGCCCAAGGGCCCGAACGCAGCGAACGTCACCGCGCTCTAGCCCTGACCAGCTGGGGGCGGCGAACCCCGCCCCCAGCCCATGTCAAGCGAGCAGAGGAGCCCACATGGAGTCCGATGACTTCGACAAGCGCATCGAGGCCGTGAGGTCGGTCCGATCCCAGCGTGACGCTGCGGAGCGGGCCATCCCAGGCGAGCGGTTGCGCCGCGAGATACGCGAAGCGTTCGAGCGCCAGGACGCGCGCGACCGCACCGACGAGCCGCCGCCGAGCGACGCGGCTCCTCCCCGCGACTCCTGACCCGCCGCCGGCGGCGAGAGAGACGAGTAGGATCCAGGACATCGCACGCTGGGGCCTCTCGCCTCCCTTCCACCCGCGTGCGCCTTGGTCTCCAAGGGAAGCGAGCGAGGAGTGCCGACATGGCACCAACACAGCGGCCGCTACGGAGTGACGGCCGGCCGAGAGCGAAGACGCTGCCCGAGCGCGCCCAGGAGGCTGCCGACGTGCAGGTTCGCCTGAAGCGCGAGGCGGCAGCCCGCCGTGAGGCGGCCGCCAACGCGGCCCCGGTGACAGGCGCGCCCGCCGCGGGTCGCAAGCCACGCGCTCGTTGACCATCGTGAACGACGACCATCCCGTGCGGTTTGCGGTCGACTTTCCCGACCGCGAGCTCAACCGTGTGTCGACCGCCTTCCGCATCTTCGCGGTGATCCCGATCGCGATCGTGCTCGGGAGCATCGGCGGCTACACCGGCGACGACTTCGCCGGTGGCTCCGGCGGGACCACGTCGACGGTCGTCATCGGCGGCACGGGCCTGCTGTTCCTGCCGCCGCTGCTGATGATCCTGTTCCGGCAGAAGTATCCGCGGTGGTGGTTCGACTGGAACCTGGAGCTCATGCGCTTCAGCAACCGGGTCGGGGTCTACGTCGCGCTGATGGACGACCGCTATCCCTCGACGGACGAGCAGCAGTCGGTGCGCCTCGACTTCGGCTATCCCGACGCGCGGCAGGACCTCAACCGCTGGCTGCCGATCGTGAAGTGGTTCCTCGCGATCCCGCACTACATCGTGCTGTTCTTCCTCACGATCGGCGGGGTCTTCGCCATCATCGCGGCGTGGTTCGCGATCCTGTTCACCGGCCGCTACCCGCGCGGCATCTTCGACTACGTCGAGGGCGTGATCCGCTGGCACAACCGGGTCGTCGGCTACGCCTTCGTCCTCGTCACCGATCGCTACCCGCCGTTCCGCCTGCGTCCCTGAGCTGGCTCCGCCCGGCGAGGAAAGAGCGAAGGACGGAAACCACGAAGCGGTGGTCCTCCTCCTGCGGGAGCCCGGAGACGGTGACGGTGCCGACCACGCCGACGTCGCGGACGATGACCGGGAACGCGCCGCCGTGGGCGGCGAACAGCGTGGGGTCGAGCAGGAACCTCTCGGCGAAGGCCTCGCCTTCGCGGACTCCCACATAGAACGAGCTGTGGCCGAGCCGGCGCACGACCCGGTTCTTGCGCTCGATCCACCCGTCGTTGTCGGCCGCGGTTCCCGGCAGCGCGTAGTGGAACAGCTGCTGCTCGCCGCGCCGGATGTCGACCGTGACGGGCAGCCCGTCGCGCCGGGCAGCGGCCACCAGCGCCTGGCCGAGCTCCCACGCCGTCTCGTTCGTGAACGCGGCGAACTGCAACTCGTCCTCCTCGGCCAGGAGCCGCGCCAGGAGATCGTCGTCGCGGTCCACGGCCTGGACCCTAGCTCCACATCACGAGTAGCTCGCGCCCTCCCGGACCTCGCCCTCGAGCGAGATCCGGGGGAGGACGCGGTCGAGCCAGGCCGGGAGCGTCCAGGCGCGGTCGCCGAGGAGGGTCATGACGGCTGGAGCGACGACCATGCGGACGACGAGGACGTCGATGAGGATGGCGGCGGCGAGCCCGAGGCCGATCGTCTTGACGATGACGTCGGGGTCCGAGACGAACCCGAGGAAGACGCTGGTCATGATCACGCCGGCGGCGAGGATGAGGCGGCCGACGCGGGCCATCGCGCGCACGACGCTCTCCTGCGGTCCGGCGCCGTTGACGTACTCCTCGCGGATGCGCGACTGGAGGAAGACGTTGTAGTCCATCGACAGCCCGAACAGGATCGCGAACATGAACAGGGGGACGAACGACACGATCGGCACCTCGCCGTCGACGCCGAGGAGCCCGGACCCGACGCCGTCCTGGAAGACGAGCACGACGACGCCGTAGGCGGCCGCGATCGAGAGCAGGTTGAAGGCGGCCGAGACGAGCGGCACCCAGAGCGACCGGAAGACGGCCATCAGGAGCAGCACGCTGAGCCCGACGACCATGGCGATGAAGATCGGCAGGCGGCCGGCGATCTTGTCGGCCAGGTCCTGGAGCGTCGCGGTCGCGCCGCCGACGTGGACGTCGACCTGGGAGCCGCGGGTGGCGGAGGGGAGCACGTCGGCGCGCAGCCGGTCGACGAGCTCGGTGGTGCGCTCGTCCTGCGGCGAGCTGCGGGGGATCACGGTGAGGACCGCCGCATCGCCCTTCGGGGACGGCTGGGGCGGTGACACGACGGCGACGTCGGGGTCGGCGGCGACCGCCTGGCGGACGCGATCGAGGGCGGCGGTGCCCGAGCCGTCGCCGGGGGTGGTGGCGGCCAGCACGAGCGGGCCGTTGAAGCCCGGGCCGAAGCCCTCGGCGAGCCGGTCGTAGGCCACCCGGGTCGTCGAGCCGGGACGGTCGTTGCCGTCGTCGGGCTGGCCGAGGCGCAGCGAGGCGAACGGCACCGCCAGCAGCACGAGCACCAGCGTGCCGGCGATCGTGGCCGCCAGCGGGCGGCGCGTGATCATCCCCGCCCAGCGGCCGAAGCCCTGCGAGGGCTGGACGTGCTCGGGACGCTTGGGACGCAGGCGGCGGGCGAACGCTCCCATCAGGTCGGCAGCACGGTGACCGCGCCGACGGCCACCATGGCGATGATGATGGCCGCGCCGATCCCCATCTGCCCCACGAACGGGATCCCGGTGGCCAGCAGGCCGGCGATCGCCACGACCACGATCGCGCCGGCCGCCACCACCGAGGTGCCGGCGGTCGCGTTCGCGACGCGCGCGGCCTGGGCAACGCCGTCGCCGGCGGCCAGCTGCTCGCGGTAGCGCCCGACGATCAGCAGCGCGTAGTCGATCCCGGCGCCGAGGCCGAGCATGATCCCGAGCGTCGGCGCGAAGCTCGGGAAGTCGGCGAAGGCGCTGGCGAACTGGAGCAGCAGCAGGCCGCCGGCCAGCGCGAGCAGCGCCGAGATCAGCGTGAGGGCCATCGCGGCCGCCGAGCCGAAGACGAGCGTGAGCACGACCACCGCGACCGCGACGCCGATCAGCTCGCCGACCGGAGCGGTGGACTGCTCGGCCATGTCGACGACGGCTCCGTTGCGGGAGACCTCGAGGCCTGCGCCCTCGCCGATCTCCGACACCCGCGCGAGCCGCTCGCCCGGCGCGGTGCCGAGCGCGGCCGCCGTGTCGTCGTATTGCACGGGCACGTAGGCGATCCGCCCATCCTCGGACAGCTGGCCGCTGCCGGCGGCGAACGGGCTCGGCGCGGCCGTCACGTGTGGCTGAGCCCCGATCTCCTTGACCGTGCGCTCGATCGCCTGCCGCCGGTCGCTCTCCTTCAGCGTGCCCGAGTCGACCGCGAACACGACGTTGGCCGTGTCCCCCGACGCCGCCGGGAACCGCTCGTCCAGCACGTCCATCGCGCGCTGCGACTCCGTGCCGGGGGTCCGGAAGTCGTCGACGAACGAGCCGCCGGCGACGCCGGCCGCCGCCCCGAGGGCGACGAGCACCACCGCCACGATCGCCAGTGAGCGCTTCCAGTGTCCAGCCGCCCAGGCGGCGACGGTTCCGAGGAGAGTGGCCATGTGCCCAGCAAAGCACAGTCCGTGCGTTTTTGCAATAGCTGCATGTTTGCGCGATCTGCATGGTTCGCTACCATTGCCACATGCCAGACGGGCTGCGGGAACGCAAGAAGCAGCGCACGCGCGAGCAGATCGTCGAGGCCGCCATGCGCCTGTTCGCCGACCGCGGCTACCACGCGACGACGATCGCCGACATCGCGAGCGCCGCCGACGTCGCGCCGCGGACGTTCTTCTCCTACTTCCCGTCGAAGGAGGCGGTCGTCTTCCACAACGTCGACCGCGACCTCGACGCCCTGGCGAGCGCGCTCCGCGACCGCCCGGCCGGCGAGACCGTCTACGACGCGCTGCGCCGCTGGATCGACTCGATGTTCGACGACTGGATGGCCGAGGAGGACGAGGCGCTCCTGCGCAAGCGGCTGTGCCGCGAGGACGAGGGGCTCGCCAACTTCGAGGGTGGCGTGCTCGTCCGCATCCAGGAGCTGCTGCTCGAGGCGATCGCCGAGGACCTCGGCGAGCCCCCGGACGCGCTCCGGCCGCGGCTCGTGGCCGCCGCCACGATGGCGGCGCTGACCTCGATCGAGGGCACCTTCGACGAGAAGATCGGGCAGCGCGGCCCGGCCGACAAGGCCGAGGTGCTCGCCGTGCTCGACGACGCGATGCTGTTCCTCAACGGCGGCATCGACGCGCTTCAGGATCGGTGAAGTAGCGTTGCGCCGTGGCCGACCTGGCGCAACCACTCCCGCGATCAGCAGTGCCGCCCGCGCGCGATCGCGCACCCGCAGTCGACGGATGAGCTGGTGCAGCTCGTGCGCGACGCCGAGCAATCGGGCTCGACGGTGCGCGCGGTCGGCGCCGGACACGCATGGTCGGACGTCGCGCTCACCGACGGCACGCTGGTCGAGACCGACCGGCTGACGGGCCCGCTGGAGCTCGACGACGGCACGCTCCGGCCGGGCGCGCTCGAAGGAGCGCCGCTCGTGCGCGTGCGCGGCGGCACCCGCGTCCGGGAGCTCAACGCGCTGCTCGAGTCCCGCGGGCTCGCGCTCCGCAACATGGGCGGCTACGACGGCCAGGCGATCGCCGGGGTCGTCTCCACCTCCACGCACGGCTCCGGGATCCGGTTCGGGCCGTTTCCGGACGTGGTCCGCTCGCTCGACCTGGTGGTGGCGCGGGGAGCGCTCGTGCGCGTCGAGCCGGAACAGGGCATCACCGACCCGACCCGCTTCAGCGGGACGCTGGTCCAGGACGACGACGTCTTCGCCTCTGCGGTCTGCGGGATGGGCTGCATGGGCATCATCGACTCGCTCGTCCTCGAGGTGCGCTCGAAGTTCTGGCTGCGGGAGCGGCGGGTGGTCCGGACGTGGGACGAGGTCCACAGCGACCTCGAGGGCGGCGTCCTGGACCGGCACGACCACTACGAGGTCTTCGTGAACCCGTATGCGCGCAAGGACGGCCGCCACGACGTGCTCGTCACCACCCGCGACGAGGTCGCCGAGCCGGGCGCCGGCTCGCCGGGCGACGGGGAGCGGCACCCGCTGATCGAGATCCAGTCCTCGATCCCGCTGGTGTGGGTGGCGCTGCGGCTGGCCGCGCGCTGGGTGCCGCGCCTCGTGAGCACGCAGTTCGGCCGGACGCTTCGCCGGATGGAGGACGAGAACTACACGCAGGTCTCCTACCGCGTGTTCAACATCGGCGCCGCCAACCACCTGCCCGCCCTGTCGATGGAGATCGGCGTGCCGGTCGAGGGCGACAACCACCTGCGCGCCGTCGAGCGCCTGTTCGAGGTCGCCGACGAGTGCGCCAGGCGCGGGCTCTTCCACACCTCGCCCATCTCGCTGCGCTTCGTCGCCCCCTCCCGCGCCTACGCGTCGATGATGTACGGCAGCCCGACGATGATGATCGAGCTGATCCTGATCTCCGGCACGAAGGGCGGCCGCTCGCTGCTCGCCGAGCACGAGCGGCGGCTCGCCGAGTTCGGCGCCCGCCCCCACTGGGGCCAGTACAACACGCTCGGCCCGCAGTCCGGGCTCGCGACGCTCTATCCCCGCTGGGACACCTGGCTCGAGGTGCGCGAGCGCTTCAACGAGACCGGCGTCTTCGACTCCGAGTTCACCGATCGCGTCGGGATCTCCGGGGCTGTCGATTTCCGCGGCTCTCGTTTGTCGTCGAGCTAGAAGACGGCGAGCGAAGGAGGCAGTCACATGGCCGAGCAGAACGGAAGGCGGCGCGTCGTGGCGTCGACGTTCGTCACGCTCGACGGCTACATGGTCGGGCCGGACGAGGACATCAGCTGGGTGATCGACGGCTTCGACGCGGAGATGCAGGAGGACATCGCGGATGCGATGAGCCGCGAGGCGGACGTGTTCGTCTTCGGGCGCGTGACGTACGAGATCTTCGCGGCGTACTGGCCCAACGCGGTGCCCTACGACGAAGGCGACGAGGTGAACCCCGCGGAGGGGAAGGAGGACCCGCGCATCATCCGGGCGCTCAACGAGTCGCCCAAGCTGGTGGCCTCCCGGACGCTCGTCGGGTCGGACTGGCACGGCACGCGAGTCGTGCGCGACGGCCTCGAGGACGAGATCCGAAGCCTCAAGCGGCAGCCGGGGAAGGGGATCAGCATCCAGGGCAGCGCGAGCATCGTGCAGACGCTTGGGCGAGCAGACCTCATCGACGAGTACCGGCTCTTCGTGCACCCGGTCATGCTCGGCGCCGGCACGCCGCTCTTCGCGGGCGGCGCCGGCCGCCAGGACTTCGAGCTCGCCGACCTCAAGCGTTACGCGAACGGCGTCGTCGCCATGACCTGCACGAGGAAGGAGGCGTGATGGCCCAGTACGCGGTGCTGATCTACGAGGCCGCCGAGGAGCTCCCGCCGGAGGTGCTCGAAGCCCACGGGCGGCTGCCCGAGCGGATCGCCGAGCTGGGCGGCCGCGAGGTCGCCGGCATGGCGCTCCAGCCCAACGAGACGGCGACCACGATCCGCGGCGGCGTGGTGACCGACGGGCCATTCATCGAGACCAAGGAGGCGCTGGCCGGCGTGTTCGTCATCGAGGCGCGCGACCTCGACCACGCGATCGCGGTGGCCAAGCTGACGCCGATCGTCGACGGCGGCGTCGAGGTCAGGCCGCTGCTCGGGTTCGAGGTCGCGGAGACGCGCTGAGCGCTGCCGTCGAGCAGGCCGTCGCCGACGCGCACCGTCGCGAGTGGGCCTCCGTGCTCGCCGCGACGGTGCGAACCACGCGCGACCTCGACGCCGCCGAGGAGGCGGTGCAGGACGCCTACGTGCAGGCGCTGCGGACCTGGACGCGCGACGGCGTCCCGGACCGGCCGGGCGCGTGGCTGACGACGGTCGCGCGCCGGCGCGCGCTGAACGCGATGCACCGTCGGACAACGCTCGAGACCAAGCTGCCGCTCCTGCTGGAGCCTGAGGACGCCGAGATCTCCGAACCCGACGAGATCCCCGACGACCGCCTGCGGCTGATCTTCGTCTGCTGCCATCCGGCGCTGTCGCAGGAGTCACAGGTGGCGCTCACGTTGCGGCTCGTGTGCGGCGTGGCGACGCCGGACATCGCGCAGGCGTTCCTCGCCACCGAGGCGACGATGGCCGCCCGTCTCACGCGCGCGAAGAAGAAGATCGTCGCCGCCCGCATCCCGTTCGCGGTGCCGGCCCCCGACGAGCTGGCCCAGCGCGTCGATGCGGTCCTCACGGTGATCCATCTCCTGTACGCGACCGGGCACACCGCGCACTCCGGCCGTGATCTCGTGCGCGACGACTTGACCGAGCGCGCACTCGACCTCGCCCGCATGCTGCGGGTGCTGCTGCCCGCCGACCGCGAGGCCGCCGGCCTGCTCGCGCTGCTGCTCGTCCACCATGCGCGCCGCGCCACGCGCACGAGCGTCGACGGCCGCCTGCTGCGGCTGGAGGAGCAGGACCGCGCCGCGTGGGACTCCGAGCCTGATCGCCGAGGCCGATCGGCTCCTGGTCACCGCGCTGCGAGCCGGTCCGCCCGGGCGGTTCACGCTGCAGGCGGCGATCGCCGCGCTGCACGCGCAGGCCCCCAGCTACGCGGAGACCGACTGGGGCCAGATCCTGGAGCTCTACACCGAGCTGCTGCGGGTCTGGCCGTCTCCCGTCGTCGCCCTCAACCGCGCGGTGGCGGTCTCCATGGTCGACGGGCCTCAGGCGGCGCTCGTGGAGGTCGAAGCGCTCGAGCGCGACGGCCGCCTCGCCGGCTACCGGTACCTGCCGTCCACCAAGGCCGACCTCCTGCACCGCCTCGGCCGCGACGCCGAGGCCGCCGACGCCTACCGGGCAGCGCTCACGCTCAGCGAGAACGCGGCCGAGCAGGAGTTCCTGACCGAGCGCGTGAGATCCACCCGGCGCTGACCCTCAGCCGGCCGTGACTTGGACGGACGAATCCGTGTCAGCGTCCCTGATACCAGTGTGGAAGAGCCGCAGGTACGGGTCGTAGCGAAACCGCCGCGACCGCCGTTGCCCGGTGATTTCCCGCACCAGCCCGAGCTTCTCGAAGCGCCCGATCAGCTTGTTCGCCGTTGCGAACGTGACGCCCAGCCGCGAGCTCACGAAACTGACGTTGACGATCGGTGACTCGAAGAGGAGCGAAAGCAGCTTCAGCGCATTTGGTCCAAGGTGCTCGGCGAGCACGCGCGTACGGTGCTCCTCGCGGAGCTCGAAGATGCGCTGCGCCGTTGACGTCGCTTCCGCTGCCGTCTCGGCTACTCCACGCAGAAAGAACCGCAGCCAACCCTCCCAGTCGCCACGGCGGCGGATTGCCGTCAAGCGATCGTAGTACTCAGCACGATTCTCCTTAAGGAACACACTCAGATACAGCAACGGCCGGTGAAGCGCACCGCGGTGCATCAGCAGAAACGTGATCATCAACCTGCCGACACGGCCGTTGCCATCGAAGAACGGATGGATCGTCTCGAACTGGGCGTGAGCCAGTCCGACGTAGACGAGGTCGGGAAGCTCACGGTCGTCATGCAGGAACCGTTCGAAGTCGTTCAACGCGGCATGCATCTCAGGCACTGGCGGCGGGACGTAGGTCGCGCGGGCGATCGGCACCTGGCCTGCGCCGAGCCAGTTCTGCAGGTCCCGAAAGTCGCCCGTGCGCCGGCTGGCGCCGCGACCCGAACGCAGGAGCTCGCCATGAATCTCACGGATCAGGCGCAAGGAGAGCGGGAACTCCGGCAGCCGCCTCAAGCCGTAGTTCATCGCGTTCACGTAATTGACGACCTCGCCGACGTCACCGGCCGGGCCGCGTGGCTCTAGCTCGATGTTGAGCAGGTCCTCGAGCGTGCTCTGCGTGCCCTCGATCTGCGAACTCAGCACGGCCTCCTGGCGCACGTACATGGCGACGAACAGATCAGGATCCGGAACGGTCTGGATGACCCCGTCGAGCCGGCCTAGCGCGAGGTCGGCGCGGGAGAGGAGCGATACCAGTTCGTTGTCGAACCGGAGCGGAGGCGCCGGAGGCAGCGGCGCAGGAACGAAGTACTCATAGCCTGCCGCCGGAACGAAGCGCCCTGCTCGCTCCGCGATGCTGTCGACCATCACGTTATTGTAGCGACCGCCCTGCAACTACAATAAGTAGCTACCGCTGACGCGAGTGTTTCAGCCCGCGTTCAGATGGCCTGAGATTCTTGACTGTTATTGCGATGCGGGGCCCATGGCTATCGCACCGTTGGGCAACCGCTCGGGATGATCCAGGGTATCGGTCAGTCCGCTTCGCGGTCCGGCTCGGTCGCGGGCGCGTCGCCAGGCTCCACGGGGGGAGCGGCCGCTGCCCGCTTCCTCGCATCCTTCCTGGCCTGCTTCTCCAGGCGCTTCTCGCGCACGGCTCGCTCGCGGTTGAGCTTCGCCATGGTCGTCTTGTGCTTCGAGCTCGACGCCATGCGCTATGGCCGTCGCTTCGCGAGCTCGGCGCGCTCGAGCTTGTCGGCGGCGACCTGTCGTGCCGCCACCACCTCGTACGCAGCCTGCCGCCGCGCCCTCGAGCGCCTGCTGGCCTGCTCGTTGCGGCTCGCGATGGCCTCCTTCTCCGCCCGCCAGGCCGCCTCGCCGCGCTTCGGAGCCTCCGCCGGACGCTGCTGCTTGCTCGTGTCGCCCATCGCGCCACCTCTCGTCTTTTGATCGCCGTGCGCCAGGCGGCGGACTATACCGGACTTCGATGTCTAGAAATGACTATCCTACGTCTGCCATGGCGCAACCGGGTACCTGGTCGTTCCTCACCAACCACGCTCAGGTGCTCATCTGCATCGCGCAGGACCCCGGCGTCCGTCTGCGCGAGATCGGCGACGCGGTCGGGATCACCGAGCGGGCCGCGCACCGCATCGTCGGGGAGCTCGCCGACGCGGGCTACGTGTCCCGCGAGCGGATCGGCAGACGCAACCGCTACGCGATCCGCCCGGACCTGCCGGTCCCGGACTCCCTCGCCCGCGACCGGCGCGTCGGCGAGCTGATCGCCGTCCTCACCCAGTAGCCAGGCGGCCCGCCGTGCCGCGGGCCGGAGGCTCCACAGCCGATCGGCTCCGGCCCAGCCTGCGTAGGCGAGCGCGCCCGCCGTCCCGGTCGCCGTCAGCAGGACTCCCGCCGCCGCGGTGAGCGCGGCGCCACCGGCACCGAGGATGACGACGACGGCAGCGGCGCCGACGCTGGGGCCGATCGGGAGCTGGCTGAGCGTGACCATCGCGATCAGCACCGCCGTGGCGTCGAACAGCGACGCGTCGACGCCAACCGCGTGGAGCATCAGCCAGTTGCGCGCGATCTGGGCGAAGACGGCCACGAGGATCAGCCCGATCACGCCGCTGCGGCCGTTCAGGCTGCGCAGGACCGCCAGGCCGCTCCAGAACCCCTCGCGCCACCGGCGTGCCAGCTTTCGGAGGCCGGCGACGAGCAGCACCGCCGCGGCGACGAGCACGATCGGCAGCCACCACGGCAGGCCGAGCGGACCCACGAGCGTGAACGACGCCAGAGCCGCGAGGACGCCCTCGATCGTGAGGATCGGCACCTCCGCGGCGATCAGCGCCGGCACGCGCGGGGACTCGGTCGGAGCCGTGCGCCGCAGCGCGGCGATGCGCGCCGCCGTGCCGACCTGGCTGTTGAGCTGGCTCCCGAGATACCCCACGCCGGCGGCTCGGAACAGGCGACGGCGTCCGACCGTGCCGCCGGCGGCCACGACGCAGACGTGCCACGCCTCGGTCCGCACGACGAGCGCGAGGAGCTGGAGCGCGGCGGCGGCCAGCAGTACGACGATCGGCGCCGCCTGAAGCGCGGTGGCGAACTCCTCCCGGCGATCCGCGATCACGTACGCCAGGACGCCCGTCACCGCGATGGCACCGGCGACGGTGGTCACCACGTTCCGGCGCAGCATTCGCGACACGACCCGACTCCTGACGATGGCGCTGGTGGAGTTCAGGTTGTGAGGCTGGGCTCCCGGTCGCCATGAGCCTACCCTGGCCTGCCGCCTCACGATCCTCAACTTGGAAGGTGACCGCTCCTCCCCTGCGACGCAGACGCTGCCGGAAGATTGGCCCATCTGGCCAACGCGGGAGGCGTAATGTCGCTTCATGTCGCGCACGCCGCTCGCCGCCCGGCTCGAGGAGATCGCGCTCAGCCGCCGTCAGTTCCTCGCTGCCGCCGGCGCCGTCACGGTCGCCGGCGCGTGGGCTCCGCGCGCTCGCGCCGCGGCCCAGCCGCGGATCGTGATCGTGGGAGCCGGCCTGGCCGGCCTGACCTGCGCGTACCGCCTCAAGCAGGCGGGCATCACCGCAGCGGTGCACGAGGCGAGCGACCGCCTCGGAGGCCGCTGCTGGTCGATCCGGGGCGCGTTCGCCCCCGGCCTCGTCGCCGAGCACGGCGGCGAGCTGATCGACACAGGGCACGTGGAGACCCGGCAGCTGGCCAAGGAGCTCGGCCTGACGCTCGACAACCTCCTCCAAGGCGAGACGAACGGCACCGAGCCGCTGTACTTCTTCGACGGCCGCCCGTACACGTACGCCGAGGCGACGAAGGACTTCGACGCCGTCTACCAGAAGCTGCACAAGGACGTGTCCGCGGCGTCGTACCCGACGACCTACAGGATCTCCACGCCACGCGGCCGCGAGCTCGACGCCATGAGCATCATCGACTGGATCGAGGAGAGCGTCCCGGGCGGGCTGGCCTCGCGTTTCGGGCAGCTGCTCGATGTCGCCTACAACATCGAGTTCGGCGCCGAATGCTCCGAGCAGAGCGCCCTCAACCTGCTCTACCTGCTCGGCTACGTCGGCCAGGGCAAGCTGCGCCTGTTCGGTCAGTCGAACGAGAAGTACCACGTGCGGGGCGGCAACGACCAGATCGCCGACCGCCTGGCGGCGGCGCTCGACAAGGGGCAGGTCACGAAGGGATCCGAGCTCGTCGCGATCCGCCTGGGCTCCGGCGGCAGCTACACGCTCACCTTCCGGGAGAGCGGCACGACGAAGACCGTCACGGCCGACCGCGTCGTCCTCGCGCTGCCGTTCTCGATCCTGCGCCGCTCGGTGGACTTCTTCGACGCCGGCTTCGGCCCCGAGAAGACGCGCGCGATCCGCGAGATCGGCATGGGGACCAACTCCAAGCTCAACGTCGGCTTCAAGACGCGCCACTGGCGCGGCCTCGGCTGCAATGGCGACACCTATGCCGACACCGGGTACCAGGCCACGTGGGAGGTCTCGCGCGCGCAGCCGGGCACGGCCGGGATCCTCGTCGACTACACCGGCGGGCGGATCGGCGACTCGTTCGGCACCGGCAGCCCTACCTCTCGCGCCCGCCAGTTCCTCGCCCAGCTCGAGCCTGTGCTCCCAGGCGTGAGCGCCCAGTGGGACGGCCGCGCGACGGTCGACTACTGGGCCACCTATCCGTGGACCCGCGGCTCGTACTCGTACTACAAGCCCGGCCAGTACACGGCGTTCGGCGGCGCCGAGGAGGAGATCTCCGGTGCTTGCCACTTCGCCGGCGAGCACACCACCCAGGACTACCAGGGCTACCTGCAGGGGGCCGTGTTCAGTGGCCAGCGCGCTGCGGCCGAAGTACTCGACGCGCTGTAGGGTCGGCTGCTTGGACACCCCCGCGGACATCAGGCTGCGCGGCCTCGAGAAGCATTACGGCGGCGTCGCCGCCGTCGACGGAATCGACCTCGACGTCCTCCGCGGGGAGTTCTTCACGCTGCTCGGGCCGTCCGGGTCGGGCAAGACCACGACGCTGCGGATGATCGCCGGGTTCGAGCGGCCGGACCGGGGCACGATCGAGCTGGGCGGCACCGACGTGTCGGACCGGCCGCCGTTCGAGCGCGACGTCAACACGGTGTTCCAGGACTACGCGCTGTTCCCGCACCTCAGCGTGGCCGACAACGTCGCCTACGGCCTGCGGGTGCGCAAGGTGCCGAAAGCCGAGCGCATGCGGCGCACCGACGAGGCGCTCGAGATGGTCCAGCTGCCCGGGCTCGGCGGGCGCAGGCCCGCGCAGCTATCCGGGGGCCAGCGCCAGCGCGTCGCGCTCGCGCGGGCGATCGTCAACCGCCCGCAGGTGCTGCTGCTCGACGAGCCGCTCGGCGCGCTCGACCTCAAGCTGCGCCAGGAGATGCAGGTCGAGCTCAAGCGCATCCAGCAGGACGTCGGGATCACGTTCGTGTACGTGACCCACGACCAGGAGGAGGCGCTGACGATGAGCGACCGGCTGGCCGTGTTCAACCAAGGGCGGATCGAGCAGGTCGGGGCGCCGGCCGAGGTCTACGAGCGGCCCGGGAGCGAGTTCATCGCCGGCTTCGTGGGCGTCTCCAACCTGCTCGAGCGCGAAGGGCGCCGGTTCACGATCCGGCCTGAGAAGATCCGGCTGCTCGAGGGCGCCCAGAACGGCCTGCACACCGAGCCGGGCGTGGTACGCGACGTGGCGTACGCCGGCATGGTCACGCGCTACCTGGTCGACCTCGAGCGTGGCGGCGAGCTGCAGGTGGTGGTGCAGAACCTCGAGACGTCCTCGTCGGATGCGCTCGAGCAGCAGGGCCGGCGGGTGACGGTGGGGTGGAGCGAGGCGCATACGTACGCGATCCCTGAGGAGGGCACGTGAGATACGGACGACGGGCCGCGCTGGTCGCGGCCACAGCAGTGCTGGCGCTCGTCGTGGGCTGCGGCGGCGACGACGACGACTCCGGCAGCCAGGTCAAGGCGCCGGAAGGCGCGAAGGCGGCCACCGAGCTCGGCGCCGGAGAGGGCAAGGTCAACCTGATCGCGTGGGCCGGCTACGTGGAGGACGGGTCGACCGACCCGAAGGTCGACTGGGTGACGGACTTCGAGAAGAAGACCGGGTGCCAGGTCAACGTCAAGATCGGCAACACGTCGGACGAGATGGTCACGCTCATGCGCACCGGCCAGTACGACGGCGTGTCGGCGTCCGGCGACGCGACGCTGCGCCTGATCGCCGGCGGGGACGTCGCGCCGGTCAACACGGACCTGATCCCCAACTACGCCGACGTCTTCGAGGGCCTGAAGGACCAGCCCTGGAACACGGTCGACGGCCAGGCCTACGGGGTGCCGCACGGGCGCGGAGCGAACCTCTTGATGTGGCGTTCGGACAAGGTCAAGCCGGCGCCGGACTCGTGGGGCGCCGTGTTCGACGCGGACTCCCCGTACAAGGGCAAGGTCACCGCCTACGACAACCCGATCTACATCGCCGACGCGGCGCTGTACCTGAAGGCGACCCAGCCTGACCTCGGGATCGATGACCCGTACGCGCTCGACGACAAGCAGTTCCAGGCCGCCGTCGACCTGCTCAAGGAGCAGCGCGGCGTCATCGGCGAGTACTGGTCCGACTACACCAAGGAGCAGGCCGCGTTCACGAGCGGCGACTCCGTGGTGGGGACGACCTGGCAGGTGATCGCGAACCTGCTCGAGGCCGACAAGGTGCCGATCAAGACGACGCTGCCCAAGGAGGGCGCCACCGGCTGGTCGGACACCTGGATGCTCGGGTCGAAGGCCGCCAACCCGAACTGCATGTACATGTGGATGGACCACATCATCTCGCCGAAGGCCAACGCGGCCGTCGCCGAGTGGTTCGGCGAGGCGCCCTCGAACTCGAAGTCGTGCGCGGAGACCGCGGTCAAGGACCACTGCGACATCTTCCACGCGGACGACGAGGACTACTTCTCGCAGGTGGCCTACTGGAAGACGCCGACGAAGGACTGCGGCGACGACCGGGGAGCGGTCTGCAAGGACTACTCCGAGTGGGTCCAGGCCTGGACCGAGATCAAGGGCTAGGTGGCGACCGGGACGATCCCACGGAAGCCGGCCAGGCGCGCCCTGGCCGGCTTCCTCTGGCGGCACCCGCGAGCGCAGCTGTCGCTGCTGCTCGCGGGGCCGATCGGCTGGCTGGTGATCGCCTACCTCGGCTCGCTGGCCGTCCTCTTCATCGCCGCCTTCTGGCGGCTGGACACGTTCTCGGGCGAGGTCGTCCACGAGTACGGGTTCCAGAACTTCCAGACGCTGGCCGAGAACGACGTCTATCGCACGATCGTGCTGCGAACGGTGCTGATCGCCGCCGCCGTCACGGTCACGGACGCGATCCTCGCCTTCCCGATCGCCTTCTTCATGGCGAAGGTGGCGAGGCGCCGCGTCCGTGCGCTGCTCGTGGTCGCCATCGTCATGCCCTTGTGGTCCTCGTACCTGGTGAAGGTGTACGCGTGGCGGATAATCCTGGCCGAGGACGGGATCCTGAACTGGGCGCTCGACCCGCTCGGCCTCAGCGGCCCGGGCTTCGGGAACGTCGCGACGTGGCTCGTCTTCTCGTACCTGTGGCTGCCCTACATGATCCTGCCGATCTACGCCGGCCTCGAGCGGATCCCCAACTCGCTCCTCGACGCCTCAGGTGACCTGGGCGGGGACGCGGGCATGACGTTCCGCCGCGTCGTGCTGCCGCTGGCCCTGCCCGCGGTGGTCGCCGGCTCGATCTTCACGTTCTCGCTCACGCTGGGCGACTACATCACGCCGCAGATCGTCTCCAGCACGCAGTTCATCGGCAACGTCGTCTACACCAACGTCGGCGTGGCGAACAACCTGCCGCTGGCGGCGGCATTCGCCACCGTGCCGGTGGCGATCATGGTCCTCTACCTGCTCGGCGCGCGGCGGATGGGCGCCTTCGAGTCGCTCTGATGCAACTCTCGCGCACCGCCCGCATCCTCCTGCGCGCCGGCACGGCGCTCACGCTCGCGTTCCTGTACGTGCCGCTGGCCGTGATCGCGCTGTACGCGTTCAACGCGCGGCGCACGCTCCGGTGGCCGATCCCGGGGCTCACGCTCGACTGGTTCGGCCGCGCATTCGACAACCCGGGCGTGCGCGATGCGCTCGCGAACTCGCTGAAGGCCGCCACCGGGGCGACGGCGATCGCGCTCGTGCTCGGGACGCTCGCGTCGGTGGCGGTCTCCCGCTACCGCTTCTTCGGCCGCGACACGATCTCGTTCCTCGTCGTGCTGCCGATCGCGCTGCCCGGGATCGTCACCGGGATGGCGCTCAACGCGACCTTCCGCGAGGTGCTCACGCCGTTCGGCGTCGGCCTCGGACTGTTCACCGTGATCGTCGGCCACGCCACCTTCTGCATCGTCGTCATCTACAACAACGTGATCGCGCGGCTGCGGCGCACGGGAGGTGCGTTCGAGGAGGCGTCCGCCGACTTGGGCGCCGACACGTGGACGACGTTCCGGCTCGTGACGCTGCCCGCGCTCCGTTCGGCGATGGTCGCGGGGGCGCTGCTGGCCTTCGCGCTCTCCTTCGACGAGGTGATCGTCACCACGTTCACCGCCGGCCAGCAACAGACGCTGCCGATCTGGATCCTCGCCAACCTCTCGCGCCCGAACCAGCTGCCGATCGTCAACGTCGTCGGCGTGATCGTGATCGCGCTGTCGGCGTTCCCGGTGTACCTCGCGCACCGGCTCACGTTGGACCCGGAGGGCGACTCTGCTGCGGTGGCCCCGGCGGGGGCTGCCGCGCCATGAGCGTGCCGTGGTGGCAGCGGGGGGCCATCTACCAGATCTATCCGCGCTCGTTCGCCGACGCGGACGGCGACGGGGTCGGGGACCTGCTCGGCATCGTCGACAGGCTCGACTACATCGCGGGCCTCGGGATGCAGGCGGTCTGGCTGTCGCCGATCTTCCCCTCGCCGATGGCCGACTTCGGCTACGACGTCTCCGACTACTGCGACGTCGACCCGACGTTCGGCACGCTCGCCGACCTCGACCGCTTGATCGCCGAGGCGCACGCGCGCGAGATGCGCGTGATCCTCGACTGGGTCCCGAACCACACGTCGGACCGGCATCCGTGGTTCCAGGCGAGCCGCTCGAGCCGCGACGACCCCAAGCGCGACTGGTACGTGTGGCGCGACGGCGCGCCGGACGGCGGGCCGCCCAACGACTGGACGTCGCAGTTCCAGGCCGTCGGCCCGGCGTGGACGTTCGACGACGCCACCGGCCAGTGGTACCTGCACTCGTTCATGGCCGAGCAGCCCGACCTGAACTGGGACAACCCCGAGGTCGAGGCCGCGATGCACGACGTGATCCGCTTCTGGCTCGACCGCGGCGTCGACGGGCTGCGCCTCGACGCGATCCACAAGATCGCCAAGGACCCGCTCTTACGCAGCCATCGCGGCGCGCCCTGCCGCCATGACGAGGACTGGGAGACGATCCACCCGCGCCTGCGCGGCATCCGCCGCGCGGTCGACGCGTACGAGGACCGCATGGTCGTCGGCGAGGTCGCGCTCCAGGACCTCCATCGCACGGTCCGCTACCTCGAGTCCGGCGACCAGCTGCACCTCGCCCACAACTTCGTCTTCGTCGACCTGCCGTGGGACGCCGAGGCGTTCCGCACCTCGATCGACGACTTCGAGGCGCTCGCCGATCGCACGGCGTGGCCGGCCTGGTTCCTCGAGAACCACGACAAGCCGCGCGTCGCGACGCGCTTCGACGAGGCCGGGCTCGGCCCGGCACGGGCGAGGGCGGCGGCGCTGATGCTGTACGCGCTGCGTGGCACGCCGTTCGTCTATCAGGGGCAGGAGCTCGGGCTGCCCGACGCCGAGATCCCGCCCGAGCGCGTGGTCGACGTCGACGGCCGCGACCCGGTGCGCGCCCCGATGCCGTGGCGACCGCCGTCGGCCGCCGGTCCCGCGGCCGGCTTCAGCACCGCCGAGCCGTGGCTGCCGCCCGTCGCCGACGCCGAGCGCCTGAACGCGGAGACGCAGGCCGCCGACGAGCAGTCGACGCTCAGCCTGGTGCGCCGCCTGGCCGCCCTCCGCGCTGGGTCGCCGGCGCTCCAGATCGGCGCGCAGCGCACACTCGAGGCCGGCCGCGACGTGCTCGCCTGGCTGCGCGAGCACGACGGCGAGCGGCTGCTCGCCGCCGTCAACTTCGCCGCCGAGCCGCGCACGCTCGAAGCGATCCCGCCCGGCGCCGAGCTGGTGCTGTCGACGACATCCGGCGTTCGGGGACGGCACGCTCGCCCCCGGCCAGGGCGTCATCCTGCGCTGTCCGTGAGCGGGTGGCCGAGCCGGCCCCACGCCGGCACGCCGCCGTCGACCACGTGGATGACCCGCTCGCCGCCGTAGCGGCGCACGAGGCTCGCCGCCGTCGCCGCCCGCTGGCCGGACGCGCAGAGGACCGCGACCGGGCGCGCGGGGTCGATGCCGTCGGGCACGGCGTCGATGTCGTGCCAGGGCATGAAGTGCGACCCGGGGATGTGCCCCTCGTCCCACTCGCTTCGCTCGCGCACGTCGAGCAGCTGGAGGTCCGGGTCGCCGGCCAGCCGCTCGGGGAGCGCCTCGAGCGAGAGCCGCTCGATCCCGTCGACCGACCGCCGCTCCTGCCACCAGCTCGTCATCCCGCCGTGCAGGAAGCCGCCGAGCCGGCGGATGCCCACCGCGACGGCCAGTCTTCCGGCCCGCCGCCCATCCTCGTCGTCGCGGCCCACGAACACGATCTCCTGGTCGCGGTCGGCGAGCCAGGCCAGCTTGGAGCCGAAGCCGGCCCGCAGCATCGGGTTGCAGATCGCGCCCGCGATGTGCGCGTCGTCGAACTGCTGGTCGGTGCGCACGTCGACCAGCATCGCCCCCGCCGTGCGCTTCTGCTCGACCTGGCGCGGCGCGAGCGGCAGCAGCTCGACGCCGTCGGTGAGCAGCGGGCCGCGGTTGAGCTCGACGATCGCCTGGAAGTTCGGCGGCTGCGGGCCGAGGCCGGCCAGCGCGCGCTCCACGAACGCGTCCTCGTCGGTGATCGCCAGCGTCGGGTTGTGCGCGCGCTCGAAGCCGATCGTCGAGGAGACCTTCATGTCCATGCCCGGGCCCCCGCACATCGAGCCGCCGAGGTGGCCGGGCCACAGCTCGACCTCGCCGGGGAGCGTGAGCAGCCGGTCGCGAAGAGAGCGGAAGATGCCGCGCGCGCCCTCGGCCTTCTCGATCGCCAGGTCGGGCCGCGCGACGTCGTTGACGAACAGGCTGTCGCCGGTGAGGACCGCCCACGGCTCGTCGCCGCGGCGCGTGTCGATCAGCGCGAACGCCGTGTGCTCGGGACGGTGACCCGGCGTGTGCAGGGCGCGGATCACCAGCGCGCCGAGCGCGAACTCGGCGCCGTCGTCGAAGGGCTCGTGGTCGTACTCGGGAGCGGCGTCGCGGTGGATGTGGATGGTCGCCCCCGTGGCCGCCGCCAGCCGCCCGTGGCCGGACACGTGGTCCGCGTGGTTGTGGGTCTCGAAGACGTGCTCGATCCTCAGCTCCATGTAGCGCGCCAGCTCCAGGTACTCGTCGACCTCGAAGCGCGGGTCGACGACCGCCGCGACGCCCGCCACCTCGTCGCCCACCAGGTAGGAGGCGCAGCCGAGGTCGTCGTGGGTGATCTGGCGGAAGACCACCAGCGAATCGTACGGCCGACCGCACCTCTCGAAGGGGGCTATCCGGGTACAGCTTGACTCGGTGTGGTCGAATACTTATGCCATCGTGTTCCTCCGCTCCCGCAAGCCCCGTCGACCCGACCCGGACGTGCAGCTCGAGCACTGCGCCGTCTGTCACGAGGACTTCGTGAACCCGGTCGACTGGGAGCCCGTCGGCGAGGACCACTGGTGGATGCTGCTCCGCTGCGGCGCCTGCGACACTTGGCGCGAAGTGACGACGACGAACGAGATCGCCGCCCGCTTCGACCTCGAGCTGGACCGCCGGCTCGACATCGTCGCCCGCGCGCTGCACCGGCTCGACAGCAACCGCATGGCGGCCGACGTCGAGACGATGATCCAGGCACTGCGCCGCGGGCTCGTCGACGCCGCCGACTTCGCCCGCTGACTGCTCTCCCCACTCGCCGGCCCGGAGTGCCGGCGGACGTCTACTGCGGCTGGGTAGGGAGGCTGGGGGTGCAAAAGGGGACACGGGTCCCCTCTCCCGAGCGCCCGTGGCCACTTAGGCGCCGTGGCGGCGCCTTTGTGGCCACGCCCGGTTTCCGGAGCGAAGACCTTGTCCCTTTGGACGCCGTAGCGGCGCACAAGTGGACACGGGCCGCCAAATGAGGTCGCCGGTGGCCTGTTAGGCACCCTCAACGCCGGCGAGCTCCTCAGGCTCCCTTCCTGCGCAGTTGACGGTCGCCGGCGCGTGAGGGTGCCGTTCACGATGCTCGGCGCGACCTGGAACCTCCGGCGGCCGCGCGCCCGCCCGCGCGGCTGGACCTCCGCGGACGCCGCCGGGCTCCCGATCCTCCCGCTGCTGGCGCGCCCGGGACGGATCGACCACGCGCTCCGCGTCACGGTCTCCCGCAGCCGCCGCGCGTTCGTCTGGCCGGCCCGCCACTTCGCCTCCGACGACCCGGACCCGAACCTGCCACGGATGGGAGAGCGGCTGCGCTTGAAGGCGAGCGTCGACATCTCCGGCCTCCCGCTCCAGGCCCGGCGGGTCGCGCGCGCGATGCAGGTCTACGGGCTGATCGTGGCCGACAACGGGTCGGACTGGTACGTGTCGGGCACGCCCGACCGCCGCTGGGACAACGACCAGCTGCACGCGCTGCACGACCTGCACGGGAGCGACTTCGAAGTGGTGGACGCGACCTGAGGCTAGGGTTCGCGCCATGCCGTCACGTCTTACCCTCACACTCCTCACGATCGCCTCGCTTCTCCTGCCCGCCGCCTTGGCGGGCCCCGCGTCCGCCGAGCGGCGGGGCAAGCAGGCCGAACCGCTGGTGATCGCTCATCGCGGCGCCTCGGGCTACCGGCCGGAGCACACCCTCGCCGCCTACGCGCTGGGCGCCCGCATGGGCGCCGACTACATCGAGCCCGACCTCGTGTCGACCAAGGACGGCGTGCTCGTCGCCCGCCACGAGAACGAGATCTCCGGGACCACCGACGTCGCCGACCGGCCCGAGTTCGCGACCCGCCGCGCGACCAAGGTGATCGACGGGGCGTCGATCACCGGCTGGTTCACGGAGGACTTCACGCTCGCCGAACTGCGCACGCTGCGCGCCAAGGAGCGGATCCCGGAGCTGCGGCCGCGCAACACGCTCTACAACGGCCGCTACCAGGTCCCGACGTTCCAGGAGGTCATCAACCTCTCACGGCGCCTCTCGAAGGAGCTGGGCCGCACGATCGGGATCTACCCCGAGACCAAGCACCCGACGTACTTCCGCTCGATCGGGCTCGCGCTCGAGAAGCCGCTCGTGCGCACGCTGCGGCGCAACCACCTCGACGGACGCAAGGCGAAGGTGTTCGTGCAGTCGTTCGAGGTCGGCAACCTGAAGGCGCTCGACGGCAAGATCGACGTGCCGCTCGTGCAGCTCCTCTCCACGCGCACCAGCCGCCCGTACGACTTCGTGGTGTCCGGTGACCCGCGCACCTACGGCGACATGGCGACGCCCGCCGGGCTGCGCGAGATCGCTCGCTATGCGGACGGCGTCGGGCCGTCGAAGGACTACATCGTCCCCCGCGACGCGGCCGGGAACTCGCTGGCGCCGACCACGTTCGTGGGCGACGCCCATCGCGCGGGCCTCGTCGTCCACCCGTACACGTTCCGCAACGAGAACACGTTCCTCCCGCTCGAGCTGCGCTCGTCGTCCGACCCGGCCGCGTACGGGAACGCGTTCGCCGAGTACGACCAGTTCTACGCGCTCGGCGTCGACGGGCTGTTCTCCGACAACCCGGACACGGCCGTCGAGGCGCGCGACTGATCCATCACTGCGATGCGGCCACCGGGCCCGACGCCCAGGTGCCGGTGGCCGCGCAGCAGCTCGAGCAGCTCGGAGCCGACCAGCTCCCGGCGCCAGCCGCGCAGCGTGCGCACGTCGGGCTCGTCGAGCCCGCGGCGGGCCGCGACGACGATCGGCGAGAGGTCCGCGCGGGCGGCGATCAGCTCGTAGGCGAGCCCTGCCTCCTGGGCGCGGCCGCGCACCAGCGACTCCGCAAGCGCGATCACCGGCCCGTCCTGCGGCTCGGTGGGGAGGCGCTCGCTCTCCTCGAGGCGGATCGGCGCGGCCTCGCGGCCGCGGCGGACTGCGTCGAGCAGCGGGTCGCCCCGCCGGCGCACGACGTCCGGGTTGATGCCGCGGATCTGGCCCAGCTCGCGGTGCGACTCCGGCGTGCGCTTGGCGATCTCGACGAGCGTCGGGTCGCGCACCACGGAGCCGACCGGGCGGTTCTCGGCCTCGGCAGTCCGCTCACGCCAGGCCGCCAGCTCGCGCGCCACCGCGCGCTCGCGCGGGCCGAGGCCGGTGGCGCGCGGGAGCCGGCGCCAGACCTCCTCGGGGTCGCGCTCGTCCGTCGCCTGCTCGACCGCCCGGCACTCCTCGCGCGCCCACTGGAGCCGGCCCTGCGCGTCCAGGCGCCGGCGGAGCTCGTCGGCGAGGTCGAGCAGGTGCTCGACGTCGCCCTCGGCATACCGCAGCTGCTCGTCGGTGAGCGGGCGCGCGTCCCAGCGGGTGAAGCTCGCCGTCTTGGGCAGGCGGATCTTGAGCACGTCGTGCAGCAGCCCGCTGTAGCCGGCCTGGGCCGAGAAGCCGGCGAAGCCGGCGGCCACCTGCGTGTCGAACACGTTCGTGATCTCGGTGCCCCACTCGCGGCGCAGGATCGCCACGTCCTGGCGCCCCGCGTGCAGGACGAGCTCGATCTCGGGGTCGGCGAGCACCTCGGCGAGCGGCGCGGCCTCCAGGCCCGCCAAGGGATCGAGCACCCAGACCTGATCGCCGACCGCCACCTGCACGAGGCAGAGCAGCGGCCGGTAACGGCCCTCGGGCATGAACTCCGTGTCGATCCCCAGCCGCCCGGCCTCGCGCGCCTGCGCCGCGACGGCGGCCACGTCCTGCGTGGCCATCGTCAGCGTGGCCGTGGGAACGACGTGGCCAGGACCGTGTCCCAGGCCCGCCCGGGGAGCACCGAATGCAGCGTCATCAGCACCCGCGCCGACGGCGTGACGGGATACCGGGCGCGTGGACGCTTCGCGGAGATGGCTGCCTCGATGCGCTCGGCGACGACCTCCGGCGGCCCCCCGAGCCGGCTCAGCGGACCCTTCTCGTACACGCGCGCGGAGGCCTCGGCCACCGCCTGGTTGAAGTCCGCGTAGGGGCCGTCGGAGGCGCCGCCGATCTCCTTGACCGCGCGGTCGCCGAAGCCCGTCTTGATGATCCCCGGCTCGATCAGGATGACGTCGACGCCGAAGCCGCGGACCTCGAAGCGCAGCGCGTCGGACAGCGCCTCGATCGCGTGCTTGGTCGCGTGGTAGAGCCCGCCGCCCGGGAACGTGAAGCGGCCGCCCATCGACGAGACGTTGACGATCTTGCCCCAGCCCTGCTCGCGCATGCCGGGCAGCACCTCCCGGCAGAGGGCGAGCGGCGCGAACACGTTCGTCTCGAACTGGGCGCGCACGCGCTCCTCGGGCACGGACTCGACGGCACCCGACTGGCTGTAGCCGGCGTTGTTGACGAGCACCCCGACCGCTCCCTCGGCCTCGACCACGGCCTCGACCGCGGCCCGGCGCGACGCCTCGTCGTCGACGTCGAGCGCGAGCGTGCGGCAGCCCTTGGCCTCGAGGCCGGCGAGCGTCTCCGGCCGGCGCGCGGTGGCGTACACGGTCCAGCCGGCGGTTGCGAGCCGCGCGGCGGTGGCGGCGCCGATGCCGGACGAGCAGCCAGTCACCAGGACCGCGCGGGACGGACGGGCCTCGGTCAGCGGATCAGCACCGGCGTGCCGACCGGCACGCGGGGATAGAGGTCGACGACGTCGGCAACCCGCATGCGGATGCACCCGTGCGAGGCACGCGTGCCGATCGAGTACTCCGCGGCGGTGCCGTGGATGCCCACGCCGCCGACGATACCGAGCCAGCGGGCCTTCAGGGGATTCTCTGCCGAGCCGCCCGGGACGACCTCGTTGCGGTACGCGCCCGCCCACGGCGCGTCCGGCGCGCTCCACGCCGGGTTGAGCGCCTTGTTGGTGATCGAGAACCGCCCGGTCGGCGTGCTGTATCCCGGCGCGCCGACGGCGATGCCGTAGCGCTTGACGTAGCGGAAGCGCTTGAACAGCCGCAGGCGGAAGCCGGCGCGATCGATCGTGACCACCGTCCCGTACCGGCGGCGCATGTCGCGGGTGGAGACCTGCGGGCGCACGCGTGCGCGCCAGAAGCGGAACGTGCGCCGCTGCCGCGGATCCTCGAGCCGCGAGCGGACCGCGACGACGAGCGCGGCGGCGTCGACCGAGCGGCCCATCTTGGCGCGCCGCAGCTTCACGCGCCGGAGCCCGATCCGGACGCGCGCGCTGCGCGGGCCGATGTGGGTGCGGCGATCGACGGCGCGGGCGAACTCGCGGACCCGCTCCCAGTCGTAGTCGACCGCCAGCGGCACGTCGACCGGGCCGTCGCGGCTGGAGCGCTTGTACGCCCGCAGCGCCGTCCTCGGCGCGTCGAACGCGAACGCGGCGGCGCGCGGGCGAAGCGCGCGCCGGGTGCGGGCCACGCGCACCTGCACCGGCAGCGCGAGGCGGGGCCCGAAGGTCGCCTCCAGCTTGGCCGCGGCGGCCGACAGCGTGAGGCCGCCGACGTCGAGCCCGGCCGCGGTGGCGCCCGGCGGGATCACCGGCTCGGGCGGCGGCTGCGCTGCGGCGGTGGCGGGGAGCAGGGCCAGAGCGGCGAGGGCGGCGGGCACGGCGAGGCGGCGCATCCGGCGCAGCGTAGCCGCGCGCCGGGGCGGCGAGGCCGCCTGCAAGACCCCCGTCAGGCGGGGAACGCGACGAGCAGCTCGAGCAGCCGGC
The DNA here is from genome assembly GCA_963730535.1 of uncultured Solirubrobacteraceae bacterium. Lineage (GTDB taxonomy): Bacteria > Actinomycetota > Thermoleophilia > Solirubrobacterales > Solirubrobacteraceae > DASSUW01. Next base: position 179,030 of record CAVSRU010000003.1, read on the forward strand.
CGGCGGCCTCGAGCTGGGGCGCCCGGCCGCATCCTTCGATCAGCTCGACCCGGGTGGCGGGCAGCGCGTCGAGCACCCCGCGCGCGCCGCTGCCGGGCACCAGCCGGTCATGGGCGCCCCACACCAGCATCACCGGGCAGGCCACGGCTGCGAGGTCGAACGGGGCGGTGGCCAGTTCCGGCAGCAGGCCGCGCCCCGAGGCGAGCAGCGCGGCGGAGTCGAGGCGCGAGCCGTGGTCACCGGACCCGGCGAACGCGTCGACCACGTCGCGCTGGGACGCGCGCGGGTCGAGTCGCGCGTCCGCGCCGAGGAGCGAACGGACGAGCGCGCTGGGCACCGGCATCGGCATGTCGAGCAGGCGGCGGACGATCGGGTCGCGCTCGACGCCGGCGTACCAGCCCGGGCGCTCGAGGCCGGCCGGCGAGACCGGCACGACGCCCGCGATCGGGAGGTCCCCCTGCTCCGCCAGCCGCAGCGCCACGGCGCCGCCCAGCGACGCTCCCGCCACCACCACCGGCTCACCGGCGCTCCACTCGAGCACGAGCGCGGCCGCGAAGTCGTCGAGCTGCGGGAGCAGCGGGCCGCGGGCAAGCCCGGATGCGCGGCCGAAGCCCGGCAGGTCCACGGCGATCGCGCGCCGGCCGATCGCGGCCAGCTCGGCGAGCAGCGGCCGCCAGGTGTCCGCCGAGTCGCCCCAGCCGTGCAGCAGCACGATGCCGGGGCCCTCGCCCTCGACCTCCAGCACCCGGGTGCGGTGGCCGTTGAGCGGCATTGAGTGCTCGTGCACGAAGGGCATTCCTCCTCGCTTACCCGATGCGCCCGGTTGCTACCGGTCCGACGGTGCGAGAGGATCGCTGGCGCCATGCGGGTCGTCGTCGCCGAGGACAACACGCTGCTGCGCGAGGGCGTGGCCCGATTGCTCGAGGACGCCGGGATGCAGGTCATCGGGCGCCACGAGAACGCGGACGCCCTGCTCGCGGACGTGCGCGAGCACGCGCCGGACGTGGCGATCGTCGACATCCGGCTCCCGCCCAGCCACACCGACGAGGGCCTGCGGGCGGCGGCGGAGATCCGCGAGCACCATCCCGGCACCGGCGTGCTGGTGCTCTCCCAGCACGTCGAGCTGGGCCTCGCCTTCAAGCTGCTGGCCGACTCCGTGGAGCGGACGGGCTACCTGCTCAAGGACCGCATCGGGGACGTCGGCGAGTTCGCGGACGCGGTGCGCCGGGTGGCGAACGGCGGCACCGCGCTCGACCCGACGATCGTCTCCCAGCTGCTCTCCCGCAAGCGCAACGACGACCCGCTCGCCAACCTCACGCCGCGCGAGCGCGAGGTGCTCGAGCTGATGGCCGAGGGGTCGTCGAACCAGGCGATCGCCGACCGGCTCGTGATCAGCCTGCGCGCGGTCGAGAAGCACGTGACGAGCATCTTCGGCGCGCTCGGGCTGCCGTCCACCGGGCTGGAGCACCGCCGCGTGCTGGCCGTGCTCACGTACCTGCGCTCGTAGTACGGGCAGCCGTACCTCTCAGGGAGTGAACTTGCCGGCTCCGAAGGCGAGTGGCCCGTCGTGCCACCGGCGGGGAGACCTCCTGGCCGCGAGCGGCGCCGATCGGGACGCTAGGCAGGTCCGTCTCCCCCTCCCCGAGGAGCCTCCTGCATGCAGTCCGTCGTCTTCCAGACCGAAGACCACGCCGCTCCCCCCGCGGCCGCCCTATCCGCCCGCGATCTCGTCCGCACGTACGGCGAGGGCGAGACCTGCGTCTATGCGCTGCGCGGCGTGTCGCTCGACATCGCGGCCGGCCAGCTGACCGCCGTCATGGGGCCGTCCGGCTCCGGCAAGTCCACGCTCATGCACATCCTCGCGGGCCTCGACCGGCCCACGAGCGGCGAGGCCGCGATCGCCGGCACCGACATCACGCGGCTCGATGACACGGCGCTGACCAAGCTGCGGCGCGAGCACATCGGCTTCGTCTTCCAGTTCTTCAACCTGCTGCCGATGCTGACCGCGGAGGAGAACATCGTCCTCCCGCTCGACCTCGCCGGCGACCGTCCCGACCGCGAGTGGCTCGACGAGTTGGTCCAGCGCGTCGGCCTCGGCGACCGGCTCAAGCACCGGCCCTCCGAGATGTCGGGCGGCCAGCAGCAGCGCGTCGCCGTGGCCCGCGCGCTCGTCTCGCGCCCGACGGTGATGTTCGCCGACGAGCCGACCGGCAACCTCGACTCCCGCACGGGTGAGGAGATCCTCACGCTCATGCGCGAGTCCGTCGACGCGCTCGGCCAGACGACCGTGATGGTCACCCACGACGCGCACGCCGCGGCGATCGCCGACCGCGTGCTGTTCCTCGCCGACGGCGAGATGGTGCACGACATCGGGCGCTCGAGCGCGCACGAGATCCTCGCGACCCTCGAGTCGGTCACCGAGCGATGATCAAGGTCGCCCTCAAGGGCCTCGCGGGCCGCAAGGTCCGCGCCCTGCTCACCGCCTTCGCGGTGATCATCGGGGTGTCGATGGTGAGCGGCACGTTCGTGCTCACCGACACCATGCAGAAGTCGTTCGACGGGATCTTCGAGACCTCGTACGCGAACACCGACGTCGTGGTCAGCGGCCATCAGGTCGTCGAGACCGAGACCGCCGACGTCCCCACGATCCCGGCCAGCGTCCTCGAGGACGTGCAGGACCTCCCGGAGGTCGGGGCGGCCGCCGGCAGCATCCAGGACGACGTCACGGCCACCGTGGTCGACAGCGACGGCGATTCGCTCGCCGGCCAGAACCCGACGTTCACGTCGGCGTTCGACTACGACCATCCGGAGCTCAGCCCGTTCAAGCTGGAGAGCGGCGACTGGGCGCGTGGCTCCGGCACAGGTCGTGATCGATGCCGGCACCGCCTCCAAGCACGACTACGCGATCGGCGACAAGATCGGCGTGTCCGCCAACGGGCCGGTGGAGCAGTACACGATCACCGGCATCGCGAAGTTCGGCGAGGTCGACTCGCTCGGCGGCGCCGTCATGGCGATCTTCGACGTGCCGACCGCGCAGGCCCTGCTCGCACCAGGAGGGTCAGTACGACGAGGTCGCCATCACTGCCTCCGACGGGACGTCGCCGGAGCAGCTCCGCGGCGCCGTGGCCAAGGTCGCCGGCGCGAACGTCGACGTCAAGCTCGCGGCCGACGAGGCCGCGGATGCCGCCAAGGAGACGAACGAGGGCCTCAGCTTCGTGCGGATCTTCCTGCTCGGCTTCGGCGGCATCGCGCTGTTCGTAGGCGCGTTCGTGATCTTCAACACCCTGTCGATCACGGTCGCCCAGCGGACGCGCGAGTTCGCGACGCTGCGCACGCTCGGCGCCTCGCGCAAGCAGGTGCTGCGCTCCGTGCGGCTCGAGGGCCTCGTCATCGGCCTCGTCGCGTCGTTCCTCGGCCTCGTGCTCGGCATCGGCATCGCCAAGGGCATGAACGCGCTGTTCGTCGCGTTCGGCATCGACATCCCCAACGCGGGAACCGTCATCGCCGGTCGCACGATCATCGTGTCGATGCTCCTGGGCACCGTGATCACGCTGCTCTCGACGATCGTGCCCGCCCGGCGGGCGACGCGCGTGCCGCCGATCGCGGCCGTGCGCGAAGGCTCGGAGCTGCCGGCCTCGAAGATGCAGCAGCACTCGACGAAGGTGGCAGTCGGCGTCATCGCCGCCTCGATCGCTGCGATGTCGGCCGGCGCGTTCGCGAGCGGCCTGTCGGGCGGCGCCGTCGCGCTGCTCCTGGGCGGCGGCGTGCTGTCGCTGTTCGTCGGCGTGGCCCTGGTGGCGCCGCGGCTCGTGAAGCCGCTCGCGCGGCTCGTCGGCTGGCCGGCGCGCCGCACCGGCGGCTCGGCAGGACGCCTGGCGAGCTCGAACTCGGTCCGCAACCCGTCCCGCACGGCGGCGACCGCCGCTGCGCTGATGGTCGGGCTGACGCTGGTCACGGCGGTCGCCGTGCTCGGCAACGGCCTGCGGGCGTCGGTCAACGACGCCGCGGGCAAGCAGCTCCAGAACTCCGACTACGTGCTCGCGGGCCAGGACGGCGAGACGTTCGCCGCCAAGGCCGACGACACGCTGGCCGAGGTCGAGGGCGTCTCGGGCACGACGGGCGTCCGGTCCGGTGAGGCGCTCATCGACGGCAACGAGGGCGTCATCGGCGGAGTCGATCCCGCGACCATCGGCCACTTCTACAAGTTCGAGTGGACCGAGGGCTCGGCCGACACGCTGAAGGAGCTGCGTGGCGAGGGCGCGATCGTGAGCGAGGCATACGCCGACAACGAGCAGCTGAAGGTCGGCAGCAAGCTCGCGATCACGACGCCGTCGGGCGACGAGCACACGCTCGTCGTGCGCGGCATCTACAACCCGCCGCGCATCGACTCGCTGCTGGGCGACGTGGTCATGGGCCAGTCGGCATTCGACGCCGCCTACGAGGCGCCGAGGAACCTGCTGACGCTCGTCGACACCCAGCCCGGTGCCGACGCGGCGGCGATCGAGGAGGCGGCCACCGCCTTCCCGGGCGCCAAGCTCAGCACGGAGGCGAAGTTCGGCAAGGACCGGACGAAGTCGTTCGCCACGTTCCTGACGATGATCTACGTGCTGCTCGCGTTCTCGGTCGTCGTCAGCCTGTTCGGCATGGTCAACACGCTGGTGCTCTCGGTCTTCGAGCGCACGCGTGAGCTCGGGATGCTCCGGGCGATCGGCATGACGCGCCGTCAGGCGCGCCGGATGATCCGGCACGAGAGCGTGATCACGGCGCTGATCGGCGCCGCGCTCGGCCTCCCGCTCGGCGTCTTCCTCGCCGCCCTGCTGACCGAGGCGCTGTCCGACTACGGCGTGGTGATGTCGATCCCGGTCGGCATGCTCGCGGCGTTCACGGCGGTGGCCGTGCTGGCCGGGATCGCCGCGTCGATCCTGCCCGCCAGGCGGGCCTCGCGGCTCAACGTGCTCAACGCACTGCACTACGAGTGATGACCGCCACCCTCGCACCGGCCCCGTCGCTTCGGCGGCGGGGCGTGCGGGGGCGGGTCGCCGCGCTGGAGCGCCCGCTCCTGGCCGGCGGGCTCGCCCTTGTCACCCTCCACCTGCTCGACCTCTCGCTGTCCGGCGCCGACACCACGGTGCTCAGCGTGCTGGTGATCGTCGCGCTGGCAGCCGCGTGGTACGGGGCACGCGGCCACGTCACCCGCGCGACGCGGCTCGCGCTCGGCGTGAGCGTCGGCCTGCTGATGCTCGGCTTCGGGGTCGCCTCCCACGGCCTGCACGCCATCGCCGACCCCGACTGGCGTGACGTCACCGGCGTGGGGATGATCGTCGGCGGCGTGCTCCTGATCGCCGCCGGAGTGGCCGCGCTCGCCGCTCCCCGCCGCCCGCCTCGGCGCACGGCGCTCGGCTGGCGCGCCGCGCACGCCGCCGGCTGGCTCGCCGGCGCCTTCGTGTTCGCCCAGCTGGCCTTGATGCCGCTCGGCATGGGGATCATGACCAGCCACGCACCGCGCTGGCCGATCCCCGAATCCAAGCTGTCGATCCCGCACGATGAGGTGCGGATCGCGATGGAGGACGGCCGCGAGCTGTCCGCCTGGTACGTCGCGTCGAAGAACGGCGCCAACGTGCTCCTGAGCCACGGCTCGGGCGGCAGTCGGGGCCGCGTCGTCCGCCACATCGAGATGCTGGCCCGCAACGGCTACGGCGTGCTGGCGCTCGACGACCCCGGCAACGGCGAGAGCGAGGGCCACTCGAACGGGCTCGGCAACAACGTCCAGCCCGCGATCGACACCGCGCTCGACTACCTCGTCGAGCGGCCCGGCGTCGACCCGGCGCGGATCGCCGGCGTCGGCACGTCGCTCGGCGGCGAGGTGCTGCTCGAGGCGGCGGCGCGCGACCCGCGGCTGCGGGCGGTCGTGTCCGACGGTGCGATGCGGCCCCAGGACGGCATCGACCACCTGGACCCCCGACCGCAGGACCGCGTGGGCGGGTGGCTGGCGAAGCAGGCGATGCGCGGCATCTCCGGCATGCGGCTGGCGCCGTCGCTGACGCCGCTCATGGACGACATCGCGCCGCGGCCGGCGCTGCTGATCGCCGGCGGGCGGGCGGAGGGCGAGATCCCCACCAACCGCGAGTACCGCGCGGCGGGCGGGCCGAGCGTCGACCTGTGGGAGATCCCGGATGCCGGCCACACCGGCGGGCTCAAGACGCACCCGAAGGAGTACGAGGCGCGCGTGATCTCCTTCCTCGACCGCGCGCTGGGCTGAGGCTCGGGCGCCGGGCGCCGCCGTCAGGCGCCCGGCGCGGCCTCCGTGCTCACGAAGTCGCTCGGGCGCACGAGGACGGCGGCGAGCGCGGCTCCGGCGAGAGCGACGATCGCCGCCAGCAGCAGGATCTTGTTCAGCCCGGAGTCGAACGCCTGCTCCGCGATCCGCGCGAGCGCGGGATCGCCGGAGCGGGTGGCGCCGCCGAACGCCACGAAGTCGGCGGCGTCGCTCCCGGGCGGCACACCGCGGCCGCCGGCGGCGGTGAACGTCCGTGCGACCTCGTGCTGGAACACGGCCCCCCAGGCGGCGATGCCGGTCGCGATCCCCACCTGCCGGAACGTCGAGTTGATGCCCGAGGCCATGCCCGCGCGGCGGGGCTCGACGACTCCGATCGCTGCGGTGGCGAGCGCGGGGTTGGTCATGCCGATGCCGCCGCCGGCCACGAGGAAGCCTGCGAGCAGGGCCGTCCAGTCGTCGCCCGGCTCCAGCCCGCGCATGAGCAGCAGTCCGACGCCGACGAGCGTGAGCCCGGCGCCCAGGAACACGCGGACGCCCACGCGCTCGGCGAGCTTGCCGGCGAACGGCGCGACGACGAACGAGACGACCGTGATCGGCAGGAAGCGCAGTCCCGACTCGAGCGCCGAGTAGCCGAGGATGTTCTGCACGTAGAGCGTGAGGTAGAGGAACATCGCGAACATCGCGGCCGAGAGCACGAAAGCGGTGATCGAGGCGCCGCAGAAGGACGGGTTGCGGAACAGCGAGAGGTCGAACATCGGCTGTGCGATCCGACGCTCGACGACGACGAACGCGACGAGCAGCGCAGCCGCGGCGACGAGGCACGCGACGATCGGCGCACCCCAGTCCTCGGCGTTGCCGCGGATGAGCCCGAAGACCATGAGGAACAGGGCGGCCGAGAAGGTGACGGTCCCGGCCCAGTCGACCGCGCCGCCCTGCGGGTTGCGCGACTCGGCCACGCGCGCCTGCGTGAGCGCGACGGCGGCGATGCCGATCGGCAGGTTGACGAAGAAGATCGCCTCCCAGCCGATGGCCTGCACGAGCACACCGCCGACGAGCGGACCGACCGCCACGGCCGCGCCGATCGTCGCTCCCCAGATCCCGATCGCGGTACCGCGGTCACGCCCCTCGTAGCCCGACGCCAGCAGGGCGAGCGACGTGGCGAACATCATCGCGCCGCCGACGCCCTGGAGCCCGCGCGACAGGTTGAGCATCAGCGGCGAGCCGGCGAGCCCGCACAGGGCGGACGCGATCGTGAACACGACGAGGCCGAGGACGAACACCCGGCGGCGCCCGAAGCCGTCGGCCACCGAGCCCGCCGTGAGCAGGAACGCGGCGAGCGTCAGGGCGTACGCGTCGATCACCCACTGGAGGTCCTCGAACGAGGCGTTCAGGTCGCGCTCGATGTACGGCAGCGCGACGTTCACGACGGTGATGTCGAGAAGGAGCATGAAGGTCGCCACGCAGACGGCGACGAGGGTCCACCACTTGGCCATTGCCCCACGGTACGGCAGTACCGGGCTTGTAGATTGGCCAGGCGTGAGCGAGCCCCCGCCGGTGCCGAGCGAATTGTGGGCGCGCCTGCGGGCTGACCCGGTGCGAGCGCCGGAGCACGTGGCGCTCGCCGCCGCCGAGTGGCACGGCCCGGCGGCGGCGTCGTGGGCCGAGGCCAAGCGCAGCCGGCTGGCCGTGTCGGGCGCGGACCTGGCGCGTATGGCCAAGCGCCGCCACGCATCGCTGGCGCGTCTGGAGGGTGCGGCGACCGGCGTCGGCGGGTTCCTCACCGTCGTGCCCGACGTCGTCCTGCTGGCCTGGATCCAGTCCCGGCTCGTGTTCTTCACCGCCGCCGCCTACGGCTTCGACCCGCGCGACCCGATGCGACCCGCCGAGCTGCTCGTCCTCCGCGACCTCTACCCGGACCCGCAGACCGCCCGGCACGCGCTCGACGGCATTGGCAAGACCGTTGCGGAGGCGTACGTCGGCTCGAAGCTCGAGCGCAGCCGCGAGCAAGCGGTGCGCTCCCGGCTGCTGCGCTTCGCGGGCAAGCGGGCGGTCACAGGCGCAACCCGGCGCCTCATACCGGGCGTCGCGATCGCCTTCAACGCGATCGCCAACGAGCGCGACACCCGCGAGCTCGCCGATCGCGCCGCGCGGTTCTACGGCGGGTGACCTTGGCGGGTTCGCGCGCCGGCGAACGGCAACTGCGCTGGGTAGGGAGGTGAGGGAGCCGGCCGTGCCGTCGGTCCCTCCTCGTCGCGGTGGTCAAGCCGGGGTTTCGTGTACTTCGGTGGTTGGAGATATCTCCAAATCCACCTTTGTGCTCTAGAAGCGCACAAAGGTGGATTTCGATGATCGCCGCCGCACCGAAATCCACCTTTCCCCGCCTTGAAGGGCGCGCGCCGCCGCCGCGCTCCCCAGCCTCCCTACCCAGCCGCAGTTGACGTTGACTTTCAGACCGGCAGTACGACCCCACTCAACGCCGCCGACTCCTCGCCACACAGGAACCGCACAGCCGCGGCGATCCGCTCCGGCGGCACCATCTTGTCGATCGCGTCCGGGCTCGCCGCCCGGTTGGCGGGGGTGTCGATCATCGACGGCGCGATGACGTTGCAGCGCACGCCGTCCTTCTGATGCTCCTTCGCGACCGCGCGCGCGAACGCGATGACGGCCGCCTTGGAGGCCGCGTAGCCCGACCCGCCGGCCCAGGGGGACAGGGCGGCCGCCGAGCCGAAGCAGACGATCGCGCCCCCGCCCGCGTCGATCAGCGCCGGCAGCGCGGCCTGCGTGACGAGGTACGTCGGGCGCACGTTGAGCGCGAACTGGGCCTCGAAGTCGGTGAGCGGCGTGTCCTTGACCGGCTGGCCGGCCGCGAAGCCGCCGACGATGTTCACCAGCGCCCGCAGCGGCGCGCCCGCCTCCGCCGTCGCCAGCGAGATCACGCGGGCGAGCGCGTCGGTGTCGGTGAGGTCGGCCTCGACCGGCTCGGCGCCCTCCGGCACCCGCTCGCGCGAGGCCTCCGGGTAGTACGGCGCCACCACGCGCCAGCCGTCGGCCAGGAACGCGCCGACGACCGCCGGACCCAGCCCGCCGCCCGCGCCCGTCACGACCACCGTGCGTCCCATGGCCGGGGATCTTGCCAGGAGTGCCGTCCGCAGCCCGCTTTAGCGTTGCCGTCATGTTCGTGCGCGAGCTCACCGACGGTCAGCCGATCGAGCGGGTGCTGCTCGTCCGCGAGCGCGAGGTGCGCCGCCGCAGCGACGGCTCGCGCCTGCTCAAGCTCCTGCTCGGCGACCGCTCGGGCACCGTCGCCGGCGTCGCCGCGGCCGACCTGCCGGAGGCCGAGCCCGGAGCCTGCGTGCACGTCAGCGGCCGTCATGAGGTCGATCCGCGCTACGGCGCGCAGATCGTGATCGACGCGCTGCGCGCCGCCGCGCCCCACGAGTACGACCCGGCCGAGCTCCTCGACGGGCCGCCCCGCTCCGCCGCCCAGATGGAAGCGGCGCTGCGCGAGCTGGTCGCCCAGGTGCAGAGCCCGCCGCTGCGCCAGCTGCTGGACCGCGTGCTGGGGCCCGACGCGCCGACGTGGCCCGCGTTCCGCGACGCTCCCGCCGCCAAGCGCTACCACCAGGCCTACCGCCACGGGCTGCTCGAGCACTCGCTCGGCGTGGCCGAGGCCGTCGCCGTGATCTCGACCACCTTCCCGGGGATCGACCGCGACGTGGCGATCACCGGCGCCCTGCTGCACGACATCGGCAAGCTCGACGCCTACACGAGCGACCCGCTGGCCATCGACCTGACCGACCTCGGCAAGCTCCAGGGCGAGATCGCGCTCGGCTACTTCCGCATCCGGCGCCTGATCGAGGACATCCCAGGCTTCCCGGACCCGCTGGCGACCGCGGTGCTGCACATCATCCTCAGCCACCACGGCCAGCTCGAGCACGGCTCTCCGGTTCGGCCCCTCACGCGCGAGGCGACGCTCGTGCACATGATCGACAACCTGGGCGGCAAGCTCGGCTCCTTCGACCGCCTGGAGAAGGAACTGCCCCACGGCTCCGCCTGGTCGGGCTACGACAAGGCGCTCGGCGGCGGCGCCTACTTCGCCGAGCGCCGCGCCGCGTAGGGCTCGTCCCCGGAAAATCCGGCAATCGCCCGCACCACACCGGGTAGGGGGAGGGCGACGTATGCGCTCGCGACTAAGGTGGGTGTGGCCTTGGCGAAGGACACCGAAAAGCTGATCAGGCAGCTCTCGCTGATCTCCTATCTGATGGCGGAACGGCGGCCAGTGACCGCGACGGACATCCGGCGTGACGTCGAGGGCTACTCGGACATGACCGAGGACGCCTTCGCTCGGCGCTTCTACGCCGACCGGGCCGAGCTCGACGCGCTCGGCATCCACCTCACCGTCGACAAGCCGGCCGACGGCTTCTCCGAGCAGGAGAACTACTCGCTGGCACCCGAGGCCTTCCACCTCCCCGCGATCGCCTTCACCGACGACGAGCGCGCCGCGCTCCAGACCGCGCTCACGCTGCTCGACGGCGAGTTCGCGTACGCCGAGCCGCTGCGCCTCGCGCTCCAGCAGATCACCTGGGGGCGGCCGAGCCCGCTGGGCTCCGACCTGCGGCAGACGATCGGCCTCGGCATCACCGCCTCGGCCGGCGGCTCCGAGCTCTCCGCCCGCCTGGCCAAGATCGACACCGCGATCTACCGCCGCAAGCGGATCGAGTTCGACTACTACACGATGCAGAGCGACGCCACCGCGTCGCGCAAGGTCGACCCGTACCACCTGCTGTTCGAGGGCGGCCAGTTCTACCTCGTGGGCTACTCGCACGAGCGCGGCGACGTGCGCGTCTTCCGGCTCTCGCGCATCCGCGGCAAGGTCGCGTACGCGACCAAGGCCGAGCACGACTTCCAGCGCCCCACCGACTTCGACCCCCGCCAGTACGCCGCCCGGGTCCCGTGGCAGCTCGGCGAGACGGCCGGGACCGCCGAGGTCTGGGTCTCCGACGACGTGTCCTGGTACGTCGAGCGGCAGTTCGGCGCCTACGGCGAGCTCCACGACAGCCACTTCACGACCCGCTACGCCAACCCGCGACTGCTGATCTCGTGGGTGCTCGGGCTGCGCGACCAAGCGCGCGTCGAGGGTCCCGCCGAGCTGGTCGACGAGGCGCGCGAGCGGATCGACCGCGTCATCGAGCTCCACCGCGGCGAGCCGCAGGCCATCACAGCCGCCCGTCCTGCCGCCGTCGCCGACGGCGAGCCGCCGACGCGCAGCCGCAGCGCCGAAGGGACGATCCGCCCGGAGCGCTTCGCCCGGCTCGTCACGCTCGCCTCCGTGCTGATCGCCGCCGGCCGCCAGAACCGCCGCCTACCGGTGGACGAGGTCTGCACCCAGCTCAACATGACCCCTCAGGAGCTCCGGGAGGACATCGCCGTCCTCAACGTCGTCAACTTCGGCGGCGGCGCCTACGTGATCTACGCCGAGGTGCTGCCGAGCGGCGAGATCGAGGTCGACCCCGAGCCCTACTCGGACACCTTCGACCGCCCCGCCCGCCTGCTCCCGATCGAGGCCAAGGCGCTGGTGGCGGCCATCGACCTGCTCAACCTCGCCCAGCCCGAGCTGGGCAGCGCGCGCGAGAAGGTCGTCGAGGCGCTCGGCCACGACCCGGTCGAGGAGGGGCTCCAGATCGCGTCCCCGACGGTGGCCGACGAGGTCGCCCACACGGTCGAGCGGGCCGTGCACGACAGCCGCCTGCTCCGGTTCGAGTACTGGTCGGCCGAGCAGCGCTTCTCGGAGCGACGCGTCGAGCCCTACGCGCTCTTCAACGGGACCGAGGCGTGGTACGTCGCGGCCTACGACCTCGACAAGGACCGCCTCCAGCACTTCCGGCTCGATCGCATCAAGCGGGCCACCGCGCTCGACGAGCACTTCGAGCGTCGCGAGAACCTCAACCCGATCGCCGACGTCGGGGGCTGGCCGCGCACCGGCACGGTCGAGGGCTCGCGCATCGCCCGGGTCTGGATCGCTCCCGAGCAGGCCCGCTGGGCGCGCGAGAAGCGCACGGTGGTGGCGGAGCTCGAGGACGGCGCGGTGGTCGTGGAGGTGCCCTACAAGGGCACCGACTTCCTCGTCAAGGAGATCCTCAAGGAGGCGGGCGACGCCGCGGTGCTCGAGCCTCCCGACGCCCGCGAGGCCGTGCTGGCCGCCGCCGAGCGGCTGCTCCTAGCCGAGCGCGCGTAGGAACGCCTCGACCACCTGCGGGTCGAACTGCGTGCCGGCGCCGCGCCGCAACTCGGCGCGCGCGATCTCGTGCGAGAGCGCGCGGCGGTACGGGCGGTCCGCGGTCATCGCCTCGTAGGCGTCGGCGACCGCCAGCACGCGGCCCTCGAGGGGGATGGCGTCGCCGGCCAGGCCGCGCGGGTAGCCCGCGCCGTCCACGCGCTCGTGGTGGGCGAGGACCCAGCTCGCCACGTCGCGCAGGTTGGCGTGTTCGAGGATCCGCGCGCCGACCTCGGGGTGGCGCTCGATCTGCTCCCACTCGCACGCGGCGAGCGAGCCCGGCTTGAGCAGTACGGCGTCCGAGATCCCCAGCTTGCCGATGTCGTGCAGCACGCCGGCGACGCGCAGGCGCTCGACGTGGTCCGCCGGCAAGCCCAGCTCGAGCGCGATCTGTTCGGCGTAGCGGCCCACCGTCTCCGAGTGGCGGGCGGTGGCCACGTCGCGCAGGTCGAGCGTCTCGGCCAGCAGCACCGCGGCGGCCAGCTGCTCTCCCGCCCGGTCGTCGGCCAGCGCGTCGAGCATGGCGAGGGTGTCCGCGTGGTGGACCACGCAGCGGTCGCGGCCGAGGCGCTTGGCCGCGAAGAGGGCGCGGTTGGCGGCGCGCACGAGCGGCTCGGGATCGCCGCCGGGGGGCGCGTCGGCGATCCCCACGGAGACGGAGATCGGCACCGGGAAGTCGCGGAACTCGTCCGCCACCGCGGCGCGCAGGCGCTCGGCGACGGCCAGCGCCTCGCCCTCGCCGACGCCCGCGAGCACGAGCGCGAACTCCTCACCGCCGAGGCGGACGGCGGCGTCGCCGTCACGCGTGCCGGCGCGCAGCAGGTCGGCGAAGCGCTGCAGCACGTCGTCGCCCGCCGGGTGGCCGAGCGTGTCGTTGACGCGCTTGAAGTGATCGAGGTCGCAGATGACGAGGGCCTGGCGATCGCGGCGGGCGGCGAGGTCGGCCTCGAACCCGCGGCGGTTGCGCAGCCCGGTCAGCGGGTCGAGCTCGGCGAGGTCGCGCAGCCGCTCGACGTGGCGCGCGGTCTCGATCGCGCCGACCGCGTGGTTGGCGAACGCGCGCAGTGCACGCAACCCGTCGACGCCCGGCAGCAGCCGGTCGACGGGGTCGTCCGCCCACACGAACCCGAGGAGCGTCCCGTCGCAGCCGCGCAGCGGGACCAGCAGCCAGTGGTGGTCCCAGGCGCGCGGGCCGCGGCCGTTGTTGCGGGAGGCGTAGATCGTCGGCATCCCGACCCGTGCGGCGAGCGCCCGGGCCGTAGCCGACTCGATCAGCACGCAGCCCTCGTGCAGGAACTCGGGGACGATCATCGCCTCGACCGCGGCGGCGGTGAACGAACCGAGGTCCTCGACGCCCTCGAAGCCGAGCGCGGCCGCCGGCACGAGCCGGCCATCGCCCTCCTCGTCGAGGAAGACGCCGGCCATCTCGAAGCCGAGCGCGTCGCGGATCCCCTCGCACACGGTGCGCAGCATCCCGGCGCGCGAGCGGCTGCTGGTCAGCTCCGACGACGCGCGCATGAGGTGCTCGACCGCCGCGCGGTGGCGCTCGGCCTCGGCCGCCAGCTGGCCATGCTCGATCACACCGGCGGCGATCTCGCAGATCACCGAGAGCATCGCGAGCGGCGACCCGCTCGGCGGCTCGTCGAGCGAGAGGATCGCGAGCGGGCGGCCGTCAGAAGCCGTGAGCGGGACGGTCAGCGCGTCGTCGCCCGAGCCGCCGTCGACGACCACCTCGTAGTCGTCCCAGGCCGGCCGGTAGACGTGCACGGCCACCCGCGAGACGCCGAGCGTCTGCGCGACGGTGCGCGCCACGGCCTCCAGCACGCCCCGCCGGTCGCCGCCCGAGCGCACGAGCGCAGCAAGGCTCGCGAGCGTGTCGACCTGGTCTGCGGAGCTTGGCGAGGCGGGCGCGGCCACGACCACTGGTATCGGCGGTGGCGCCGGATTCCTCTAGGCTCCGCGCCGCATGGAGGAACTCAAGGGCCTGATCCTCTCGGGCGGGCGCGGCACGCGCCTGCGCCCGATCACGTTCACGTCGGCCAAGCAGCTGGTCCCGGTGGCCAACAAGCCGGTGCTCTTCTACGGGATCGAGGCGATGGCGGCCGCCGGGATCCGCGAGGTCGGGATCATCATCGCGCCGGAGACCGGCGACGAGATCCGGGCCGCCGCGGGCGACGGGTCGCAGTTCGGCGTCTCGATCACGTACGTGGTGCAGGACGAGCCGGCCGGGCTCGCCCACGCGGTGCTCACGGCCGAGCCGTTCCTGGGCTCCTCACCGTTCGTCATGTACCTCGGCGACAACCTGCTCCAGGGCGGGATGGAGGACCTCGTCGACGCCTTCCGCGAGCACGAGCCGGAGGCGCTGATCCTCCTCACGCCGGTCCCCGACCCTCAGAACTACGGCGTCGCCGAGCTGGGGCCGGACGGCGGGGTCCTGCGGCTGGTCGAGAAGCCGGCCGAGCCGGCCACCGACCTCGCGCTCGTCGGCGTCTACATGTTCACCCCGCTGATCCACGAGGCCGCGCGCTCGATCGAGCCGTCGCCCCGCGGCGAGCTCGAGATCACCGACGCGATCCAGTGGCTGGTGGACGGCGGCCGGCGCGTGGAGCCGCACATCGTGCGCGGCTGGTGGAAGGACACTGGGCGCCTGGACGACATGCTGGAGGCCAACCGGCTGATCCTCGACACCCTCGTACGGTCGGTCGACGGCTCGCTCCACGACGCGCAGATCGACGGCCGCGTGGTCGTGGAGGAGGGCGCCGTGCTGGAGCGGGCCACCGTGCGCGGGCCGGCGATCATCGGCGCCGGCGCCGTGGTCCGCGACTCCTACATCGGCCCCTACACCGCCGTCGGCCGCAACTGCGTGATCGAGCGCGCCGAGGTCGAGCACTCGATCCTGCTCGAGGGCTCGTCGGTCCGCGGTCTCGACGGCCGCATGGAGTCGTCGCTGCTCGGCCGCGACGTCGCGATCTACCGCGGCGACCGCCAGCCGCGCGCCTACCGGTTCATGGTCGGCGACAAGTCGGAGATCGGGATCCTTTGAGGTTCGGCCGCGTGGTTGCGCGGGCGAACGTCAACGGCGCTGGGTAGGGAGAGCGGGGAGATTGGCCGCGGTAAGGGTGCATTTCGTCGACCTCACCGCGCCTCGGCGCGTCGCGTCGACGTTAGGCACCTATACGGTGCGTTTCGTCGACCTCACGCGTGCGCCCGTTGCCGAGGTCGACGTTATGCACCCGCGTCGGCTCCAGCCTCCCTACCCAGCCGCCGTTGACGTTCGCCGGCGCTCCAACAGCGCCGGCAGCCCGTCGAAGACCTCGTCGGCCTCGCACAGCTCCTCGGCCGCATGGGTGGTGGTGACCGCCCACACCGCCATGCCGGCCGCCCGGCCCGCCGCCACCCCCGCGGGGGCGTCCTCGATGACCAGGCACTCGGACGGGTCGGCGCCGAGGGCGGCGGCGGCCGCCAGGTAGGGGTCCGGGAACGGCTTGCCGCGCGGCGTCATGTCCGACGTGATGAGCACCGCGGGCGCCGGCAGGCCAGAGGCCTGCAGCCGGGCAGCGGCCAGCGGGGGGCTGCATGACGTGACGACGGCCAGCCGGCCCGCGGGCACCCCGCCGAGCAGCTCGGCCGCCCCCGGGAGCGCGTCGCCGCCCGTCGCGGCGTGGAGCGCGTCGATGCGCTCGATCTCCTCGTCGCTCAGCAGGTGCGGCGCGACCTGCTCGAGCACGCCGCGGGCCGGGACGCCGTGCATGGCGCGTACGACCGAGTCGGGGTCGACGCCCTGGTCGACCGCCCACTCGCGCCAGACGCGCTCGACGGCGTCGCCGGAGTCGACGAGCACGCCGTCGAGGTCGGAGAGCACGTACCTCATCGCACCGGCGCCGGCTCGGCCATCGCCGGACCCACCTCGCCGCGGCCCACGGCGTTCGCGGCCAGCGCCACGCCGGCGAGCCCGAGACAGAGGGTGCCGAGCGCCAGGGGAAGCGAGGTGGCGTCGGCCAGGAAGCCGAAGAACGGGGGGCCGGCGAGGAAGCCGATCGACCCCATCGTGCTGACCGCCGCGATGTTGGGCCCGGACTCCTTGCCGGGCGTGTGGCCCGCGGCGCTGAAGACGATCGGAACGCCGTTGGCGACACCGACGCCGACGAGGAAGAACCCGGCGATCGCCACCGGGACCGACGCGGCGAGCAGCATCGCGGCGAGCGCCACGCCGGCCAGCGCGCTGCCCCAGCGCATGAGGGTCGCGGCGCCCAGCCGCCGGTTGAGCCAGTCGCCGATCAGGCGCGCGGACATCATCCCGGCCGAGAAGGCGGTGAAGGCGAGCGCGGCGACCGCCGTGGTGGTTCCGAGGTCGCGCGTCAGATAGAGGCCGCCCCAGTCGGCCATGGCGCCCTCGGTGACCATGATGATCAGGCACAGCGCCGCGAGCAGGACGACCGCGCGGGACGGCCACACGAAGCCGGCGGCGGCCTCCTCGGTCTGGGAGCCCTCCCCGAGTCGGCGCAGGCTGAAGGCGAGCAGCAGGGCGAGCAGGCCGGCGGCGAGCGCCGTCTCCAGGCGGGGGTCGAGGCCCGCGGCGCCGCCGAGGGCCACGAGCCCGGCGCCCGCCACGCCGCCGAGGCTCCAGCCCGCGTGCAGCGAGGACATCACCGGCCGGCGCAGGACGCGCTCGACCGCCACGCCATGGGCGTTCATCGACACGTCCATCGCGCCGCTGCCGGCGCCGAGCGCGATCAGCGCCAACGGCAGCAGCCACGGCTCGGGGGCGAGGATCGGGAGCACGAGCGCCGCCGTGCAGAACGGGGCGGTGAGGCGCGTCGCCCGCACGCTGCCGAGGCGCACGATCGCCTGGCCCATGATCGGAACCGCGACGATGACGCCGATCGACATCGTGAGCAGCACGAGCCCCAGCGTGCTCTTGGAGAAGTCGAAGCGATCGCTGACCCACGGGATCTGGGCGACCCAGGTGCCGACGACCGCGCCGTTGACGACGAAGACGGCGAAGGTGGCGGCGCGCGGCGTCACGCGTGCACCACGCTGAGGCCGCCGACGGCGTACTCGGAGGCGTCCTCGGCGTCGGTCACCAGGTGGGTGACGTCGGCGAGCGGGGCGACGAGCCACGGGCTGGCGGTGCCGAGCTTGTCGGCCGTGGCGAGCGCGATGACCTCGGCCGACGCCGCGACCATGGCGCGCTTCACGTGCGCCTCGTCGTGGTCGAGCGTGGTGAGGCCCAGCTCCGGGTGGATGCTGCAGATGCCGAGCACGCACGCGTCGGCGTGCACCTGGCGCAGCGCGTCGACGGTGGCGGAGCCGACCGTCACCTGCTCGCGCTTGAGCAGCCGGCCGCCGATCAGCACCACCTCGGCGCGCGGGTGGGCGGCGAGCGCGACGGCAACCGGAGGCGAGTTGGTCAGCACCGTGCAGTCACGGTCCGGCGGCAGGCGCCGGGCGAGCTCGAGCGCGGTCGTCCCGCCGTCGAGCACGATCACGCTCGCGCCCTCGAGGAGCGGGAGCGTCGCCTCGGCGAGGTGCGCCTTGGCCTCCGGCGACACCTCCAGGCGCTGGGCGAACCCCGCGACGCCCGGGGCCGGCGGCAACGCGCCGCCGTGCACGCGCTGGACGAGCCCGCCCGCGGCGAGCTCGCGCAGGTCGCGGCGTACCGTGTCCTCGGACACGCCGAGCGCCTCGACCAGCTCCGAGGCGACGACCTTCCCGTCGCGCTCGAGGCGGCCGAGGATGGTCTGGCGGCGTTCTGCGGTCAGCATCCGTGCGGGTTATAGCACGGACTTGCGGGTTTATGCCGGTTTGGCGAGCTTCGACTGCTGGCGCTCGGGCGAGATCTGCACCACGTTCCACGCCAGCCGCAGCCGCTGCATGGCGCCGATCAGCCATGCCGTGGGGTCGACCTCCCACCACCGCAGCCCGTGCTGCGCCGAGCGCGGGAACGCGTGGTGGTTGTGGTGCCAGCTCTCGCCGAAGGAGAGCAGTGACAGCCAGAAGACGTTGGTCGAGCGGTCCTCGACGTCGAACCGGCGGGTGCCGAAGAAGTGGCAGACCGAGTTGATCGACCAGGTGACGTGGTGGAGCGCGAAGATCCGCACCGGCCCGCCCCACAGCGCCGCCGTCAGCGCGCCCGCGAGCGTGCCGTCGATCAGGTAGCCGAGGCCGAACGGGAGCGCGAGGCCGGCGAGCACCCAGAGGACGAAGCCGCGGTGGATGAACTGCATGCCGCGGTCCTCGTAGAGGTCGCGCGCGTAGCGGGCGTGCTCGGCCTGGCCGGCGCGGTCGAACAGCCAGCCCATGTGGGCGTACCACAGGCCGGCGATCGCGCCCTTCACCCCGCCGCCGTGCCCGTGCGGCGAGTGCGGGTCGCCGTCCTGGTCGGTGTGGGCGTGATGCTTGCGGTGGTCGGCCACCCACGACATCACCGGTCCCTGGACGGCGACCGAACCGAGGACGGCGAGGGTGTACTCGACCGGCTTGTGGGTCTGGAATGACCGATGCGTGAGCAGGCGGTGGAAGCCGAGCGTCACGCCGTAGCCGCTGACCACGTACATGATCGCCATGATCGCGAGGTCGCTCCAGTCCACCAGCGTGTTCCACAGGAGGACGACGGCGACGACGAAGCCCAGGAACGGGAGCACGACCCCGCCCAGGTTTAACCAGCGGTGCATGGCAGACATGCCTTGAGTCCTACCCGCAGCCAGGCGCGGATTCATGGCGCCAGAGCACTGTTCGCGCGGACGTGTGCTGTAGCCTCGTGACAAATGGCGACGCCAGCCGCCCGCACGACGTTCGCGGCCGTGCCGCCGGAGGCCGCCGACGTGCTGCGCCCTGCGCTCCCCGGCCTCGCCGACGAGATGATCGCGGCGATCTCGGCCGAGGTCCCGGACTACGCGCGGGCCATGGAGGGCACCTTCGGGCAGCTCGTGCGGATGGGCGTGGAGGTGGCGCTCAACCGCTTCATGGACATGGTCGCCGACCCGCGCTCGGACGCGACGCGGGCGCGGGACACGTACGTGAACCTCGGGCGCGGCGAGTTCCACTCCGGCCGCAGCCTCGACGCGCTGCTGGCCGCCTACCGGGTCGGCGCCCGGCTGGCCTGGCGGCGCTTCGTCGAGGCCGGTACGGCCGCGGGCCTGCCGCCCGAGGCCCTGTACTCGCTCGGCGAGGCGATCTTCGCGTACATCGACGAGATCTCCGCCGAGTCGGCCGACGGCTACGCGGAGGAGCAGTCCGCCGCGGCGGGAGAGAGCCAGCGGCGCCGGCGCCGCCTGGTGCGCCTGCTCGCCCAGCACCCGCCGGCCTCGGAGGAGGCGGTCCGCACGGCGGCCCAGGCGGCGGCCTGGCCGCTCCCGCGCCGGGTCGCCGCGCTCGTGTGCGCGGAGGCGGAGACCGCCGCGGGGGCCGACGCGCCCGGCGAGCCGCCCGGCGGCCCGCGCGGCGAGGCGGTCCCCGGCGAGGAGATCGTCGAGGCCGCCGGCGTCAGGCTCGCGCGGCGGCTCGGCGGAGCCGCGATCGGAGGCGCCGCCGGCGGCCTCGCCTGCGTCTGGCTGCCCGACCCCGACGCCCCCGGCCGCCGCCGCCAGCTCACGACGCAGATCGAGGCCCTGGAGCCGTCGTCCGGCGATGAGCGGCGCCGCCCCGGTCGCGCTGGGGCCGACGGTCCCGTGGCCGCGGGCCGCCGAGAGCCTGCGGCGGGCGGCGGCCGCGTACCGGCTCGCGGCCGCGGGGGGCGCGCCTGGGGGGCTCGTGGTCGCCGAGGACCACCTCGCGACGCTGCTGCTCGCGGCCGACCGCGGGCTGGCGGCCGACCTCGCGGCCTCGCGGCTGGCCCCCCTGGAGGCGCTCGCCGACGGCCCGCGGGCGCGCCTGACCGACACGCTGCGGGCGTGGCTGGACCGGCCCGGCCAGGTGCAGGCGGTAGCCGCCGAACTCGGCGTGCACCCGCAGACCGTCCGGTACCGCGTCCGCCAGCTGCGCGAGCTGTTCGGGGCGCGGCTCGAGGACCCCGAGGCGCGGTTCGAGCTCGCTCTGGCCCTTCGAGTGGGGTAGGTCGGCACCGGCTTGCGCTATCCATTGCGTTCATGCGCCTCCTTGTGACGGGCGCCGCGGGCATGCTCGGCCGCGACGTGGTGGCAGCTGCGAACGACGCCGGCCACGAGGTCGTGGCCCTCGCCCGGGCGGACCTCGACATCACCGACGCGGCTGCCGTGCGGTCGGCGGTGCTCGACGCCCGGCCCGACGCCGTGATCAACTGCGCGGCCTGGACCGACGTCGACGGCGCCGAAGCCGACGAGCCGGCCGCCACCGTCGTGAACGGCGACGGCGCTGGCCAGGTGGCCGCCGCCGCGGCCGAGGCCGGCGCCCTGCTCGTACACGTCTCCAGCGACTACGTCTTCGACGGCGACGCCGCCGAGCCGTACCCCGAGGACGCCCCGACCGGGCCCCGCTCCGCGTACGGCCGCTCGAAGCTGGCCGGCGAGCACGCCGTCGCGGCCGCCGGCGGCCGCAGCGCGATCGTGCGCTCGTCGTGGCTGTTCGGCCCCCACGGCCGCAACTTCGTGGACACGATGCGGCGCGTCGGCGCCGAGCGCGACGAGGTCGCCGTCGTGGACGACCAGATCGGCTGCCCGACCTACACCGGGCACCTCGCGCCGGCGCTCGTCACGATCGCCGAGCGCGGCCCGACCGGCGTCCTGCACGTCGCCGGCGACGGCCGCTGCTCCTGGTTCGACCTGGCGGTCGCGACGTTCGCGGAGGCCGGCATCGAGTGCCGGGTGCGCCCGCAGGGGACCGCCGAGCTCGGTCGCCCCGCGCCCCGTCCCGCCTTTTCGGCGCTCGCCTCCACCCGGAGCGACGCCCCTGTCCTGCCCGACTGGCGCGAGGGACTGCGCGCCCATCTCGCCCGCGTGGAGGTCACGACCGTATGAGACTGCTCGTCTGCGGCGGAGCCGGCTTCATCGGCTCCAACTTCGTCCGCATCCGCCTCGCCGACCACGGCGACGAGGTCACGGTGCTCGACAAGCTGACCTATGCGGGCCGCCGCGAGAACCTCGAGGGGCTCGACGTGCGGCTCGTCGTGGGCGGGATCGAGGACCCGGCGGCGGTGGTCGAGGCGATCGAGGGCGCGGACGCGATCGTCAACTTCGCGGCCGAGACCCACGTGGACCGCTCGATCGCCGAGCCCGACGCGTTCGTCACCACCCACGCGCTCGGCACCTACACGCTGCTCGAGGCGGCCCGCGAGCGCGGCCTGCGCTACGTGCAGGTCTCCACCGACGAGGTGTACGGCTCGATCGAGGAGGGCTCGTTCAGCGAGGAGTCGCCGCTCCAGCCCTCGTCCCCGTACTCGGCCACCAAGGCGGGCGCCGACCTGCTCGTCGCCTCCTACCGCCACACGTTCGGGCTCGAGGCGCTGATCTGCCGCGGCTCGAACAACTACGGCCCGTACCAGTACCCCGAGAAGCTGATCCCGCTGATGGTCCTCAACGCGCTGCACGGCGATTCGCTGCCGGTCTACGGCGACGGCATGCAGGTGCGCAACTGGATCTACGTCGAGGACTTCGCGCGCGGGATCGGGACCGTGCTCGAGCGCGGGGAGCCGGGCGAGGTCTACAACGTCGGCGGTCCCGACGAGGCCCCGAACCTCGAGGTCGTCAAGCGGATCATCGAGTACACGGGCGCCGACGAGTCGCTGATCGAGTACGTCACCGACCGGCCGGGCCACGACCGCCGCTACTCGCTCGGCTCCGAGAAGGCGCGCGCCCTCGGGTGGGAGGCGCAGGTGCGCTTCGCCGACGGGCTCGAGCGCACGGTCGCCTGGTACCGCGACAACCGGCCCTGGTGGGAGCCGATCCGCTCCGGCGACTACCGCGCGTACTACGAGCGTCAGTACGGGCGCGCGCTCAGCGGGAGCTGAGCGACGTCGCGCGCCACTCGCCGCGCTCCTGCTTGAACTGCATCGTCTCGGTCGGCCCGTCATCGCCGCGCCGGACCTGCGCGGTGGCCGATGACCCGTTGACGTCGACCTTCAGCACCTCGAGATCGAAGTCGTCCGCGTCGTCGATCGCCTTGCGCATCTCCTCCGGGCAGTCGGCGCCCGCCGCCTCGAGCTCGTCGACGAGGCTGGCGGCGAGGATGTCCGCGCAGATGTTCTCCGGCTCGCGGCCGCGGCCGGCGTCCTCGAGGTCCTCGACCTTCTGGGCGACCGCACGCTCCTCGCCCTGGAACGTGTCGACGGACGCCTGCTGGGACTGGGCGCCGCAGCCGGCGAACGCGAGCAGCGAGGCGACGGTGAGGAGGACTGCGGCCTTCATCGCGAAGTGATCCTAGTATCGGCCCGTGCAGGAACGTCCGACTGTGCCGCGGGGACGCCACGCCCCGCCCCTCGAGGTGCGGCAGATCCGCCAGCGAGGGCGGCTGTTCGCCGCCGCCTCGGCGGTGTTCGCCCGGATGGGCTACGCGGACGCCACGGCCGAGGCGATCGCGCGCGAGGCCGGCATGTCGAAGGCGACGTTCTACGAGCACTTCGCCAACAAGGAGGACTGCATCATCGCGCTCTTCGACGTGGGGACGCAGGACGTCCTCAACGTCATGCGCGAGGCGGCCGACGAGACGCCGGTCGACGACCCGCGTGCGCGCGTGCGGGTCACGCTCGGCGCGTTCCTCGGCACGCTGGCCGAGTTCCCCGACGACTCGCAGACGCTGCTCGTGGAGATCGTCGGCGCGGGCCCGCGAGCGATGGAGCATCGGGACCGGGCGCTCGAGGCGGTCGCCCAGTACCTCATCGAGCTGAACCGGCAGGACGCGGAGCGCGGCGCGACGCCGCTGCTGGCCTCGCCGCACGACGCGTACGCGATCACCGGCGCGGTGGTCGAGCTGGCCTCGCGCCAGATCCGCACCGGCGTGCCGGGGGACATCCGTGACCTCGAGCCCGTCATCGAGCGGCTGATCCTCGGGCTGCTCGGGGCCGACTCGCGGCCGTGAGCGCGCTCGCGGCGCTCGAGCGCGAGATCGTCGAGTGCCGCCGCTGCCCGCGGCTGGTCGCGTGGCGGGAGCAGGTGGCTCGCGAGAAGCGCGCCGCCTTCCGCGACTGGGACTACTGGGGGCGGCCGATCGCCGGCTTCGGCGACCCGGCGGCGCGGGTCGTCCTGCTCGGGCTCGCTCCGGCCGCCCACGGCGCCAACCGCACGGGCCGCGTCTTCACGGGCGACCGCTCGGGCGACTTCCTGTTCGCCGCGCTGCACCGCGCCGGCTTCGCCAACCAGCCGACTGCGACCCACCGCGGCGACGGCCTCGAGCTGCGCGACTGCTTCATCACCGCGGCCGTCCGCTGCGCCCCGCCGGCCAACAAGCCGCTCCCGTCGGAGCGGGACAACTGCGCCGACTGGCTCGAGCGCGAGCTGGCGCTGCTCGAGCACGCCCGGGTCGTCGTCTGCCTCGGCGCCTTCGCGTGGGCGATCGCCGCTCCGCGCCCGCTCCCGCGGTTCGGCCACGGAGCCGAGGCGCGCAACGGACGCTTCGCGCTGCTGGGCTCCTTCCACCCCAGCCAGCAGAACACGTTCACCGGCAAGCTGACGCCCGACATGATGGACGGGGTGCTGACCCGCGCGCGCGAGCTGGCGTCGTGAGCGGGTACGCGGCGGTCCTGCGCGTGCCGCACGTGGCCGCGCTGATCGCGGCGACGCTGCTCGCCCGGTTCCCGATCGGGATCAACGCGCTGGCGATCATCCTCTACCTGCGGGCGGAGCGCGGCTCGTTCGCGGTCGCCGGAGCGGTGGCCGGAGCGCTGGCGGCGGGGAGCGGCGTCGGCGCGCCGATCCAGGGTCGGCTGGTGGATGCGTTCGGCCAGCGGCGCGTGCTCGTGCCGCTGGGGATCGTCCACGCGGGGGCTCTCGGTGCGCTGGTCGTCGGCACCGAGGCCGGGGCTCCCGCCGCGGCGCTGTTCGCCTGCGGGCTGCTGGCCGGCTTCGCGATCCCGCCGACGTCGTCGGTGCTGCGGTCGATGTGGCCGTCGCTGCTGCGCGAGCGGCCCGAGCTGCTCCAGCCGGCCTACGCGCTCGACTCGGTGCTGATCGAGCTGATCTTCGTGCTCGGCCCGCTGCTGACGGCCGCGGTGGCCACGGTGCTCGAGCCGCAGGCTGCGCTCGTGGTCTCGGCGGCCAGCGTGGTCGTCGGCACGGTCGCCTTCACGGCGCTCCCGCCGTCGCGGGCCATGCGCCCGGACCCGCATCGCCCCCGGGCCGGCGCCCTCGGCGCGCTCGCCTCGCCGGGTGTGCGCACGCTGGTGCTGACGTCGCTGCCCGCGGGCGTCGCGATCGGTATCTGCGAGGTCGCGCTCCCCGCGTTCGGCGACGCCTACGGCGCGGCGGCCACCGCCGGCATCCTGCTCGCCGTGTGGTCGCTCGGCAGCGCCGCCGGCGGCCTCGTCTACGGCGCGTTGCCGAACCGCCCGCCGCTCGACCGCGTCCACCTGGCGGTCGCCGCGCTGCTCCCGCTCGGCCTGCTCCCGCTCGCCGCCGCGCCCTCCGTCGCGGTGATGGCGCTCCTCGTCATCCCCGCCGGGATGTTCATCGCGCCGCTGCTCGCCACGCGCAACGAGCTCGTCGGCTGGGTCGCGCCCGAGGGCTCGCGCACCGAGGCCTACACGTGGCCGGTGACCGCGTTCGTGGGCGGGATCGCCGTCGGCTCCGCGGTCGCGGGCGCGATCGTCGAGGCCGCGAGCTGGCGCACCGCGTTCGTGGTCGCGGGCGCGGTGGCGGCGGTCGGCACGGTGGTCGCCGTGGCGCGGCGGGGGACGATCGTGGATGCGGCGGCGGTGTGAAGCGGAACGTCAACGGCGGCTGGGTAGGGAGAGTGAGGGAGCCGGCGTGGTCGGCGAGAGCCCGAACTATCCCCGATTAGCCCCGGATTCCGGGGCTAACCCGACACAGTTCGGGATCGCTCACCAAACCGAGCCTGATTTCCCCGCACGAGGGGTGGCTCCCAGCCTCCCTACCCAGCCGCAGTTGACGTTCGCCAAGAGTGCGGGCAGCACGACCTCTCGCGACCGGCCCGCTCGTACCCTGTGATAGGTGCCACTTTCGGCCTTCACTCCTCAGGTTCGTGAGTGGTTCAACCGCGCCTTCGACGCCCCGACACCGGCCCAGGCGCAGGCCTGGCCGGCGATCGCCACCGGCGAGCACACGCTGATCTCCGCGCCTACCGGGTCGGGCAAGACGCTGGCCGCGTTCCTGTGGGCGCTGGACCGCCTCGTCAAGGAGCCGACCGCCGACCGCACCCGGCTCGTCTACGTCTCGCCGCTGAAGGCGCTCTCGTATGACGTCGAGAAGAACCTGCGGGCGCCGATCAGAGGCATCGGCGCCGACGTGAAGGTCGCGATCCGCACCGGCGACACGCCGCAGAAGGACCGGCGCGACATGGTCCGCCACCCGCCGGACATCCTCATCACGACTCCCGAGTCGCTGTACCTGATGCTCACCAGCCAGGCGGTCAAGATCTTCGACGGCACCGAGCAGGTGATCGTGGACGAGATCCACGCCGTCGCGCAGACCAAGCGCGGCGCCCACCTCGCGCTCACGCTCGAGCGGCTCGCGGAGGCCGCCGGGCACGACGTCCAGCGCATCGGGCTCTCGGCCACCCAGAACCCGCTCGAGGAGGTCGGCCGCTTCCTGGTCGGCCCCAAGCGGAAGTGCACGATCGTCGACACCGGCGTGCGCAAGCCGCTCGACCTCCAGATCCACGTGCCGGTCGAGTCGATGGTCGAGCCCGACAGCGACGTCGTGCTCGACCCCTTCGAGGGCACCGGCCAGGAGGCCACGCGCAAGTCGATCTGGCCGGCGATCTACCCCAAGCTGCTCGAGCTCGTCAAGCAGCACCGCTCGACGCTGATCTTCGTCAACAACCGCCGCGGCGCCGAGCGCCTCGCGCTCCGGCTCAACGAGCTTGCGGAGGAGGACATCGCCCGCGCACACCACGGCTCGCTGGCCCGCGAGGAGCGGCTCGTCGTCGAGGACATGCTCAAGGCGGGCGAGCTGCCGTGCCTGGTCGCGACCTCGAGCCTCGAGCTCGGCATCGACATGGGCGCCGTCGACCTCGTGCTCCAGGTCGAGTCGCCGAAGTCGGTGACCGCCGGGCTCCAGCGGATCGGCCGTTCCGGCCACAACGTCGGCGACACCAGCAAGGGCCGCATCTTCCCCAAGTTCCGCGCCGACCTGCTCGAGTGCGCGGTCGTCGCCCAGCGCATGCGCAACGGCGAGATCGAGACCACCGTCGTCCCCCGCAACCCGCTCGACGTGCTCGCCCAGCAGATCGTCGCCATGGCCGCGGCGGCCGGTGACGACGGCCTCGGCGTCGACGCCCTGCACGCGCTCGCCACCCGCACGCACACCTATGCCGAGCTCTCCCGCCCGCAGCTCGAGAACGTGCTCGACATGCTCGACGGGCGCTACCCGTCGGAGGAGTTCGGCGAGCTGCGCGCCCGCATCGTGTGGGACCGCGTGGCCGGCACGATCCGAGCCCGCAAGGGCGCCCGCGCGCTCGCGATCACCAACGCCGGCACGATCCCGGACCGCGGGCTGTTCTCCGTCAACCTCCCCGACGGCCGCCGCGTCGGCGAGCTCGACGAGGAGATGGTCTACGAGGCGCGCCCCGGGCAGACGTTCCTGCTCGGCGCCTCGAGCTGGCGGATCGAGGAGATCACGCGCGACCGCGTGATCGTCACCCCCGCGCCCGGCGTGCCCGCCGCGGTGCCGTTCTGGAAGGGCGACAGCCTCGGCCGGCCGCGCGAGCTCGGCGAGGCGATCGGCGCCTTCGCGCGCTGGGCCGTCGACCAGGAGCCGGCGTCGCTCCAGGACGAGTACCACCTCGACCCGCTCGCCGCCAACAACCTCGTCGAGTTCCTGCGCGAGCAGCAGTCCGCCACCCGCGTCGTGCCCAGCGACCGCACCGTGGTGATCGAGCGCTTCCGGGACGAGATCGGCGACTGGCGGCTGTGCATCCTCTCTCCCTACGGCGGCCGCGTGCATGCCGCCTGGGGCCTCGCGATGAGCGCGCGCATCCGCGAGCAGTACGGCCTCGAATCCGACGCCATCTGGTCCGACGACGGGATCATCGTCCACCTTCCCGACGCCGACGAGCCGCCTGGCGCGGAGCTGGTGATGATCGAGCCGGACGAGCTCGAGGACCTCGTGGTCGGCGAGCTGGGCGGCTCCGCGCTGTTCGGCGCGCGCTTCCGCGAGAACGCCGGCCGCGCGCTGCTGATCCCGCGCGCGTACCCGGGCCGCCGCACGCCGCTGTGGCAGCAGCGGCTCAAGAGCCAGTCGCTGCTCGAGGTCGCCAAGCGCTACGCCCAGTTCCCGATCGTGCTCGAGACGTACCGCGAGTGTCTGCGCGACGTGCTCGACGTCCCCGGTCTGGAGGCGCTGCTGCGTTCCTTGCACTCGCGCGAGCTGAGCCTGGTCGAGGTCGAGACCCCGACCGCTTCCCCGTTCGCCTCCTCGCTGCTGTTCGACTACGTCGCCACGTACATGTACGAGGGCGACACGCCGAACGCGGAGCGCCGCGCGGCCGCCCTCGCGCTCGACCGCGACCTGCTCCGGGAGCTGCTCGGCCAGGAGGAGCTGCGCGACCTGATCGACCCGGCCGCGCTCGAGCAGGTCGAGGCGGACCTCCAGCGGATCTCCGAGCGCACGCGCGCCGACAGCCTCGACGCCATGCACGACGTGCTGCGCCGCGTCGGCGATCTCACGCTCGACGAGGCGCGCCTGCGCGGCGACGACGCAGACACCTGGCTCGAGCAGCTCGCCACCGAGCGCCGCGCCGTTACCCTGCGCGTCGGCGGGGAGCCGCGCTGGATCGCCGCCGAGGACGCCGGCCTCTACCGCGACGCGCTCGGCTCGGTGCCGCCGTCCGGCCTCCCCGAGGTGTTCGTCGAGGACGTGCCGGACGCCATGGAGCGCCTCGTGCGGCGCTTCGCCCGCACGCACGGGCCGTTCGAGAGCGACGTGCTGAAGGCCCGCTACGGGCTCGACCTCACGCCCGTGCTGGCCGGCCTCGAGCGCGCCGGCGAGCTGGTGCGCGGCGAGCTGCGGCCGGGCGGAACGCGGCGCGAGTGGTGCGACCCCGAGGTGCTGCGGCGGCTGCGGCGCGCCTCGCTGGCCGCGCTGCGCAAGGAGATCGAGCCGGCCGACCAGCGCGCTCTCGGGCGCTTCATGCCGAGCTGGCAGGGCATCGACCGCCACCCGCCGTCGGGGGCCGGCATCGACCGCCTGCGCGACGTGCTCGTGCCGCTCCAGGGCCTCGCCCTGCCGGTCGACGTTTGGGAGCGCGACGTGCTGCCGCGCCGCGTCGGCGCCTACTCGCCCTCGTGGCTCGACCAGCTGTGCGCGTCCGGTGAGGTCGTGTGGGTCGGCGCGGGATCGATCGGCCGCAACTCCGGCCGGGTCGCGCTCTACTTCCGCGAGGACGCCGCGCTGCTCGGCGCGCCGCCGGCGCCGGCGGCTATATCCGGCGAAGCCGGAGGCGGCGTGCACGACGCGCTGCGCGCGCGGCTGGCGGCGGGCGCCTGCTTCTTCACCGACCTCCTGACGGAGGTCCCGGGGGTTCCGACCGAGGAGCTGGTCGAGGCGCTGTGGGACCTCGTGTGGGCGGGCGAGGTGACCAACGACGCCTGGGCGCCCCTGCGCTCTCCCAAGCTGACCGCGGCCGCGCCTTGGTCGCAGAAGGCACGCGCGGATCGCCGCCGCTCGTTCTCGGCCCGCCGGCGCGGCGCACAGCCCACCGTGCAAGGCCGCTGGTCGCTGACCGAGGCGCTGTTCAAGAGCGACGATCCGGCCGCCCGCCGCCGCGCCCAGGCCGAGCTGCTGCTCGAGCGCTACGGGATCGTGACCCGCGAGCAGGTGCTGGCCGAGGGGATCCCGGGCGGGTTCTCCTCGCTCTATGACTCGCTGGCCGCGCTCGAGACGATCGGGGTCGCCCGCCGCGGGTACTTCATCGAGGGCCTCGGCGGCGCGCAGTTCGCCCTCCCCGGCGCGGTCGAGCGGCTGCGCTCGCAGCGCGACGACGACGAGGCGCCGCCGGTCGTGCTCGCCGCCACCGACCCGGCGCAGCCGTACGGCGCCGTGCTGAAGTGGCCGAAGACCGAGAACCGCACGCCGCAGCGGGTGGCGGGCGCATACGTGGTGCTCGCCGGGTCCGAGCCGGTGCTCTACGTCGAGCGCGGCGGCCGCGGCCTCCAGTTCCTCGTCGGCGGCGACGACCCGCGCGTGGCGCCGAGCCTCGACGCGCTCGTGGACGCCGTGCAGCGAGGCCGCGTGCGGCGCCTCGCCGTCGAGCGCGTGAACGGCGAGCCGGTGGTCGGGTCGCCCTACGAGACCGGGCTGCTCGAGCTCGGCTTCCGCGCCGGGCCGCGGAAGCTCACGCTCACCGCCTGACCGCCGATCCACGAGAACAGCGCCTCGGGCGTCAGCGGGCGGGAGACGTGGAAGCCCTGCGCCGTGTCACAGCTGAGGTCGGCGAGCCCGCGCATGATCTCGGCGCTCTCCACTCCCTCGGCGACCACGGCCAGCCCGAGGTTGCGCGCGAGGTCGATCGTGGAGCGCACGATGACGGCATCGTTCTCGTCCTCGGCCATGCCGGCCACGAACGAGCGGTCGATCTTGACCTCGTCGAGCGGCAGCCGCTTGAGGTAGGCGAGCGAAGAGTGGCCGGTCCCGAAGTCGTCGAGCGAGAGCCGCACGCCGAGCGTCCGCAGCCTCGCCAGCACCTCGGTGGCGCGCACCGGGTCGGCCATCACGGTGTGCTCGGAGATCTCGCACTCGAGGCGGTCGCCGCTCACCCCGTGCTTCGCGAGCAGGTCGGCCACGCGCTCGGGCAGCGTCAGGTCGACGATGTTCGCCGCGGCGAGGTTGACGGCGATCGGGAGGTCGACGCCGGCGTCGCGCCAGGCACGTTGCTGGGCGAGCGCGGTGTCGACGACCCAGCGCGTGAGGTCGGCGACCGCGCCGGTGCGCTCGGCCAGCGGCACGAACTCGTCGGGCGGGAGCAGCCCGCGCGTGGGGTGCTCCCAGCGCACCAGAGCCTCGACGCCGGTGACCGCGCCCGACGCGAGGTCGACCTTGGGCTGATAGTGCAGGACGAGCTCGTCTTGCTCGAGCGCGCGCCGCAGCTCCGCGAGCAGGCCGAGCCGATCCTCGGAGTACGGGTCGCGATCCTCCGTGTAGGTGGCGATGCCGTGGCCCCCGCGCTTGGCGTCGTACATCGCGACATCCGCGCGCTGGAGGAGCGCCCCGACCGTCGAGCCGTGCTCGGGATAGAGCGCGATGCCGACACTCGCCTCCAGCTCGACGGCGACGCCGCGGAGCGCGAACGGGCGGCGCAGCGCATCCTGGAGCCGGGTCGCGAGCTCGACGACGGCGCCGCGGTCCGGCAGCCCGTCGAGCAGGACCGCGAACTCGTCGCCGCCCAGCCGCGCGAGCGTGTCGCCGCGCCGCAGTGCCGCCTGCAGCCGGCCGGCCACCTCGATCAGGAGCTCGTCGCCGTGGTCGTGCCCCAGCGTGTCGTTGACCTCCTTGAAGCGATCGAGGTCGATCAGCAGCATCGCGCCGAGCCCGTCGCCGCGGAACGCGCGCTCGGCGCGGCGGTGCAGCAGGGTGCGGTTGGGGAGGTCGGTGAGCGCATCGTGCAACGCCTGGTGGCTCAGCTGGCGCGATGCGCGGGCGACGATCCGGTAGAGCGCGCCGAACAGGAAGACGAGGCCGAGGGCGAGCAGGAGGAAGACCTGGAGGACGTCGGCGCGGATGGTCTTCGCCACCGGCTCGTAGGACAGGTAGAGCTCGAGCACGCCGGCCGGTTCGCCGCCGGGTGCGAGCCGGACCGGCATGTAGACCTCGAGCACGCGGGAGCCGCTGCCGTCGTCGTCGGTGCCGTTGTCGAGCTCGCTGACCGCCGTTCCCTCCAGCGCCGTGTAGACGTTGCCGCCGGCGAAGGCGTGACCGCCGATATTCGCGC
Organism: uncultured Solirubrobacteraceae bacterium; assembly: GCA_963730535.1. Classification (GTDB taxonomy): domain Bacteria; phylum Actinomycetota; class Thermoleophilia; order Solirubrobacterales; family Solirubrobacteraceae; genus DASSUW01. Next base: position 210,592 of record CAVSRU010000003.1, read on the forward strand.
GGTCGTCGGAATACACGAGGCGGCCCTCGCTGTTGAAGAGCTTGACCGTCTGGATCCCGGAGCCCTCGAAGAAGCGCTTGCCGACCAGGTTGTCGAGCTGTGTGAGGCGCTCGAGGGAGACGGGGTAGCGCAGATCGCCGTTGTCGAGGTGCGGCTGGAAGCCGAGCCGCGTGAGCATGTCCGCCTGCTGGACGGCGCGCTCCAGGGCACGGTGCTCGAGCTGGCGCTTGAGGACGAGCCCGAGCGCGACGCCGAGCGCGGCGACGACGAGCAGTCCCATGACGGTGAACCGCCCGAGCAGGGAGACGCGCGTGAACCATGAGCGCACGAGCCGTTAATCGGCGCATGGACCGGTTCCCTGGACCCCTACTCTCAGCTACATGCCGGAAGGCGACACGATCCACTACGCCGCGCGCCGGATCGGCGCCGTGCTGGAGGGTCACGTACCCGACGAGATCGTGACCCCGCACCCGCGCTTCGGGCGCGATCGCTGGCCCGAGCGGCTCGCCGGTCGCGTCGTGCGGTCGGTCGACGCCCACGGCAAGCATCTCTTCCTGCGCTTCGAGGGCGGCCTCGTCATCCACTCCCACCTGCGGATGACCGGCGGCTGGCGGGTGCGTGAGACCGGCCGGCCCGTGCCGGGCAGCGCGTGGCTGGTGCTGCGCCGCGGCGAGCACGAGGTCGTGCAGCTCCGTGGTCCGGTGCTCGAGCTCATGACCGAGTCGCGCACGCGGTTCGACCAGCGGCTTGCCGGCCTGGGACCCGACATCCTCGCTCCCGAGCTCGACGAAGCGGCCTTCCTGCGTCGGCTCCGCCACGACGACCCGACGCGCCCGATCGGCGACGCGCTGCTCGACCAGCGGACGATCGCCGGCATCGGCAACCTGTGGAAGGTCGAAGGGTGCTTCGCCGCCGGCATCGACCCGTGGCGGCCGGTCGGTCGGGTGAGCGACGACGAGGCGCTGGCGATCGTGCGCGAGACGCGCCCGCGCATGCAGCGCTCCGCCGCCGACGGGATGCAGGACACGTGGCGGCGGATCTACGGAAGCGCGGGCCGCCCGTGCCCGCGCTGCGGACCGCCCGCGCTGATCAAGGCCCGCGGGCAGGGTGACGATAACCGGATCACGTTCTGGTGTCCGAACTGTCAACACTGAGGCGGATCGGCCACAAGGGGGCCGACCACATCGCGCCGGGGAACACCGCGGCCTCCTTCGACGCGGCGCTCGCCCACGGCGTCGACATGATCGAGTTCGACGTCCTGCCGGAGGACTGGCGGCGGCCGACGGAGGGCCGGCTCCTGCTCACGCACGACTACGAGCACGACCTCTCGGCGGCCCTGACGCTCGAGGAGGGGCTCGCGCACCTCGCGTCGACGCCGTTCACCGGCGTCGAGCTCGACGTGGACCTCAAGATCCCCGGCTACGAGGAGCGCGTGGTGGAGGCGCTGCGCGCGCACGACCTGGTCGGACGCACGCTGGTGTCCACCCAGTACATGCGCTCCCTGGTGAAGGTACGCGCGCTCGAGCCGCGACTGCGGCTCGGCTGGTCGGTCCCGCGCGTGAAGCGCGACTATGCCGCGTCGCCGCTGTGGGCGGTTCCGGCATGGGCGCTCCTGCTCCGCATGCGCCGGCGGCTCCCTCCCCTCGCCCGCGCGCACATCGAGGCCGGCCGCTGCGACGCCGTGATGTCGCACTGGCGGCTCGTCACCGCACGGCTCGTGCGCACCGTGGGCGAGGCCGGCGGCGAGCTGTACGTGTGGACGGTCGACGACGCCGCGCGCATCCGCCGGCTCGAGGCGATGGGGGTCACCGGCGTGATCACCAACGACCCCCGCCTGTTCGGCTAGGGACGAACTTCGGCATTGAAGGGAGCACGAATCGCGGCGCGTGCTCACTTGACGTCGCTATTCGGCGTCAAGTCGACACTCAGCCTCCGCGCCTCCCTCAATGCGGGTGTTCCGGACCCGCGCACCCTCCGGTGCGGGAGTTCCGTGATGAAGTGCTGATCCCCGCGTAGTAGCTGCGTGGATGCGACGATGAGTGTCCCCGCCCCGGTCGGCATAGCGCTCGACTTCGACGCGCTGTACCGCGCGGCCCGTGACGACGTGTTCGCGTACGTCGCCACGCTGCTGCACGATCGCGGCGCCGCCGAGGACGTCACGGCGCTCGCGTTCGAGCGCGCGTTCCGCAAGCGCGGGAAGTTCGACGCCAAGCGCGGCAGCCAGCGCGCCTGGCTGTTCGGCATCGCCCGCAACGCCGCCCTCGACGAGCTGCGGACGCGCCGCCGCACGGCGGCACTGGCCACCGAGCCGGCCAGCGACGCCGCCGCGCCCGAGGACGAGGCCGAGCTCGCGCTCCGCCGCGCCGCCGTCCGCACCGCGCTGGCCGCCCTGCCCGCGCGCGAGCGCGAGGTGATCGCCCTCAAGTTCCACGCGGGGCTCGACAACGCCGAGCTCGCCGCCGTGCTCGAGATCAGCGTCTCGAACGCCGGCACCCGCCTGCACCGTGCCCTGACCACCCTCCGGGAGGCCCTCGATGACCGCTCCTGAGGCCGCCGAGCTGGAGGCCGTCGACGCCGCCCTCGCGGGCCGCGCCGTCCACCCTGACCACGCCGAGCTCGCCGAGCTCGCGCTGCTGCTGCGCGACGAGCGGCCGGAGCCGGCGCCCGCCTGGGCCGCCCGCCTCGACCGCCGGGTGGAGGCCCGCTTTCCAGCCCCTCCGCGCAAGCGGCGCGACTGGACCTGGTTCCGCAACGTGGCGCCGGCGATCGCGCTGCTGCTGATCATCCTGCCGATCGGGCTGATCGCGGCGCTCGGGCCGTCGGGAAGCGACGACTCCGGCGGCGGCGACGCCGGGATCTCCGCGTCCGGCGGGGCAGGCAGCGGCGAAGAGAGCAGCGGCGGCTCGATGGCCGCGCCGGACGCCTCGACGGACAGCGGCGGCGGCGCCCTCCGCAGCGCAGACGCCCGCCGGCAGCGCGCCGTCGAACGCTCGGCCGAGCTGACGCTCTCCGCCCCCCGGCGGTCGCTGGACCGGGTCGCGAGCCGGGTCCCGGACGTCGCCGCCGACCTCGGCGGCTACGTAGCCCGCTCGTCGGTCAGCAGCGAAGGCGGCGGTGACTTCCGCCTTCGCGTTCCGACCGCCCAGCTCGACACCGCGATCCAGCGGCTCTCGCGGCTCGGCCGCGTGCGCAACGTGTCCCGCAACTCGCTCGACATCACGTCGACCGTCGTCTCCCGCCGTGCCCGGCTCACCGACGCCCGCACCGAGCGCGAGAGCCTGCTGCGGCAGCTCGCCGCAGCGGACACGGTCAACGAGACCGAGAGCATCCGGGCGCGCCTGGCAATCGTGTCGCGCGAGATCGCGGCCGCCCGCAACTCGCTTCGCCGCGTGCGCAACCGCGCGAGCTTCGCCGACCTCTCGGTGACGCTCGTGCCCGCGTCCGGCGACGACCAGGATGAGGGCGCGTGGACGCCCGGCGACGCGTTCGACGACGCGCTGCGAGTCCTCGAGGTGGTCGCCGGCATCGCGGTGATGGCGCTCGCGATCGTGCTCCCGCTGCTGGCCATCTGGCTGCTCGCCTGGCTCGCCCACCGCGCCGTCACGCGACGCCGCCGCGAGCGTTCACTCGACGTCGCCTGACTGTGGCATGCTGCGGGCGAAAATGCCCGCCAGCGCTGAGCAGACAGCCGCATTGCTGGGTCGGGTGCCCGTGTTCGAGGAGCTCGCCGAGGACGACCTGCGCCGGGTGGCGGAGGTCACGGTGCCGCGGCGCTTCAGCGCGGGCGAGTCGGTCTTCCGCGAGGGCGACGACTCGGACACGTGCTACATCGTCAGCGCGGGCCACGCGCGAGCGCTGCGCGAGCACGCCGACGGGCGCCAGATCACGCTCGCGACGTTCGGTCCCGGGGACATCTTCGGCGAGCTCGCGATGTTCGACGACGAGCGCCGCTCGGCGACCGTCGAGGCGGCCGACGGCCTCGAGGTGCTGGGCATCCTCGGGGGCGACATGCGGCGGCTCATGCGCCGCCACCCGGACATCGCGGTCAAGCTCGTGATCTCGCTCGGCCGCCGGCTGCGCGCGGCCAACGAGCGGCTCGCCAGCCAGTCGTTCCAGACCGTGCAGAGCCGCGTCGCCTCGGTGCTCCGGCAGCTCGTCGAGCAGGCCCGGGCCGAGGGCGCGACCGAACGCGACGTGCCCGTGGTGGCCACCCAGGCCGACCTCGCAAAGCTCGCCGGCTCCTCGCGCGAGTCCGCCTCGCGGTTCCTCGCCGTGCTCGAGCGCGCCGGGGTCATCTCGCAAGGCCGCGGCCGCCTCACCGTCCACGACCCGTCCGCGCTCCAGGGCTATGTCTACTGACCGCCACCACATCAGGGAGACGTCGTTCGGCGGCGTCGTGCTGCGCGACGGCGAGGTGCTGGTCATCACCCCGGCCGGCAAGCGCCGCGTGACCGGCCTGCCCAAGGGCGGACCGAATCCCGGCGAGAGCGGCGAGCAGACCGCGACGCGCGAGGTGCGGGAGGAGACCGGCGTCGTCGCGACCGTGCGCGAGCCGCTGGGCGACGTGACGTACTGGTACCGGCGCAGCGGCCGCCGGGTCTTCAAGACCGTCCACTTCTACCTCTGCGACTACATCTCCGGGTCGACGAGCGACCACGACCACGAGGTCGAGGACGCGCGCTGGATCCCGCTCACCGAGGCCCGCACGGCGCTCAGCTATCCGGGCGAACGCGCGCTGATCGAGCGGGCGCTGTCCAAGTCGACCCCGGGCCGCTAGGCTGCCCGCCGGTGCAGGTCCTCAACTTCTACTCGACGGTCTTCGCGGACCAGATGAAGCGCGGCCGCAAGACCGCGACGATCCGGCTGGGCGACAAGCGCCACAAGTACCGCAAGAACCAGCTCGTCCTCGTCACCGTCGGGTACCAGTACTCGCCGCGCGAGAAGCTGTTCCACGCCGTGATCGACGCCGTCGAGGTCAAGCGGGTGCGCGACCTCTCGCCGCGCGACATCGAGCACGACAACCCCGAGTTCCGCCGCACCGAGGAGCTCGTCCACTTCCTCGAGCAGATCTACGGCCGCGAGGTGTCGCTCGACGACACGGTCACGGTCGTCCGCTTCTCGCAGATCGTCGAGAACCCGCCGGACTTCCAGGATCGCCTGCGCGGGGTCGGCGGGGCTCAGAACTAGGGGAACACCGGCCCAGAGGGCCGGGTTCCCTTGCGGGTATTCGCCCGGAGGGCGAAACCCGCTAGCGGGACGAGCGCAGCGGCGCCGAGGCGACCGCGGAGCCGGACACCACCGCGATCGCGGCCGCAAGGGCGGCGACGAACACGCCGTGGCGTGGCTCGAGCGCCGCATTCGGCCCGGGCGAGTCGAGCAGCTTCCAGGCCGCGATGCCCAGGCAGCCGAGGCTCCCGTAGCGCAGCGCCTCGCGGGCCACGCCCTGCAGCGCGGGCACGAGGCACCCGAAGGCGCCGGCGCCGGTCAGGGCCGCGAAGGCGGCGAGCGCGGTCCCCCAGACGCCGAGCGCCTCCCAGCCCGTCGTCCCAGCGGTGTCGCCGATCCAGCGGTTGACCGTGTCGGTGAGCGTGTAGAGCGGCCCGTCGAGGTCCCCAGCGGCCGGGGTGGGGGCCGCGGGCGCGTACCACGGACGGGCGAGCGCGGCGACGACGCCGGCGGCGGCTGCGAGGGCGAGAAGGACGTGGGTCCGGAAGCCGAGCGTGCGCATTGTTGGCCCGAATGTCGGCAGCGCGCGACGATTCCTGGAGGGGTTGCGACCCCAACTGGACGGACCGAGGATTTGGCACTCTTGTGACGAGAGTGCCAATTCGCCTTGACTTCGCGCCTTGCCGTCCTAGAATCATCGTCCGTTGGCACTCCCGAGGTGGGAGTGCCAGAAGGTTCCTCGTTCTTCAAGATCTCAGTGGAGGTCACTTAGATGAATCTCAAGCCCCTCGGCGATCGCCTGATCGTCAAGGCGGTCGAGGAGGAGTCGACGACGTCTTCGGGCATCGTCCTCCCCGACACCGCGAAGGAAAAGCCCCAGAAGGGCAAGGTCCTCGCCGTCGGCGACGGCAAGCTCGACGACGACGGCAAGCGGATCCCGCTCGACGTCGCGGAGGGTGACGAGGTCCTCTACTCCAAGTACGGCGGCACGGACATCGTCGTGGACGGGGAAGACCTCCTCGTGCTGCGCGAGTCCGACGTGCTGGCCAAGGTCCAGTCCTAGGAAGCGAGACCAGACACACATGGCACACAAGGAACTCAAGTACGACGTCGAGGCCCGCACGGCGCTCGAGCAGGGCGTCGACGCGGTCGCCAACGCCGTCAAGGTGACGCTCGGCCCGCGCGGCCGCTACGTCGTCCTCGATAAGAAGTTCGGCGCCCCCACCATCACCAACGACGGCGTCACGATCGCTCGTGAGATCGAGGTCGAGGACGTCTTCCAGAACCAGGGCGCCCAGCTCGTGCGCGAGGTCGCCACGGCGACCAACGACGTCGCGGGCGACGGCACGACCACCGCGACCGTGCTCGCTCAGGCGATCGTCCGCCAGGGCCTCAAGAACGTCGCCGCCGGCGCGAACCCGCTCGGCCTCAAGCGCGGCATCGAGGTTGCGGTCGACCAGGTCGTCGAGCACATCAAGTCGCAGGCCAAGGAGATCTCCGGCAAGGACCAGATCGCCCGCGTGGCGACGATCTCGGCCGGCGACGAGGAGATCGGCGACGTCATTGCCGATGCCATCGAGAAGGTCGGCAAGGACGGCGTGGTCAACGTCGAGGAGGGCCAGACGTTCGGCATGGACCTCGAGTTCACCGAGGGCATGCAGTTCGACAAGGGCTACATCTCGCCCTACATGGTCACCGACCAGGAGCGCATGGAGGCGGTGCTCGAGGATCCCTACATCCTCATCGCCAACCAGAAGATCGGCTCCGTCCGCGACCTCCTGCCCGTGCTCGAGCAGGTCATCCAGTCCGGTCGCCCGCTGCTCATCATCGCCGAGGACGTCGAGGGCGAGGCCCTCGCCACGCTCGTGGTGAACAAGCTGCGCGGCACCTTCACCGGCGTCGCCGTGAAGGCCCCCGGCTTCGGCGACCGCCGCAAGCGCATGCTCGAGGACATCGCGATCCTCACCGGCGGCGAGGTCATCACCGAGGAGATGGGCCTCAAGCTCGAGAACACGCAGCTCTCGCAGCTCGGCCGCGCGCGTCGCGTCGTGGTGGCGAAGGACACCACCACCATCGTCGACGGCGCGGGTGACGCCGACGCCATCAAGGGCCGCATCAACCAGATCAAGGCGGAGGTCGAGAACACCGACTCCGACTTCGATCGCGAGAAGCTCCAGGAGCGCCTCGCCAAGCTCTCCGGCGGCGTCGCCGTCGTGAAGGTCGGCGCGGCCACCGAGACGGAGATGAAGGAGAAGAAGCACCGCGTCGAGGACGCGCTGCAGGCCACCCGCGCGGCCCTCGAGGAGGGCATCGTGCCCGGCGGCGGCGTGGCGCTGCTCGAGGCCCAGGACGCCATCAACCTCGACGTCATCTCCGACGACGACGAGAAGACCGGCGCCCGGATCGTGCACCGCGCGCTCGAGGAGCCGACCCGCCAGATCGCGGAGAACGCCGGCTACGAGGGCTCGGTCGTGGTCAGCGACATCCGCCGTGCCGGCCCGGGCAAGGGCCTGAACGCCGCGACCGGCGAGATCGGCGACCTCGTCGCCGACGGAGTCATCGACCCGGCCATGGTCACGCGCTCGGCGCTCCAGAACGCCGCGTCGATCGCCAAGAACATCCTCACCACCGAGGCGATCGTCGCCGAGGTGCCCGAGAAGGATGGCGGCGGCGGCGGTGGCATGCCCGACATGAGCGGGATGATGTAAGCCACCCCACCCTGGGGTGTTTGCGAAGGGCCCGGCGCTTGCCGGGCCCTTTGTCGTTCTCAGCGCTCAACCGCGCGCATGCCCGCCTCGGCGTACCGCTCGCCGGCGGTCACGCCGGGGGGGAACAGATCGTCCAGCGCCCGCTGGTCGTCCTCGCTCAACCGCACCTCGACCGCGCCCACGTTCTCCTCGAGGTACTTGACGTGCTTGGTGCCCGGGATCGGCGCCACGTCCTCGCCCTGGGCGAGCACCCAGGCGAGCGCGAGCTGGACCGGCGTGCACCCGAGGTCGGACGCCATCTCGCGTACGCGGGCCACCAGCGCCAGGTTGCGGTCGAAGTTCTCGCCGCTGAAGCGCGGGGAGATGCGCCGGAAGTCGTCCTCGGCGAGCTCGTCGGGCGACGTGAGCGCGCCGGCCAGCAGCCCGCGGCCGATCGGAGAGTAGGGCACGATGCCCACGCCCAGCTCGCGCGCCGCCGGCACGATCTCGCGCTCGAGCCCGCGCGTGAAGAGCGACCACTCGCTCTGCAGCGCCGTGATCGGATGGACCTCGCACGCCTCGCGCAGCGTCGCCGCGCTCACCTCGGACAGCCCGAGGTGCCGCACCTTGCCGGCCTCGACCAGCTCGGCCATCGCGCCGACGCTCTCGGCGATCGGCACGTCCGGGTTGCGGCGGTGCATGTAGTAGAGGTCGATGTGATCGGTCCCGAGGCGGCGCAGCGAGTCCTCGCACGCCTGCCGGATCCACTCCGGCGAGTTGTCGATCCACCGGCGGTCGCCCTCCCGCCGGTTCCCGAACTTCGTGGCCAGCACCACCTGGTCGCGCCGGTCGGCGATGGCGCGGCCCACGAGCTCCTCGTTGTGGCCGCGGCCGTACATGTCCGCGGTGTCGAGGTGGATGACGCCCAGCTCGAGCGCGCGGTGGATCGTGCGGATCGACTCGGCTACGTCGGCGTGCCCGTAGAACTCCGACATGCCCATGCAGCCGAGGCCGAGGGCGGAGACGGTCAGGTCGCGCAGTCTGCGTTCTTCCATGTCACCTACGGTACGCCGATGCCGGCCTACGTCATCGCCTCCGTCGCGGAGGCCCGCGATCAGGAGAAGCTCGCCGAGTACCGGGAGCGCAACACGGACGCCGTGGCACGCCACGGCGGCCGCTTCATCGTCCGCGGGGGACACCACGAGGTGCTCGAGGGAGACTGGGCGCCCGTCCGCTTGGTGGTCATGGAGTTCCCGGACCTGGACGCCGCGCGTGGCTGGTACGCGTCCGACGACTACGCGCCGCTGCGGGAGCTCCGCCAGAGCGCGTCAGACACCGACATCGTGGTCGTCGAGGGCGTGTAGCGACCTACCCACCGGCGGCCTCCGCGCTGCGGAGCCCGCGGACCGCCCACCAGGCGAAGGCGGCGACGAGCGCGAAGGCGAGGGCAAACGCGGCGGCCGGGTCGGCGCTGCCGGCGATCAGGTCGCGCCCCGTTTGCACAAGCGGCGTGAACGGGTTCACGCTCGCGGCGGCGTGCACCCAGCCCGACAGGAGCTTGAGCGGCACGTAGACGGGTGCGAGGAAGAGCACGACGAACACCGGCATCTGCATGGCCGGGCCGGCCTGGATCGTGCGCAGCCGCATCGCCACGCCGGCGGCGAACAGGGTGGCCGCCAGCGACACGAGGTAGGCGAGTGCGATCAGGGTCAGCACGTCGAGCCCGTCGCCCCCCACCTGCATCCCGGTCGCGAACGCCACGGCGAACAGCAGTGAGCCGACGATCGTCGCGCGCGCCCAGGCGGCGAGCGCGTAGCCCGCGATGATCGCGCGGCGGTTCGGGGCGGCGAGCAGCAGGCGGCGGGCGAAGCCGCGCTCGAAGTCGCTCGCGATCCCGAAGCCCGTGAAGACGCCGCCGAACGCCGAGGCCTGCATCAGCACGAACACGAACTGGAACGCGGTGTAGCCCGGGGCGAAGTCGAAGCCCGGCACGTTGCCGACGTTCGACAGGCCGCCCGCGAACGCGACGAAGAAGAACATCGGGAAGATGATCGACGGGAGTAGGAAGGCGGGGTTGTTCGCGAAGTTGTGAATCGAGCGCCAGGCCACCGCCCCGGCCACCTGCGCGAAGCGCCTCATGTCCGCACCAGCCGCGTGCGCAGCGCGCTGGACGCCGCCGCGACCGCGCCGCCCGCCACCACGATCGCCACGCCGAAGCCGAGCGCCAGGGCCTCGCCGTCCCACCCGACGACGATGAACGAGCGGATGCCCTCGATCAGATAGGAGACCGGGTTGGCGGTTGCGATCGCGCGGAACCACTCCTGCTCGATCAGCGGCCGCGGGAGGCTCATCGAGGACAGGAAGAGCAGTACGAAGAACAGCGGGAAGAAGCCCTGCACGGCCTCGCCGGAGCCCGACCGGAGGCCGACGAACGCGCCGAGGGCGGCGAAGCCCAGTGCGATCAGCATGGCCAGGACCAGCAACGCGGGCACGCCGAGCGCGCCGGCGGGGAAGTCCATGCCCGCGGCGAACCCGACTGCGAGGTAGAAGAGCGCGGACACGAGCGCCACGGCCAACACGCCCGCCAGGTGGCCGACCAGCAGCGCCGCGCGCTGCATCGGGGTCATGGCCAGGCGCTTGATGAAGCCCGTCTCGACGTCGCGCGCGAGTGCCGACCCCGCGTTGATCATCGCGAACAGCGCGCCTTGGACGAACGGCACCGCGATCGCGAAGTCGAGGTAGGTGTCGGCGGGGAAGCCGGGCAGGTTCGTCGCCGCGTCGAGCCCGCCGGTGTTGATGGCCACCAGCAGGAGCGGGAACAGCAGGGGCGGCACGACCATGGCCGGCTGGCGCAGCGTCTGGAGCAGCGACCGGCGCGCCATCTCGAGCACCTGGCCCGTCATGCAACTGTCTCGCGCAGAGCGCTCGCCGCCGCTTCGCTAGCAGGCTCCGGCTCCGGCTCGTCGGCCCCCTCCAGCTTACGACCCGTCTTGGCCAGGAAGACGTCGTCGAGCGTCGGCGCGTGGAGCCGGAAGTCGACGACCGCGAGGTCCTCCGCGTCGAGCGCGCGCACGACCTCCGGTAGCGCCTCGACGCCGCCGCGCAGCCGGACGGCGGCTGCGCCCGGCGGCGCAGTGACCGCCGTGCCGAAGCGGTCCAGCACCCCGGCGACCGCGTCGCGCTCCGCACGCTCGGCGGGCTCCACCTCGAGCGATGGGCGGCCGATCTCCGCCTTCAGCGACTCAGGGGTGCCGCGAGCCACGATCCGGCCGTGGTCGATGATCGCGACCCGGTCGGCCAGCACGTCCGCCTCCTCGAGGTACTGCGTGGTGAGGAAGACGGTCACCCCGTCCTCGCGGGCCAGGCGCGCGACTTCCTGCCAGAGGTCCGAGCGGCTCTGCGGGTCGAGCCCCGTGGTGGGCTCGTCGAGGAACAGGATGCGCGGGGAGTGCACCAGCGCAAGCGCCAGGTCGAGGCGGCGCTTCATGCCGCCCGAGTAGCCGCCCACGCGGCGGTCGGCCGCGTCGATCAGCCCCATGCGCTCGAGCAGCGCGTCGCCGCGCGGGCGCCGCTCCGCCTTCGGGACGCCCTGCAGCGCCGTCTGGAGGCGCATGTGGTCGCGCCCGGTGAGCAGCGGGTCGAGCGCGGCCTCCTGCAGCGCGGCGCCGATCGCCCGCCGCACGGCCGCCCCCTCGCGCACGACGTCGTGCCCCGCGACACGCGCACGGCCCGCCGTCGGCGGCAGCAGCGTGGTGAGCATCAGCACGGTCGTCGACTTGCCGGCGCCGTTCGGCCCGAGGAAGCCGTGGATCTCGCCCGGCTCGACGCGCAGGTCGATGCCGTCGACCGCGTGCACGCCGCCCTTGAACTCGCGGACGAGCCCCTCCACCTCGATGCCGTTATCCGTCATCCGGTAGTTTCTAGCAGAGATATTTGAAGCATGCAATTATCGAAGGATGCTACCTTTTCGGCGATGACCACCGATCCGGCACGCGAGGCGTGGGGCCTGTTCTGGCGGATCTTCATGGAGGACAAGCGGCGTCGGTGGGCGATCCTCGCGGAGTTCGGCCTCTCCCCGCAGCAGTCGATGGCGATGACGATGCTGCAGCCTGGCCAGGCCATGACGATGAGCGCCATGGCCGACGCCCTCTATTGCGACAACTCGAACATCACCGGCATCGTCGACCGGCTCGAGGCCGCCGGGCTCGCCGAGCGCCGGCCGCACGAGGGCGACCGCCGCGTGAAGGCGGTCGTGCTCACCGAGAAGGGCGAGCACACCCGGATCGAGCTCGAGCGCCGCGCCGGCGAGCCGCCGCCGCGGCTGGCGACCCTCCCGCCCGAGGACGCGCTCGCCCTGCGCGACATCCTCGCCCGCGCGCTCGAGGCTGACGCCGCGGCGCCGGCGCTAGACGGCTGACAGCGGGCGCTCGGGCTCGCCGACGTAGCGCGCGGTCGGGCGGATGAGCCGGCCCTCGCGCTTCTGCTCGAGGATGTGGGCGGACCAGCCCGCGGTGCGGGCGCAGGTGAACATCGGCGTGAAGAGCTCGGGCGGCACCCGCGCGTGATCGAGCACCACGGCCGACCAGAACTCGACGTTGGTGGCCAGCACGCGGTCGGGCTTGCGGGCGCGCAGCTCGGCGAGCGCCGCGGCCTCGAGCGCCTCGGCGACCTCGGCGCGCGGGGAGCCGATCGCCTTGGCCGTGCACCGGAGCACCCGCGCCCGCGGATCCTCGGCGCGGTACACGCGGTGCCCGAAGCCCATCAGCCGCTCGCCGCGGTCGAGCGCCGCGCGTACCCAGCCCTCGGCGTCGCCTGTCCGCTCGACCTCGTCGAGCATGCGCAGCACGCGAGCCGGCGCCCCGCCGTGCAGCGGGCCGGACAGCGCGCCGACGGCGGCGGACAGCGCGGCCGCGACGTCCGCTCCAGTCGACGCGACCACCCGGGCGGTGAAGGTCGACGCGTTCATCCCGTGCTCGGCGGCGGCGATCCAGTAGGCGTCGATCGCGCGCACGTGGTCGGGGTCGGCCTCGCCGCGCCAGCGCACGAGGAAGCGCTCGGGGATCGAACGCGCACGGTCGATCTCGCGCTGGGGTACCGGGGGCGGCCGGCCCCGCGGGCCGACTGCGCCACGAACGAGAGCGCCATCACCGACGCGCGTGCGAGGTCGTCGCGCGCCTGCGCGTCGGAGATGTCCATCAGCGGCCGCATCCCCCACTCGGCACCGAGCATCGCCAGCGCCGCCTGCACGTCGACGCGCGGATCGGGTGAGTGGACGCTCAGCGGGTGCGGCTCGGCCGGCGAGAGGCCCGGCTCGAGCGAACCGTCGACCAGGAGGCCCCACACGTGCTCGAAGGGGACGGTGCCCACGAGGTCCTCGAGATCGACGCCCCGGTAGCGCAGCGCGCCGCCCTCGCGGTCGGGTTCCGCGATCCGCGTATCGAACGCAACGACATCTTCCAGCCCGCTCATCGCCGCTCCCTGAATCGCCTGGCCTTCTCCTGATTGCCGCACAGCCCCATCGAGCACCAGCGCCGGCGGGCGGCGGGTGACCGGTCATAGAACCGCGCCGAGCACGTGGCCGAGCCGCAGATGCGCACCCGCGCCCGCTCCGTCGGAAGGCCGAGCATGCGCGCGGCGTCGTAGGCCACCATCCCGAGCGCGCGCCTCGGCGAGTCGACCGCGGAACGCTCCGACAGCCGCGGGCGACCGTCGAGGCCCGTCACGAGCGCCGGCCTCGAGCCCGCGAGCGTCAGCCAGTCGTCGATCAGGTCGATCGCCGCTGGGTCGACGGTCGTGCGCGCGACCGCGGCGCGGACGCCGGAGTCGATCGCCTCGCGCAGCTCGCGCGCCTCGCCGAGCACCGACGTGGGCGCGCGCCTCGGCTGCCCGAGCAGCCCCGCGCGGACGAGCCACTCCACGACCTCCTCCACCGAGAGCAGGCAGTCGACGTCGCGGCGCCAGCGCTCGCGCCGCGTGTTCACGAAGTCCAGCGCCGGGCGGCCGCCGAGCCAGTACCAGTACGGCGCACCCGATTCCAGAGGTTCCCGCGGGAGGTCGCGATGCATAACCGGATGATACGCGATCAACCGGTTACGACGCTATGAAAAGCCCCACCGGGTAATGCTTTTCCCGTAGGCTGCGCGCCGCCGACATGAGCGCAACGGACTTGATGCTCAAGCCGGTCAGCGAGGTCGCCGCCCTGGTCAAGGGCGGGGAGCTGTCGGCGCGGGAGGTGGTGTCGTCCGCGCTCGACCGCATCGACGACCTCGACGACCAGATCAACGCCTTCGTCGAGGTGGACGCGGAGCGCGCCCTCGATGCCGCCGACGCGATCGAGCCGGGCGACGAGCGCCCGTTCGCCGGCGTGCCGATCGCGATCAAGGCCAATGTGCCGGTCGCCGGCCTATGCATGAACTTCGGCTCGAAGTTCCTCGCCGGGCACCGGCCGGGCCACAGCGCATACCTCGTCCGGCGGCTGCGCGACGCCGGCTTCGTCGTCGTCGGCGTCACGAACATGCCGGAGTTCGGGATCCTGCCGACCACCGAGCCGCGCCACACGGGGGCGACGCACAACCCGTGGGATCTCGACCGCACGCCGGGCGGCTCGTCGGGCGGCGCGGCCGCGGCCGTGGCGTCCGGGATGCTGCCGGTGGCCCACGGAAACGACGGCGGGGGCTCGATCCGCATCCCGGCCGCGTGCTGCGGGCTCGTCGGCCTCAAGCCGAGCCGCGGGCGGATCTCCCGCGGCCCCGATCTCGGCGAGTCGTTCCTGAGCTCCGACGGCGTGCTCACCCGCTCGGTGGCGGAGACCGCCCAGCTGCTCGACGTGCTCGCCGGCTACGAGGTCGGCGACGCCAACTGGGCCCCGCGGCCGGCCGAGCCGTACTCGACGAGCGTCCGCCGCAGCCCGGGCCGGCTGCGCGTCGCCATGACGGCGACGAACCCGCTCGGGGTCGACGTCGACCCGGAGTGCGTCCGCGGCATGCACGTGGCCGGCGAGCTGCTCGCGTCGCTCGGCCACGAGGTCGAGTCGGCCGCCCCAGCCTTCCCGGGGAGCGACGCGATCAGGCTGTTCGAGGAGGTCTTCGGGCCGCCCGTGAGCCTGGGGATCATGTACGGCCAGCTGCTCGCCGGGCGCGAGCCGGAGGACGACGAGATCGAGCCGCTCTCGCGGGCGCTCTACGAGCGCGCCAAGAGCCTCTCCTCGATCGGCTACCTGGGCGCCGTCGCGCAGCTCCAGGCCGTGGCCCGTGGGCTGGTGGCGTTCTTCGCCGACTACGACGTGCTCCTCACCCCCGCGCTGGCCGAGCGGCCGGCGCCGATCGGCACCATCCACGGAGGCGGCGACGACCCGCTGGCCGACCTGCACCGCTCTGGGCAGTTCACCCCCTTCACCTCGCTGTTCAATGTCACCGGCCAGCCGGCCATCACGGTTCCCGTCGGCCTCGGCGACGACGGCCTGCCGACCAGCGCGCAGCTCGTGGCCAAGCCGCTGGGAGAGGACACGCTCCTCCAGGTCGCGGCGCAGCTCGAGGCCTCACTCGAGCGCCCGGTCCCGATGCCCCAGCTCTAGGCCGCCCGCAGCCGTACGCGCGGCAGCCTATGATCCCGATTCGCTCCCTGACGTCGAAAGCCCAGGAATCCATGGCTTACGTAATCGCAGAACCGTGCATCGGCACCAAGGACAACTCGTGCGTCGAGGTGTGCCCCGTCGACTGCATCCACCCCACGCCGGAAGAGCCCGACTACGACAAGGTCGAGATGCTGTACATCGACCCGGAGGAGTGCATCGACTGCGACGCGTGCGTCGAGGCGTGCCCGGTCGACGCCTGCTTCGCCGAGGACCAGCTCCCGGAGGAGTGGCAGACCTACACGAAGGTCAACGCCGACTACTACGCCGGCCGCTAGGCCATCGGCAGGCTCATGCCGACCGGCTGCGCGGGCACCGGGTCCGCCATGATCGGCAGCTCGACCGGTGTGATCGCCACCAGCCCGCGCGCGGCCTGGCGCACCGCCTGAGCCGCCGGGTCGTCCGGGTTCTGCTCCACGAGCGGAACGCCGGCGTCCGACGTCTCGCGCAGCGGCATGGTGAGCGGCACCTTGCCGAGCAGCGGCACGTCAAGCTCGTCGGCCAGCGCCTGACCGCCGCCCTCGCCGAAGATCGGGTAGCGCTCGCCGGCCGGTGTGGTGAACACGGACATGTTCTCGATCACGCCGCCGATCTCGAGCTTGACCTTGTCGGCCATCTCGGCCGACCGGCGGGCGACCTTCTGGGCCGCCGCCTGCGGCGTGGTGACGATCACGAACTTGGCCATCGGCAGCAGCTGCGCGAGCGTCATCGAGACATCGCCGGTGCCGGGCGGGAGGTCGATGAGCAGGAAGTCGAGCTCGCCCCACGCGACGTCCTCGAGGAACTGGGTGAGCGCCTTGTGGAGCATCGGCCCGCGCCACACGACCGCCTCGTCCTCGGCGATGAAGAAGCCGATCGACATCACCTTGATGCCGTGCGCCTCGAGCGGCAGGATCTTGCGGTCGGCTGACACCTTGGGGCGCTGGCCGCCGAGGCCGAGCATCCGCGGGATCGAGTAGCCCCACACGTCGGCGTCCAGCACGCCGACCTTCTTGCCCTCGGCCACGAGCGCGGCCGCGAGATTCGTGGTGAGCGAGGACTTGCCGACGCCGCCCTTGCCGGAGCCGATGCAGATCACGTTGGCGACCTGCGCGAGCGCGCCCTCGGGGAGCCCGCCCGGGCGGCCCAGCTTGCGCTGGAGGACGCCCTTCTCCTGATCGGAGAGCACGTCGAAGCCGACGTTCACGCGGGCGACGCCGTCGAGCGAGTTGACCGCCTTCGTCACCGCCGTCTGGAAGTGCCCCTTGATCGGGCAGCCGGGGGTGGTCAGCGAGACCGTGACGTCGACGACGCCGCCGTCCTTGATGTCGATCGCCCGGACCATCTCGAGCTCCACGATGTCCTTGCGCAGCTCGGGGTCGATGACGGACTTCAGCGCTTCGGTGATCTGCTCTCGCGTCGGCATGTGCCGACATTGTGGCAGCTATCGGAACCCCTGGACCGCGCCTCTGAAGCGAAGGAGCACCTCGCGGTCGCTGCTGCCGGAGACCGACATCGCGAGCACCGGGCCGACGCCGCGCGCGTACCACTTGTACTCCTGGACGCGCGGCTCGAGCGGGTTGGTGTTGCTCGTCATGAGCACGTTCGTGAAGTGTCCGAACGGCACCTGGACCTGCTCGTGGCGGCTCAGCACGCGCGCCTGGTCCTGGGCCTCGCCGGGAGCGCGCTCCTCCGTGTACCGGCGGCCGGCGCGCGGGCGTGCGAGCATCACGATGCCGCGCTGGGCTCCGTCCACACCGTCCTCGAACGAGCCCTGCTTGGAGACGGGCTTGCCGTCCTCGTACTCCGTCGTGTCCTCGCCGAGGTACCAGATGTTGCCGCGGCGATCCTGCGCGTACCAGTCGAAGGTGTCCTCCACCAGCTGCCCGTTCTCGGTCACCGTGTCACGCACGACACGGGCGACGATCCCCGACGCGACGCGCTTCGTGCGGTTGGTGACCTTGACCACCACCTTCTGGCGGCTGCCGGCGTCGTCCGTCTCGCGGTAGACCCAGCGGGTGCCGGGGGCCATCGGAAAGTACGGGTTGTCGATCCGGGTCGTGAAGTCTCCCGGCCCGGCCAGGGCGGCGGCGACCGCTCCCGCCGCCAGCAGGCCGGTCACCGGTCATCACCCTCCTGGTCGTCAGCGCCGTCGGCCTCGCTGCCGACCACGCGGAAGTTGCGGTCGAGCTGCACGTCGACCTGGCTGCCGTCGGCGCGGGTGACCTCGACCTCGTAGTAGCTCTCCTCGTCGCCGACCTCGGTCTCGGTGACCTTGCCGGGCGTGTCGGCGAGCGCGGCCGCCTTGGCGCGGTCGAGCGCGCCGCCGGTGATGGCGCGATCGGTCGCGTCGTCGTCGCCGCCCGCGGCGGCGGCTGCGGTGGCGCCTGCGGCGGCGATGACGACCGCCGCGGCGATGATGATTGGGCGTCTCATGGCACGGCATCCTGGCGGGCCTGGATGAGACGGCCCTGAGACGGCAACCAGAGGCGGACGCCGGAGCCGGTGAGACTCGCCGAGCCACCGTGGGCCTCGGCGATCGCGCGGACGATCGCGAGCCCGAGGCCGGTGCCGCCGCGGGTGCGCGCGACATCGCCGCGGGTGAAGCGCTCGAACGCGCGGCCCGCGATGTCGTCGCCGAAGCCGGGGCCTTCGTCGCCGACCTCGAGCGCGACCCCGCCGTCGGCGGCGCGGCCGGTCACCGTGATCGCGCCCTCGCCGTGCCGGAGCGCGTTGTCGACCAGGTTGCCGAGCGCCTGGCGCAGCCGCAGCGGGTCGGCGGTGACCGTGAGGTCGCCCGCCTCGACGCGGATGTCACGACCGTGCTGCCACGCCCGGTCCACGAAGCGGTGCCGGACGCCGTCGAGCAGCGGGGCGAGCGCCAGCGGCTCCGGCCGCACCGGCAGCCGGCCCTCGCCGGCGCGCGCGAGCACGAGCAGGTCCTCCGCGAGCTGGGCGAGGTGGTCGCACTCCTCGACGGCGGCGACGAGCGCGGTCCGCACTCCGGGGGCATGCTCGCCCGCGCGCAGCGCGCCTTCGAGCTCGGTCTTGAGCACGGCGACCGGCGTGCGCAGCTCGTGGCTCGCATCGGCGACGAAGCGCCGCTCACGCTCGAACGAGCGGCTCAGCCGGTCGAGCATGTCGTTGAGCGTCTCGCCCAGCCGCCGGATCTCATCCCGGGCGGCCGGCAGCGGCAGCCGCTCGCCGCCCGCGGCGAGCGAGACCTCGGCGGCACGGGCGCGCATCGCCTCGACCGGCTTCAGCGCGGCGCCGGCCAGCAGGTAGCCGAGGAGCGAGGCGAGCAGCACGGCCGCCGGGCCGCCGACGGCGAACGTCGTGATCAGGCCCGCGAGGACGTCGTCGCGGTCGTCGGGCGCGAGGACCTGCTCGCCGAGCTCGTCCCGGACCTCGACGTACACGAACGTCCCGGCGGCGGCCAGCACGAACAGCGTGGCGGCGGCGAAGGCCAGCGTCAGCCGCAGGCGGATGGGGAGCCGGCTCACTTGCGCAGGCGATATCCGACGCCACGCACGGTCTCGATGGACGCGACGCCGAACGGGCGGTCGACCTTCTCGCGCAGGTAGCGCACGTAGACCTCGACGACGTTCGAGCGCTGCTCGTAGCCGAGGTCCCAGGCCGCATCGAGCAGCTGCATCTGGCTCAGCACCTGCCCCGGGCGCCGCATGAAGGTCTCCAGGAGCGCGAACTCGCGGGCCGAGAGCGCGATCTCCTCCTCGCCGCGCCAGACCTGGCGCGTCGCGGGATCCAGGCGCAGGTCCCCGACCTCGTACACGGCGGGGCGCTCGACGGGACCGCGGCGCACGAGCGCGCGCAGGCGAGCCAGCAGCTCGGCGAGCGAGAACGGCTTGGTGAGGTAGTCGTCGGCGCCCTGGTCGAGCCCGCGCACGCGATCCTCGACGGCGTCGCGGGCCGTGAGCATCATGATCGGGGCCCACATGCCGTCCTCCCGCAGGCGGCGGCACGTCTCGAAGCCGTCGAGGTCCGGGAGCATGACGTCGAGCACGACCGCGTCGTACTCCGTCGCCCGCGCCATGCCCAGCGCCTGCGCCCCGCCCGTCGCCACGTCGGCGATCACGCCCTCGTAGCGCAGCCCGCGCAGCAGCGCCGCCGCCATCCGGACGTCGTCCTCGACCACGAGCAGACGCATGGCTCAATGATCGCCGCTCAGATGAGAGCCGGCTGAGAAGGCCTTAAAGACCGACGGCCCGCACAGAGGCGGGCCGACGGTTGAGGGAGGAGAGGTACTACATCCGCCGGCGAGGTATGGGCCGGCGAATCCCGCCGGCAAGTATGAGGCCGGCAGGCTTACCCGGATGGCCGCTCCTCCGCGGCACCGGGGGAAACTGGGGAGCTAGACGAGGGCGCTGACGCGCTCCCGCGCGACGGTGGCGATGCGCGTCCCGGTGGCGACACCGAACTGCGCAGCGTCCTCCACGCGGGTCGACACGTCGGCGATCCGCGCAGTCACGATGTTAGAGCGTCGGTCCGCCTCACGGCGACGGGTCCGCACGAGGCGCTCGACGCGCGTGCGGGCCTTCTTGACGTCGCGCTCGCCGCGGCGCTCGAACTTCTTGACCTCGCGCTCCGCGGACGGAAGCGAGCCGAAGCGGCCGACGAGGTCGACGACGCGGTCACGCGCCTCGAGCGTGGCGCCGACGGACACGAGCGCGGCGCGCTCGGCGACGTTGCGGCCCTGGGCGGCGGTCGTCCGGGCGGCCCGGACCTGTGCCTGGGCGGCGTCGCGGGTCTCGTTGCGGGCGACGGTGCGCGCGCGACGACCGGTCGACTTGCTCGGCGCCTTGGTCGCCGTGCTCCGGCGCGCGGTCGAGCGGCTGGCGGTCGAACGCGTGGTCGTCCGCTTGCGGGCCGTGCTCTTGCGAGCAGCCGGCTTGCGGGTCGACCCGGTGGTGGTGTTCGTGGTGGTGCTGGTGTTCTCGGCCATAGCTGAAATCGCCCCTTTGCGTTGGCCTCGTCAGTATCAAGTCAGTCTGTTCGTGGTGACCATACCAGCGAACACTTGTTTGTAAACCGCTCCGGGGGCGCCGTTACACGACGAACACAGGTTCGTGTGAGGAACCGCACACAGTGGAGGCTCTAGGCGGCGCCGCGACCCAGTTCGCGCCGCTCGGTGCGGGCCAGCCAGCCGTCCGGATCGTCGAGCTCGGCGAACGACGGGAGCGAGTCGGGGCTCGCCCACGCCCGGTTGAGCGCCTCGATGCCGCCGCGGGCCACGACCGCGTCGCAGAACGCCTTGCCCTGCTCGTACTGGCGCAGCTTGAGGTCGAGCCCGATCAGCTTCTCGAGCACCCGCAGCAGGCCTGAGCGCTCGGTCCGGCGGCGCGTCATCGCGGCCCGCATGGCTTCGAGGTCGTCGAGCAGGCCGGTGCCGACCGCGTCCATGACGTGCTCGGCATAGCCCTCGATCAGGGCCATGAACGCCTGCGCGCCCTCGAGCAGGTGCCGGCGCTCGGGGCTCACGGCCAGGAAGGCGAGCCCGTCACGGCGCACTCGCTCCACCAGCCCGCGCAGGTCCGACGGGTCGGGCAGGCGCAGCAGGCCGCGCGGGTCGACGTCGAGCGCGGTCAGCATCTCGCCGATCAG
The DNA here is from genome assembly GCA_963730535.1 of uncultured Solirubrobacteraceae bacterium. Classification (GTDB taxonomy): domain Bacteria; phylum Actinomycetota; class Thermoleophilia; order Solirubrobacterales; family Solirubrobacteraceae; genus DASSUW01. Next base: position 231,676 of record CAVSRU010000003.1, read on the forward strand.
CCCGGCGAGGTGCTCTCGCAGCCACGGCACGGCCCCGAACTGGAGCGCATGGGTCGTCTCGTGCAGCGCGACCCAGCGCAGGAGCTGGTCGGGCTCGGCTTCGAGCGTCGTCGCCGCGTGCCCGAGGTTGGGGGCCACGAACAGCAGGCGCACCGGGCCGGCCGGGTCGAGCGGCGCGAACTCGTACTGGCCCAGCACGCGCCCGGCGAGGAAGCCCGAGATCGCGCCCGCCTCGAGCGCCAGGATCTTGCCCGCGGCGCCGCCGACGGGGCCGAGCCGCGAGCTGAGCCGCCCGGCCAGGGGGTCGAGCACGCCGCTCAGGGAGGCCAGGTTGGCCTCGACCCACTCGTTGCGGCTGACCGCCTCGGGGGGCGGGAGGGGCGAGGTGGGGACCAGCCCGGTGTAGGCGGTCACGAGCCGCTCGCTCTCCGCCGCCGGACCGGCGACGGCCTCGAACGGCTCAGGGTCGCCGGCGGGCTGCAGGCCCGCGACGCCGCGTGCCACCTGCCCGGCGAGGCTCCAGTCGATCACCACACCCATGGTGGCAGGGTCAGGCCCTTAGACCGCGGGCACGGCGGCCAGCTCCCGCAGCGCGGCCTCGGTGCGGGCGGCCACGACCGGCGAGTGCGGCAGCAGGTCGAGCGGCGCGGCCAGCGGATCCGCGAACTTCGTGAAGGCCACGAGCCCGCCCGCCTCGCGCACGATCAGCTGGGCCGCGGCGGCGTCGACCGCCCGGCAGCCCTTGAGCGTGAGCATCCCGTCGAAGCGCCCAGCGGCCACCTGGCAGAGCGCCGCCGCGATCGTGCCGATCGCCCGCAGGCGATGGGCGACGCCCACCAGCGCCTCCGCCGACTGGAGCACCCAGCGCGGGTCGGCCGACTCGAAGCCCACCAGCTCCAGCAGCCCGTCGCGCTCCCACCGGCGCTCGCCCACGGTGGGGTCGAGCGGCGCACCGTTGAGCGTCGCGCCGCGCCCGCGCCACGCGACCCACTCCTCTTCGGGGCCGAAGTCCTGCACGAAGCCGAAAGTGACGTCCGCCATCGTCGGGCCCTCGGCGACGGCGATCGAGACACAGTGGTGGGGCAGGCCGCGCTTGGCGTTCAGCGACCCGTCGATCGGGTCGACCACGACCAGCGTGCCGTCACCGCCGAAGTCGACGGTCCCGCGCTCCTCGCTGAGCACCGTGAACCGCGCGCCCGCCCGGTACAGCACCTCGAGCTCCTCCAGCACGGCGGCCTCGGCGAGCGCGTCGATCTCGAGCGTGCGGTCGCCGCCCTCGCCGCGGGTGCCGGTCTCGAGCACCCGCTCCGCGATCGTGACCCGCTCGGAGAGCATGACCCGCAGCGCCGCGGCCGACCGCCGCGCCGCGCCCAGCCAGTCAGGGCTCGAGGGTCCGTCCAAGAAGATCCGGCCCGACCAGCGCGGCCATGGACCAAGCCGGGCGCCGCACGAATCCCGAAGGGAGTACGGACGTACTTCCGAGGGTTCGGGTGGCGATCCGGCGAAGTGTCCATGGCCGCGCTGGGCGTGGCGGGGTTCTTGGACGGGCCCTTAGCGGGGCTCATCCGGGACCTATCCTACGTCGGTGCCTTCGCTGAGCCCGGATCAGCGTGCCGCCGTGGAACACTCCGGCGGGCCGCTGCTCGTGCTCGGCGGCGCGGGCACGGGCAAGACGACCGTGCTCGAGGAGCGCTTCCTCCATCTCGCGGGAGGCGCGCCCGACTCCCTGCTCGTGCTCTGCCTCGACGGGCCGGCGGCGGACGGCATGCGGGAGCGGCTCGAGGACCGGCTCGCCGGCGCGTACGAGGAGCTGGCGGTCACGACGTTCCAGAGCTTCTGCGCGCGGCTGCTGCGCGACGAGGCGCTCGAAGCCGGGCTCGACCCGTTCGCGACGCCGGTCAGCGCCGGCGATCGGCTCGCGATGCTGCTCGAGCGGATGGACGAGCTGCCGCTCCGCCACCACGACCTGCGCGGCAACCCGAGCGCAGCGCTGGGCGCCATCGTCGGGCGGATCGACCGGCTCAAGGACGAGCTCGTGACGGCCGAGGACTACGCGGCGTGGGCCGGCGCGCTGCCCGAGGAGGAGGCGCGCGAGCGGGAGTTCGCCCGCCTGTACGCCGAGCACGAGCGGCTGCTCGCCGAGTCGGGGTCGCTCGACGCCGGGGACCTCGTGCTGCACGCCTTCCGCCTGCTGCGGACCCGACCGCAAGTGCGCGAGCGCCTGGCGCGTCGCCACCGCCACGTGCTGGTCGACGAGCTCCAGGACGCGAGCTTCGCCCAGGGCGTCCTGCTGCGGCTGCTCGTCGCCGGGCACGGCGGCATCACGGCGGCGGCCGACGACGACCAGTCGATCCGCCGCTTCCGCGGCGCGGCGACCAAGAACGTGCAGGACTTCCGCGCCGAGTGGCCGGCCGCGACGGTGGTGCGGCTCGAGCGCTCGTTCCGCTCCGGCGACCGCATCCTGCGCGCGGCGCGGGCGGTCGTCGAGCCCGCCCCGGACCGGCTCGAGAAGGCCCTGGAAGGCGAGCCCGGCGGCGAGGTCGCGTTCTGGCGCTGCGCGTCCGAGCGCGCGCAGGCGCAAGCGGTGGCCGCCGAGGTCGAGCGGCTGATCGCGCGCGAGGACGTGGCGCCCGAGGACGTGTGCGTGCTCGTGCGCTCGGTGCGCGGCGAGGGACAGGCGGTGGCCGTGGCGTTCGAGGAGCGCGCGGTGCCGTACCGGCTGTCGGGCGCCGCCGCGTTCTTCCAGCGCGCGGAGGTGCGCGACCTGCTCGCCTGGCTGCGGCTCCTCGTCGATCCCGGGGACGCCGGCGCCGTCGTGCGCGCCCTTGCGCGACCGCCGGTGGAGCTGCGCGCGATCGACCTCGCGCGCGTCACGCAGATCGCCCGCCGGCGCAAGCTCGACATGGTGGCCGCGCTCGGCGCCGCGCTCGAGTCGCCCCAGATCCCGCCCGAGGCGCGCGACCGCATCGGCCACTTCCTCAAGCTCCACCGCGCCGCCGCCGCCGCGATCGACTCCACGCGCCCGGACCTCTACGTGCACCGGCTGGTCGAGCGGCTCGGCCTGCGCCGGCAGCTCCTGTTCGCGGCCTCCACCGAGGTCGTCGAGCGCCTCAGGAACCTCGCCCGCTTCGCCGGGCTGGCGGCGGACTACGTGCACCGCACGCCACAGGCGACGGCGCGCGACTTCGCGCGCGCAATCGCCGCCGTCGCCGAGGCCGGGCTGCGCGAGGAGGAGGCGGAGAGCGGGGAGCACCCGCACGGCGTGCGCGTGATGTCGATGCAGGCCGCCAAAGGGCTCGAGTTCGACCACGTGTACGTGCTCGGGCTGATGGCCGCGCGCATGCCGGGCCCGCGGCGGCGACCGCTGGAGCCGATCCCGGACCCGCTGATCAAGGAGTCGCTGCCGCCGGACAGCAAGGCGGTGCACGTGGCCCAGATGCGGCGCCTCCTGCACGTCGCCATGACCCGCGCGCGGCGGCGGCTCGTGCTCGCGTACCCGGCCCAGACCGAGCGGGGGGCCCAGCAGCATCCGTCGCCGTTCGCCGAGGAGGCGCGGGCGGCGGTGGGCGGCGAGTGGGAGGAGCGCGAGGAGGAGCTGTTCGGGCCGGCCGAGACGCTCCAGTCGACGTTCCGGATCCTGCGCGACGAGCTGCTCACCACGGTCGCCCAGGTCGGCGGGCGGCTCGGGGAGATGCGGTTCGACACCGAGCTCGACGTCTCGCACGCCGTGGTCCGCTATCTCGAGCTGATCAAGCTGGCGGCCCTGCTCGAGCGCACGCGCGCGGGCGAGCAGGAGGTCGGCGACCTGCTGCCCGAGGTCAACGCCCGGCTCCTGCAGGCGGCGACCGCCGAGCAGCGCGAGATCTTCGAGACGTCGGCGCTCGACGAGTACCTGCTCGACGCCGAGCGCGACGAGAAGCTGCGGGCGCGTGCGGTCGCGCAGCGCACCGAGCCGTCGCTCGAGTCGTTCCTGCCGCGCCGCGGCGAAGGGCTCGCTCTGAGCGCGTCGGACATCGAGACGTACCGGACGTGCCCGCTCAAGTACAAGTTCGCGCGGGTCTTCCGGATCCCCAGCGAGCCGACCATGAACCAGCGCTTCGGGATCCTCGTGCACCAGGTGCTCGAGCGCTACCACGGGGCGGAGAGCGGCGGCCTGCCGGTCCTGCTCAACCTGCTCGACGCGGGCTGGCGGCGCGGCGGGTTCGGGGACTCCGAGGAGGAGCGCCAGTTCCGTGCGAAGGCGACCCAGGCGCTCGTTCGCTACCACGACCGCTTCCGCGACGAGGACGCCGAGCCCGTGTGGTTCGAGCGCTCGTTCGCGTTCCGGATCGGGCCGCACCTGCTGCGGGGCCGGGTCGACCGGGTCGACAAGCTGCCGGAGGGCGGCTACGAGCTGATCGACTACAAGACAGGCCGCCCGAAGAGCGCCGCCCAGCTGCGCGACGACGTGCAGCTCTCCCTGTACGCCGTCGGCGCGCGCGAGGCGTGGGAGCTCGAGGCGGCCCAGCAGGCCTACTACTACGTGCTCGACGACGAGAAGGTGCCGGTCCCGCGGTCCGAACAGGATCGCGACTGGATCACCGAGACCGTCTTCGAGGTCGCCGACGGGATCCTCTCGCAGGGCTTCGAGCCCACGCCGAGCTACGCGGCGTGCTCGATGTGCGACTACCGGATCGCGTGCCCGGCGGCCGAAAAGTAACGTCGCACGTCCTGTCCGAGCTTGCGAGGACGGGCGGGCGAAACCCTACATTCCGCGCTGCTTGAGGAAGCGCTGGAACTCGCGGGCGAGGACGTCGCCGGACGGGATCTGGGAGAGGTCGGTGGGGGTCTCCTCGGCGTCGGCGGCGCGCTCGAGCCGCTCGACGAACGCCTGCACCTCGGGGTCGAGCTCGACCGCGCGGGAGACCTGGCGCTCGTAGTCGACCGCCGCGGTCTCGAGGTCGCTCGCATCGACGGTCACGCCGACGAGGCTCTCGAGCCGCCGCAGGATGGCGAGCGCGCCCTTCGGGTTCGGCGCGACGGCGACGTAGTGCGGCACGGCGGCCCACAGCGAGGCGGCCGGCATCCCGGCCTCGGCGCACGCCGACTGGAGCACGCCGACGATCCCCGTCGGGCCTTCGTACGTCGGCGCCTGCAGGCTGAGGCGCTCGACGAGCGCGGGGTCGGACGCGTACGCGCTGACCGACACGGGGCGGGAGTGCGGCACGTCGGCGAGCAGCGCGCCGAGCGTGACGACGAGCTGGACGCCGAGCGCCTCGGCGAGCTCGACGACGCGGCCGCAGAAGTCGCGCCAGCGGTAGGACGGCTCCGGCCCCGTGAGGATCACGAGATCGCGCGGTGCGAGCGGCACCCGGGCCTCGTAGATCTCCCACTCCGGCCACTCGACCTTGCGCGTGCGACCGTCGACGAGCTTGACGAGCGGGCGCGTCGCCTGGAAGTCGACGTACTCCTCGGCGTCGATCGTCGCGAACCGCGAGGCGTCGAGCGCGGCGCCCATGAACGCGACCGCCGAGGTGGCCGCCTCGCCGGCGTCGTTCCAGCCCTTGAACGCGCAGACGAGTGCCGGTGCCCGCAGGCTGTCGGGACGGCGTTCCCAGCGCAAGGGCTGCATCGATCCACCGTAGCGACTCGCCGTCCGGGGCGGTGGCCATCATCGACGTCATGCTGAGCGCTGAGGCGCCCACGATCGCGACGTTGCGGGCCGGCGATGCCGTCGACGCGGTCTTCGCATGCGCGCGCAAGGACCGCCTCCAGGCGCGCTCCGGGCAGCCGTATCTGGCGCTCGAGCTGCGGGATCGCAGCGGCGTGATCCAGGCGCGGGCGTTCCGGGACGCCGACGTGCTGGCGGGGAGGTTCGAGCGAGGCGACCTCGTGCACGTGCGCGGTCGGGTCGAGCGGTTCCGCGACGAGCTGCAGGTCGAGGTCGTGTCGATCTCGCGTGCCTCCGCCGCGGACCCCGCGGAGTTCCTCCCGGTCGCCTACCGCGATCTCGACGAGCTCGACGGGTTCCTCGAGCACCTGGCACGGGAGGTCCACGACCCCGGCTATGGCGCGGTGCTCGAACGGCTGCTGGGCGACCCGGCGCTGCGTGCGGAGTGGCGGCGCGCGCCGTGCACGCGCGGCGGGCACCACGCGTACCTCGGCGGGCTGCTCGAGCACACCGTCGCGGTTGGCACGCTGGCGCTCGAGGCCGCCGTCCTGCACCCGCGGCTGAACTCCGACCTCCTGCTGTGCGCCGCGCTCGTGCACGACCTCGGGAAGACGCGCGAGTTCGTCTACGGGGCTTCGATCGAGCTGTCCGAGGAGGGGCGCCTGCTCGGCCACATCGTCCTGGGCCAGCAGCTGCTGGAGGAGCGGATGGGCGGCCTGGACGCGAGCGCCGGCTGGCGCTGCTGCACTGCGTGCTCTGCCACCACGGCCCGGACGCCGCCCCCGGGCGCCGCTTCGGCTCGCCCGAGGCGTTGGCGTTGTACCGGCTCAACGCGCTCGACGCGAGCGTCAAGGGCGCGCTCGAGCACGGGTTGCCGTAGCGCTTCGGGGAACGTCAACTGCGGCATTGAGGGAAGGGCCCGGAGTGCCGCGGCGGCGTGGGGCTGGAAACTGTCGCTATTCGACAGAAATCAACCCCAGCTCGCGGTTGGGGCTGCTCGGTCCCCGTATGCGGGACTCATCAGCCCCAGCGAGCGCCTGGGGCTGCTGGTACACGGTATGCGTGTATTTCGAGCCCCAACCGCGCGGTTGGTCCCTCGCCTCCCTACCCAGCCGCCGTTGACGTTCGTCGGCACCTTCAGACCGGGAACGCTGCGCGAATCGTCGTGCCTCCGTCCGCGCCCGGAGACACCGCGAAGGTCCCGTCGAGCGCCTCGACGCGGTGCCGCAGCCCGGTCAGGCCGCTGCCTGCCGCGTCCGCGCCTCCCGCGCCGTCGTCCGCCACCTCGACCACGAGCCGGCTGTCGACGTCCTGCACGCGCACGCGCGCGACCGCTCCGGCGCCGGCGTGCTTCGCCGCGTTGGTCAGCGCCTCGGCGACCACGAAGTAGGCCGCGGTCTCGACGACGGGCGGTGGGCGGCGGCTGACGCTCGCGGTGACCGCCGTGCGGATCGGGGCGCGGGCGCCAAGGGCCTCGACGGCGGCGGGCAGGCCGCGGTCGGCGAGCACCGGCGGAGCGATGCCGCGAGCGAGGTCGCGGAGCTCGGCGATGGCGGCGCTCGCCTCGCCGCGCGCCTCGCGGACGAGCTCGGCGGCCTCGGGGTGCTCCCCCAGGCGCGCCTCGGCACGACCGAGCTGCATGGTCAGCGCCACCAGCCGCGCCTGCGCGCCGTCGTGCAGGTCGCGCTCGATCCGGCGCAGCTCGTGCGCCTGGACGTCGAGCGCGCCCCGGCGAGTGCGGGTGAGCTCGTCGACCCGCTCGGTGAGCTCGCGGTCGTCGGGCCTGAGGGCCACGATCACGGCGTGGAGGCCGAGCAGCATGGCCAGGCAGAAGATCGGGATCCGCGGCCACAGCGTGTCGCTCCCCGCCATCGCCCAGGTGACGAGCAGCGTCGCGCTCACCCACCCGAACAGCGCGCCGTGCAGCGCGACGGGGCGCCAGCGGCCGCGGGGAGCGCGCGCGGCGAGGCGCAGGGCGCCGTGCAGGGCGAGCGGGATCGCCAGGCCGTACCAGACCCAGATCGGCCAGAAGCTGCCGCCGGTCAGCGCCCACAGCGCCGTGACCGTGAAGGCGAGGAATCCCGACACCGCGGCATGCATCGCCAGGGCGCGCCCTCGTCGCATCGGCAGATCTTCTCATTCCCTCAGCAGCAGCTCGGGGAGGCGATGGACGTGTCCCGCCAGACGATCAACTCGATCGAGAAGGAGCGCTACACGCCCTCGCTCCCCCTGGCCATCGCGCTGGCCCGCTACTTCGGCCGACCCGTCGAGGAGATCTTCCATGCGAACGAAAGCGAATAGACCGATCTACAGGAGCCGCTGGTGGATGCCGGGCTTCTCGGTGTCCCTGGGCCTGATCATGCTCGCCGCGTTCTGGATCGGCGGCAGCCCTGGCGACGGCCTCATCGCGCTCGGCGTCATGACCGTCCTGGCGGCGGTGTTCCTGTTCGGCCGCCGCAGCGAGACGCTCCAGGGGCTCGGCGGGCCGGGGCGCGACGAGCGCTGGGAGATGATCGACATGCACGCCACCGCGCTCACCGGGCTCGTGCTCGTCACGGTGATCATCGGCGCCTGGCTCGTCGAGGTCGCGCGCGGCGAGGACGGCAGCCCGTACTCGGCTCTCGGGGCCGTCGGCGGCATCGCCTACATCGTCATCGTGGCCGTGTTGCGTCGCCGCGCCTGAGGCCGGCCGGTCATCCCCGGGGAGGACGGCTCGTCATCCCCCAGGCGGGTGGAAGATCGTCCTGCCGAGTCCCGGAAGATCGCTCGCGCGGGCGATGACGGGCGACGTCGCGGCCGCGAGTCTCCCGGCCATGGCTCACACCGGACAGATCATCCAGAACCCCGTCAGCGGCGAGCGCATCACGTTCCTGCAGACGTCCCACGACACCGGCGGCGAGAAGCTCGAGATCGAGCTCGAGCTGGCACCCGACGGCCACGTCCCCGGCGCCCACGTGCACCCCGAGCAGGAGGAGCGCTTCCACGTCCTCGAGGGCGAGATGAAGTTCCGCCTCGGGATGCGGAAGATCGTCGCCGGCCCGGGCGAGACCGTCGTCGTCCCCGCCGGCCGCGTGCACCGCTTCGCCAACAACGGCGACGGCGTGGCCCGCGCCCGCGTCGAGGTCGTCCCAGCGCTCGACATGGAGCAGCTCTTCGAGACCACCGTCGAGCTCGCGCTCGAGGGCAATACCACTCGCAAGGGCATGCCCAAGCCGCTCCACCTGGCGCTGTTCGTCGACCGCTTCCGCCGCGAGGTCCGCGCCCCGTTCCCGCCCGCGGCGATCGTCCGCGCGCTCATGGCCCCGCTCGCCGCCCTCGCCCGCCGGCGAGGCCACGCCGAGCGCTACGCCCCCACCGCCGCCGAGGTCATCGCCTTCCCGGCGCCCGTCGAGGCGGAGGTCGCCCTCGCGGCCTAGGTTTCGTGCTGGAGCGGCACGGGGCTGGTGCCCCATCCGGTCTTCAAAACCGGCAGGCGGCCGTAGCCCGGTCGTTGGTAGGTTCGATTCCTGCGCCGCTCCGCCAGCGCATTGTGATCGACATCGCTCGGCGAGCGGTCCGTCAGGCCAGAAGGGCCTAGGATGTCGCGGTGTCGGTCGAATCCGACTCTCTTCGCGACGCGGGCGAGCGGGCTCTGGAAGCTGGAGAGTGGTCGGCGGCGCGGAGCTCGTTCGAGGCCGCCCTCGAGCTTCAGGAGACGCCCGAGGCGCTGCTCGGGCTCGGCAATGCACTGTGGTGGCTGGACGAGGCGGAGGCTTCGCTTCGTTACCGGGAGCGCGCCTACGCGGCGTTTCGCCACCGCCCGGATCCTTTCCAGGCCGCGGCCACCGCGCTCCAGCTGGCCGCCCACTACGGCGCCAATCTGGGTGACGTCCCCGCCGCGCGAGGTTGGGGGGCGCGCGCGGGGCGGCTCGTCGAGGAGTTCGAGCTCGCCCCGCTGGAAGGCTGGGTGCTGCTGAGTCAGGCTGCTGGGGCCTCCACCGGCGGCGATCCGCAGGTGGGCGAGGGCTTAGCGCGTCAGGCACGCGAACTCGCCCGGCGCTTCGACGACGCCGACCTGGAGCTGTGCGCGCTGAGCCAGATCGGCGGAGCGCTGGTTCTGATGGGCCGCGTGGAGGAAGGGGCCCTGCTGCTCGACGAGGCGATGGCCGGCGCGCTCGGCGGTGAGGGCGCGCCGGAGACGGTGGTGCACACGAGCTGCGTGACGATCGTCTGTTGCAGCCGCGCGGCCGAGCTCAAGCGAGCGGCTCAGTGGATTCGCGCCGCCGCCGAGTTCAACCGCCGCTACGGCTCTCCGCACCTGGACGCCGTGTGCCGCACGGCCTACGGCGGGGTCCTGCTGGCGACCGGTAGGTGGGCCGAGGCGGAGACGGAGCTCCGGACCGCACTCCAGAAGATGTCGAAGACGGCGGAGCCATTCGTGCGCGTCGAAGCGCTGGCCAAGCTCGCCGAGCTGCGCCTTGCCCAGGGACGTCTCGAGGAAGCCGCACGGCTGCTCGATGGCATCGAGGATCACACCGCGACCACGTACCCGACCGCCGCGCTTCACCTGGAGCGGCGAGAGCTGGGGCCGGCCGCGTCGATCCTGCGCCGGCGCCTTCGCACGGTGGGCGAAGCGTCATTGGAGTCGGTGATGCTGCTGGAGTTGCTGACCGAGGTGGAGATCGAGCAGGGTGCGCCCGGGACGGCTTTGACGAAAGCCCGGCGGCTCACGGCGCTGGGCGCAGCCTCGCGCTGCGACGTGAGCGTGGCGCGCAGTGAGCGCGCACTCGGCCGCGCCCTCGTCGCGACGGGCGAGCCCGGAGCCGGCGCACCGCATCTGGAGCGGGCGTTCGAGGCGTTTGGCCGCCTGGAGCTGCCGTTCGAAGCGTGCCGGACGCGGTTGCTCCTAGCTCGGGCGATCGCGGCGTCCGAGCCTGAAGCGGCGATCGCCGAGGCGCGTGGCGGGCTCGCAAGCCTCGAGGCCCTCGGCGCCTCCCGCGATGCCGACGCTGCGGCAGCGTTCCTGCGAGCGCTCGGGGTCAAGGCGAGTCGCTCGGGCCCGAGGGGCGTGGGCCTGCTGACCAAGCGCGAGCTCGAGGTGTTGGGCCTCCTGGCAGAAGGCCTCTCCAACCCGCAGATGGCGGAACGCCTGTTCGTCACCCGGAAGACCGTCGAGAACCACGTCTCCAGCGTGCTCTCCAAGCTCGGGCTGAGCAGTCGGGCGGAGGCCGCGGCATATGCCGTCCGCCACCTCGAGAACTGATCGCCGGCCGCAAACTTCCACCGTCATCTAGGGGAGTTCGCTCATGCTCGGGCGCCGCCGGCGTGCCAGGTTGGGGACCCACGACCCAAGGGGCAACCGTGAGTATGCAGAGCGACGTAAGAGCGGTCGGCAACGATCTCGTGTCGGCCGTCGGCTCGCTGACGCAGATGATCCGCGAGGAGTGCGAGGTGGTCGATCGCACGCGGGCGATCCCAGCCACCGTCGTCGATGCCCTAGGCGACGCCCGCGTCTTCCATCTGCTGACACCGCGCGCGGTCGGCGGCGCCGAGGCCGATCCGCTGACGTTCCTCCGAGTCGTCGAAGAGGTGTCGTACGCAGACGGCTCCGCCGGCTGGTGCACGATGATCGGCGGCTGCTACGCGATCTTCGGCGGGATGCTCCCGCCCGAGGGAGCGCGAGAGATCTTCGGCGACCCGGCGACGATCTCGGCAGGGAACTTCCGGCCGGACAAAGGCGTGGCGGAAGCCGTCGACGGCGGCTACCGGGTCAGCGGCCGCTGGGAGTTGGCGAGCGGTTCAAGCCACGCAAGCTGGTACATCGCGGGCGCCATGCTCGTGCAGGACGGCGCGCCGGTCACAGGCCCCGATGGGCGGCCGGTCATGCGCGAGTTCTTCTTCCCCGCTTCCGAGGCGAGGGTGATCGACACCTGGGAGTCGACGGGGCTTCGCGGCACCGCAAGTCACGACTACGAGGTGCTGGACGTCTTCGTGCCCGAGCACCGCACCCTCTGGTTCCAGGAGCCTCCCAACGAGCCTGGGCCGTTGTACCGGCATGCCGCCCGTCGCGATGTTCGCCACCTTCATCGCCGCGGTTCAGCTCGGCATCGCGCGGCACGCGATCGACGCGTTCGTCGAGCTCGCAACGACGAAGGTCCCGACCATGTCGCAGATCATCCTCGCCGACAGGTGACGGCGCAGGCGGCCTTGGGCCGGGCGATGGCGCTCGTGTCCTCGGCGCGCGTGCACCTCGAGAGCGCGCTGCGGGACCTGTGGGACCGAGTGGAAGCCGGACGTGCGCCCACACTTGGGGATCGCGGCGGTCTCTGGCTCGCCGCCGCCCACGCCGGGCACACCGCGCACGCGGCGATCGACATGCTGTACACGGCGGCGGGCGCCACCGCGGTGTACGCCACGAGCCCGCTGGACCGTTGCCTGCGTGACGCGCGGACCGCTCTGCAGCACGTCTGCACGAGGAGGTCACTTCGAGCTCGCCGCCCGGCTCGCACTCGAACGGGATGCGCTCGCGAGCGTCTGGGGGCTCGACTACCGCGGCGAGGCGTGAGCTCGAGGTCGCGATGGCCGCGATGCGCATCCTGGTCGTGGGGGGAGGCATCGCGGGTCTTGCGACGGCTCGGGCGCTCGCCGGTGCCAGCTTCTCGGTGGAGCTGGTCGAGCGGGAGGCAGAGTGGCTCGGAGCGGGCGCGGGCATCTACCTGCCCGGGAACGCGGCCCGCGCCCTCCGCACGCTCGGCCTCGAGCGAGCGGTGTTGGAGAGAGCGGCCGTGATCCCACGCCAGCGCTTCAGCGACCACCGCGGCCGGCTACTCGTCGAGGTCGACCTTGCGGAGCTGTGGAACGGCGTCGGACCCTGCCTCGCGCTCCATCGCGCAGATCTCCATGCCGCTCTCATCGACGGGGCGCGCGACGTACCGATCCGGATGGGAGTCGGCGTGCGCGGACTCACAGAGCGCAACGGGACCGTGTCGGTCGAGTTCGGCGACGGAACCGCCGGCGAATATGACCTCGCGGTCGGTGCGGACGGAGTCCACAGCACGATGCGGCGGCTCGCATTCGGCGACCAGGCGAGCGCCCGGCCTGTAGGGCAGGTGGGATGGCGTTTCGTGGCGACATGCCTGCCCGAGATCACGACGTGGTCGGTGATGCTCGGCCACCGTGCGGCCTTTCTCATGCTCCCGATCGGACACGGCCGCGTGTACTGCTACTGCGACGTGGTGTCCGCCTCCGGGGAGGAAGGGGGCGAAGATTTCGGCCGGTTCTTCGCGGGTTTCGCGGAGCCCGCTCTTAGCCTCATCGACTCGGTCTCCGACCACGAGCTCGTACATCGTTCGACAATCGAGGAGGTCACGCTGGACTCCTCGGCGCATGGGCGGGTGATACTCGTCGGGGACGCGGGGCACGCCACCTCGCCGAACATGGCCGAGGGGGCGGGAATGGCACTGGAGGACGCGCTGGTGCTCGCCGACTGTCTGAAGCGGCGCGAAACTGTGACCGCCGCATTGTCGGACTTCGAGGCCCGTCGCCGGCCTCGAACGGACTGGGTCCGGGCACAAACGCACCGCCGCGATCGAACCCGGTACCTCCCGACCGCGGCCCGAAACGTGGTCCTGCGCGCGTTTGGCCGAAGGATCGTCCGATCGAACTACCGACCGCTACGCGAAGCGTTCTAGCCGACCGACGGGAAGGCCGCACGCGTGCCGGCCGCCGAGCCGGCCGTGGCGTAGCGATGCGCTCCAAGATCGGATGGTGGCCGCGACCGCCACCATGGACGGGCCCGCCGAAACGGGCCATACTCGCTCGGAGGCTTCGACACATGAGCAACCCCCAACGGCTCGACAGCCTGCTCGCCGACCGCTTGCAGCGCTCCTTCGTCGGCCGCGGTGCCGAGCTGGCCCGGCTGGAGCGCCTGATCGGCCCGGACGGCGATGCCCGCGTCGTGCACGTCCACGGCGATGCGGGCCTCGGCAAGTCGGCGCTCCTCGCCGTCCTGCTCGAGCGCATGCGGGCCGCGGGAGCGGCCACCGTCGAGCTCGACTGCCGTTCGATCGAGCCCACCGAGCCCGGGCTGCTCGACGCGCTGGGGAGCGACAAGCGGGACGCCGAGGCGACCGCGGCCCGGCTCGGCGCGCTCGGCGACACCGTGGTCGTGGCGCTCGACCACTTCGAGGTCTTCCGCCTCATGGACACGTGGCTGCGTCAGGTACTCGTGCCGGCCCTCGACGAGCGCGTGCGGCTTGTGCTCGTCGGTCGGGAGGCGCCCCTGGCCACCTGGTTCGCCTGGGAGGGCCTCTTCCACAGCGTGGCGCTCGACCCGCTGGCCGACGAGGACGCCCACCTGCTCCTCAGCCGTCGCGGCCACGGGCCGGAGGAGGCGCGACGGCTGAACCGGATTGCGCGAGGCCATCCGCTGGCCCTCACGCTCGCCTCGGCCGCCGCGCGGGAGCGCCCCGACCTGGGGCTCGAGGACGCGGCGACGGCGCGCGTCGTGACCGAGCTGACGCGCATGTACCTCGAGGACGTTCCCGATCCCCTGACCCGGCGGGCGCTCGAGGCCGCGTCGGTCGTGCGCCGCGTCACGCATCCACTGCTCGCGGCGATGCTGCCGGATTCCCCGACGCAGGACGCGTTCGACCGCCTCCTGACGCTGCCGTTCAGCGATCTCGGCAGCGACGGGCTCTTCCTGCACGACGCCGTCCGCGAGCCGATCTCGTCGTTCCTGTGTGCGACCGATCCGAGCCGGCATCGCGACTACCGCAAGGCCGCGTGGCGGCGTCTGCGCAGCGAGGTCCAGGACGCCGCGGCCATCGAGCTCTGGCGCTACACGGCCGACATGCTCTATCTGATCACGAACCCCGTCGTGCGCGAGGCGTTCTTCCCCAGCGGCGCTCAGCCGCTCGCGGTCGAGCCCGCGCGGCCGCACGACGAGGCGGCGATCTTCGCGATCGCGGGCCGTCATGACGGCCCGGAGGCCGTCGCCCGCCTGCGCGGCTGGTGGACGGAGGCGCCCGAGACCTTCTCGATCGTCCGCGACCGTGACGGGACGGTGCGGGCGTTCTTCGTGCTCCTCGACAGCCGCACCATCCTCCCGCCCGACGCCGCGGGCGATCCCGTTGTCGGCGCGTGGCGGCGCCATCTGCGCGACCACCCGCTCCCGCCGGGGCAGCTAGCGCTCGGGCTGCGCCGCTGGCTGGACGTTGACAGCGGCGAGGGGCCGTGCCCCGCGCAGGCCGCGTGCTGGCTCGATGCCAAGCGGACCTACATGGTCATGCGCCCCGCCCTGCGGCGCATGTACGTCTCCGTCCACGACGCCGCCACGTACCTGCCCGTCGTCCAGCGGCTGGGCTTCGAGCCGCTGCCCGCACCGCTCGGCCCGCGCGGCCGTGTCGAGCCAGGGATCGCAGCCCCCGCCGTCCTCGACGGCCGCGACCAGGCGACCGTGGTGCTGGACTTCGGTCCGGGCTCCGTCGACGGCTGGCTGGCCCGCTTGGTGGCCGCCGAGCTCGGCCTCGACAACGACCACCCGCTCGACGACAGCGCCCGGGAGCTCACGGTCGGCGGGCGCACTGTGGCCCTCACGCCGCTCGAGTTCGGCGTCCTGCGCCACCTCGACGCGGCCGGCGGGCGGACGGTGACGCGACCTGAGCTGCTCAGCGAGGTCTGGGGCTATGGGTTCGCGGGTGGCAGCAACGTGGTCGACGCGGCCGTGCGCTCCCTGCGGCAAAAGCTCGGCGACTCCGCGGGGGTCGTGGAGACCGTGCGCGGCTCCGGATACCGCGTCCACGAAGAGTGGCGCGCGCTGATCTCGTAGCCGTCGTCACCAACCTTTCATCGAGGCTTCATCTGGCGACGGCCGCCCCGCCTTAGCGTCGGCTCGACCGATCACGCGAGAAGAGGTGACGCAGGTGACGGGCGAGGCCGTGGTGAAGGAATACATCTCCGAGGTCCTGAACCTCGGCGACGCGAACGCCGCCGACCGCCTGGTGGCCGACGAGACGCTCCGGCAACGCGATGCGGCGTTCCGGGCCGCGTTCCCGGATCTCACGGTCGCTACCCGCGAGCTGCTCTCCGAGCGCGATCTGGTCGCCGCCCACTACACCGGCGCCGGCACGCACCTGGGCGTCTTCGAGGGCTGTCCGGCCACGGGACGTGAGTGGTCGGCCTCGTGCACTGCGATCTATCGCGTGCACGGGGGCCAGATCGTCGATTTCCGCGTGAGCTGGGACCTGCTGGCCGTGATGGAGCAGCTCCGCTGCATCCAGCGGGTCTCGACCGTGAGCGCCTGACGCAGGAGAGGAAGACATGAGAACGCGCACCGCAACCCTGATCGTGCTCGGAGCGCTCACCGCGCCCGTCGCGGGCGTGGCCCTGGCCACGCCGCCCCAACCGCCCGACGCGCTGACGTCGACGGCGCTCGCCCGTGGTGCTGCCGGCGAGTTCCGCGTCCGCGACGACGCCACGGGCGTCAAGCTCTCGGCCCGGCGGGCGACCGACGTCGTCATCGTGAACGCGAAGCTCAAGCCCCGCGGCTCGACCGGCTGGCACGGCCACGCGGGCCCGTCGATCGTGATCGTCAAGTCGGGGCTGCTGAGGATGTACGAGGCGAACCACCACGGGCATTCGCACCATCGCGGCGGGAGCCACGGATGCCGGTTCGAGGAGTTCGGGCCAGGGAAGGCGTTCGTGCACCCGACGCACGCCCACAACTTCGTGAACGAGTCGGACGTCGAGGCGGACTTCTACCTCGTGTACTTCGTGCCCGAAGGCGCAAGCCCGATGCCGATCGACGTGACGCCGCCTCCGAAGGGCTGCTCGTGAGCCTGCGGGTATCGCTCGCGCTGATCACCGTCCTCGCCGCGGGCATCGCCGCCTGCGGCGAGGAGGAGCCGGCCCGCCGCGCGGCGGCCCGCACGGCACCCGTGGCGCCGGAGCCCGCCGGCGAGCTCGGCCGACCCACCACCGTCCCGGCGAGAGCGAACATCTACGGTGCCGGGCGCGCGCAGCCGCCCGCCCCAGGCTACGGCGGGGCCGGGGTGCTCCCGCCTGGCTGGGGGCTCCCGGGCGGCGAGAACCGGGTGATCACGGTCCCGCGCGCGGCCGGCCGCGTGAAGCCGATCGAGGACGTCCCGGCGGCGAACGGCCCGGCCGGCGACGGGATCGGCGCCACCGACGTCGAGCCCTACGGCGGCATCTCCGGCATCGCGCACCGACACAACGGCATGTTCCTCGTCGGCGTCTTCCTGAGCGAAGACCCGCCTGGGAAGCCGGCGCCGCCCAGCCTCGACTTCACGAAGCGGGAGGGCTCCCACTCGATCGCTCCCCGCATCGCCCAGACGTTCCTGATCGGGGACGGCCGCGGCCGCGCATTCCAGGTCCCGGCGCAGGCGACCCGCCTGTATCTGGGGTTCGCCGACGGCTTCCTCTACCAGGGGCCACCCGGCTGGTATGACAACAACGTCGGCGAGCTGGACGTCACGGTGGAAATGCGCCCCGGCTAGACTGGCCGCCCGCCATGAGCACCCTTGCCCGAAAGGCGCGGAGCGGGGCGCGCCGGGCGCGCCGCACGCTCGTCCGCTGGGCCGCCGCCAACGAGCTGCGTGAGCTCGAGGCCACGCGCGCGAAGCTGCGCCGGACCCGCGCCCAGCTTCGCGACGCCCGCAGCCGCCTCGCCGAGGCCACCTACGACCTCTCGCCGGAGGTGGAGGAGGTGATCGAGCGCGCGCGGGCCGAGCACCTCAGCTACCTGCGCAAGAACGACCTGCGCGAGCTGGCGACGATCGTCGGCCGACGCGGACGCCAACCAGCTCCCGGGCCTGATCGTCGAGGCCGGCACGGCCCGCGGCGGCTCGGCCATCGTGATGGCCGCCGCCAAGGCCCCCGGGCGCGGGATGAAGGTCTACGACGTCTTCGGGATGATCCCGGCGCCGTCCGAGCAGGACGGGCCGGACGTCCACCGCCGCTACGAGAAGATCGCCGGCGGCGAGGCGAAGGGCGTCGGCGGCGACACGTACTACGGCTACCGCGACGACCTCTACGAGGAGGTCAAGGCCTCGTTCAGCCGCCTCGGCGTTCCGGTCGACGAGCACAACGTCGAGCTCGTGCAGGGGCTGTTCGAGGACACCATCGACCTCGACGAGCCGGTCGCCTTCGCGCACCTCGACGGCGACTGGTACGAGTCGACCCTGACCTGCCTCGAGCGGCTCGCGCCGCTGATCGTCCCCGGCGGGCGGATCGTCCTCGACGACTACGACCACTGGTCCGGCTGCCGGAGGGCGGTCGACGAGTACTTCGCCGATCGCCCGGGCTTCCGGCTCGAGCACAAGGCCAAGCTGCACGTCATCCGCGAGCCCTGACCCTCATGCCTGCCGCCGCCCGCCGCATCGCCTGGCGCTACCGCCGGGCTCGCCGCCAACTGCCGAACGTCGTTCGCCGCGCCGTGCTCGCCGCCCGCCAGCCGACGCCGAACGGCTCGGCGCCGGCGCCCGAAGCCGAGGCGGCGCCCGAGGCCGGGCCCGACCAGGCCGCGCTCGTGCGCTCGCTCGCGCGCGGCAACAGCGTCGAGCAGGCCGTCATCACGCAGGTGCGCGCGCTGCTCGCCGACGAGGCGTACGACGTCGTCCAGTCGCTCGCCGAGTCCCTCCGGCGCCGGCCGGAGACCGAGACGCTCGGCCACCTTGCCGGCGGCATGGCCGCCTTCCGGCGCGGCTACGCCGAGCTCGCCTGGGACCACCTGCGGCGCGTGCCGCGCGACACCTGGGCGTCGAGCGCGGCCGCCGAGTACACGCGCTCAGGGCTCGCCGTGGCGCCCGACGAGACGCTCGCCGAGATCCGGCGCCTGGTCGACGACGACCCGCCGCACGTCCGCGCCCGGCGGTGGTTCGAGATCCTCACCCCTGTCTACGGCTTCGGGGCCGAGGAGCTGGCGCGCGACCTCTTCGCGATCTTCGACCGCCGCGTGAGCGAGGGCCGCAGCGGCTGGCCCCAGGCCGAGGTGCACCGCGACTGGCTCCGGCCCTGGATCGCCGCCTCCGCCAACTCGCCGACGGCGCCGCCGCCGGTCGACGGCCGCCCGGCCTTCGCGATCATGGACTACGGGCATCCGTCGGCCCGCAAGGCGTCGGCGAACATCGGCGATCACATCCAGACGATCGCGGCCCTCGGCCATCTCGTCCGCCACCAGAACGTCCGGCTGCACGGCCGCGAGGATCTCGTCGACCTGCTGCGCCAGCTCCAGGGGCGCACGCGGCCGGAGCTGCAGCGCACCGACGTCGACGCCGACCTCGAGGTGCTGACCGTCCACCGCGACGCGTCGATGTACGAGGCGATCCCCGAGAACACGTGGGTCCTGTGCTTCGGGTGGTTCATGCACGCGCTGTTCAAGATGCGCCACGGCTTCCCGCTGCACGACAACCTGCGGCCGATCTTCGTCTCGTTCCACTGCAACAAGCGCGAGCTGCTCACCCCCGAGGCCGTCGAGTACCTCAAGCGCTACGGCCCGGTCGGCTGTCGGGACTGGACGACGGTCTACCTGCTGCTCTCGCTCGGCGTGCCCGCGTTCTTCTCCGGCTGCCTGACGACCACGATCAACACCGTCTTCCCGGACCTCACCGCCGGCCCTGGACGCGACGCGCCGGTCGCCTACGTGGACGCGTCCGGAGACCTGCCGGAAGATGCGGTCACCTACCGGCACAGCGACGGGGAGGTGCGCCGCCGCTCGTTCGTGGCCAACGTCTACGAGGGCCTCGAGCTGCTGGAGACCTACCGGCGCAAGCACAGCGGGATCGTCACGTCACGCCTGCACTGCTACCTGCCCACGCGGTCGATCGGCATGGACGTCGACTTCCGGCCCAAGAACCGCGCCGACGTCCGCTTCGACGGCCTGATCGACATCTCGGACGGGGAGTTCGACCAGATCCGCGACGGGCTCGTCGACAAGCTCGGCCAGGTGTTCACGGCGATCCTGGCCGGCCGCCCGCAGGACGAGGTCTACGCCCTGTGGCGGGAGATCACCGCCGCCGACGTGGCGTTCGCGGAGGAGCGCCGCCGGCAGCCGATCCGCCTGCCCCGCGTGGCCGCCGACATCGACGGGCAGGTCACCCAGGCCATCGCCGCCACCGAGCGGCAGGAGCAGGATGCCGCCGACCCGCTGCACGTGGCCGTCATCCTCCCGCGCGGCGGCGGGCTCAGCCTCTCGGCGCTCGTCGCGTCGCTGCTCGAGCACACCTCGCGCCCGCTCGACCTCTCGGTGCTCGCGCTGCCCGGCACGGGCGCGATGCGACGGCGCCTCGGCGAGCGGTTCCCGCAGATCGCCTGGCGCTGGGTGCCGGTCGGCGGGCTCGCGGCCGACCTGCGCACCCCGCAGGGGTCCGCGCCGCGCCCGCGAGCCATGGCCCGGCTCCTGATCGCCGACCTGCTGCCCGACATCGACCGCGTCGTGCTGCTCCCGCTGCCCTCGGTCGCGACCGGCGACGTGGCGGCGCTCGCGAAGCTCGACCTGGAGGGCCGCCTGCTCGCGGCCCCGGACCGGCCCGGCGCCGCGGTCAGCGGCTTCGGCGTCATCCACTCGGCCGCCGCGCGGCTGTCGTTCCGCACCCAGGCGGCGACCGCCCTGCGCCGCACGGCACACGCCCGCCACGCGTTCGACTTCGACGCGTTCACGACCGACGTCATGGTGCTCGACCTCGCGCGCATGCGCGAACAGGGCTTCAGCCGCGAGGCGCTTCCGCTCGTGGAGGAGTTCGGGCTCAGCGACGTGGAGGCGCTCCACTACCTCGTCGGCCCGGACCGGGCCACGGTGCCGCCCGAGTGGGCGGTGGTGCCGACCCGCACCCCCCTGCGCGGCCCTGGGCTCATCCACTGGGCCGACCGCGTCAAGCCGTCGCAGCCGGAGGTCACGCCGGAGCGCGAGCGCTGGCGCCGCCACGCGGCGCCGTTCAAGAAGGCCGCCGCTCCCACCCGGTAGCTTTGGGAGGAGACATGACCGCGCTCCGCACCACGCAGAAGGCCACGCCCTCGCGCCGGGAGCGGGCGGCGCGGACGGTTGTCGCCGCCCTGCGCGGCGGCCTGATCGGCACGGTGGCCGCGGGGCTCGCCTGGCTGGCCGCCGTCGCGCTCGCCGGCACCGCCTGGGTGCTGCTGATCGTGGCGACGATCGCGGCCGTCGCGATCCTCGCCTGGCGCGGCGACCTCGCGAACTGGGTCTGGCTGGCGCTCGCCGCCGCCTGGGCGGCGCTGCTGCTCGAGCGGGTGATCGTGCAGGAGAACGGCGGCGTCTGGGTGGCGCTCGCCGGGTGGCTCGGCGTCGTCATCGGCGCCCGCCGCGCGGGGATCTCGAAGTGGGCGCTGCCGTTGCTCGCGTATCCGGCGCTCTCGCTGGCGATCGTCATCGTCGCGGGCGAGGACGTGCTGGACCCGTGGGGCACGTCGTGGCTGTGGCTGCTCGCGGTGCTCGGCCCGGTCGCCGGCGCCCGCACGCTGCTGCGGCCCGCCGAAGAGCAGCCGCAGCGCCGCCCCTAGCGCTCGAGGTCCAGCTCGATCGCCAGCTGCGCGAGCGGCGCGCCCCAGTCCTCGATCGAGGGCGGGTTGGGGATGCCGTAGCCGTCCCCGGCGATCGAGACGCGTCCGTTCAGCGCCCACTTGGCGAACGTCTCGGCGAACCGCTCCTCGACCGCGGGCGTGCCGAGCTGCGGGATCGCGGCGTCCATCCGCTGCCTGACCGCGTCGTCGAGGAGCACGAAGTCGATGACGTGGCCCAGCTCGTGGAGCACGGCGGCGCCGCGGTCGACAGCCCGCTCGCCGTTGAGCAGCCGCGCGTCGAGGGAGATCGTGGCGCTGTCGCCGTGCATCTCGGCCATCCCGATCGCCTGGTCGTGCCGGAGGTCGGTGCGCATCTCGACCAGACCGTCGATCTCGTCGATCAGGCGCCGTGCCTCGGGCCGCGCCGAGCCGACGGCGGCCAGGATCCAGGCCCGGTCCTCCGGCGTGACGCCGGGGGCGAAGCGCAGGGTCGCCGCGCGCTGGTCGGCCGACACCGGGCCGCTCGCGGCCGTCGCCTGGCGCTTGTGCAGCCCGAAGGCGGCGAGCGCGCAGACGGCGAGGACGATGAACCCGATGCGCGACATGGCCCGTCTTCATCGGCGGGCCATGGCCTCGAGCTTGAGGTCAGGACCGCGCGGCGGACTCCCGCTCGGCCTTCGGCTCGCCGCGATAGGGCGCCTTGATGTCCTCCTCGGCGCCGGGCACACCGGCCTCGATCTCCCGGCTGCGCTCGGTCTCGGCGTTCAGCTCGGCGCCCAGGAGGATCGCGATGTTCGTGATCCACAGCCAGACCAGGAACACGATCACGCCGCCGAGCGCGCCGTAGGTCTTGTTGTACGAGGCGAACTCGGCCGCGTAGAACGCGAACGCGATCGACGCCAGGATCCACACCACGACGGCGACCACGCTGCCGGGCGAGACCCAGCGGAAGCCGGCGGGCTTCGCGTTGGGCGCCGACCAGTAGAGGATCGCCAGCATGACCATGACCACGAGGAGCATCACCGGCCACTTGGCGATCTGCCAGACGGTGACCGCGGTGTCGCCGAGGCCGACCGCGTTGCCGATCGCCTCCGCCACCGGGCCGGACACGATCAGCGCGACGACCACCGCTGCGGCCAGCAGCACGAGGATCAGCGTCACGAGCAGCTGGAGCGGCTTGAGCTTCCAGAACGGCCGGCCCTCCTCGCGCTCGTAGACGGCGTTCGAGGCCCGCATGAAGGCGCCGACGTAGTTCGAGGCGGTCCAGATCGCGAGCGCGACGCCGACGATGAGACCGACGAACGCGGTCGACTGGTTCTGGGAGATCTCCTCGAGCGGCCCGGTGAAGGTGTCGACCGCCGACTCAGGACCGAGCTCGGTCACGACGTCGGTGATCACTCGCGTGATCGTCGCCGGGTCGACGACCAGGCCGAGGATCGACATCATCGCGATCAGGGCGGGGAAGATCGAGAGGACCGCGTAGTACGTCAGGGCCGCGGCCCAGTCGGTGAGGTTGTCGTTGCTGAACTCCTTCGCCGTGCGCTTGAGCGTGGCGAACCAGGAGCGCTTCCCCAGGTCGGTCGGCGAGTTGGGAGCGGTGCGCTGCGAAGCCATGCTCCTTGGGATTCCCGTTCGGGCGCCCGGCCATACTTGCCGATCACGTCAACTTCGAGGGGAGGCTCGGATGGTCAAGGAGTTCCGCGAGTTCCTGCTGCGCGGCAGCGTGGTCGATCTCGCCGTCGCGGTCGTCATCGGGGCGGCGTTCGGCGCGGTCGTCACGTCGTTCGTCGAAGACCTCGTGACGCCGCTGATCGCGGCCGTCGGCGGGAAGCAGGACTTCGCCGGGCTGACCTTCACGATCAACGGCTCGCGGTTCCGCTACGGCGAGTTCATCAACGCGATCGTGTCACTGCTGATCATCGGCGCCGCGGTCTTCTTCCTCGTCGTCAAGCCGGTCAACGCGCTGATGGCGCGGCGCAAGGCGGGCGACGAGGCCGAGCCCGAGGCCGTGCCGGAGAACGTCGTCCTGCTCGGTGAGATCCGCGACCTGCTTAAGGCGCGCTAGGCGGCCGGCCGTCGCGGCCGACGTAGCCGCCCTGGCCACCCACGCAGAAGTACACGGCCTCGGCGGTGTCCGACGTGTTGCGCAGGGAGCGCACGGTCGGCGGGTCGACGCGCGCCAGCCCGCCCGGCCCGAGCGTGTGCCGCTCATCGCCGAGCTCGAACTCGATCTCGCCGCTCAGCACGAGGTAGAGCTCCTGCTGGCGCTCGTGGAAATGGCGGCGGCTCGTAAAACCGGGCGGCAGCACGACCGCGTTGACGCCGAACTCGGTGACGCCCAACGGCGCGCGCACCTTGCGGAACCCGGGCCCCTCGCCGAGGCCGTCGAGCGAGGCGATGGCCCAGCCGTCCCCGTTCACCAGGTCTTGGGGCATCGGCGCCATACTAGACCGGGTGCCGACGGGAACCCTCCAGGAGCTGCTCGAGCCGTTCAAGGCCCATCCCGAGCGCGCCGGCGTCCTCCTCGACGTGGACGGCGTGCTGGCCCCGATCGTCCAGCATCCGGACGATGCGCACATGCCCGAGACGACGCGGCGGCCGCTGATCGAGGTCGCTCGCCGCTACGGCGTCGTGGCGTGCGTCTCCGGCCGCCGGGCGTCCGACGCGCGCCGCATCGTCTCGCTCGGCTCGATCGCGTACCTCGGCTCGCACGGCTCCGAGGTCCTGATGCCGGGCTCGACGGCGCCGCAGCTCGACCGTGAGCTCCAGGCCTGGACTCGGCGGGTCCAGAACTTCACCGAGGACGCGTTCGACGAGCCGCTCCGCAAGCTCCGCGTGCGCCTCGAGGACAAGGAGGCGATCGCCGCGCTGCACTGGCGCGGCGTGCCCGACGAGGAGGACGCCCAGGCGGCGGTCGAGGAGGTCGCCCGCCGCGCCGAGCAGGCCGGCTTCACGACCCACTGGGGCCGCAAGGTGCTGGAGATCCGCCCGCCGGTACGGATCGACAAGGGCGCCGGCATCGTGTCCCTCCTGCGCGACAAGCATCTCGCCGCGGCGCTGTACGTGGGCGACGACACCACGGACCTCGACGCCTTCCGCGGGCTGACCGAGCTGGTGGAGGGCGGCCGCCTCGGGACCGCCGTCCGCGTCGGCGTGCACTCGGACGAGGGGCCGTCGGCCCTGGCCAAGGAGGCCGACGTGATGGTCGACGGCACCGACGGCGTCCGCGAGCTCCTCCAGGCGCTGCTCGACTGACCCGGTGCGCTTCGGGGACTTCCTCAAGGCGACCGTGCTCCTGAGCGCGGGATCGGCCACCCTCCTCGCCGCCCTCACGGTGATCGGCCTGGCGCGCGAGCCGGACCGCACGCTGCTCGTGTTCAGCGCCGTCTGGTGGGCGGGCTCGATCGTGATCGGCGCGTGGCTCGGCCGCCGCGCGGAGACGTCGCCGCCGATCGCCCGCCTGCTCGCTACCGCACGGACGCAGACGACACTGCCCGAGCTGCGCCCCGGGCTCACGCTCGTCAACCGCCTGTGGCCGCTGCTGCTCTTCACGGTCGCCTCCGCGGGCGCGGGGATCGTCCGCCCCCAGGTGGCGGCCGTGGCGGCGGGCGGCGCGCTGATCTGGGCGCTCGCCTGGCGCCGCCAGGACGCGGCCGTGCAGGCGATCGAGGAGCGCGACGGGGCGCGCTTCTACGTCGACCGGACCTCTCCCGTACAGCCGATCCGGCTCGTGCGCACGCCGGGCTTCGGCGGGGCATACCTCCGCACTTAACGGGCGCGCTTGCGCAGCGGGGCGAACTCCGCCCACGAGCGCGTGTTGGCCACGTCGTCCGCGGTCAGCCACGCGCGGCGGGCGGTGGCGATGCCGTAGCGCAGCAGCTCGAAGTTGCGCGCCGAGTGGGCGTCGGAGTTGACGAGCACACGGACGCCGGCCCGCGCCGCCTCGCGGGCGTGGATCTCGTTCATGTCGCGCCGGTCCGGCGCGGCGTTGATCTCGATCATCGTGCCTGTGCGCGCCGCGGCCTCGATCACGCGCTCCATGTCGATCTCGTACGGCGCCCGCGTCTCGATCTTGCGCCCGGTCGGGTGCCCGATCGCGTCGATGTGGGGGTGCTCGACGGCCGCCACCACGCGGTCGGTCATCTCCCGGCGGCCCATCGCGAACGAGGTGTGCACGGACGCGATCACCCAGTCGAGCTGGGCCAGCAGGTCGTCCGGGTAGTCGGGCGAGCCGTCCGGGAGGATGTTCGACTCCGTCCCGATCAGCAGCTCGATCCCGTCCAGCCGCTCGTTGAGGGAGCGGATCTCCTCGATCCGGGCGCGCAGCTCGTCGGGCGTCACGTGGTCGCCGAAGCCGTGCGAGGCCGAGTGGTCCGTGATGGCCAGGTACTCCATGCCCCGCTCGCGGGCGGCGACGGCCATCTCCTCGGCCGTCTGGCGCCCGTCGGAGGTCGTCGTGTGGCAGTGCAGGTCGCCGCGCAGGTCCGCGAGCTCGACGAGATCGGGCAGGGAGCCGGCCGTGGCCGCCTCGAGCTCGCCGCGGCCCTCGCGCAGCTCCGGCGGGATCCACGGCAGGCCGAGCGCCGCGTAAACCTCCTCCTCGGTCGCGCAGCGGAGGGTCTCGCCGGTCGCGTCGTCGAGGATCCCGTACTCGGAGACGTGCAGGCCGCGCCGGACCGCCGCCTCGCGAAGCGCCACATTGTGCGCCTTGGAGCCCGTGAAGTGCTGGAGCACGTTGCCGAACTGGTCGGGCTCGACGACCTTGAGGTCGATCTTCATCCCCGAGTGGGTGCTGACCCGCGCGCCCGCGTCGCCGGCGTTCTGGACGGCCTCGACGATCGGCAGCTCGCCGAGCGAGCCGGCCAGCGCCGCCGGGTCGGAGGCCGTCGCGATGACGTCGATGTCCTTCACCGAGTCGGCCAGGCGGCGCAGCGAGCCGGCGGCTTCGACCCGCTCGGCGGCGGGGTGCGCGCGCAGGGCGCCGACGACCTGGTCGGCGACGGGGAGGGCGCGCGAGAGCAGGATCCGCGGCGCCGGCCCGTTCTCGTCGTGGTCGGCCAGCACCCGCTTGAGGTTCTCCTCCACCTTCGGGCCGAACCCGCGCAGCCCGCGGATCCTGCCGTCCTCGGCCGCGGCCCGCAGGGCGTCGAGCGAGTCGACCCCCAGCTCGTCGTAGAGGCGCTTCGCCCGCTTGGCGCCGAAGCCGGGCAGGTGCATGACCGACACGAGGCCGACGGGGATCTTCGCGCGCAGCTTCTGGGCGGCCGGGATGTCGCCGGTCGCGTCGAGCGCCAGCAGCTTCTCCTCGAGCGTCTTGCCGATCCCCGGCAGCTCGGTCACGCGCCCCTCGCGCGCGAGCTGGGCGACCGAGACCGAGGAGTCGCGCACCGTCCGGGCGGCGGTGCGATAGGCGATGACCCGGTACTGGACGACGCCGTCGAGCTCGTAGAGGTCGGCCAGCTCCTCGAAGGCAGCGGCGATCTGGGCGTTCGTGAGGTCGGCCACGGATCCCGTAGGCTACGGCCCTCCCGTGTCCGCGCCCGTCTGGGTCATCCTTCCCACCTACGACGAGGCGGCCACCCTCGAGCCCGTCGTCCGGCGCGTGCTCGCCGCCGTACCCGGCGCCCACGTGCTCGTGGTCGACGACGCCTCGCCCGACGGCACCGGTGCGATCGCCGAGCGGCTGGCGGCCGAGCACACCGGCGTCGAGGTGCTGCACCGCGCGAGCAAGGCCGGCCTCGGCTCGGCGTACCTCGCCGGGTTCGCCCACGCGCTGCGGGCGGGCGCCGAACGGGTGATCCAGATGGACGCCGACCTCTCGCACGACCCGGCCGACCTCCCGCGCCTGCTGGCCAGCGATGCCGCGCTGGCGATCGGCTCCCGCTACGTGCCGCGCGGCGGCGTCGAGGGCTGGGGCGCAGTGCGGCGCACCGTCTCGCGCGCTGGGTGCGCGTACGCGCGCCGCGTGCTCGGCGCTCCCGTCCGCGACCTCACCAGCGGCATCCGCTGCTGGCGGGCGGACGCGCTCGCCGCCGTCGTGCCGGCGCACCTGCGCTCTCAGGGCTACGCCTTCCAGGTGGAGCTGGCCTACCGGACGCTGCTGCGGGGACTGTCCGTCGAGGAGATCCCGATCGTCTTCCGGGGCCGCGAGCACGGCCGCTCGAAGATGTCGGCGCGGATCGCGCTCGAGGCCGCGTGGGTCGTGCCGGCGTTGCGCTTCGCCCGGGACCTGCCGACTAACTGAGGCATGAACGCCGAACGCCTCGCGGTCGTCCAGGGCTGGGCGGACACCCGCGTCACACTGGCGCGCTGGCGCCGTCGGCCACTCGCGGTCGTCCGCCCGTGGGCGCTCCTGTCGGTCGCGGTGGCCGCCGCGCTGCTGACCGCCATCTGGGCGGTCGCGGAGCTGTCGACCCCCGATCCGTTCGGGTTCAGCCTGCCCGGCGTCACGCGGCCGGCGGGCTTCAGCGACTTCGCGTTCGTGCTCTACCGCAACGGGCTCGTGCTCGCCCTGCATGCGCTCGCGTGCGTCGCCGGCTTCATCGCCGGCTCGAGCCTGCCGACGGCGGCCGAGGACTACACCGGCGTGTGGCGGCGCATCCATGACCGCGCCGGCCCGCTCGCCATCGGCTTCGTGATCGCCGCCACGCTGTTCTCCCTCTCCACCCAGGCCTACGCCCTCGGGCACAGCGCGGCCGACCTCTCCGAGCAGCTCGGGCTCTCGCCGCTCGTGCTGCTCGTGGGGCTGCTGCCGCATGCGCTGCCGGAGCTCGCGGCGCTGTTCCTCCCGCTCGCGGCGTGGACGCTCGCGGCCCGCCGGCAGGCCTGGAACGAGCTGCTGGCCGCGACGTTCGTTACCGTGGCCATCGCGGTGCCGGTGCTGGTCGCCGCGGCGGTGGTCGAGACGGCGGTAACGCCCGACCTCATAGCTATACTTTCTGAAGCAAGCGCAGCCCGAGAGGAGCCCTGAACCCAATGGCAGGCAGCATCATCAGCGTCACCGACGTCACATTCCAGGCCGAGGTACTCGAGTCCGAGACTCCGGTGCTCGTCGACTTCTGGGCGCCGTGGTGCGGACCCTGCCGCATGGTCTCGCCGATCCTCGAGGAGATCAACGCCGAGCGCGAGGACCTGCGCGTCGTGAAGCTGAACATCGACGAGAACATGCAGACGCCGATGGAGTACGGCGTCCTCGCCATCCCCACGATGGTCCTCTTCCGCAACGGCGCCGAGGCCGCCCGCATCCAGGGCGCCCAGCCGCGCAAGCGCCTCGAGGCGCAGCTCGAGCCCGCGCTCGCCCAGGCCTAGGCCGACGCTCGCTGCACAGCGATGTACAGGGGGCGGCCCTTGACGGTCGCCTCCTCGCCCACCGCTCCGTCGTAGTCCACCCGCACGGCGAGCGTCTCCCCCGCCAGGTGTGGCTCGAACGCCCGTGCCGCCTCGAGCAGCTCCTCGTCGCCCCCGAGCGTCAGCTCGATCCGGTCGGCGACCTCGAGCCCGGCGGTCTTACGCGCGTTCTGGACCGCATGGACGATCTCGCGCGCGAGCCCCTCGCGGATCAGCTCCTCGTCGAGATCGAGCTCGAGCGCCACCGCGTGTGACCCCTCGCGCTCGAGCTGGTAGCCCTCGAGCGGGCTGATCGCGAGCAGCAGGTCGTCCGGCCCCAGCTCGTGGTCGTGGCCGTCGACGCTGATTCCGACCGCGCGGTCCCCCCGCAGCGCCTCCGCCACCCGGGCCGGCTCGAGTGCGGCGACGGCGGCGGCGACCTGCGGCATGTGCTTGCCGAAGCGCGGCCCGAGCGCGCGGTAGTTCGGCTTGATCTCATAGGAGCCGAGCTCGTCGGCCTGGGACACGTAGCGCAGCTCCTTCACGTTCAGCTCCGCGCGCACCAGCTCCTCGAGCCGCTCGATCGCCGTCCGCTCGGCGCCGGCCGCGACCACGACGGCGGCCCGCAGCGGCTGGCGCACGCCCAGCTTCGCCTGCCCGCGGGCGGCGAGCCCGAGCCGCACGGTCTCCCGCGCCACGGCCATGGCCAGCTCGAGCTCCGGGTCGCGGGCGCCGACCGCGGGGAAGTCGGACAGGTGCACGCTGGGCTCGGTGCCGTCGAGGTTGTCGTAGATCTCGTCCGCCACGAACGGCGTGAACGGAGCCAGCAGGTGGGCGATGCCGACGAGGCAGGTCCGCAGCGTGCCGAACGCCGCCGGGTCGCCGTCCCAGAAGCGCGCGCGGGACCGGCGCACGTACCAGTTCGACAGCTCGTCGACGAGCGTGGCGATCGCGTGGCCGGCGCGCGTGGCGTCGTAGTGGTCGAGCCGGTCGCGGACCACCTCGGTGGTCGAGTGCAGGCGGGAGAGCGCCCAGCGGTCGAGCTCGGTCTGCGGCTCGCCCCACTCCGAGACGTCGTTGACGTTCGCGTAGAGGACGAGGAACGAGTACGTGTTCCACAGCTGGAGCAGGAACTGCCGAACCGACTCGCCGACCGTCTCGACGGAGAAGAGGTAGCCGTCCCACGGCTGCTTGGACGTGAGGTAGTACCAGCGGAAGGCGTCCGCCCCGTGGCGGTCGATCACCTCCCACGGCACGACGATGTTGCCGAGCGACTTGGACATCTTCTTGCCCTCGGCGTCGGCGATGTGGCCGAGGCACAGGCATGTCCGGTACGGCGCCTCGTCGAACAGCAGCGTGGAGATGGCGAGCAGCGAGTAGAACCAGCCGCGCGTCTGGTCGATCGCCTCGCAGATGTAGTCGGCCGGGAAGCGCTCGCGGAAGTGCTCTTCGTTCTCGTGCGGCGCGTGCCACTGCGCGAACGGCATCGCCCCCGAGTCGAACCAGACGTCGATCACCTCGGGCACCCGGCGCAGCGGCTCGCCGCCGGTGGGAGAGGGGATCTCGACCTCGTCGACGTACGGCCGGTGCGGGTCCTCGAGCCGCACCCCGCTGAGCCGCTCGAGCTCGTCGAACGACCCGATCGCCATCGTCTCGCCCGCGTCGTTGCGCCACACGGGCAGCGGCGTGCCCCAGTAGCGCTCGCGTGAGATCGCCCAGTCGACGTTGTTCTCGAGCCACTTGCCGAAGCGCCCGTGCTTGATGTGCTCCGGGTGCCACTCGATCGTCTCGTTGGCGGCCAGCAGGCGGTCGCGCAGCTCGGACGTGCGGATGTACCAGGACGGCTTGGCGTAGTAGAGCAGCGGCGTGCCGCAGCGCCAGCAGTGCGGATACGAGTGCAGGATGCGCTCCTCGCGGACCAGGCGGCCGCTCTCCCGCAGGGCCTTGACGATGTCGGGGTCGGCCTCCTTGACCCAGCGGCCCGCGAACGGCCCCATGCGCTCCTCGAACGTGCCGTCGAGCCGCACCGGGTTGACGACCGGGATGCCCTGCTCGAGGCCGATCCGGAAGTCGTCCTCGCCGAACGAGATCGAGGTGTGCACGACGCCGGTGCCGTCCTCGGCGCTGACGAAGTCGCCCGGCACGATCGTGTGGCCCTTGGGGCCGAACTCCTCGGTGGCGATGAACCCGAACGGCGGCTCGTAGGCGGCGCCCAGCATGTCGCGCCCGTGGAAGCGGTCGGCGATCTCGACGTCCTCGCCGAGCACGGCCTCGGCGCGCGCCTCGGCCAGCACGTGACCGTCCGCGGTGCGCACGTACGCGAGCTCGGGCGAGACCGCGAGCGCAGCGTTGGAGAGCAGCGTCCAGGGCGTCGTCGTCCAGGCCAGCACGGCGTCGCCCTCGCGCAGCACGCCCGCGGGACGGGTGACCGGGAAGCGCACGTAGACGCTGGGGTCCTCGACGTCCTCATAGCCCTGGGCGACCTCGTGCGAGGAGAGCGCCGTGCCGTCGCGCGCGCAGTACGGCACGACCTTGTAGCCCTCGTAGAGCAGGTCGCGGTCCCACATCGTCTTCAGCGCCCACCAGACGGACTCGACGTACGGGGGATCGAGCGTGCGGTACGCGTCGTCGAGGTCGACCCAGTAGCCGATCCGCTCGGTCAGCCGGTTCCAGTCCTCCAGGTACTCGAACACCGACTCGCGGCACTGCTGGTTGAACTCCGCGATGCCGTAGCGCTCGATGTCGGCCTTGGAGGTGAAGCCGAGCTTCTGCTCGACCGCGATCTCGACCGGCAGCCCATGGCAGTCCCAGCCGCCCTTGCGCTCCACGTAGCGCCCGCGCATGGTCTGGTAGCGCGGGAAGATGTCCTTGAACACGCGCGAGAGCACGTGGTGCGAGCCCGGCCGGCCGTTCGCGGTCGGCGGCCCTTCGTAGAACACGTACGGGTCGGCGCCCTGGCGGCGGCGCACCGACTCGTGGAACACGTCGCGCTCGCGCCAGCGCTCGAGGACCTCCTCCTCGAGCTTGGGGAAGTCGGGTCGTCGCGGGCAGCGGGCGCAGCGGCGGCAACGGACCGGCCATTCTAGGTGGGATGATGCGAGCCCTGATCGCGGCGGGAGCGGCGCTGGCGCTGCTGATCGGCGGCTTGTCGCTGGCCGTGGTGCTGGGCAGCGACGAGGACGACATCGCGGTCGACAACGTGCTGTCCGAGCGGCTGACGCGCGCGATCGCCCTGGCCGAGCGCGAGAGCGGCGGGCGCGTCGACCTCAGCCGTCTCGTCCCGGGTGACTGGGACGTCGTCCTCGTCGTCGCCCGCGGGGCGCCGCGCGAGGCGGTCTCGGCGCGACTCGGCTACGAGTGGACGGGCGACGACTTCCCGACCGGCGAGCAGTTCATCTTCCTGCGCGGCGACCGCGTCGAGCGGTTCGCCGACTACCGGGGCGACGGCGTCTTCACCGGCTTCGCCGGCGCGGTCGACGTCGTGCCGCGTGACCTGGCGGTTCTGAAGGTGCGCGATCTGGTGATATCCCTGGGCAATGGGCCGCCTGGATGAGCTCGACCTGTCGCTCAAGCTGAGCCGCGAGGAGGAGGCGGAGCGGCTCGACGCGGCGCAGACCCGGCTCCTGCAGCTGCGGCTCGTGCTCGGCGGCCTGATCGGGGAGGGGAGGATCGGCCCGCCGCTGTGCGTCGTGTTCGAGGGCTGGGACGCCTCCGGCAAGGGCGGGGCGATCAAGCGGCTCGTGTCTCCCCTGGATCCGCGCCACGTGCGCGTGAAGCAGTTCGCGGCGCCGACCTACGACGAGAAGCGCCACCACTGGCTGTGGCGCTTCTGGCCCCCGCTCCCCGGCTGGGGCGGCATGGCCGTGCTCGACCGCTCGTGGTACGGGCGCGTGCTGGTGGAGCGCGTGGAGGGCTTCGCCGAGCCGGCCGTCTGGCAGCGCGCGTACGGGGAGATCGTCGAGTTCGAGCGCATGCTCGTCGACGAGGGGATGCTGCTCGTCAAGTTCTGGCTCCACATCTCCTCCAAGGAGCAGAAGAAGCGCTTCGACGCGCGCGCGAAGGACCCGCTCAAGAGCTGGAAGCTCACCGACGAGGACTGGCGCAACCGCAAGAAGCACCGCGCGTACGTGAAGGCGGTCGAGGACATGCTGGCCGAGACGAGCACCGACTTCGCGCCGTGGACGCTGGTCGAGGCCGACTCCAAGCGGTACGCGCGCGTCAAGGTCGTCGAGACCGTGGTCGCCGCCGTCGAGGACGGCATGAAGCGCCACGACATGAAGCCGCCCAAGCCGCTCTAGCTGGCTCGGCGAACGTCAACTGCGCTGGGTAGGGGAGGTGGGGGTGCCAAAGGGGACAATGGTCCCTGGTCCGAGCGGCTCGTGGCCGGTTAGAAGCCGTAGCGGCTCATAAGTGGACAAGCGACCGCCCGCGGACCCCCGCGTGGCCGGTTCTGCACACCGGCCGCCACCCTCACCCTCCCCTACCCAGCCGCCGTTGACGTTCGCCCGCGCTACCGATTCTTGCGGCGGGCGCTGCGCTGGGCCCTGCCGCGGGCGCGGGCCTTGGCCTTCGCCTGGCGCTTGTGCTTGTGCGGGCCCTCCTCGCGGGAGCGATGGGCGTCCGGGCGGTGGGCGGCGGGGAGGGAGCGGCGGGCGTCGCGGGAGATGAACATGCCGATGCCGACGAACGCGACGAGCAGGGCGGCGGCGATGATGTAGAGCGTCGCGCCGCCGCCGATCTCGTTGTTGAGACCGAGGAAGCCGTCGTCGTCCTCCGGCGGGGGCACGGCGGTGGGCTGCGGCTGGGGGAGCGGCGGGAACGGGTCCTGCTGCGGGGTCTGGTTCTGCTGGCCGAGCGCGGACGCGGGCGCGAGCAGGACGACGACGAGCGCGAGGCTGAGGGAGCGGCGGAGCACGCGGGCGCGCAGGGTATTACGCCGGAGCGCCGGTGAGAACCCAGCGGCGGCCCAGGAAGCGCACCCCGCAGGTGAGCGCGCGCATGGCGATCAGCGCGGCGAGGCCCCACCAGACGCCCGTGATCCCCCAGCCCTGGTCGAGCGACAGCAGCGCCACGGGGACGTAGACCGCGGCCGAGGAGAGCATCGCCCACATGAGGAAGCGGGTGTCGCCGGCGCCGATGAGGATCCCGTCGAGGGCGAAGACCACGCCGTTGAGCGGCATCAGCACCGCGAACAGCCACCAGATCTCGTGCGCCTGGTCGACGACCCGCTCGTCGTCCGTGAACGCGTGCGGGATCACGCCGGCGAGCGCGAGCAGGACGACGCCGAAGGCGGCCCCGACGACGGCCGACCACAGGATCACCCGGGTCGCCGCCTCGCGCGCGAGCCTGACGTCAGCAGCGCCCAGGGCCCGGCCGACGATCACCTGCGCGGCGATCGCCAGCGCGTCGAGCAGCAGCGCGAGGAAGACGAAGAGCTGGAACGCGATCTGGTGGGCGGCGAGGGCGGGCGCCCCGACGCGCGCGAGCACCGCCGAGGCGACGAGGAACGAGGCGAGCAGCGCGCTCGTGCGCACCGCGATCTCCGAGCCGATCCGGATCAACGGCCGCATGCGCTCGAGCAGCGGCGGCTCGAGGCCCGCGCGCCGCTGGACCACGAAGAACGCCGTGCCCATCCCAGCCTGGGCGATCACGGTCCCCCACGCCGAGCCCGCCAGCCCCCACCCGAAGCCGTACACGAACAGGACCTCGAGCACGACGTTGGCCGCCTGGGCGGTGACGAGGATGACGAGCGGCGTCCGCAGGTCGCCCATCCCCCGCAGGAAGCCCTGCCCGGATGCGGCGAGCATGAAGAACGGCGCGCCCAGCGCCGCGATCCGCAGGTACGTGACCGCGCCGTCGGCGATCTCTCCCTCCCCGCCCATGAGCGCCGCCGCCGGCCCGGCGAAGCCCAGCGTGAGCGCGAGCAGCAGCGCCCCGATCGCGAGCGCCAGCCACAGCGCCTGCGACCCGAGCACGGCGGCCTCGGCGTCGCGGCCCGCGCCGTGCAGCCGCGCGACCTGGGCCGTCGTCCCGTAGGTGAGCGCGTTGAGGACGGCGAACGCGGCGGAGAGCACCGTCGCCGCGATCGCCAGCGCCGCGAGCTGCACCGTGCCGAGGTGACCGACGATCGCGGTATCGACGAGCACGTAGAGCGGCTCGGCGGCCAGCGCCCCGAGCGCGGGCAGCGCGAGCGCGAACACCTCCCGGTCCAGAGGGCGTAACACTCCTCCTATTGAAGCTCAGGCTCTACCACCACCACGACGGCGCACGCGTGGCCTACCGGGAGGCGGGAACCGGCCGGCCGCTCGCGCTGCTGCACTCGAAGGGGCTCTCCCATCGCGAGTGGGAGCCCGTGGTCGACGAGCTCGCGCACCGCTACCGGCTCGTGCTCCCGGACCTCCCGCTGCACGGCGACTCCGAGGACCGCCCGCGCCATCCGTACACGCCGGACTGGCTCGCCGAGGTGATGTCGGGGTTCGTGCGCGAGACGTGCGGGCCGCGCCCGCTGGCGGGCGGCCACGAGGTGGGAGCGCAGATCCTGCTCAAGGCGGTCGCCAGCCGCCAGCTCACGCCCAGCCGGCTGGTGCTGATGTCGAGCCCGCTCCACCGACGCCCCGAGCGCGACCGGTGGGAGCGCGCCGTCGCGCTCGCCGTGCGGGCGGGCGCCGTGCCGGGACTCGACCGCGCGATCTCGCACGGCGCCCGGCTCGCCTTCCGCCCCGCCGCCGGTGAGCGGCTGACCGCGCGCAACAACCCCGCCGCTCGCGACCTCGTGCGCCACGCCCTCGGCGGGCTCGGTGGCAACGCGAACCGCGCCCGCTCGTGGGCGCGCGCCGCCCGGCGCTGGCCGTCGGGCGCCCAGGTCGACCTGCTCGACGCCTACCGGCTGATCGACGTGCCGACGCTCCTGCTGTGGGCCGACGAGGATCCGATGCACCCGCTGGCGATCGCCGAGGAGGCGCTCGACTTGCTGCCCGACGGGCAGCTGCGCGTGCTCGAGGGCACGGGCTATCTGATGGCGTACGACGACCCGGTCGGGCTCGCCCGGGAGCTGGCGGCTTTCTGCGGCTGACGCGGTACCGTCTCTCTCACATGTACGAGCTCGAGCGTCCACCCATCTGCTCGGTCGGCAAGGCGATGGAGGTCCTTGGCGAGCGCTGGACGATGCTGATCATGCGCGAGGCGTTCTACGGCGTCCGCCGCTTCTCGGACATGCAGCGCAATCTCGGCATCGCCCGCAACATCCTCTCCACGCGGCTCCAGACGCTCGTGCGGGCCGGCATCCTCGAGCGCCGCCGCTACCAGGACGAGCCGGAGCGCTTCGAGTACCGCCTCACCCAGGCCGGCCGCGACCTCTATCCGGCCGTGATCGCGATCATGCGCTGGGGCGACGAGCACCTGGCCGGCGACACCGGCCCGCCGGTCGTGCTCCGGCACACCTGCGGTGAGGAGGCGGACCCGGTGCTCGTGTGCGGGCACTGCCGCGAGCCGCTGCACCCGCACGACGTCACGCCCGAGCCAGGCCCCGGCGCCCGGCTCGAGCTGGCCTAGGCTTGGCGTCGTTGAGTCGAGACTGGAGGACTTCATGACGGTTGAGACGACCGACGAGTTGTGGGGCGGGGAGACCCGCAAGGCGGTGGCCAACTTCCCCGTGTCCGGGGAGCGGATCCCGGTGGCGGTCGTCCGCTGGCTCGGCCGCATCAAGGGCGCGAGCGCGCGGGCGAACGCCGAGCTCGGGCTGCTCGACGGCGCGCTGGCGGAGCGGATCGGCGCGGCCGCCGACGAGATCGCGCAGGGCCGCCACGACGACCAGTTCCCGATCGACGTCTTCCAGACCGGCTCCGGCACGTCGTCGAACATGAACGCCAACGAGGTCATCGCCACGCTGGCGGGCGAGGGCGCGCACCCGAACGACCACGTCAACATGGGCCAGTCGTCGAACGACGTCTTCCCGAGCGCCGTGCACCTGGCCGCGCTCGACGAGGCGACCAACCGGCTGCTGCCCGCCCTCGAGCGGCTCGAGCGCGCGTTCGCGGACAAGGCGGAGGCGTTCAAGGACATCGTCAAGTCCGGCCGCACCCACCTGATGGACGCCGTGCCCGTCACCCTCGGGCAGGAGTTCGCCGGCTATGCCGCGCAGGTCAGGCTCGGGCGCGCGCGGGTCGCGGCCGCGCTCCCGCACGTGGGCCAGATCCCGCTCGGCGGCACCGCCACCGGCACCGGGCTCAACACCCACCGCGACTTCGCGGGCAAGGTCCGCGAGCGCCTGGCGGCCGACACCGGCCTCGAGATCAGCGCGCCCGAGGACCCGTTCGAGGCCCAGGGCAACCGCGACGCGCTCGTCGAGCTGTCGGGGGCGCTGAAGGTGATCGCCGTCTCCCTGACCAAGATCGCCAACGACCTGGCGCTGATGGGCTCGGGGCCCCGCGCCGGCATCGGCGAACTGCTCCTGCCCGAGCTCCAGAAGGGCTCCTCGATCATGCCCGGGAAGGTCAACCCGGTGCTCCCGGAGGTCGTGCTCCAGGTCAGCGCGCAGGTGATCGGCAACGACACGGCGATCACCGTCGGCGGCCTCCAGGGGCAGTTCGAGCTCAACGTCCGCATCCCGCTGATGGCCCGCAACCTGCTCCAGTCGATCCACCTGCTGAGCAGCACGAGCGAGCTGTTCGCGGCGAAGTGCGTCGAGGGGATCGAGGCCAACCTCGAGGGCTGCGAGCGCTCCGCCGAGAGCACGCTGGCGGTCGCCACCGCGCTGAACCCGTACATCGGCTATGACAAGGCCGCGGAAATCGTGAAGGACGCGGCGGCCAGCGGGCGCACGCTGCGGGAGGTCGCGCGCGACCACGGCGTGGACGAGGCCACGCTCGACGAGGCGCTCGACCTGCGCAAGATCGCCGCGGGATCATCGGCCTCGTAGCGCGGATCGACGCCTACTGCGACGCGGTCCCGCGGTCGGCGGCCCGTGTGGAGGAGCACGGGCCGCTGCGGCTGTTCGTCGCCGAGGGGGTGCCGTGGCCGTACTACGCGCGGCCGTCCGGCGCGGGCGAGGTGACGGCGGAGGACGTGCGCGCCGTACGCTCGCGCCAGTGGGAGCTGGGCGAGCCGGAGGCGTTCGAGTGGATCGTCGACCTCGCCCCCTCGCTCGGCCCGGCCACGCGCGGGACCGGCCTGTCCGTGATGGAGGTGCCGCTGATGGTGCTCGACGGGCCGCTCCGGGCGTCCACGCCGCCCGGCGCGCGGGTGCGGCGGCTCGAGCCGGACGACCCCGAGCTGGCCGCGGCACGCGCCGTCGCCGACCTGGCGTTGGCGGCGGGCGGGATGCCGGGGCGCTCGAGCGCGACGCCCAGGTCGCCTCGCGGCCGCGCGGGGCGCTCGACGCGGTGCGGGCGCGGCTGGCCGCCGGGCTGATCGCGACTCACGTGGCCGAGGATGCGTCCGGCGTGGTGGCGGTGGGCAGCCACCAGCCGCTGGGTGCCGTCACCGAGGTCGTCGGCGTCGCCACGCTGCCCTCGCACGCCCGGCGCGGGCTCGCCACCGCGGTCACGGCCGCGCTGGTGTCCGACGCCCGGCGGGGCGGCGCCGAGCTCGTGTTCCTGTCGGCCGGGAGCGAGGACGTCGCGCGGATGTATTCCCGCCTCGGCTTCGTGCGGGTCGGGACGGCCGGCCTGGCGGGGCCCGTGTCAAGCTGAGAGCGTGACCCGCACGCTCACGCGGCGGCCGGCCGCCGTCGCGGTCGCGGGCGCCCTCACGATCGCCTTCTCGGCGATCCTCGTCGACCTCGCCGACGTGTCCCCGTCGACCGCGGCGATCTTCCGCTGCGCCTACGCGCTCCCGCTTCTCGGCCTGCTCGCCTGGCTCGAGGATCGCCGCCACGGTCCGCGCACCCGCCGGGCGCGGATGCTGGCCGTCCCGGCCGGGATCTTCTTCGCCGCCGACCTGATCTTCTGGCACCACGCGATCCAGGACGTCGGCGCCGGCCTGGCCACCGTGCTCGGCAACCTCCAGGTCGTCGTCGTGCCCTTCGTCGCGTGGGCGGTGCTCGGCGAGCGCGTGCAGACCCGGCTGCTCGCCGCGCTCCCCCTCGTCTGCAGCGGCGTGCTGCTCATCTCCGGCGTGCTCGAGTCGGGCGCTTACGGCGCCGACCCGGTGCGGGGCGTGATGTTCGGCATCCTCACCGGGCTCACCTACGCCGGCTTCCTGCTCGTGCTCCGCCAGGCCGGCTCGGACCTGCGGCGCACAGCAGGCCCGCTGTTCGACACCACCGCGGTGGCCACACTCGCCGCGCTGGCTGCGGGGATCGCCGTCGGCGAGGCGGACCTGCTGCCGAGCTGGCCCGCCCACGCCTGGCTCGTCGTGCTCGCGCTCACCTCGCAGGTGCTCGGCTGGCTGCTCATCGCCTCCTCGCTCCCGCGGCTGCCCGCCGCCCTCACCTCGGTGACGCTCACCATCCAGCCCGTCGGCTCGGTCCTGCTCGGCGTCGTGCTCCTGGGAGAGGAGCCGAGCGGCCTTCAGCTCGTCGGCGTCGCGTTCATCCTCGCCGGCCTCGTCTCCGTCGCGCTGCGCCGGGCGCCGGCACGGGTCGCTGAGCCGGCCTAGCCCTCCACCAGGAACCGCATGCCGTACCGCGGCGCCGCCTCGGCGTAGCGCGCGGCGACCGCCTCCGGCGGCTCGGGCGGAGCCTGCGTCGGATCGAGCGCGCGCTCCAGCGTCTCCAGGAAGAACTGCTCGATGCCCGCCGGGGTGAAGGTGAGGATCATGCGCATGGCCTCGGCACCGTCGTTGTGGAAGCAGTGCACGGTGCCGCGCGGCACGTTCACGAAGTCGCCGGCGCTCGCCGTCACCCACTCGTCTCCGAGGCGGATCGAGCAGCGACCCTCGACGACGTAGAAGGTCTCGTCCTCGTTGCTGTGGATGTGCGGCGGCGGCCCTCCACCGGGCGGGACGATCGCCTCCATCGCGAAGTACGCGCCGCCGGTCTCTTCGCCGGTGACGAGGAAGCGGTAGAGGTCGCCGGGACCCCAGTACATGTCGCCGGTGCCCTCCGGCCGATGCAGCAGCCGGCCGGCAGTCGGTGCGAGGACCTGCGTCGTCACGGTGTCGCTCCTTTGGGAGTGTGGTTGCCGATGCAACTATGCGGGGACGGAAGAGTCCCTGCTCGCGGGGCGGCGCGCGAGGCGGCTGGCGCCCGGCCGCTCGTACGGTTAGCCGTACCGCGCGCGGCGCCGGTCCAGGATCGACTCGAGCGGCTGGGTGTTGACGACGTCCGCGGGCGTCGCCCAGCCGCGCCGCGCCGTGTGGACCGAGAGCGGCATGTTCCCCAGCCTGGCTGCCGCGTGCGAGTCGGTCGAGCACACGATCTCCACGCCGGCCTGGAGCGCCTCGCGGACGTGCTCGCCGCTGAGGTCGAGCCGGTCGGGGAGCCCGTTGACCTCGATCGCGATCCGCTCCTCGAGCGCGATCGCGAAGACGCGGTCGAGGTCGAGCGCGTTCTCCGGGCGGCGGTGGATGAGCCGCCCCTTCGGATGGCTGAGGCAGCTCACATGCGGGTTGCGCAGCGCCTCCTCGACGCGCTTGGTCATCTCCGCGCGGGGCATGCGCTGGCCGCCGTGCACGCTGGCCTGCACCCAGTCGAGCTCGGCCAGCACGTCGTCGGGGAGGTCGAGTCGCCCGTCGGGGAGGATGTCGCACTCGGTGCCGCGCAGGATGCGGAACGGCGCGAGCACCTCGTTGGCGGCCGCGATCTCCTCGCCCTGGCGGCGGACCTCGTCGGCGGTGAGCCCCTTGACGGCGCCGACGGCCGGCGTGTGGTCGCAGATCGCCAGGTACTCGTAGCCGCGCTCGAGCGCGGCGCGACCCATCTCCTCGACGCTCGCCCGCCCGTCGGACCACGTCGTGTGGCAGTGCAGGTCGCCGCGGATGTGCTCGAGCGCGACGAGCTCGGGCGGCTCGCCGCGGAACGGAGCCTCGCGGAGCTCCGGCGGGCAGGGCGGAATGCCGAGGGCGGCGTAGACGGCTGGCTCGTCGGGCGCGTCCGGCAGCGGCTCGAGCGCGTCGACGTACGCCGGCGAGCCCGTGGCCCGCATCAGCGCGGTTCCGAAGCGCTGGGGGTCGGCCGTGGCGAGCTCCACGGGCACGCCCTCGACGGTGACGCCCACCGCGCGCCCGGCGTCCTGCTCGATCAGCGCCACGATCTGCGGCAGCTCGGCGAAGCGCGCGAGCGCCGTGGCCGGGTCGTTGGTGGCGCAGACGACGGCCAGGTGCTCGCACGAGTCCCGCCACCGCCGGACGTCGCCGGCGACCTCGCCGCCGAGTGCGTCCGCGATGCCACCCACCAGCTCCCAGGCGCGGTTGAGCAGCAGCCCGCGCTGCGGCCGCGGCTCGCCCGCCCGGACAAGCCCTTCGAGCAGCTGCGCCTCGGTCTTGGCGCCGATCCCGGGGACCGCGCGCAGCCGGCCGGCGGCAGCCGCCTCGCGCAGCTCGTCCGGGGTGCGGACGTCGAGCGCCCGCGCGATCTCGACCGCCCGCTTGGCGCCGAGGCCGAGGTAGCGGCCGAGGCCGACGAGGCCCGGCGACAGCTCCCGCTCGAGCTCGGCCAGCTCGGCGATCTCCCCGGTCTCGACGAGCTCCTTGAGGCGCGCCTCGATCCCCCGGCCGATCCCCCGCAGCTCGCGCACGCGCCCGGAGCGCACCAGGGGCTCGACCGGCACCGGCGCCGATCGGATCATGTCGGCGGCGCGGGAGTAGGCGCGCACCGTGTAGGAGTTCGAATCGGCCAGCTCGAGCAGCGACGCGAACGCGTCGAGGCGATCGGCGATGCGAGCGTTGTCCACGACGCCTACGGGTCGGTCCGGCCGGCGAAGAGCGCGAAGACGGCGCCCTGCGGGTCACGAGCGACCGCGATGCCCCCCTCGGGGAGCGGGATCGGCCCGAACAGCGTCGCGCCGCCGAGCTCGCGGACGCGGTCCACGCCGGTCTCGACCGACTCGACCGTGAAGTACGGGCGCCAGTGCGGCGGCTCGCCCGGCTGCGCGGACGACATGCTGGCGTTGAGCACGCCGTCGTTGGTGACGGACACGATCACGGGGCCCCCCGGGCCAGTGTCGACGTCCTCCGTCGCCCAGCCGAACAGGTCCCCGTAGAACGCGCGAGCGGCGTCGAGGTCGGTCGTCGTGAGCTCGTTGATCGTCAGGCAGCCGAGGTCGTTGACGCGCTCCGCTCCGATCCGCGAGCGCGGCTCCCACACCGCGAAGACGGCGCCCTGCGGATCGGCGAGGACGGCCATGCGCCCGACGTCCATCACGTCGAACGCGTCGTCGATCGCGCTGCCGCCGAGCTGCTTGACGCGGGCGACGGCCGCGTCGGCGTCGGCGACCGTGACGTAGCTCAGCCAGTTCGGCGGCGCCCCGGTGGAGCGCATCTCCTCGCTCATCGCGTACAGCCCGGCCACCGCGTCGCCGTCGAGGCGGCACAGCGAGTACACGGCGCCGCCGGCGTCGGTGTCCTCCATCTCCCATCCGAACATGCCGGAGTAGAACGCCTTCGCGGCCGCGGCATCGGTCGTGGCCAGGTCGACCCACGAGAAGGTCCCCGGCGCATAGCTCGTGCGCTTGCCCATGAGGGGAAGCCTAGGCCGGTCGCGTCATGGCGATGAGGGCAGGGAGCACCTCGTCCCACGCCCACGCCGGGAACTCGTGCCCGAGGCCGTCGATCACGAGGAGCTGGGCGCCCGGGATCTCGCGCGCGAGGGCCTCGCCGTGGGGAAGGGGGAACAACGGATCCGCGGTGCCGTGGACGACGAGCGCGGGGACGGCGATCTCGCTCCGGTCGCGCCGGCGACGGTTCGCCGCCGTCGAGCATGAAGTGGTTGAACGCGCTCGGCAGGCTGACCGAGCGGTCATACACGCGCCCGAGGAGGGCTCGCGTCGCCTGCTCGTCGATGCCCCGCGATCCCGCATACGGCCGCTCGTCCTCGAGGAGGTACTCGATCGCCGCCTCGCGATCGGACCAGTCCGGCTCGGCACGGTCCTCCTCGAACGTCGCACGCAGCGCGTCGGACATACCCGGAAGCTCTGGCCCGCCGGCGCCCACCGGGCTGGTCGACATCAGCGTGATGCTGAGCACGCGGTCCGGTCGCTCGATCGCGATCCGCTGCACGATCCCGCCGCCCATCGAGAGACCGACGAGGTGGGCGCGCTCGACCCCTAGGTGATCGAGGATGGCGAGCGGATCGGTCACGAGGTCATCGCCGCTGTACGCGGGCTCGCCCGGCGGAGAGGACGTCGAGCCGCCGGTGTCGCGATGGTCGTAGCGGATGACGTAGCGGCCCGCGGCGGCCAGCCGCTCGCAGAACGGCTCCTCCCAGCGATCCATCGACGCGGCCCCGCCCATGATCAGCAGGACCGCCGGGTCTGAAGGGTCACCCACGGTGTCGACGCACAGGGAGGCGCCGCCGACGTCCACTCGCATGGACCCTTGACCGTCGCGGCCAGCGGAACTCATCGGCCGTAGTCTGAGCGCGTGCGTGCCGTGGTCTACGAGGCCTTCGGTGCAGATGCCGACGGTCGAGACGGTTCCCGATCCCGCTCCGGCGGCGCATGGTGTCGTGGTGCGGGTCCAGGCCAGCGGGCTGTGCCGGAGCGACTGGCACGGCTGGATGGGCCACGACCCGGACATCCGGCGCTTCCCGCACGTCCCCGGGCACGAGCTGGCGGGAGTCGTGGAGGCCGTGGGCGCCGACGTCCGGCGGTGGCAGCCCGGCGATCGGGTGACCGTCCCGTTCGTGTGCGCGTGCGGGAGCTGCCCGCAGTGCGCGGCCGGGCATCACCAGATCTGCGACCGGCAGACCCAGCCCGGGCTTCACGCATTGGGGCTCGTTCGCCGAGTACACGGCGCTGGACTGGGCCGACGTGAACCTCGTCGCGCTTCCGGACACCCTCGCGGCCGATGCCGCCGCGGCGCTCGGCTGCCGCTTCGCGACGGCCTACCGGGCGATCCTCCAGGTCGGCCGCGCCCGTGCCGGCGAGTGGGTGGCGGTGCACGGCTGCGGCGGCGTCGGGCTGTCGGCGGTGATGATCGCGGCCGCCGCCGGGGCACGGGTGATCGCGGTCGACGTCGCCGAGCCCGCGCTGGAGCTGGCGCGCGAGGTCGGCGCCGAGGTGGCCGTCCCGGCGGGGACCGACGTGCGCGAGCACACCGGGGGCGGCGCCCATGTCAGCCTCGACGCGATCGGCGGCGAGGCGGCGTGCGCCGCATCGATCGCGAGCCTCCGCAAGCGAGGCCGCCACGTCCAGGTCGGCCTCCAGCCCGAGCCGCCGCGCGTGCCGATGGACCTCGTCATCGGCCGCGAGCTCGAGCTGCTGGGCTCGCACGGCATGGCCGCCCACGCCTACCCGGAGATGCTCGCGCTCGTCGCGGCCGGTCGGCTGCAACCGGCGCGGCTCATCACGAGGCGGATCGGGCTCGACGCGGTCCCGCAGGCGCTCATGGCGATGAGCGACGGCGCGCCGGGCGGCGTGACGGTGATCCGGCCGTGACGGCGACGGAGCTCCGCCGGTGCTGCCTCGGGCACGGGGGCGCGATCGAGGACTTCCCGTTCGGGCCCGCGACCTCGGTCTTCAAGGTCGCCGGGAAGGTGTTCGCGCTCAGCGCGCTCGACCGCGCGCCGCTCGAGGTGAGCGCGAAGTGCGAGCCGGAGCTGGCCGCCCAGCTCCGGAACACCTATGCCGCGATCCGCCCCGGCTACCACCTCAATAAGCGCCACTGGAACACGATCACGCTCGACGGCACGCTCCCCGACCAGCTCGTCCGCGACCTGATCGAGGACTCCTACGACCTCGTGGTCAGCGCGCTCCCGAAGCGCGTCCGCGACCAGCTGGGCTGGACCGCTGCTTGACAGGCATCATCATCGAGAAGCGATGCCGGACCCGCTGGTGGTCGTCGACGGCAACAACGTGATGGGCAGCCGCCCGGACGGCTGGTGGCGGGACCGTGCCGGCGCGGCCAAGCGGCTCGTCGCGCAGCTCGGGGACTGGGCCGCGAGCGTCGGATCGCGACGTGCTCGTGGTCTTCGACGGGGCGCCGCCGCCCGGGCTCGAGCCGCCTCACCGGGTCGAGGTCCGCTTCGCGCGGCGCCGGGGGCGGGACGCCGCCGATGACGACATCGCGGCGTTCGTCGCCGCCGACGAGGCGCCCGAGCGCCTCCGCGTCGTGACGTCGGACGCCGAGCTCGCGCGCCGGGTGCGCGAGCACGGGGCCGAGGTCATCGGCGCCCGCGAGCTGCTCGATCAGCTCTGAGCGCGTCTCCGGGCGGCAGGCTGCAGTGCGGGGTTGACGAAGGAGTTGTCGGCCGGGTTGATGGTCGTGCCGGGCGCGACGATCTCGTCGATCCGATCCAGCACCGCCTCGTCGAGGACGACGTCGGCCGCGGCCAGCTGG
This sequence comes from uncultured Solirubrobacteraceae bacterium, assembly GCA_963730535.1. Taxonomy (GTDB): domain Bacteria; phylum Actinomycetota; class Thermoleophilia; order Solirubrobacterales; family Solirubrobacteraceae; genus DASSUW01. Next base: position 276,599 of record CAVSRU010000003.1, read on the forward strand.
CCCTCGAGCTGCTCCATCGTGCGAGGGCCGACGAGCGCCGCCGTGATCGCGGGGTGGTTGAGCACGAACGCGATCGCGAGCTGGATGAGCGTGATGCCGGCTCCCTCGGCGAGCTGAGCGAGCTCCTCGACGGCGTCGAGCTTGCGCTGGTTGAAGGGGTTCGCGAGATCGAAGCGCTCTGGTAGCCGGGTGGCGCGCGAGGAGGACTGCTGCCCGGCGTCCTTGCGCCAGCGGCCCGACAGCCAGCCGCCGGCGAGCGGGCTGTACGACATGACGGCCATCCCGTGGCGCGCGCACGTGGGCAGCACGTCGGCCTCGACGGCACGGACGAGGATCGAGTACGGCGGCTGCTCGGTCACGAACCGCTGAAGCCGCCGATCGCGCGCGACCCACTGCGCCTCGGCGATCTGGCTGCCCGGGAACGTCGAGGAGCCGATGTAGCGGACCTTGCCCTGATGGACGAGGTCGGTCAGCGCCGACAGCGTCTCCTCGACGTCGGTATCGCGGTTCGGGGCGGTGGACCTGGTACAGGTCGATCCAGTCGGTGCCCAGCCGCCGTAGCGAGTCCTCCACCGCGCGGACGATCCAGCGGCGAGAGCTGCCCTGCCGGTTGGGATCGTCACCCATCGCGCCGTGGAACTTGGTGGCGAGGATCACGTCGTCCCGCCGGCCGCCGGCGAGCGCCTTGCCGACGATCTCCTCGGACTCACCCTGCCCGTAGACGTCGGCGGTGTCGACGAAGTTGATCCCGGCGTCCAGCGCCGCGTGGATGATCCGGATCGACTCGTCGTGGTCGGGGTTGCCCCACGCGCCGAACATCATCGCGCCGAGGCAGAACTTGCTCACCGAGACACCCGTGCGTCCGAGCTCGCGCTGCTCCATGCCGGGAGTCCAGCACATCGCCTCGCCGAGGCGTACGTCGGTCGCCGGCGGGGGATGCAAGGCCCATGAGCGATCACGTCTACAAGAGCATCGAGATCACCGGCTCATCGCCCGAGGGCGTGAGCCAGGCGATCGACCGCGCCGTCACGAAGGCGTCGCAGAGCCTCCGGGGGCTCGACTGGTTCGAGGTCGTCGAGATCCGCGGCCATATCGCGGAGGGCGCCATCGCCCACTACCAGGTCACGCTCAAGGTGGGATTCCGCCTGGAGGACTGAGCCGGGCTTGACATGTGACCATTTGGTCACCTATGCTCCTGAACATGGACGCGGTGTTCAAGGCGCTCGCAGACCCCACCCGAAGGGGCCTACTCGACGAGCTGTTCAAGGAAGACGGGCAGCCGCTGAGCGCCCTCGAAGCGCAGTTGCCGATGACGCGCTTCGGGGTGATGAAGCACCTGCGGGTGCTCGAGGAGGCGGGTCTCGTGACCACGCGCAGGCGCGGTCGCGAGAAGCTCCATTTCCTGAACCCGGTCCCGATCCGGCTCGTCCACGACAGGTGGGTGAGCAAGTACGCCGAGCCCTGGGCCGCCGCGCTCACGGGCATCAAGCGCGAGCTCGAGGAGCAGACCATGGAGTCAGTCGACGTGCAGCACCGCGTGCCGCTCGCCCCCGATCCGGAGGGCGAGGGCGCCATGGCGGTGTTCGAGATCTACATCAAGACGACGCCCGAGCGTCTGTGGGAGGCGATCACCGATCCCAAGCTGCGGGCCAAGTACAGCTTCGGAGTCGAGACCCACTCGGAGTGGACGGCCGGCTCGAGCTACGCGGCCGCGGTCCCCGGGGTCGTCGACATCGCGGCCGGCGAGAACCTCGAGGTGGACCCGCCGCGCCGGCTCGTGCAGAGCCTCAACGCGCTCTGGAGCGACGACGTCAAGGCCGCGGGGACCTCACGGGTCACCTGGGAGATCGTCCCGGTCGGCGATTCGTGCCAGCTGACCGTGATCCACGACCAGCTCCCCGAGGGCGCCAACCATGAGCTCTACGGCGGCTGGCCGATGATCCTCTCGGGCCTGAAGACGCTGCTGGAGACCGGCGACACGCTCACCACGCCGGGCTCGCTGATGTACGCGCAGAACTGAGCGCGCGCGTCACGGAGACAGCCGCTCGGCCCGCCACACGCCGTCCGGAGCGCGGAGGAAGTGCTCCCGGTCGTGGAGGCGGTCCGGGCGGCCCTGCCAGAGCTCGATCGCGTCGGGGCGGAGGCGGTAGCCGCCCCAGTGATCGGGCCGGGGGATGTCGTCGGGGAAGCGCTCGGCGACGGCCCGTACGCGCTCCTCGAGCTCGTCGCGGTCGCGCAGGGCGGTGCCCTGGGCGGAGGCCCAGGCGCCGAGCTTGGCGCCGCGCGAGCGCGACGCGAAGTAGGCGTCCGAGTCAGCCGCGGGGAGCCGCTCGACCTCCCCTTCGAGGCGCACGGAGCGGCCGACCGGCAGCCAGTAGAGCGTCGCCGCCGCGCGCGGGTTCGCGTCGAGCTCGCGCGCCTTGCGGGATCCGTAGTTGGTGAAGAACCGGATGCCGTCGTCGTCGATCCCCTTGAGCAGCACGAAGCGCACCGACGGCCGCCCGTCGGGCGTCGCCGTCGCGAGCGCCATCGCGTCGGCCTCCGGCAGCCCGGCGGCGACGACCTCGTCGTACCAGTCGCGGACGACGGAAAGGGGGTTCACATCGCCATCGCGACGTACTTGGTCTCGAGGTACTCCTGGATGCCCTCCGGCCCGCCCTCGCGACCGAAGCCCGAAGCCTTCACGCCGCCGAACGGGGCGGCGGCGTTGGAGACCATCCCCTGGTTGAGGCCGACCATCCCGGTCTCGAGCCTTTCGATCACGCGGAAGGCGCGCTTGATGTCGCGCGTGTAGAGGTAGGACACGAGCCCGAACTCCGTGTCGTTGGCGGCGGCGATCGCCTCGTCCTCGTCGTCGAAGCCGATCACCGGCGCGACCGGCCCGAAGATCTCCTCCGCGAGGAGGCGGGAGCCGTGCGGCACGCCGCCGAGCACGGTCGGCGCGTAGAAGTAGCCGGCGCCGGTGAGCTGCCGCCCGCCGACCAATACCTGCGCCCCGCGGCCCGTCGCGTCGTCGACGAGCTCCGCCACCTTGGAGCGCTGCGTGTCGTCGATCAGCGGGCCGACCTTGACGTCGTCCTCAGTGCCGCGCCCGACGCGCATCTCGCCCAGCTTGGCCGCGAGCTTCTCGGCGAACTCGTCGGCGACCGACCCGGCGACGTGGAAGCGGTTGGCCGCGGTGCACGCCTCGCCGATGTTGCGCATCTTGGCGATCACCGCGCCCTCGACCGCCGCGTCGACGTCGGCGTCCGCGAACACCAGGAACGGGGCGTTGCCGCCCAGCTCCATCGAGGTCCGCAGCAGCCCCTGGGCGGACTGCTCGACCAGCTTGCGACCGACCTCGGTCGAGCCGGTGAACGTGAGCTTGCGCAGCCGCGGGTCGGAGATGATCGGCTCCGACACCTCGGCCGACGAGGACGAGGTCACGACGTTGAGCACGCCGGGCGGCAGCCCCGCCTCCTCGAGGATCCGCGCGAGCGCGAGCATCGAGAGCGGCGTCTGCTGCGCCGGCTTGACGACCATCGTGCAGCCGGCGGCGACCGCCGGCCCGATCTTGCGCGTCCCCATCGCCATCGGGAAGTTCCACGGCGTGATCGCGTAGCACGGCCCGACCGGCTGCTTCATGGTGAGCAGGCGGCCCTGGCCGTTCGGCGCCGTCGCGAAGCGCCCCTCGATCCGCACCGCCTCCTCGGAGAACCAGCGCAGGAACTCCGCCGCGTACACCACCTCGGCCTTGGACTCGGCGAGCGGCTTGCCCATCTCGAGCGTCATCAGCAGCGACAGGTCGTCGGTCCGCTCGATGATCCGCTCGAACGCCCGTCGCAGGATCTCGCCGCGCTCGCGCGGCGGATGCGCCGCCCACTCGCCCTTGACCCCCACCGCGGCGTCGAGCGCGGCCTTCGCGTCCTCCGGCGTCGCATCGGCGACCTCGACGAGCGTGTCGCCCGTCGACGGGTCCTCGACCGCCAAGGTCTGGCCGCCGGTTGCCTCGCGCCACTCGCCACCGATGAACAGCTCCCGGGGCGCCGCCTCGACGACCTCGCTCTCCCTCTCCGCAGTGATGCTCATGCCACCCTGCTCCGCGTGCGAGCTGTTCTCCGATCGCTTGTGTCGACCCAATGGTTTGTCATGCAGCCACTGTCTCCGTTCCGAGTTCGTCCGAGATTGCCACGTCCATCGAGTAGTCGATCGGGACCACGATCAGCGACGGCAGGTCGAGCGTCAGCGCGTGCCGCAGCCGGGTGCCGAGGTCGTCGACCGACTCGCAGCGCCAGCCCGGCATGCCGAACGCCTCCGCCAGCCGCACGAAGTCGGGGTTCGTGAAGTCGGTCCCGAAGTGGCGGCCGAACTTCTTCTCCTGCTTCCACACGATCGAGCCGTACTGGCGGTTCTCCCAGATCACGTTGACGACCGCCGTCCGTAGCCGCACCGCGGTCTCCAGCTCCTGCACGTTCATGAGGAAGCCGCCGTCGCCGCTCACCGTCACCACGTGGCGCTCGGGGTGGACCAGCTTGGCGGCGATCGCCGTGGGGAGCGCGATCCCCATCCCCGCGAGCCCGTTGGCGACGAAGACCGTGTTCGGCTCGTGGGCGGGGAACATGCGCGCGATCCACAGCTTGTGCAGCCCGACGTCGGAGATCAGCATGTCGCGACGCCCGAGCACCTGGCGGATCTCCCACAGCGCCCGCGGCGGCTTGAAGGGGAACGAGTCGTCGTCCTTGGCGGCCTCGAAGCGGCCCAGCACGATGTCGTTCAGCCGCGAGGCGGGGGGCTCGAACCGGCTCCCGAGCTCCCCGGCGAGGACCAGGAGGATGTGGGCGAGATCGCCGACCAGGTCGACCTCCGTCATGAAGTGCTCGTCGACCTCGGGCGTCAACGTGTCGATGCAGACGATCCGCTTGTCGCGGTCCGGGTTCCAGTTCGCCGGCGAGTGCTCGACGAGGTCGTAGCCGACCGTGATCACCACGTCGGCGTCCTCGAACCCGGCGAGCGCGTAGTCGCGCGACTGGAGGCCCACCGTGCCGAGCGCGTGTGGGTCCTCGTAGTCGAGCATCCCCTTGCCCATGAACGTCTCGGCCACGCCGATGCCGGTCGCGCGCGCGAACTCGCGCAGCGCGGCGGCGGAGCCGGTGCGGGCGACGCCGTTGCCGGCGAGCACGATCGGCCGGTCGGCGGAGCGGATGACCTCGAGCGCGGCCCGCAGCTCCTCGCCGCTCGGCTCGGGCCGGCGGAAGGCGGTGCGCACGGGGAGCGGATCGGCGTCGACGGTCGCGGCCATCACATCCTCGGGCAGCTCGATGTGGGTCGGGCCGGGCTTCTGCGCCTGGGCGACCTTGAACGCCTTGCGCACGACCTCGGGGATCACGCGGGCCGAGTTCAGGCGCGTGTTGAACTTCGTCACCGGCCGCAGCATGTCGACCACGTCGATGTACTGGTGCGACTCCTTGTGCATCCGTTCAAGGTCCGCCTGGCCCGTGAGCGCCACCATCGGCGAGCGGTCGAGCAGGGCGTCGGCGACGCCGGTGACGAGGTTGGTCGCTCCCGGCCCGAGCGTGCCCAGGCAGACGCCCGCGCTGCGCGTCAGGCGGCCGTACATGTCGGCCATGTAGGCCCCGCCCTGCTCGTGGCGAACGGGGATGAACGCGATCGAGGACGCATCGAGTGACGCGTTGAGATCCAGCGTCTCCTCCCCGGGGATGCCGAATACGTACTTGACGCCCTCGGCCTCGAGGCACTCCACGAATAGATCCGACGCCTTGCGCTCAGTCACCCCACCAGTCTTCCGCATCGCGACTCCTGGCTACCCTGACCCCTTCGCCATGGTCCGCCTCGCCTGCCTCACCCTGCTCGCCTGCCTGCTCGCCGTCGCCCCCGCGGCCGCGGCCGACAGGACGACCTTCACGATCCGCGGCGCCGGCTTCGGGCACGGCGTGGGGATGAGCCAGTACGGCGCGTACGGGTTCGCCCAGCACGGCAAGTCGTACGACGCGATCCTGCGCCACTACTACCGCGGCACCCAGCTGGGCGCGGCCGATCCGGCGAAGTCCGTCCGCGTCCTCGTCCAGTCGACGGGGACGGCGAGCTTCACCGGCGCCTCGCGCGCGGGCTCGCGCACGCTCGACCCGGGGCGCACGTACCGCGTGCGCGCCCGTGATGCCTCGAAGGTCGACCTGCTCGGCCCGGCCGGCCGGCGGATCGCCACCTTCACGGCTCCGCTCCAGGTCGGCAGCGACGGCGCCGTGCAGCTCGGCGGCTCGGGCGCGTATCGCGGCCTGCTGGAGTTCCGCCCCGCCGGTTCGGGCGTCAACGCGATCAACGCCGTCTCGCTCGAGGACTACGTGGCCGGCGTGGTCGCCCGCGAGTCGCCGTCCTCGTGGCCGGCCGAGGCGCTCAAGGCCCAGGCCGTCGCCGCGCGTACGTACGCGATCACGACGTCCAAGGCGGGCGCGGGCTTCGAGCACTACGCCGACGTGCGCTCGCAGGTCTACGGCGGCGTGGCGGCCGAGACACCCTCGACCAACGCCGCGGTCGCCGCCACGCGCGGGCAGGTCGTGACCTACGACGGCCAGCCCGTGGTGACGTTCTTCTTCTCGACCTCGGGCGGGCGCACGGAGAACGTGGAGAACACGAACGTGGGCGCCGGGCCGCAGCCGTGGCTGAAGTCGGTCGCCGACCCGTACGACAACGTCTCGCCCAAGCACCGCTGGACGCCCGCGCGGCCGAGCCTCGCCACGACGGGCGCCAAGCTCGCGGGCCTCGTCAAGGGCCGCTTCCGCGGCATCGAGGTGCTCGAGCGCGGCCGCTCGCCGCGCATCGTGTCCGCCGACATCGTCGGGACCGGCGGCCGCACCCGGGTCGACGGCGCGACGCTGCGCGCCCGCCTCGGCCTGCTCGACACCTGGGCCTACTTCACGACGATCCGGACCCGCACGGCGCCGGCGGTCGACACCGAGAGCGGACCGGGGACGCGCGCCACGGTGGCCGGCAGCGTGGTGCCCGCGCGCGTCGGCGCGCAGGTCCAGATCCAGCTCCGCGAAGGCAACCGCTGGCAGACCGTCGCGTCGACGATCGTGCGCCGCGACGGCGTGTACCGCGCCGGCGTGGCGAAGGCGGGCACGTACCGCGCGGTGTTCGCCGGCGAGGCCGGCCCCGCCATCCGCGTCGGCTAGCCGCTGTAGACGCGCATCAAGGTCTGTGCCACGCAGACCGGCTTCTCGCCGCCCTCGACCTCGAACGTCAGCTCGAGCGTCAACTGAGCGCCGCCCGGGGTGTCGTCGAGGTCCGCGACCTTCACGGTCACGCGGACGCGCGAGCCGACCGGGACGGGCGCCGGGAAGCGCACGCGGTTGGCCCCGTAGTTGATGACCATGGCGAAGCCGTCGAGCGCCATCACCTGCCCGGTCAGCATGGGCGCGAGCGCCAGCGTGTAGTAGCCGTGAGCGATGGTGCCGCCGAAGGGTGTGTCCTTCGCCCGCTCGCGGTCCACGTGGATCCACTGGTGGTCGCCGGTCACGTCGGCGAACGCGTCGATCGCCTCCTGCGTGACCTCGTGCCAGTCCGACGTCCCCAGCGTCTCGCCCTTGGCGTCGCGCAGCTCCTCCAGCCCCGTGATCGTCTTCATGCGAAGGAATCCTTGCGCCTTCGTCCGGACGGCGCTTTGACCCTGTCGGAGACCGTCCGTGGTCTCCGAAACTATCCTGGGCCGCCGCATGTCCAACCCGCTTCTCGTCATCGACGGCCCGGCCGTGCTCTACCGCTCGTTCTACGGCCTGCCGGACACGATCACCGACGACGACGGGCATCCCGTGAACGCGTTGCTCGGCTCGGTCAACCAGGCGCTGTGGTGCGTGGAGCGGTACGACCCGCGCGCCGTCGTCTGGTGCTTCGGGGCGGAGGCCGGCGAGTACCGCGTCGAGGCGTTCCCCGCCTATCACGCCGACCGCCCGCCGATGCCCGACCCGCTCGAGTGGCAGTGGGAGCGCGCCCCCGCGTTCTACGAGGCGTTGGGGTGGAGCCTCATGGCCACCGAGGACCTCGAGGCCGACGACCTCCTGCACTCGCTATGCGAGGTCGAGACCGCGGCCGGCGGCCGCTCGCTCATCCTCACCGGCGACCGTGACATGTACCAGTGCGCGAGCGAGTCCGTCTCCGTGCTGATGCAGCGCAAGGGCGGCGAGGGCCCGGAGGAGGTCGGCCCCGAGGGCGTGGTCGAGCGCTACGGGATCGAGCCGTCCCAGGTCCCGGACTTCATCGCCCTGCGCGGCGATCCGTCGGACGGGCTGCCGGGGGCGAAGGGGATCGGGCCGAAGACCGCCGCCGAGCTGCTCCAGCGCAAGGGCGACCTCGAGCACGTCATCCTCGGCGCGATCCGCGAGAAGCCGTCGGTGCGCCGGGCGCTGATCGAGCAGGCCGACGAGCTGCGGGCGTTCAAGGACATCGCCACGCTGCGCACCATCCCCGTCGACCGCCCACCCGACGCGCCGACCGACTACGCGGGCGGCTCGCGGGCGGCCGCCGCGTTCGGCATGGCGAGGCTGTCGAAGCGGCTCGAGGAGCTCGCCTAGCGTTCGCCGCTGCGAGCGCCGGCTTCAGGCCGGCTGACCGAGATCTACTTCGAGCGCGCGGACGGCGCGCTCGACCAGGTCCCCGGCGAGATCGCCGCCCCAGTGGACGGCGCCCACGAAACCCCCGGTCGCGGCTCGGACACGCTCGGCGACGGCATCCGCTCCGTCACGATCGGTGTCCGGGAGCAGGGCGAGCAGGTCACCGCCGTCCCACTGCGCGAAGAGGTCGGCACCCCGCAGCACGGCAGCCAGCGAATCCGCGTCCGCACCGCGGACGAGGAGCACGCTGAACTCGTGTCCGTAGCGAACCGCCCCCGCAACCATCCGGCGCAGCATCCAGCGCCCGAGCGGGGGCGCGAGGGGGCCGATCAGATCCTCGAGGTCCATAACCTAGACAACGTCACCAGCGGCCAGGAACTTGACCGGGTCGGGACCGGACATGTGTCCGCCCTGGCGTCGTGTTCTCGGCACGCGCGCTTCTTGACGCCGCTCCCGGACGGCTCCTAGCATCGCGTCATGCCGGAGAGCCGGCATGTCGAGCCCCGCCGCTGGCGGTCCGGGGCTATCACGACGGGGAAGCTCGTCGTCGGAGTCGTCGGTCTTGCCGGCTTCGGGATCGCACTTCTGACCTACGTCGACCAGCACGCCACCCGTGTGTCGATCCACTCCGCGTCCATGCGGCAGACATCGTGGCTGACGACCCTTCCCGATCGACCGCAATACAGCGAGTTGACGCTCGTCACGGTGACGCTCGCCAACGACGCGACGACGGCAACAGCGATCGCGGCGGCGGAGCTCCGCGCTGCGCGACGAACGGTAGCCCGTGCCGTCGGCTATCTCGTCGCCCCGCCGCCGGCCACGAACGTCGACTTTCTCGCGGGGCCATCCATCACCGGCCAGGAGCCTCTGCCGCTGAATCTCCCCGCGCGGCAGGGCATCACGCGAACCCTCGTCTTCCAGACGGGCTCCGCCGAAGCGGGCACCGCCGAGGCACCGCCGCCCGTACCGCCGTGGTACCCGCAGGAGTTCCTCGCTCGATCGCCGCGCCACGCTGACATCGACATGGCACTTCACCTTCAAGGCGGTGCCGAGGACGTACGCCCCGTCACGGTCAAGCCGAGAGGGCCGGAGTCGATCCGCTGGAGCAAGTACCTGGACTGCGACTCGCGTAAGCGCGCCGTGGCGCTCGTGTTCTTCAGCAGATCCGGAGCGCCGCCGGAGGACACCGTGCTGTCGGTCCGACTCTGGAACCTCGACCGGCGTGATCGGCCGATCACGGTGACGCGGCCGGGCTTCATAGTCGGAGCTCGCAGCGCGGATCCCGGCGAACAGCGCATACGGGTGCCACTTCAGGGACTCAAGAACGGCGTGTGGGCCTACACCGCGTCCTCCGCCGGCATCGTGTTCGTGACCGGCCAGTTTCGAGTCCCGGTAAACGGCGCGTCCTGCTTCATGTGAGGCTGAGCAGCGAAAGCGGCATCGTCGGCGGCTGCGGCGCGCAGCGCCGACGGGCTCCGTCCCGTCTGCTCGCGAAAGACGCGGTGGAACTGGGCGTAGCTGCCGAAGCCGGCCTCGAGCGCGGCGGCCAGGGCCGTCGTGCGCCGGCCGCTGCCGTAGAGATGGAGGAAGCGCTGCAGTCGCTGCTGGTTGCGGAACCGGCTGATCGACACCCCGGTCTGCGTTTTGAAGATCCGGCTCAGGTGCGAGGCGCTCAGGCCCGCTGCGCGCGCGAGCGTCGTGAGGTCACCCGCGTTCGGGTCGGCTCGCAGCACGCGAGCGACCGTCTCGACCGCCGGATGCAGGTCGACCCCTTCGACGACGTCGTCGCTGTCGAGGAACGCTCGCCAGGCGAGGCTGAGCAGGTACGCCAGGCCGGTGTTGACGAGAACCTCGTCCATCGTCTCCGCGTCATGCACCTCGTGGAAGAGCGCGCCGAGCCGGCGGACCCGGGCCGAGTCGAGACGGCGCGAGAACTGCCCCACGGGATCCGTCTCCAGCAGGGGTCGCGCGTGCGGCGCCGTCGCGGTACGGGCGACGAGAGCCGGCCGGAACACGGCCCACCACAGCTCGTGGTCGGAGGACTCGTCGACCAGGACATGGTCCTGACCCGGGAACAGCCAGGTCAGCGTGCCCGGCGTGAGCGCGTAGCGCCGGTCGCCGAGCAGATAGGACGCGCGTCCCCCGGACGACGAGGTTGACCTCGAGCTCGGCATGGCGATGGGGGCGAGGGCGAACGTCGCCGACCGTGTGCCGCACCACCCGGCCCTCCAGGCCGGTCCGGATTCCAAGGTCGCCCATCACCGCAAGAAACGATAAGTAGTCGCCGATATCTGCGAAGACACGGCGTCGTCCCCCGCAGATCATGTGATCATCCGCGATCACAGGAGGGCAGACATGGCCGTCTCAGAGCTCCCCATCACCCCCGAGCACGCGCGCCGCTTCCGTGAGGACGGCTTCTTCGTCCTGGAGGACGCCGTGGCCCCGGGCGACCTCGACACGCTGCGCGGCGAATGTCAGCGCTTCATCGACGAGCGCGACCGCGAGATGGATCGCCTCGGCGTCGACACGCTCGACCTCGACCGGCGCGGCAGCCGCTACTTCGTCCACGCCTACGGCAAGAGCCCCGCGATCGACCGCTTCCTGTCGTCCGACCTCATGGTCCGGATCGCCCAGGCGGCGCTCGGCGACACCGTCTACCTGTTCAACGAGCAGTACGTCGTGAAGGCCGCGGAGCAGGGAATGAAGTTCAGCTGGCACCAGGACTCGGGGTTCATCGACTACCCCCACCGCCCGTACCTCACGTGCTGGATCGCGCTCGACGACATGACCGAAGCCAACGGGACCGTCTACCTGCTGCCCTACTCCCGCGCCGGCACGCGAGACGTCGTCGAGCACGCGCGCGACGAGGAGACCAACGACCGGATCGGCTACTTCGGCGACGACCCAGGCGACCCCGTGATCGTGCCGGCGGGGAGCATCGCCTGCTTCTCGTCGACGCTCCTGCACCGAAGCGGCTTCAACACGACCGATCGGGTGCGTCGCGTGTACGTGGCGCAGTACTCGGCCGAGCCGATCCTCAGCGAAGACGGCTCCCGACCGCGGATCCTCGCGGAGCCGCTCCTGATCGACGCGACGGGCTAGCTCTGGGGCTGGCTGATGTTGACCATCCAGGTGATGCCGAACCGGTCGTCGCACATCCCGAACTCGTCGCCCCACATCTGCTTCTCCAACGCGACCGTCACCGTGCCGCCCTCGGACAGCTTCTCCCAATAGCCGCGCAGCTCGTCGCCGTCGTCTCCGCTCAGACTCACGGCGATGTTGTTGCCCGGCTGGTGTTCCATCCCGGGCGGTGTGTCAGCGCCCATCAGCGTGAAGCCACGGTCTGTGTCCAACTGACCGTGCATGATCTTGTCGGGGCTCGGCGCATCCTGACCACCCAGCTCCCCGAAGGTGCTCATCCTCAACGTGCCGCCGAAGACGCTCTCGTAGAACTCCATCGCGTCCCGCGCGGTGCCCGGGAAGCTGATGTAGGGATTCAGGCGGGAGGACATGTGAAGGTCTCCTTGGTCGTGTAGGCCGTCTCGGCCTGTGGGTGAGAGGCTTTCGCGCGCTTGCCGGTGACTCACCGTTTGCGTTGCAGGACCACGTCGGACTAGTGTCGCCTCATGAAGCGCCTGGTCGTCTGCTGCGACGGAACCTGGAACCGGCCCGACCATATCGACCGCGGCGTCGCCGCGCCGACGAATGTCGCCAAGGTCGCGCTGGCGCTCGCCGGCGAGGACGATAAGGGCACCGAGCAGGTCGTCCATTACCAGGCCGGCGTCGGGACGAAAGCCGGCGAGCGGCTGCGTGGCGGCGGGCTCGGCGTCGGGCTCTCCCGGAACGTCCAGGACTGCTACCGCTTCCTGGTCGACAACTACGAGCCGGACGACAAGATCTACCTGTTCGGGTTCAGTCGCGGCGCCTACACGGCCCGCAGCACGGCGGGTCTCGTGCGCAACGCCGGAATCCTGCGACGCGACCACCGGCACCGCGTCGACGAGGCATACGCCCTCTATCGAGATCCCGGCAGGGACACCGAGCCGGGCGGTATCGCCTCCCAGCTGTTCCGGCGCACGCACTCGCACGACAACGTCTACATCGAGTTCGTCGGCGTGTGGGATACCGTCGGCGCGCTCGGCATCCCGATCGCCCTACCGGCCATCAGCCGGCGCTGGACGTTCCACGACACGAATCTGAGCGACTACGTCCTCCACGCGTACCACGCGGTCGCCATCGACGAACGGCGCGGGCCGTTCAAGCCGACGCTGTGGACGATGAAGGACGGCAAGCAGCGGCCGGAGGGAACGTCGCTGGAGCAGGTCTGGTTCGCCGGAGTGCACTGCGAGGTCGGCGGTGGGTACAGGGACCCGGACCTGTCGGAGATCCCGCTGCTCTGGATGGCCGACAAGGCCCGCGAGCGGGGGCTGGCGTTCAAGGCGGACCACCTGGTGTTCAGGCCGACGCCTCGCGACGATGCGGCGCGGCGCGCGGGCTGCCAGGTGTTCCCCGACGCTCTCTGGCAGCCGCTGCGGGAGTCCCGCGACCGGATGTATCGCCTGATACCGGCCTATGACCGCCAGCTTCGGGGCGACAAGCGGGCCGACGTCAAGGGAGGTTCCGTAGCCGCGAGCGCCAAGCTGCGCTACGAACACGACGGCAAGTATCGGCCGGCGGGTCTCGACGACTGGCTGAAGACCAGCGGCTCGATCACGCCGCTGCCCGAAGCCATGCGGTGAACGCCGGCGTCATGCCGGGGGCGCGAGCAGCCCGTGGAGCTGGGCCTCGGTCACATCTCGCGCGATCTCGATCCGGCCGAGCGGGTTGCGCGAGCCGGGGGACGCGAAGCCGCTGCGATCCTGTGTGAAGACCACCTCGAAGCTCAGCAGCAAGCGGGCGAGAAGCTCGCGCGGGATGCGCCGATCGTTGGTGCCGGCCTGACCGTAGTTGCCGTACGGAGGGGCGAAGGCAAGCGGCCGGTAGCCCTCGACGTGGGCGGCAAGCTGCTCCTCACCGTACGTGATGTCCGAGAACACCCTCTCGCGCCAGCCGCCGAGCACCTCCTCGGATCCACGGTACGCATAGAAGGGACCGACGTCGGTGGGCGAGGACCCGTACCGGATCTGCCGGTGCCCCGTGCCGGATTGGAGCTGCACGTCCCAGCGACCACTGCTCTGTAGGCGGTTGAGCTCCTGCCAGGTCAGGTACATGGGGTCCGCCTCCTCTACGCGCCCGACGTCGACGAACAACACGGCGTTGAAGCCGAGCTCGCTGAGGATCGCGTCGGTCCCGGTCCATGAGTCCAGGCGCCCGCCGTCGAAGGTCAGGAGCAGGGGCCGTGGCGGAAGGCTGACCTTCTCGCGCTTGACGAAGCGCACGAACTCCTCGAGCGTGATGGTCTCGTAGCCCGCCTGGTCGAGCAGGACCATCTGCCGCGCGAAGTCGTCCGGTGCCCGGCTGCGGTAGACCAGGGCGGGAACCGCTGTACGACTCGGCGCACCGCGCACCCACAGCTTCCGGTCATCAGCTGAGAGCACGACGCGAGGCGCGGCTAGTGGGGTCCGTGCGGCAGGCTCGTGAGATGCTCGGTCTCCCACTTGCCCGCACGCCGCCAGCACTGCTGTGCACATCCCAAGCGCGGCGATTCCGGATCTCACACGCCGACATGTCACACCGAGGCATCATCCCGCCTCGGCTGACGGATGCTGGCAGTCTGCGACCATCGGTCGGTGAGCCGTCGAGACCTGGTCCACATCCTCGATGCGCTGTGGCGCCTGTCGGGGGGAAAGGCCGACGTCGGAGTGCCTGTGGCCGACATCGAGCAGGCCATCGGCCGCGGGCACGGCGACATGCGGACGCCGCTCAACCTGCAGTCGCTGGCGGATGACGGCCGCGCCCTCCGGCTGCCGGAGGGCACCTGGGCCCTCACACCACAGGGCGTCGCATGGCTGAAGCAGGACCGCGAGCTTTCCGACCCTTGACGTATCACGCGGCGTCGTGAGTGCTCCTATGTCCCGTGGACGCTCGACGAACCCGACTAGGACTCGCACTCGCTCTCATCTTTGCGACGCTCATCGCGAGCACCTCGACGGCACTCACCGCTCCGCCGGGGCAGGCGGCGGTGCCGATCCCGCGCCCTCGCCCGCCGGCGGCCTACTCGCTTCCCCATCCGCAGCCGCAGATCCCGCGCCCGCCCCGGGACCTGTTTCCGGAGGTCTACCCGAGCAACGATCCGAACGTGTACGAGCCCACCGGCATCGACCGGTTCGGGGCCGGTGCCACGAGCGACGTGCTGGGATCGGGCTACGACGACGATGACGACGGTGGCGGCACCACCGGTATCGGCGCGTACCCGGGCGGCGCCTCGGACTACGTCTACGACGACGACGGCGGTGGCGGCCTGAACCTGGGATCGGTCGGGGTCGCTGGTGGCGTCGTCATGAGCGTGGGGTCGTTGATGATGTGGCTGCGACGGAGGCGATGACGCCGGAGATGTCCACGTTCATCGGGATGTTCGCCGTCGACCAGCGGCGCAAGCGACAGCTCTACACCGACAACTACTCCCACGTGGTCGTCGTCTTCGACACGGGACTCATCCTCGTCGAGGCGGCCCCGCTGCGCGACAACGCCGTCGCGTGGACGCGCCGGGGACCGGTACCCGTACCGCATGCCCAGCTTGCGAGAACGGTCCTACGACTCATACCGAAGTACGCCCCCCTCAAGCGGACCATCGCGCAACTCAAGCCGCTCACGCCCGAGACGCTCGCCGCGCTTTATCCGAACCGCGGACGCCGCGTCTGGAACGATCAGATCCGGTCCGCAGTCCTCAAGGGCAACCGCCGCGCCGATCTCAAGATCGCGTACGCGAGCGACAGCTACGGCAGCCAGATGGAGCTCTGGTTCACCATCTCGGTCACCGAAGACCCCGAGCCCGTACGGGCCGCGCTCGCGACCCTGCTGGGGGAACGGTTCAGCGCGCAGCGCCGGAGCGTCTTCTCGGCTGTCGGCGACGCGTTCTCGGCGGCGGGAACCGCCGTCGACATCGGTCAGGACGTCGCCGATCGCCCGGCACCAGAGCTCAGGGCGTGAACGCGAAAGAACTCCACAGGCCGTAGCTGGCGGCGTAGGGTTGGCGCAGTCCAGCAGGAGGGTCAGATGGCGCTCGCACGGGTTGTGGCATTCGATGGGGTCACCAAGGACCGAATGGCGGAGATGCAACGCGAGATGGGTGAGGGGGAGCCGCCGGAGGGCATCCCCGCGAAGGAGATCGTCGTGCTCCACGATCCTGACGGCGAGAAGTCGCTCGTGATCCTCTTCTTCGACAACGAAGACGACTACAGGCGCGGCGACGAGACCCTCAGCGCCATGCCGGCAGGCGATACCCCGGGCCAGCGCACATCCGTGGCGAGGTACGACGTCGCCGTCCGGATGGCGGTGTAACTCCCGCTCCCCTCGAGTGACACCGAAGGCCCGTGCTGGGCCTCCGGTGTCGCGGTCGAGGCGCCTGGATCAGGCGTTGGCGTGCTCGCGCTCGGTGGCCGTGAGGACCCCCGCGCGGTTCTTGTGGGCGCGCTCGTACGTGCGCACCTGCTTGGCGCGCTCGTCGTCGCCCTCGGAGAGCACGGCCTGCACCTCGCTGGCCGTCAGCTCGTCATAGCCCGCCCACGGCTCGTCGCCGCGCAGTGACGCGATACGGCTCCGGATCGTGGTGCGGTTCTGGTTCTTGCGCTCGTAGGCGTCGACCTTGGCCAGGTCGATCTGCGACAGCTCGGCCAGACGGCCGACGATCTCGTCGGCGGTGAGCTTGTCGTAGCGAGCGATCGCGAGGTCGCCCTCGGATGGCCACGGCGCCCTTGACCTGACCCTCGGCGCGGGCGACGCCCGGGACCTTGCGGGCCTGGCGCGCGTTGCGCTTCGTCGTCGTGCTCGTCTTGCGCGCGGCGCCCTTGGCCTTGCGGCCGGCGGCGCGGGCGGTGTCAGCGGCGCCCGTCGTGGTCACGTCGTAGCTGCCGTTGCCCTTGACGTCGGCGCCGACCACGGCGTCGGCGAGCTTCGGGATCTCGCGCAGGACACGCGCGAGCATCTTCTCCTCGTCGGCGCGGATGGACGCGGCCAGGGTGGCCGTGGTCTCGTCGCCGACGGTCCGGGCCAGGCGCTCGATCGCCGTGTAGGTGGCGATCTCCAGACCCTCGGTGGCCGCGGCGTCCTTGGCGTTCTTGAGGACCTTCTCCTCGCCGCCGGAGCCGCGCAGGAGGTCGAACGGGGCCTTGCCGAGCGCGAGCGCCTGGCCGACCACGGTCTCGGCGGCGCCGACGACGGCCATCAGCGGATTGCGACCCTGACGCAGCTCGCCGACGCGGCGGCCGACGCGCTCGGCGTGGTCGCGCGTCTCGCGCAGGTGGGTCTCGAGCGCCGTGCGGTAGCTGCCGCGCGGCGTCATCGCGATCTGCGACTGCAGCACCCGCACGAGCGCATGCTCGGTGGCGTGCGCCTCGTTGAGGTACTGAACGATCTTCTGCTGCTGCTTCTGCTGTTCGGACTGACTCATTGAGTCGTCTCCAATCTTGTGCTGGTCGTCGCGCTTGGGAGCGGTCGTCGGCGGTGTAGGGCTCGCCGAACGACCCGTCTCTCGCGGAAGCCGCAATCGACCTGCGAAGTCGTGTCAACGGAAACTGAGGAAGCGCGGCGAAGAGTTCCCAGCGCTCCCTGTATGAGTTCTACCCAGGGGTCCCAGTGCCAAACAGATGTTCGACTGTGTGACAGGACTCACAATACGAACGACCGTTCGCCCAGTGCCCGGCCGGTTTCGTCCGAGTCCGCTCCGGTGAAACTCCCTCCAGGCGACGCGAGGAGCGCGACGATGGCCAGGACGAAGGACGCAAACAGCGCGCAGGCGGCCAAGAGCGCTAACGGCCGGTCGCCTGCCAGCGCGCCAAAGCTGAAGCGCAAGCGCTTTGACGAAGAGGTGGACCGGCTCCACGTGGAGCTCGTCAAGCTCCAGGAGTACGTCAAGGCGCGTGGTTTGCGGGTCGTCGTCATCTTCGAGGGCCGCGACGCGGCCGGCAAGGGTGGCGTGATCAAGACGATCACGCAGGACCTCAACCCGCGCGTGTGCCGTGTCGCCGCTCTGCCCGCGCCCAGCGACCGCGAGCGCACACAGTGGTACTTCCAGCGGTACATCGCTGAGCTGCCGTCGGGCGGAGAGATGGTGCTGTTCGATCGCAGCTGGTACAACCGCGCCGGCGTCGAGCGCGTCATGGGCTTCTGCACCGACGAGGAGTATCAGGAGTTCCTTCGCGCGTGCCCGCTGTTCGAGGAGATGCTCCTCCGCTCGGGCATCAAGCTCATCAAGTACTGGTTCTCGGTCTCCGATGACGAGCAGGAGCGCCGCTTCCAAGCCCGGCTAGCCGACCCCGCCAAGCACTGGAAGCTGAGCCCGATGGACCTCGAGGCGCGCAGCCGCTGGGTCGACTACTCGCGCGCCAAGGACGCGATGTTCGCGCACACCGACACCAAGCTGTCGCCGTGGTGGGTCGTGCAAGCCGACGACAAGCGCCGCGCACGGCTGAACACCATCACGCATCTGCTCGGCAGCATCCCGTACGAGTACCAGGCGCCTGCACCGCTAGCACTGCCCCCGCGTCAGAGCGACGAAGGTTACGAGCGCCCGCCGCTCAAGACCCAGCGGTTCGTGCCCGAGGTGTTCTAACCCCACTAAGCCGCGTGCGGCGCTCAGTACCACTTCCCTTTCGCGAAGCCGCCGAACGCGACGAGGCCCACCAGCGCGACGATGAGCCCCACCCAGAAGCTCCAAATGAGCATCAGGACGATGCCGACGATGACGAGAATGCCACCGAGACCAATCCCGCCCGTGTTGCCGCCTGTTCCGCGTGCCATACGACTGCCTCCTCGACCAGGTGATCCGGCCCCGCACCGCGTGTGCCGGGGTCCAAGCAGCCCACTCATTCCCTGCAGGAGAGCCGTTCCCTCCTCGACATGAAACCGATAGTCGTCAGGGCGTGAACTTGACGGTGATGACGTCGCCGTCGGCCATCACGTAGTCGCGGCCCTCGAGCCGCAGCGTGCCCCGCTCGCGCGCCGCCGCGTAGCCGCCGGCGTCGACGAGCGGCTCCCAGCCGATGACCTCCGCGCGCACGAAGCCGCGCTGGATGTCCGAGTGGATCTCGCCGGCGGCGTGCCAGGCGGTCAGGCCCCGGCGAAGGTGCCACGACTGGGCCGGCTTGTCCTCGCCCGCCGTGAAGAACGCGAGCAGGTCGAGCAACCCGAAGGCGCCCCGGACCACACGCGTCAGCCCCGACTCGCCGACGCCCATCTCCTCGCGCATGACCGCCGCCTCCTCGTCGTCGAGCTCGGACAGCTCCGCCTCGATCCGGGAGGACACAGCGACCGCCGCCGCCCCTTCGGCGGCCGCGACGTCGGCGACGACCGACGGCACGGCGTCGTCGCCCTCGTCCACGTTGGCGACGAACAGGACCGGCTTGCCGGTCAACGGCGAGAGGTCGCGCAACGCGTTCGGCGCGGCTTCGGGAACCGGGACCGTGCGCGCCGGCTGGCCCGACTGCAGAGCGGCGATGACCTGCTCGAGCCACGCCTGCTCGGCGATCGCCACCTTGTCACCGCCGCGCGCCGTGCGCACCACGCGGGCGTGGCGGCGCTCGGCCTGCTCGAGGTCCGCGTACACGAGCTCGGTCTCGATCGTCTCGATGTCCGAGGCCGGATCGACGCGGCCCTCCGGATGGATCACGTTCGCGTCGCCGTGCGCGCGCACGACGTGCAGCAGCGCGTCGGTCTCGCGGATGTTGGCGAGGAACTTGTTGCCGAGCCCCTCGCCCTTGTGGGCTCCCGCCACCAGGCCCGCGATGTCGTGGAACTCGATCGTGTCGGGCACCACGCTGGACGCGCCGATCGTGCGCGCCACGGCATCGAGCCGCTCGTCGGCCACCGGCACGACGGCTACGTTCGGCTCGATCGTCGTGAACGGGTAGTTGGCCGCCTCCGCGCCCGCCCGGGACAGCGCGTTGAAGAGCGACGACTTGCCCGCGTTGGGCATCCCGACGATGCCGACCTTCATCGCCCGAAGGTCCCCAGCACGGTCCCCAGCGCGGCGCCCGCCGCGACGTCCGACGGATAGTGCACGCCGAGATACAGCCGCGAGAACGCCATCGCTCCCGCCGCGCCCAGCAGCGGCGCCCGCGGCAGCAGCCGCCCGTATGCCTGCGCCGCCGCGAACGACGACGTCGAGTGCGACGACGGGAAGGAGAGGCCGGTGGGCGTCAGCATCAGGTGCGGCAGGTCCTCGATCACCGGTCGCTTCCGGCCGATCGCCACCTTGATCGAGGTCGAGATCAGGTACGCGGCGCCGACGCAAGCGGTCGCGCGCATCCAGCTCCGGCGGCGCTCACGATCCACCCCCGCGCCGGCTGCGCCGACGACGAGCCAGACCGCGCCGTGCTCACCCAGGCGCGAGTACCGCCGCACCCAGCGCACGGTCGCGGGCGTATGAGCGAGCGACCGCACGCGTTTGTAGAGCGCCAGGTCGACGGCGTTGAAGGCGACGCGAAGCCGGCGCAAGAACTAGAAGCCCACGCGGTGCTCGCCGGACTCGACGCGCAGGTACGTCACCTGCCCGAGGTCGACGAGCACGGCGCCGTCGGTCGCCTCGACCTCGTACCAGCGTTCGCGACCGTCCTGGAGCGCCTGTCGGAGCGCGGCGAGCCGGTCGTCGGTCACGCGCAGGGAGAGCACCTGCGCGCTGCCGGAGAAGCCGAGCGCCGCCCGGCGCGCGCTCGGTGGCGCCTTGGTTGGATCACTCATGGCGATGCAGAGTGGCAGGTTGGACGAGCTCGGTCAGCACCCCGCCGGCCGCCGAAGGGTGCAGGAACGCGACCCGGGAACCCCGGATGCCGGAGCGCGGCGCCTCGTCGATCAGCCGCACTCCCGCTGCCCGCAGCCCGTCGAGCGCGGCGCCCACGTCGTCCACCCGGTAGGCCACGTGGTGCAGGCCGGGCCCGCGGCTCGCCAGGAACCGGCCCACCGGCGTGTCGTCGCCGAGCGGCGCCAGCAGCTCCACGTGCGAGTCGCCGACGTCGAGCAGTGCGGCCTCGACGCCCTGCGCCGCGATCGTCTCGCGATGGACGAGCGGCATCCCGAACGTGTCGCGGTGCACGGCGATCGCCGCCTCGAGGTCACCGACCGCGACCCCGATGTGGTCGATGCTCGCGAACACGGCGCGAGTGTACCCTCAGCGCCAGTGCGGATCGCTCTCGCCGCCAACCGCGCCTCGGGCGGCGGACTCGATCCCGAGCCGCTGGCTTCCGCCATGCGCGAGCACGGCGCCGAGGTCACGGTCTGCTCGTGCGAGCCCGACGACCTGAACCAGATCGAGGCGAGCCGTCCCGACCGCGTCGTGGTGGCGGGCGGCGACGGGACCGTCGGCCCGGTGGCGGAGCTCGCCGGCCGCCTCGACGTGCCGCTCGGGGTGATCCCGACCGGCACCGCCAACGACTTCGCGCGCGCCTACGGGCTGCCCGATGACCCGCAGGAGGCGGCCGTGCTGGCCGCCACCGGCGAGCACACCAGACCGCTGGAGCTGGGCCGCCTGTCCGATGGCCGGCCGTTCGTGAACGTGGCCAGCGCCGGCCTCGCGTCGGTCGCCGCCCGCAATGCGCAGCCGCTCAAGCCCCGCCTCGGACCGCTCGCCTACGGCGTGGGAGCCGCCCGTGCGGCGGCCAGCGAGGCGCCGCTCCGCGCGACGGTCCGGGTCGACGGCCGCACGGTCTTCGACGGCCGCAGCTGGCAGGCCATCGTGGCCGTCAGCGGGGCCTTCGGTGGCGGCTCGGGCGTCGCCGAGGCCGACCCTGACGACGGGCGGCTCGACGTCGTCGTGCTGCCTTCCGGGTCGCGGCTCGGGCTGGCCCGCCGCGCCTGGGGCCTGCGCACGCAGACGATCGCGAGCCAGCGCGACGTGGAGCACCATCAGGGACACGTCGTCGAGGTGGACCTCCAGCCCAGCGCCGAGCTCAACGTCGACGGCGAGATCCGCAAGGGCGGCCTCGACCGGGTGACGGTGGAGCCGCGGGCCTTCAGGCTCGTGGTGCCCGCTTGAGTCAGTGGCGCTGCTGCGCGCGCAGCGCGGCGACGACCCGGAGCCGCGGCACGCCGTCCATGATGCGATCGATGTCGGTGCGCTCGAGCACCTCGTTGCGCAGGAGCTCGCCGGCAAGCTCGTCGAGCTGCTTGCGGTGCTCGCTGATCAGGCGCGAAGCGGCCCGCATCGCCTGATCAGCGAGGTGCTGCTGCTCCTGATCGCGCAGCTCCCGCGTGCGGTCCGACACCGCGCCGCCCTCGGCCGAGACCCGGAGCGACATGATCGAGGTGCCCATCGCGTACTCGTGCACCATCTCGCGCGAGATCTCCGCCACCCGGCGCAGGTCGTCGGAGGCGCCGGTCGTGATCGCCCCGAACACGATCTCCTCGGCCGCGCGACCGCCGAGCAGCACGGTCATGTAGTCGATCAGCTCCTCGCGCGTCTTCAGGTAGCGATCCTCCTCCGGGAGGTTCAGCGTGTAGCCGAGGGCTCGCCCGCGGGGGACGATCGAGATCTTGTGCACGCGGTCCACGCCGGGCAGGAGCTCGGCGCACAGCGCGTGGCCCGCCTCGTGGAAGGCCACCACCCGCCGCTCGTGGTCGTTGAGCGCGCGACGCGACTGCATGCCGGCCACGACCCGCTCGACGGCGTGGTCGAAGTCGATGTGCTCGATCGACGTGCGCCGGTCGCGGGCGGCGAAGATCGCGGCCTCGTTGCAGATGTTGGCGAGGTCGGCGCCGGTGAAGCCAGAGCTCTGGCGCGCGATCATCGGCAGATCGCAGCCCGCGCCCAGCGGCTTGTTCTGCGTGTGGACGCGCAGGATCGCCTCGCGGCCGGAGACGTCGGGCGGCGAGACGAACACCTGGCGGTCGAAGCGCCCGGGCCGCAGGAGCGCCGGGTCGAGCTTCTCGAGCAGGTTGGACGCGGCGATGACCACGAGGTCGCCGCTGGTGTTGAAGCCGTCCATCTCGACCAGCAGCTGGTTGAGCGTCTGCTCACGCTCGCCGTTGTTGTCGGACCCGCGCTGACCGCCCACGGCGTCGATCTCGTCGATGAAGATGATCGCCGGGCGATGCTCGCGGGCGATCGCGAACAGCCGGCGGATGCGCGCGGCGCCGAGCCCGGCGAACATCTCCACGAAGGCGGCTGCGCTCTGGGAGAAGAAGTGGGCGCCGGACTCGTGGGCGACGGCCTTGGCGAGCAGCGTCTTGCCGGTGCCGGGCGGGCCGTGCAGGAGGATGCCCTTCGGAACCTTGGCGCCGAGGCGGCGGAACCGCTCGGGGTCCTGGAGGAACTCGACGACCTCGCGCAGCTCCGCCTTCGCCTCCTCGACGCCGGCCACGCCCTCCCAGGCCACCGAATCGCTCGACTCAGGCTTGATCTGCTGCGGCTTGGTCCGCGGCATCAGCTTCATCGTCCGCCAGATGAAGAACACCAGCAGCCCCATGAAGATGATCGGAGCCCACGTGATGATCCAGCTCTCGATCTGGTACCAAGCGACGGCCATACCGGGAGTATGCCCCTTAGGCAGGATTCCGGACTAGGGTCTGGACCCTATAGGTCGGGCGCCGGCTCGACGCGAAGGATCTCCGCGAGGGCCGCGCGGCCGACCTCGAGCTGGCGCTCGTCGGGCTCGCGCGTGCCGACCGCGCGCTGGAGCTCGAATCCGGGCCGGCGCAGCGCGCGGGCGAGCGGCGAGCCGGCGTGGCGCTCGCACCAGGCGAAGACCTCCACCGCCGCGGCCGTGGACGCCACGGCGACGCCGGCGCCGGCCACGGGGCCGGGCCGCTCGAGCACGCGGCGCACCAGGAGCGCGCCCGCGAGGTTGGACGCCAGCAGCGGGGTGACGAGGTGCGAGCCGCAGCGGTCGTGCTCCTTGGCGGCGTCCGCGGCGTCCGGAGCGTCGGACTCGTAGGCGGCGATCGCCTTGTGCTCGACGCCGTGGTAGGCGGCCAGCTCGCCGCCGCGCAACGCCAGCACGGCGGGGGCGAGGGACAGCGCGGCGGCGGCGGCCTCGGCGGTGGGGCCGGGCAGGCGGCGGCGCAGGACCGCGCCGGCCAGCGACGCGCCCGCCGCCACGCCGAGCACGGAGGGGTTCTCGAACGGGAGCTTGGCCTGGGGCAGCGCGCGCTTGACCAGCGGGATCACGAGGAACGCCTCGCCGAGGCGCACCACGCCGCGCACGCCCGGCACGTCGCCGGCCGCCTTCAGCCGCGGCTTGCGGCCGGAGGCCGTCCGGATCTCGCCGGCGTCGTCGCGCACCGAAGCGGCCCAGTGCGTCGGCCCGTGCACCAGCAGCCCGTTGCGCAGGGCCATGCCCCCGAGCCGGAGCTTTCCTTCCTTGACGGGACTCACAGCAGTCTCCTCGGCAGGTCGATGAAGAAGTCGGTCGCGAACGCAAGGTCGCGGAGGTCGATGCGCTCGTCGCTCGAGTGCACGAGCGGCCACGTGTCGTAGAGCGTCTGGTGGCGATGGGGGAAGAAGCCGTAGGCGACGCAGTCGGGGAACGCCGCGCGGAACCAGCGTGAGTCGGTGAAGGCGGGGAGCACGATGGGGACGGTCTCGGCGTCCGGTTCCTGCTCGCCGACCCAGGCCCGGATCGCGTCCATCAGCGGCGAGTCGATCGGAGAGCGGTTCCCCACCACCTGCTCCATGAAGTCGACCTCGAGGCCGTCGCGGGCGCCGACCAGCTCGCGCACGCGCGCCATCGTCTCCTCGCCCTCCATCCCGGGCGGCACGCGGCAGTCGACCTGCAGCTCGGCGTGAGCGGGGATCACGTTGATCTTCTCGGAGGCGAAGATGCGGGTGGGGACGGCGGTCACCCGCAACGTCGGCTCGACCATGACGGCCAGACGCGGCTCGGTGGCGCGGATGCTCGCCACCGCCGCCGCGGGGTCGCTGGGATCCTCGTGCAGCGCCTCGAGCAGCGCGCGCGGCTCCTCGACGACGTCGAAGCCGGCCTGGTGGCTGCCGAGCCGCTCGATCACGGGGGCGAGCTTGAGCAGCGCGTTGTCGCCGACGCCGGGGACGGACGCGTGGCCGGCCTTGCCGCTGGCGCGGACGGTGAAGCGGAACGTGCCCTTCTCCGCGCAGCAGACGCCGAACAGCCGGCGGTCGCCATAGGGCATCACCGCGCCGCCGCCCTCGTTCACGAGCCAGTCGACGCGCACCACGTCGGGACGCTGCTCGGTGAGCCATTGCGCCCCGAGCCGCCCGCCGACCTCCTCGTCGGCGACCGAGATGATCTTCAGCTCACCCTTGGCGGGGCGCCAGCCGCTGCGGGCCAGCGTGGCGGCGGCGACGAGCTCGGCCGCCGTCTGCGACTTCATGTCGAGCGCGCCGCGGCCCCACAGGTAGCCGTCGGCGATGTCGCCCGACCAGGGGTCGTGGCTCCAGTCGCCGGGGTCGGCGAGCACGGTGTCGACGTGCGAGAGATAGCCGAGGACGGGCCCGGGCTCTTCGCCCGTGAGCCGAGCGACGAGGTTGGGGCGGTCGGGCTCGGCGCCGAGCAGCTCGACCTCGAGACCGGCCTCACGGAGATAGCCGGCGATCCACTCCTGGCACTCGCGCTCGTTCCCCGGCGGGTTGACCGTGTCGAACCGGATGAGCCGCGCGAGGACGTCGGCTGTCTCGTCCTGCATCGCCGGCTGATGCTAGTTGGTGGCAGCTCGGGCGAACGTCAACTGCGCTGGGTAGGGAGAGTGGGGGTGCCAAAGGGGACAATGGTCCCTCCTCCGAGCAGTTCGTGGCCGGTTAGGAGCCGTAGCGGCTCACAAGTGGACACGCGACCCGTTCCCGGAGGGTGATTGTCCACTTAGGAGCCGTAGCGGCGCATAAGTGGACAACCACGGCCGAACGAGATCGCCATTGTCCGGTTCTGCACGCCCGCCGGCTCCCCAGCCTCCCTACCCAGCCGCCGTTGACGTTCGTTATGGGACCGGCAACCCGGCAAGCACCGCGACCAGCCCGGCAACCGCCCCACTCACCAGCGCCCAGAACGGCGACAGCCGCACCACGAGCACCGCCGCCCCGCCGAGCACCGCGTACTGCCACGCCTCCTCCAACGCCGCAAACAGCGGCACCGCGACGCCGAGGACGGCCCCGGCGGCGGCCGGGCCGGCCCCGTCGAGGAACGCCCGCGTGCCTGTGGAGCTGCGCAGCCGCTCGAACCGCGCGCCGGTCAGGGCCACCACCAGGAACGACGGCGCGAACGCGACGGCGGCGGCGAGCAGCGCGCCCGGCAGCCCCGCCGCCGCCCACCCGACCATCGCCACCGTCTGCACGACCGGTCCGGGCGTGAGCTGCCCGAAGGCGACGGCGTCGGCGAACTCGCCGCGCGTCATCCACCCGTAGGCGTCGACCGCGTCGGCCTGCATGAGCGGGATGATCACGAAGCCTCCGCCGTAGGAGAGCGCGCCGACCTTGAACGCCGTCCAGGCGAGGGCCGGGAGCGCGGCGGCGCCGGTGGCGCCGAGCAGCACGAGCGCCATGGGCCACGCGTGCAGAGCCGCGCCCGCGCGGCGCCGCCAGGCCAGCTCGACGAACCCGCAGGCGAGCAGCACGAGCACGAGGCCGGTACCGGCGAAGATCGCGGCGGCCGCTCCGGCGAGCAGGTAGAGCGCGGTCCGTGCGCGGGCTCCCCCGTGCCTGCCCGCGAGGCTCGCGCGCGCGAAGTCGATTCCCACGCGCACGACCACCGCGACGACCGCGGCGGCCGCTCCCGCGCCGATCCCCTCGACCCACGTGGGCGGCGACTCGGACAGCGCGACGGCCGAGATCGCGAGGATGATGAGCAGCCCCGGGAGGATGAACGCCAGCCCGCCCGCGATCGCGCCGGCGAGTCCGGCAAGCCGGTGGGCGCAGTAGATCGCCAGCTGTGTCGAGCCGGGGCCGGGGATGAGCTGGGTCGCCGCGTTCGCGTCCTCGAACTCGCGGGCGTCGATCCACCGGCGCTGCTCGACGGTCAGCTCCCGCAGCAGCGCGACCTGCGCCGGCGGACCGCCGAAACTCAGCGCGCCGAGCCGCGCCCACTCCCGCACAACCGTGCTGATCGGGACGGTCCGCTCCATGGCGCAAGCTAATCAAGGCGCTCGCGCGAGCTTGCGAGTGCGAGTAAGCCGCATACTCCTTCCCGTGGAGCGACTCTTCGACCCGCCCGAGAAGCGCCCTGATCACCGGCTGCCGCCCGACGGCCCGCTGGCGGCGCGCATGCGACCGCGGACGCTCGACGAGTTCGTCGGGCAGGAGCACCTGCTCGGCGAGGGGTCGGCGCTGCGGCAGGCGCTCGAGTCCGGCCGGCCTCACTCGATGGTGCTGTACGGGCCGCCGGGCACCGGGAAGACGACGCTCGCGCGGCTGGCCGCCGAGCACGCCGACGCGGCGTTCGAGGAGCTGTCGGCGGTGCAGGCCGGGCGCGCCGAGGTGCGGGAGGTGATCGCGCGCGCCGGCGAGCGCAAGCGCGGCGGCCGCTCGACGATCTTCTTCCTCGACGAGATCCACCGCTTCAACAAGGCCCAGCAGGACGCGCTCCTGCCCGCGGTCGAGGACGGCCTGGTGACGCTGATCGGGGCGACGACCGAGAACCCGTACTTCGAGGTCAACAGCGCGCTCCTCTCGCGGACGCAGATCTACGAGCTCCAGCAGCTGACGGCCGGGCAGATCGAGGGGCTCCTGCGGCGCGCGATCGAGCGCGGCGAGTGCCCGAAGGTCGGGGTCGGCGACGAGGTGATCGAGTTCCTCGCGGCGCGCGCCGGCGGCGACGCCCGGACCGCGCTCAACGCGCTCGAGCTCGCCTGCGCCACCGCGACCGGCGCCGAGGTCACGCTCGCCGACGCCGAGGACGCGATGCAGCGCAAGGCGGTGCTCTACGACAAGGGCGGCGACCAGCACTACGACTACATCTCGGCCTGGATCAAGGCCACCCGCGGCTCCGACCCCGACGCGTCGCTGTACTACCTCGCCGCCATGCTCGAGGGCGGCGAGGACGTGCGCTTCATCGCGCGGCGCATGATCATCCTTGCGTCGGAGGACATCGGCAACGCCGATCCGCAGGCGCTCCCGATGGCCGTTGCCGCGGCGCACGCGGTCGAGCACGTCGGCCTCCCGGAGGGCCAGTATGCGCTCGCCCAGGCCGCGATCTACCTCTCCCTGGCCCCGAAGTCGGACGCGGTCAAGCGGGCGATCGGCGAGGCGCGCGGGCACATCCGCGAGGCGGGAGCCGCCCGCCCGCCCGCGGCGCTCCAGTCCGCCGCCTACCCGGGCGCCGCCGAGCTCGGCCGCGGCGTCGCCTACGACTACCCGCACGACCATCCGGGTCACGTCAACGCCCAGGAGCACCTCCCGCGCGGCCGCGAGGACGTCCGCTTCTACCGGCCCGACGACGCGGAAGCCGAGCTGCGCGAGCGCCTCGAGCGCATCCGCGGCGCGCGCGGGCGCCGGTGATGCTCAGGCGGCGGTCGCCGCGGCGTCGCTGAAGCGATCGGGGTCGAAGGGCGCGAGGTCGACGGCCACCGGCTCGCCGCAGTAGGTCTGGGCGAGCAGGCGCCCGGTGATGGGGCCGAGCGCCACCCCCGCGCCCTCGTGGCCGGTCGCGACCCACAGCCGCTCGACCGCCGCCGACGGCCCGATCGCGGGAAGGTGGTCCGGCAGCCACGGCCGCAGGCCTGCCCAGGCCGCGACAGGAGGGCGGTCGTCGAGCCCCGGGAACAGGCGCGCCGCGCGGGCGATCATCGCG
This sequence comes from uncultured Solirubrobacteraceae bacterium, assembly GCA_963730535.1. GTDB lineage: Bacteria > Actinomycetota > Thermoleophilia > Solirubrobacterales > Solirubrobacteraceae > DASSUW01. The sequence goes on from CAVSRU010000003.1 coordinate 305,043, forward strand.
GCGGTGACCTGCTCGTCAACCGCCGTGTCGAACCCGCGCCGCTCGCGGCTCGACCCCACCAGGACGTCGCCGTCCCAGGTGGTCTCCACGACGGTCGTGACCTCCAGCCCGGCCGCGTCGCTGACCACGGAGGCGAGGTAGGAGCCGTCGACGACCTTGTGACGCACGTCGGCCGGCCCGGCGAGCTTCACGAGCTGCCCCTTGCGCGGCTCCACCGGGAGCCGGAGGCCGGCGGACGCGGCGAGCGCGGCGCTCCACGGCCCGGCGGCGATCACCACCGCGCCGGCGGGGATGCGCTCTCCCGAGTCGAGGACGACGCCGCCGATCGCGACGCTCGCGACGCGGGTGTGGGTGCGGACGTCGGGGACCTCGCGGGCGAGCATGCGGGCGATCGCCCGCGGGTCGCACTGGAGGTCGCCCGGGAAGAACGACGCGCCGTGGAGCGACCCGGTGAGCGCCGGCTCGAGCTCCCGCACCTCGTCGGCGGCGACCAGCTCTCCCTCGACACCTGCCGACCGGAGCCGTACGAGCCGCGCCGGCTCGGCCTCCCACGTCGCCGCCTCGGGATGGACGACCAGCGCGCCCTTGCGGCGGATCCGCGCCTCGTCGCCGAGCTCGTCGAACACCGCGCGGCCCGCGATGCAGAGGTCGAGATCCGGCCCTAGGTCCTTGTCGGAGCACAGCACGTTGCCCTCGCCGAGGCCCGTCGTGCCGCCGGAGACGTCGCCCGCGTCGAGGAGCAGCACGTCGACTCCCCGGACGGCGAGCTCGCGCGCCACCGCGGCGCCGACGATCCCCGCGCCCACGACGACGACCTCGCGCGCGGTCACAGCGCGAAGCCGGCCGGGAACGGGTCGTCGGCGTCGAGCAGGTACTGGCCCATGCCGGTGACCCACGCGCGGCCGGTGATCTCGGGGATCACCGCGGCAAGCGAGCCGACCCGCGCCTCCTCCACCAGCCGCCCGGTGAAGCGCGTCCCGATCACGGACTCGTTGACGAACGGCTCGCCTAGCGCGAGCTCCCCCCGCGCGTGGAGGGCGGCCATCCGCGCCGACGTGCCGGTGCCGCACGGGGACCGGTCGAGCCACCCGGGGTGGATCGCCGTGGCGTTGCGGCCGCCGTCGTGGAACACCACGTGCCGGCAGCCGGCGATCCGCGGGTCCTCGGGGTGGACCGGAGCGTCCACGTTGACCGCGTCCATGATCTCCAGCCCGCGCGCGATCAGCTCATCGGCGTGCGCCGGATCGACCTCGACGCCCGCGTCGGCCGCCGCCACCAGCGCGTAGAAGTTGCCGCCGAAGGCGATGTCGCAGCGCAGGCCGTCCACCTCCCGGTCGCGCTCGAGCAGGAACGACGGCACGTTGCGGATGGTCACCGAGCGCGCGCGCCCGCCCTCGACCGCCACGCGCGCCTCGACCAGGCCGGCCGGGGTCTCGAGCCGCACGACCGTCTCCGGCTCGCGCACCTGCACCATGCCGGTCTCCACCAGCACCGTCGCGACGCCGATCGTCCCGTGCCCGCACATCGGCAGGCACCCGGAGACCTCGATGAACAGCACGCCCCAGTCGGCGTCGTCGCGCGTCGGCGGCTGGAGGATCGCGCCGGACATCGCCGAGTGGCCGCGCGGCTCGCGCATGAGCAGGAGCCGCAGGTCGTCCATCTCGCGCTCGAAGTGCAGCTTGCGCTCGAGCATCGAGGCGCCCGGGATCGTGCCCACGCCCCCGGTCACCACGCGCGTCGGCATCCCCTCCGTGTGGGAGTCGACCGCGGCGAGGTACCGCGACGCCCTCAAGCGACCGTCGCCCCCAGCACGGCCATCGCCTCGCCCAGCGCGGCCCGCTCGGCGTCGGTCAGCGGCAGCCGCGGCGCCCGGCACGGGCCGCCGGCCAGCCCGACCTCGTCCAGCGCCGCCTTGAAGTACTGCACGAGCTTGGGGGTCATGTCGAACCGCGCGAGCGGGAGCAGGCGCGCGTAGACGGCGCGGGCGGTCTCGAGGTCGCCCTCGAGACAGGCCTCGTAGAGGGCCACGCACTCGCGCGGCGCGACGTCGGCGACCCCGCTCACCCAGCCGGTGGCGCCCGCGCAGAACCCCTCGAGTGCCCAGTCGTCGCCGCCGACCAGCACCTCCAGGCCAGGCGCCGCGGCGATCACCGCCGAGATCCGCCGTGCGTCGCCCGAGCACTCCTTGACGGCGACGACCGCCTCGACCTCGTCGAACAGCCGGGCGATCAGCGCCGGCTCCATGTCGGTCCCGCTGGCCTCCGGGTTGTTGTAGGCCATCAGCGGCAGCCCGGCCGCGTCGGCGACCGCGGCGTAGTGCGCCACGATCTCGTCCGCGTCGCCGCGGTAGCCGAGCGGCGGGAGCATCATCAGCGCGCCGGCGCCGGCCTCGGCGGCGTCCGCCGCCAGCGCGATCGCCGCCGCCGGCGTTCCCGCGGAGACGCCGGCGATCACGGGCACGCGCCCGTCGACGGCGGCGGCCACGGCGACCACGACCTCGCGGCGCTCGGCGGTCGACAGGCTGCCGGCCTCGCCCATCGTGCCGGTGGCGACGACGCCGTGGACCCCGGCGTCGAGCAGCGCGGCGAGGTTGGCCTCGAGCCCCGCGCGGTCGATCGCGCCCGAGTCGTCGAAGGGGGTGGTGACGGCGGGGATGATTCCGGGGAAGCGCACGGCGGCCTTTCTAGTCGAGTGTCATGTACTTGCGCACGCGGCGGATGTGCTGGGAGGCGTGGAGCTCGGCGGCATCGGCGTCGCCCTCGGCGATCGCCTCGTAGATCATCCGATGCTCCGCGAGGTGGAGGCTCATGCGGCCGGGCACGGCGATCGAGTCGTCGCGCAGCCGCTGCCACAGCGGCTCGTCCATCACGGCGGCGATGTGCTCGGCCAGCTCGAGCACCACCGGGTTCCCGGTCAGCGCCGCGATCCGGCGGTGGAAGCGGCGGTCGGAGTCGTTCCAGCCCGCGAGGTCGCGGTGCTCGGCTGCCAGCTCCATCGCGTCGATCAGCGCCTCGGTCTCGTCGTCGGGCAGGCCGCGGCGGGCAGCGAGGCGCGCGACCGCGGGCTCGAGCATGGCGCGCGCCTCCAGCAGGTCCGACGGGCTGGCGTCGTGCGCCTCGCGGACCCGCTCGGCGGCGCCGGCCGCCACGAACGACCCCGAGCCCGGGCGCGTCTCGAGCATCCCGGCGACCTGGAGCGCGGCGATCGCCTCGCGCACCGACGCGCGACCGACCTCGAGGCGCCGCGCGAGATCGCGCTCGGAGGGGAGCCGCTCGCCGGGAACGAGCCGGCCCGCGCGGATGTCGGCCGCGATCCGGTCCGCCACGTGCTCGTAGCGCTGGCGGTGGCGGATCGGTGAGAGAGTGGTCTGGTCGCCTGACTGCATTGGTCCTATCCTCGAACCAGCGGTAAGGTACACGTCATGGCGCTCACCTTCAACTCCGTCGACCCGCGCACCGGCGAGCCGGGCCCCAGCTACGAGGAGGCCACTCCCGAGGATGTGCGCGCCGCCGTGGCCGCCGCCGCGGAGGTCCACCGGTCCGGCGCGCTGCGCGACCGTGCCCGGCGCGCCGCGCTGCTGCGGGGCGCCGCCGGCCGCCTGCGGGCCGCCGGGGACGAGATCGTCGCGTTGTGCGAGACCGAGACGGGGCTCCCGGAAGGGCGCCTGCGGTCCGAGCTCGAGCGCACCGCCGGGCAGCTCGAGGCGTTCGCGCAGATCGTCGACGCCGGCGACGACGCCGAGGTGATCATCGACAGCCCGGACCCCGATGCGAAGCCGATCCCGAAGCCCGACGTGCGTCGCATGCGGGTGCCGCTCGGGCCGGTCGCGGTCTTCGGCGCGTCCAACTTCCCGCTCGCCTTCTCCACGGCCGGCGGCGACACCGCCTCGGCGCTCGCCGCCGGCTGCCCCGTGATCGTCAAGGGCCACCCCTCTCACCCGGGCACGGGCGAGCTGGTGGCCCGCGAGCTGCACTCGGCGGTGGCCGACGCGGGGCTGCCGGAGGCGACCTTCGCCCATCTCCCGGCCGCCGGCGTCGAGGTGGGCGAGGCCCTCGTGGACGCCCCCGAGATCGCCGCCGTCGGCTTCACCGGCTCGTTCAACGGCGGCAAGGCGCTCTTCGACCGCGCCGCCCGGCGCGCCGTCCCGATCCCCGTCTACGCCGAGATGGGATCGATCAACCCGATCGTCGTCACCGAGGGCGCGCTGCGCGCCCGGGCGGACGCGATCGCCGAGGGACTCACCGCCTCGGTCGCGAGCTTCGGCGGCCAGCTCTGCACCAAGCCGGGCGTCGTCTTCGTGCCCACCGGTCCCGAGGGCGACGCGTTCGCGGCCGACCTCGCCGCCCGGCTCGACGCCGCCGACCCGTCCGTCCTGCTCAACGAGCGCCTGCGCGACGCCCTCCAGGAGGCGGTCGGCCGGCTCGCAGAGCGGCCGGAGGTCCGCACGCTCGGCGAGGCGGCGCCGCCCGCTGGCCCGGGCTTCCGCCACCAGCCGACCGCATACGAGGCGCCCGCGTCGGCGACGAGCGAGGCGCTGCTCGCGGAGCACTTCGGGCCCGTTGTGCTGCTCCTGCGCCACGGCTCTCAGGAGGAGCTGCTGTCCGCGCTCGAGCGCGTCGAGGGCCAGCTCACCGGCTCCGTGCACGCCGAGCCCGACGAGGACGTCGGCGCCGTGGTCACCGCGCTCGGCGAGCGCGCCGGCCGGGTGATCTTCAACGGCTTCCCGACCGGCGTGGCCGTCACGTTCGGCATGCACCACGGCGGGCCGTACCCGGCCACCACGAGCCCGCTCCACACCTCCGTGGGCATGACCGCGGTCCACCGCTTCACCCGCCCCGTCGCGTTCCAGAACGCCCCCGACGGCGCGCTCCCGCCCGAGCTCCAGGCGGCGAACCCGCTCGGGATCAGGCGACGGCTGGACGGAGTGCCGACCGGCTGACCAGGGTCCCACGAGAAGCCGTACCGGCGGCGACGGGGGCGGCGCCAGTTGTACGGTGTAAACGGATGCCCGCTCAAGCGTATGCCGGCAAGGAGTGCGTCTGCCAGTTCCGCAAGGGCATCTGCGACCAGACGTGCGTGCAGGGCATGCTCGAGACGCCGTTCTACATCGCGTGCCTGAAGCTGACCGGGCGGCGGTGCCTGGTGGTCGGCGGCGGGGAGATCGGGCTCGAGAAGGTCGAGGGGCTGCTGGCGTGCGACGGCCGGGTCGTGCTCGTGGCGCCCGAGGCGGTGCCCGAGCTGGAGGCGCTCGCCGCCGAGGGGTCGATCGAGTGGCTGCGGCGGGAGTACGAGCCGGGCGACCTCGATGCGACGTTCATCGCGATCGCCGCGACCGACGACACCGACGTCAACATCCGCGTGTACGAGGACGCCGAGCGGCGGGCGATGCTGGTGAACATCGTCGACGTACCGCCGCTGTGCAACTTCATCCTGCCCGCCATCGTCCGCACCGGCCCGCTGGCGATCGCGATCTCCACGGCCGGCGCCTCGCCCGCGCTGGCCAAGCGGATCAAGCGCCAGATCGCCGACGAGTTCGGCGAGCCGTACGCGCGCCTGGCCGTGCTGCTCAACGACGCGCGCGGGTGGGCCAAGGGCACGCTGCCGACCTACCAGGATCGCAAGGCGTTCTTCGAGGGCATCGTCAACGGCGAGCCCGACCCGATCGAGCTGCTCCGCGCGGGCGACGAGCCCGCCGTGCTGGAGCTCATCGCCGCCGCTCAGCGCGAGCACGGCGCCGCCGCCCCGGCGTAAGCTGCGCGCCATCCGGACCGCCGTGCTCACGATCTCGACGTCCGTCTCGCGCCGGGAGGCGGAGGATCTCTCCGGGCCGCGGCTCGCCGAGGCGGCCGAGCGGGCGGGGTGCGAGGTGGTCGCGATGGAGGTGGTGCCGGACGACTTCGCGCTCATCGAGGACCGGCTGCACCACTACGTCGACGACGGCTGCGACCTGATCTTCACCACCGGCGGCACCGGCCTGACGCCCGACGACGTGACTCCCGAGGCGACCCGCGCGGTGATCGAGCGGGACGCTCCCGGGTTCGCGGAGGCGATGCGGACCGAGGGCGCGCGGCACACGCCGATGGGGATCCTCACCCGCGGCGTGTCGGGCGTCGCCGGGCGGACGCTGATCGTCAACTTCCCCGGCTCGCCGAAGGCGATCGACCAGCTGTTCGGGGTCCTCGAGCCGACGCTCCGGCACGTCGTGCAGACGCTGCGCGGCGACTCGTCGCATGAACACTGAGCCGGCGGTGGCGCTCCGCGAAGTGAGCCGCGCGTATGGGGAGCGCGTGGCGCTGGCCGGTGTGTCGCTGACGCTGCCGCGGGGCGCGACGCTGGCCGTCTTCGGCGCCAACGGAGCGGGCAAGACGACGCTGCTCCGGATCCTCGCCACGCTGCTGCGCCCGCACGCCGGGTCGGCCGTCGTGCTCGGGCGCACGCTGCCCCAGGAGGGCTGGGCGGTCCGCGGACGGGTCGGCCTGCTCGGCCACGAGCCGCTCCTCTACCGGGACCTGTCCGCGCGCGAGAACCTGCGCTTCCACGCGCGGCTGCACGGCGTGGCGATGGCTCGCATCGGCGAGCTGCTCGAGGCGGTGGGGATGGCGCGGCGGGCCGACGAGCCGGTGCGCGGGCTGTCGCGGGGGATGGCGCAGCGCGTGGCGATCTGCCGGGCGGTGCTGCATGAGCCCGAGCTGCTGCTGCTCGACGAGCCGCTGGCCAACCTCGACCCGGGCGCCGCAGGCGCGGTCGCGCCGCTGATCGGGCGGGCGAGCGGCGCCACCCGGGTGCTGATCTCGCACGACGTCGAGCAGGGGCTGGCCGAAGCTGACCTCGTGCTGGGCTTACGGGCGGGCCGTCCCGAGCTCTTGGCGCCGGCGCGCGAGGTGGCGCGGGACGACCTGCGAGGGCTGTACGCATGAGGCGGGCGGTCGCGGCGGTCGTGCGGAAGGACCTGCGGGTGGAGCTGCGCACCGGGGAGGCGGTGCCGGCCATGCTGCTGTTCAGCGTCTCGACCTTCGTGCTGTTCCACTTCGCGCTCGACCGCGCCTCGGTGGAGGGCGAGCTCGCGGCGGGCGTGCTGTGGGTCACGCTCCTGTTCGCGGCCGTGCTCGGCATGAGCCGGCTGTTCGTGGCCGAGCGCGAGCAGGGCGGCTTCGACGGGTTCCTGCTGGCGCCGGTCGACCGCACCTCGCTGTTCGTCGCCAAGGCCGCCGTGCTGTTCTCCTTCCTGGTGGCCGTCGAGCTCGCCGCCGTGCCGGCCTTCTCGATCCTGATGCTCGGCCCGTCGCCGTGGCCGGTCGCCCCGGAGCTCGTGCTCGTGCTGCTGCTCGCCGACCTCGGGATCGCCGTCGTCGGGACGCTGGTCGGCGCGCTCGGGATCCAGACCCGCGCGCGGGAGCTGATCGTTCCGATCCTCGCGCTGCCGCTGATGATCCCGCTCGTGATCGCTGCCGCCCGCGCCACGTCGCCGCTGTTCCTCGAGGCGGGCGCCGAGGCGCTGCCGGGCCGCTGGCTGCTCGTGCTCGGCCTCTATGATCTCGTGTTCGGATTGGTCGCCTTCGCGGTCTTCGATTTCCTCTTGGAGGATTAGCCAGACGTGTTCGCCCGAGGGCTCAAGCCGCTCTCCATCGCCTCAGTCGTCCTGATCGTCGGTGCGTTCGCGCTCGTGTTCTTCTACGCGCCCAACGACGCGGACCAGGGCTTCGTGCAGAAGATCTTCTACCTGCACGTGCCGCTGGCGATCGTGGCGCTGTTCGGCTTCGTGGCCGGCGGCGTCTTCGGCATCGGCTACCTGCGGACGGGCGATCGCTCGCACGACCTGCGCTCGTACGTGGCGATCCACATCTCGCTCATCCTCGCGGTCGCCGCGCTGGTGACCGGCTCGATCTGGGCGCGCGCGGCGTGGGGACAGTGGTGGGTGTGGGACGAGCCGACGCTGGTCTCGTTCCTGATCGTCTTCCTGCTCTACGCCTGCTACCAGCCGCTGCGGTTCTCGATCGAGGACCCTGAGCGGCAGGCGCGCACGGCCGCCGTATTCGCGATCGTGGCGGGGGCCTTCGTCCCGCTGAACTTCATGGCCGTGCGGCTCGCGGAGTCGCTCGTCCACCCGCGCGTGCTGAGCGCGACCGGCGGCTCGATGCCCGGCGAGATGCGGCTCACGTTCCTCGTCGCGCTCGCCGGCATGGCGGTGCTGTTCGTGACGCTGTGGAAGTACGAGCTGACGTCCAAGCAGGCGTCGATGCAGCTGCGGGCGCTCAAGCGGGCGCTCGCCGAGGAGGACGACCCATGGGTCCCGACCCGGCGCAGCGCCGCGCCCCAGCGGATCTGATGCCGGCCCTCCCGCTCGACGACGCCGGCCCGTACGTGGCCGCCGCCTACCTCGTCTTCCTCGCCCTCATCCTCGTCTACGTCGCGATCATGGCCGCCAAGCTGGCGCGCATCGCCCGCGAGCTCGGCGAGCTGGGCGAGATCGTCGAGCGGCGGGCGGCCGAGCGCCGCGAGCGCGACGGCGAGGAGGAGGCGGTCCACCGATGAGCGAGCTGCTCGCGCTGGGGGCCTCTCATAAGACGGCGGCGCTCGCCGTGCGCGAGCGCATCGCGCTCACCGAGGGCGGCGCCGAGCCGCTGCTGCGCGAGCTGACCGGGCACGAGGAGATCGGCGAGGCGGTCGCGCTCTCGACCTGCAACCGCACCGAGCTGTACCTCATGGTGCGCGACCCGGTGGAGGCCGAGTCGACGGTGCTCTCGCTCCTCGCCCGGCGCGCCGGCATCCGGCCGACGGAGCTGCTCGACAGCATCTACTCGCTGCGCAACTGCGACGCCGCCCGGCACCTGTACCGCGTCTCGAGCGGCCTCGAGTCGATGATCGTGGGCGAGGCCGAGGTGCAGGGCCAGGTCAAACGCGCGTACGAGGCCGCGCTCGCCGCCCGCACGACCGGGCCGATGACCAACAAGCTGTTCCGCGCCGCGCTCGCGACCGGCAAGCGGGTGCGCACCGAGACGTCGATCTCCGCCGGGCGCGCCAGCGTGGCGTCGGTCGCCGTGGACGCGGCGCGCGAGGCCCTGGGCGACCTCACCGCGCGCCACGTCGTGATCATCGGGGCCGGCGAGACCGCCGAGCTGACCGCGCAGGCGCTGCACGACCACGGCGTCACCACGATGTTCATCGCCAACCGGCGGCGCGAGCGGGCGATCGCGCTCGCGCAGCGGTTCGGCGGCGCCTCCGGCTCGTTCGACGCGTTGCCCGCCGAGCTGGGCCGCGCGGACATCGTCATCGCGTCGACCTCCTCGCCCCACACGCTGCTCGGAGCCGAGGAGCTCGCGGTCGTGGTCGCCGAGCGCCGGGAGCGGCCGCTACTGCTCGTCGACCTCGCCGTGCCGCGGGACATCGAGGCGGCCGCCGGGGAGCTCCCGGGCGTCACGCTGCTCGACATCGACGGGCTCCAGGCCCAGGTCGCGGGCCACATCTCCGTGCGGCGGGCCGAGGCCCGGCGCGCCGAGGGCATCGTCGAGGAGGAGATCCAGGCCTTCGCGGGCTGGCTGGGCTCGCTCGAAGTCATCCCCACGGTGACCGCCCTGCGCACGCGCGCGGACGAGGTGGTCGCCCAGGTGCTGGCCGAGAACGACGGCCGCTGGGAGGGCCTGAGCGAACGCGACCGCCGCCGCGTCGAGGCGCTCGCCCGGGCCGTCGCCAACCGCCTCCTGCACGAGCCGACGCTGCACGTGAAGAGCCTCGAGGGCGGCCATCGCCATGCGCGCCTCCAGCTCCTGCGCGAGCTGTTCGGCCTCGAGGAGGGCCGCCGACGAGGGCGCCCGCCGGCAGCCCGGCGAGGTCCGCGAGCTGCGACGGCGGTGAGCGCCGGGCCCGCCCTGCGGATCGGGACCCGCGGGAGCACGCTGGCGCTCGCGCAGGCACGTGCGGTCGCGCGGGACCTCGGTGCTCCGAGCGAGCTCGTGACGATCACGACGGCGGGCGACGTCGACCGGGCGCGGGGCGACAAGTCGCGCTGGGTGAGCGCGCTCGAGGCCGAGCTGATGGACGGCCATATCGACCTCGCGGTGCATTCGGCGAAGGACGTGCCGGCCGAGCTCGCGCCGGGGACGGCGATCGTCGCCACCCCGCGGCGGGCCGACCCGCTCGACGTGCTGGTGGGCGAGCGCCGCCTCGCCGCCGTGCGCGAGGGGGCGCGGGTGGGGACCAGCGCGCTGCGCCGCCGCGCGCAGCTGCTCGCCGTCCGCCCTGACCTCGTGGTCACCGAGCTGCGGGGCAACGTCGACACGCGGCTGCGCAAGCGTGCTGCCGGGGAGGTCGACGTGCTCGTGCTCGCCGCGGCCGGCCTCGACCGGCTCGGCCGGCGCCGCGAGGCCGGCGGCGCGCTTGCCGACACCGTGTTCGTCCCCGCCTCCGGCCAGGGCGTGATCGCGATCCAGGCCCGGGAGGGCTCCCCCGCCGCCGAGGTCGCCGCCGCCGCGTGCCATCGCCGCACCCTGGCGTGCCTGTTCGCGGAGCGGGCCGCCGTGCGCGAGCTGTCCGCGAGCTGCCACACGTCCGTGGGAATCCACGCGGATCGCGCGCGGGTTCGCGGGTTCGCCGGGCTGCCCGACGGCTCGGAGTGGATCGTCGACGAGGTCCCCATCGCGGCCGACGAGACGGACTTCGAAGCCGCCGCCCTCGAGCTCGCACGGCGGATGCTGGCCGCCGGCGCCGCCGATCTGCTGCGGGCGGCCGAGGCGATGGCGGCGCGGTGAGCGGGATCGTCCATCTCGTCGGCGCCGGCCCCGGCGACCCCGGACTGCTGACCGTCCGCGCGGTCGAGCTGATCGCCGCCGCCGACGTGATCCTCTACGACCGTCTCATCCCTCCCGAGGCGCTCGCTCACGCGCGGCCCGGCGCGGAGGTCGTCTACGTGGGCAAGCAGGGAGAGGGGCCGCAGTTCCCGCAGGACGACACGCATCGCCTGCTGCTCGAGCACGCCCGCGCCGGGCGCCGCGTCGTGCGCCTCAAGGGGGGCGATCCGTTCGTGTTCGGCCGCGGCGGCGAGGAGGCGCTGGTGCTGCAGGAGGCCGGCATCCCGTTCGAGGTGGTGCCCGGCGTCACCGCCGGCATCGCCGCCCCCGCCTACGCCGGCATCCCGGTCACGCATCGCGACGTCGCCAGCGGCGTGGCGTTCGTCACCGGCCACGAGGACCCCGACAAGCCCGAGTCGGCGATCGACTGGGAGGCGCTCGCGGCGTTCCCGGGCACGCTCGTCTTCTACATGGGCGTGCGCGCCCTGCCCCGCATCGCGGAGCGCCTCGTCGCCGGCGGCCGCCCGCCGAGCCAGCCGGTCGCCGTCGTCGAGAACGGCACGCTCGCGGGCCAGCGCACGCTCCTCGCCACGCTCGCCGACGTCGCCGACCGCGCACGGGAGGACGGCATCCGGGCGCCCGCGATCACGGTCGTCGGCGACGTATGCGCGCTGCGTGAGCAGCTCGCCTGGCTGGAGCACCGCCCACTGCACGGACGCACGGTCGCCGTCACCCGCGCGCGTGCCCAGGCGAGCGCGCTGGCCGCCCGGCTGCGCTCCCTCGGCGCGAAGGTGATCGAGGCGCCGGCGATCCGGATCGAGCCGCTCGACACGCCGCTTCCCGCGATGAACGGCTACGACCTCGTCTGCGTCACGTCGCCCAACGGCGCCGAGCTGCTGCTCGACCGCCTGCGCGACGCGCGGGAGCTCGCCGGCCGCACGGTGGCGGCGATCGGTCCGGGCACGGCCGCCGCGCTGCGCGCCCGCGGGGTCGAGGCCGACGTGGTGCCGGAGCGGGCGGTGGCCGAGGGGCTGGTCGAGGCGCTCGCGGACGTCCCCGCCGAGCGGGTGCTCGTGGCCCGCGCCGAGGAAGGGCGCGACGTCCTGCCGGACGCGCTCCGCGCCCGCGGCGCGCAGGTGGACCTGCTCCCGCTCTACCGAACGGTCGCCGAGCCGCTCGACGACGAGACCCGCACGGCTGCCGCCGGGGCCGACTACCTCCTCTTCACCTCCGCCTCCTCGGTGCGCTTCTTCGCCGAGGCGGCCGGCAACGGCGCGCTCGACGGCCCGCGGCTGGCGAGCATCGGCCCCGCCACGAGCGCCGCGCTGCGCGAGCATGGCGCCGAGCCGCACCTCGAGGCGGATCCCCACACTCCCGACGGGCTCGTCGCCGCCCTGCTCGCCGACGCATGACGCTCCCGATCACCTTCCTCTCCGACTACGGCCTGGCCGACGAGTTCGTCGGGGTCGTCCACGGCGTGATCGCGCGGGTCTGCCCCGACGCGCGGGTGATCGACCTCGGCCACGGGGTCCCGCGCCAGGACGTGCAGGCGGGCGCGCGCATGCTCGAGCGCGCGCTCCCGTACGCGCCTGCCGGTGTGCACCTCGCGGTCGTCGACCCCGAGGTCGGCGCCCGCCGGCGCGCCGTCGCGCTGCGCACCGCGGAGGAGGAGCGCCTGCTCGTCGGCCCCGACAACGGGCTGCTGGTTCCCGCCGCGGAGCGGTTCGGCGGCGTGGCGGAGGCGGTGGAGATCTCGGCGTCCCCGTGGCGGCTGGAGCCGGTCTCGGCGACGTTCCACGGCCGCGACGTCTTCGCGCCGGTGGCGGCCCGGCTCGCCGCCGGCGAGCCGCTGGCGGCGGCGGGCGTTCCGCTCGAGCCGGGGGAGCTCGTCGCCCTCGAGCGCTCGCGGCCGCGGCGGGAGGCCGATGCGCTGGTGGCGCATGTGGTCGCGGCCGACACGTACGGCAACGCGATCCTCGACGCGACCCACGCCGACCTCATGGAGAGCGGCCTGCGGCTCGGCGACCCGGTGGCGGCGCGCACCGGCGGGCGCCGCGTGCGCGGGGTCGTGGCCCGCACGTTCTCCGACGTCGGCGCCGGGTCGCTGCTGCTCTACGAGGACGCCGGCGGCGCGCTCGCGCTGGCGGTCAACGGCGGCGACGCCGCGGCGCTGCTCGGTGTGCGGGCCGGCGACGAGGTGCGCCTGGAGGTGGCGTGAGCCTCGGCCGCCCGCGGATCCACCTGCGCGAGACGACCTCGACCAACGAACGCGCCCGGGCGCTGGCCCTCGCCGGAGCGCCGCATGGCACGCTCGTCACGGCGGGCGTCCAGACCGCGGGCCGCGGGCGCCAGGGCCGCACGTGGACCGCACCGCCCGGCTCGTCGCTGCTGCTCTCGCTCGTGCTGCGGGAGCTCGATCCGCTGCTCTCGCTGCGGGCCGGGCTGGCGGTGGCCGACCTGGCCGGGCCTGCGGCGCGGGTCAAATGGCCCAACGACGTGTTGCTCGACGGCCGCAAGGTCGCGGGCATCCTCGCCGAGGGGCGCCCGCAGGAGGGCTGGGCGGTGCTCGGCATCGGCGTCAACGCGGCGGTGGCACCGGACGACCTGGTGGCCGGGGCGGGAACGCTAGGCCGGGCGCGCGGCGAGCTCGAAGCCGCGCTCGCGGAGCTGCTGCGTGGCACTGGAGCGGCGCCTGCGCGAGCCGGCCGAAGCGTCCGTGACCGCGCTGTCCGAGCGCGACGCGCTGCTCGGGCAGCCGGTGACGTGGGCCGGCGGGTCTGGCATGGGCGCAGGCGTCGACGCGAGGGGAGCGCTTCGCGTTCGGCTCGACACGGGCGGCGAGACGCTGCTCGATGCGGGCGAGGTGCACCTCGGAACTGCGCATTGAGGGCGAGCGCGATCGGCGATTGATCACTTCACGGCGATAATCGCCGTCAAGTCATCACGCGGCTTCGTCGCCGGACGCCTCGCGCACCGCGGCTCGCACCGCTTCGCTGGCGGCCTCGAGCGATCCCGCCTTCGGCGCGGCCCGCCGCCGGGTGCGCGGCTTCGCCGTTGCCTCCTCAGTGCTGGTCTTCCGGCGCGTGGGCGGCTTCGACGTCTCGGCCGGCGGCGCCTCCTCGGCAGCGGCGGGCGCGGGGGCCGGCTCGCCGTCGTCGGCCGAGACCCGCCGGCGCCGGGAGCGGCGTGGCTTGGGGGCATCACCGTCCACCGTCTCGGTCGCCTCGGTCGCGGACGCGGCCACGACCTCGGGCGCCGCCGCCTCCTCGCCGCCGGGCTTGCGCTTGCGGCGCCGCTTGGACCGGCCCTTGCCCTTCGGGAAGTTGCGCAGCAGCTCGCGGGCGAGGGCGGCCGGCTTGCGGGACATCCGCGTGCGGGCGCCGTTGACGACCTCGCTGGCCTCGGCGGTGTGGGGCAGGGCCGCGGCCAGCAGCGCGGCCGCCAGTCGCCGGTCCTGCTGCCGCGCGGCGTGCACCAGCCGGCGGGCGTTGCGGGCGTGGGCGCCGCCCGACGAGTTCACGAGCAGGCCGAGCAGCCGCTTCGTCTCGGGCCAGCGCTGCACGGCGTACTCCTCGTGCACCTCGCGGGTCATGTTCGCGCAGCGCCAGATCCAGTTGTTGGCCTGGTCGCGCCGCCCGATCTTCTTCTCGGCCAGCGCCTGGAGCACGACCTTCACGCCCTCGCGCTTGTCCTCGCGCGGCCACATCTCCACGAAGTCCAGCGCCCGGTCGAACGCCTCGGCGTCCTTCCCGCCGGCGATCTCCTGGAGGGCCTTGAGGCGTAGCTGGGGGTTCTTGTTGCGCTCGACCGCGGTGGTCAGGAACGTGCGCTTGAGCTCGCCGCCCTGGTCGAAGTGGAGCATGGCGCGCGCCCGGCGCCAGCCGGTCGGAGCGACCCGGGCGCCGGCCAGCGCGGCCCACTGCACCTGCTCGCCGTAGTCGAGATGCTCGACGGCGATCCGCCACAGCTCGCGCTCGAAGACCTCGATCCGGCGGTTCTCGTCGGCGGTGACGGGAAGCACGCGGCGCTCGACCCGCAGCCGCCGGCCGCGACCGCGGCGCACCGGCCCGACGACGATGGCGCCGCCCCGGTACACGTCGCGATCGAGCAGCGAATGCAGCGTCACGACGGGGTCGTCGTGCTTGGTCGCCGGATGCACGAAGTCGACGACGATGCCGGCCTCCTTGCCCTGGTGGCGCCGCGTCACGCGCCCGACCCGCTGCTGGTAGATGCGCCGCGAGGCCGTCGGCGCCAGGTGCATGCAGACCGTCGCGCGGGGGGAGTTCCAGCCCTCGGCGAGCAGCTGGGCGTTGACCAGCACGTCGATGTCACCGCGCTCGTAGCGGGCGAGGATGTTGGCCAGCTCGCGCTTGCGCGTCTCGCCGGAGACGGCCTGGGCCTTGAGCCCCAGGTCGCGGAAGGCCTGGGCGACGTTGTACGCGTGGCGCACGCCGGCCGCGTAGACCACGCCGGGGACGCCGTTGAAGCGGGTCTTGTAGAGGTCCGCGACCGCGAGGTTGAACGGCAGCTGGTCCAGCAGCTCGGCCAGCATCTCCTGGTCGAACTCCGTGTCCACCTCGCCGCGGCGAAGCGGCACCTTGGCGATCGTGCGCACGCCCGGGCCCGGCGGGATCCGCACGCACCGCAGCGGCGAGATCACGCCGCGGCGCGCGGCCTGCGCGAGGTCGAACCGCGACGTCTGGGTCGGGAAGAGGTCGGTGACGTGCCGGGCGATCAGCGCGCCGGTGGCCGTCATGCCGACGAAGATCGGGCCCGCCCACTGGCGGATCGACGCGGAGGTCTTCTCCCCGAGCGCCGTGTGCGCCTCGTCGCAGATGACGATCGTGTACGCGTCGGAGATCTTGCCGGCGTTGCGCACGAACCACTGGTAGGTCTCGACGGTGACCGGCCCGTCGGCGCGATCCTCGCCCTTCAGCAGCGCGGGAGCGATGCGCTTGCCGTAGCCGCGGTCGCGCAGCTCGCCGTGGAACTGGTCGACGAGGTTGCGGCGGTGCGTGAGGATGAGGACGCCGCCGGTGCGCGAGGCGTCGACGAAGCCGAGCGCGGCGACGGTCTTGCCGGCGCCGGTCGCGTGCTCGAACCAGAAGCGCTTGCCGGCGTTGGGATCCTCCGGCGCCTCGGCGACCTCGTCGCCGTCACGGGACGACGGGTCGTCCCAGTCCATCGGCTCCTCGGGCTCGTCCTCGTCCTCCTCGTCCTCACCCGGGATGCCGACGGGCGCCAGCACCGGGTCCGCCACCGGGGCGGCGCCGTTGCCGTTGCCGTTGCGCTGGGCCTCGGCGAGCAGGGCGGTCAGCGTCCCGGACAGGGCATCCACCTGATGGGCGGAGAGCACCGTGCCGTCGGCCAGCTTGGGCTCGTCGACCCCCAGCAGCCGCTCGAGGCCGAGCAGCAGCGAGAACGTACGCCGCCAGCTCACCGAGGGCTCCGTCAGGCCGGCGTCGATCTCCGCCAATGCAGCGTCGAGCGCACGGCGATGCGCCGTCCCGGGAGCGAGCAGAGACGCCGCGTCCTCACCCTCGGTGAGGAATGGTTCGCGGGTGAACTGCGAAGCCCGCTCGATCGCGTCGGTGGAAGGTAAGGTCGTGGCCGTCGTGGCCACTTGCGTGGTCTCAGCCAAAGAAGGCTCGTCGGTTCGCGGTGAGAAGGCCGCGGCAAACTCCGCGCGGCCTCGCCTCTGCGAGGGACCCTGGGCTCGAAGGGGCCGTACCGGCCCTCCGAGCGTGTGCCCCCGCAGGCTCGTCCATTCTAGCTAAGGCGCTCGCGCGAGCTTGCGAGTGCGAGAAAGCCGCACTGCAAATCCCGCCGTCTTTGCCATCCTGACCCTCCGATGCGCCGCCTGATCGCCGTTCTCGCCGCCCTCGCGCTCGTCGCCGTCGTCGTCATCGGGCTCGCCCAGGCGGGCGGGGAGACCGGCTCCCGCGAGCAGGCGCGGGCGTTCGACCTCGCCGAGGCCAAGCGGAGCCTGGCCGGTGCGCCACCGGCCCTGGCCGCCCTGCACAAGCAGTCGGCGGCCCTCCTCACCGGCGGCACCAAGGCGTTCGAGAAGCGCCTCGAGGACCTCCGGGGCACCCCCATCGTGATCAACAAGTGGGCGTCGTGGTGCGGCCCCTGCCGCTCGGAGTTCCCGATCTTCCAGCGGGTCGCCACCGACCGCGGCAAGACCGTGGCCTTCCTGGGCATCAACGGCGCGGACAAGCGGCCGGCGGCTCAGCGCTTCCTCGCCGAGCGCCCGATCCCGTACCCGTCCTACGAGGATCCCGTGCCCGAGAAGATCGCCCAGACGCTGAAGGCGGCGAAGTACTTCCCGATGACGGTCTTCGTCGACGCTCGCGGCCGCACCGCCTTCGTGAAGGCCGGCGAGTACAGGACGCGCGCCGAGCTGGAAGCCGACATCGACCGGTACCTGTGAGCGAGATCCGCGTCGACCCGCTCACGGGTCTCAAGTGCATCATCGCGTCGGAGCGCGCCGGCCGGCCCGGCGGCGGCTTCGACATCGAGCCGCCGCCGCCGATCGACCCCGAGCGGGACCCGTTCGCCCCCGGCCACGAGGACCAGACGCCCCCCGAGGTCTACGCCGTCCGCCCCAACGGCGGCGCGCCGGACACGCCGGGCTGGACCGTCCGCGTGGTGCCCAACCTCTACCCCGCGCTGGCGCCCGACGCCCGGGAGCCCGAGCCGCACGCCAACCCGGACCTCTTCACCGCCCAGACGGCCGCCGGCCACCACGAGGTGATCGTCAACGCCCCGGACACCGTGGTCTCGCTCTCGGACCTCACCGCCGAGCAGGTGCAGACGGCGATGGAGGCGTGGCGAGCGCGCATGCGTGCGCACGCGGGCTGCTCCTGTCTCCACCTGATCGTGAACGAGCGCAAGGAGGCGGGCGCCTCGCTCCCGCACACCCACGCCCAGCTCTACGCGCTGGGCTTCGTGCCCGCCGCGATCGCCCGCGAGCGGGAGCGCTTCGGCGCGTACGCGACCCGCACGATGGGCGGCGACCTGCTCGCCGACCTCGTGCAGGAGGAGGTCCGCCAGCGGACGCGGATCGTGGCCATCGACGACGAGGCGGTGGCGATCGCGCCGTACGCGTCCCGCGTCCCGTTCCAGCTCATGATCGCGCCGCGACGCTCCCGCGAGCGCTTCGAGGACGACGGCCCCCTCGGCGCCGCGCTCCTGCACGACGTGCTCGGCCGGCTGCGCCGCCACCTGGGCGCCACGCCGCCGCTCAATTTGTGGGTCCGCACCGCGCCCTCCGGCGCCGAGCGCTTCTGCTGGCGGATCGACATCATGCCCCGGCTCACGCACCTCGCCGGCCTCGAGCTGGGAGCCGGAGTGAACCTCTGCATCACCTCACCGGAGCGTGCCGCGGCGCTGCTCCGTGACGCTTGATCTGGATCGCCCTCGCGATCGCCGCGTCGATCGCGGCGGGCGTCGAGGCAGAGCGCCGGGCGGGAGCGCGCGCGGGCCGGTGGGCGCGCGGGATCCTCAAGCTCCTGCTCTACGGCGTGATGCCGTTCGTGGCGTTCTTCAACATCGCGCGGCTCGAGGTCAGCGCGGACGTCGGGGTCGGGATCGTGCTCGGCTGGGCGGCGCTCCTGCTCGCGGCGCTCATCGCCTGGCTCGTCGGGCGCCGCCTCCTGCATCTCGAGCGGCCGACCGCGGGCGTGCTCTCGATCGTCGCCCTCCAGGCCAACACCGGGCTGCTGGGGATCGCGGTGGCCGCGGCGCTGCTCGGCTTCGACCACGTCTCGGAGGCCGTGGCCTACGACGCGCTGGTGCAGCAGCCGGTGTTCTTCGTCGGCTCGTTCGCGATCGCCGCCGCCACCGGCACGAAGGCCGGCGAGACCGTCCCGGAGCGCATCCGGGCGTTCTTCGTCCGCAACCCGCCGCTCGCCGCGGTGGTGCTGGCCCTCGTGGCGCCGGACTCGCTGGCTCCCGACGTGCTCGTCGACGCCTCGCGCGCGCTGGTCCTCGCGGTGCCCGTGCTCGGCTTCTTCGCCGTCGGCGTGACGCTCGCCGAGGAGGCCGAGGAGGGAGCGCTGAAGTTCCCGCCGCCGCTGACCGTGCCGATCGGGGTCGCGATCGTCGTGCGGCTGCTCGTCGCCCCGGCCCTACTGGTGCTCCTGGCGGCGCCGTTCATCGACCTCCCGGCCGCCTTCCTGCTCGCCTCGACGATGCCGGCCGGCCTGCACATCGTCGTCCTCGCCCACGTCTACGGGCTCGACGTGCCGTTCGCCGCGAGTGCCATCGTGTGGACGACGATGGTCTCCGTCCCCGTGCTGCTGGCCGCCTCGCTCGTCGTCTGATGCGCGCGCTGGTGCAGCGGGTCAGCCGCGCCGCGGTCGACGTGGAGGGCGAGCGGGTGGCCGAGATCGGCCCCGGCCTGCTCGTGCTCCTCGGCATCACCCACGACGACACCGAGGCCGACGCCGACCGGCTGGCCGACAAGGTGCGCGCGCTGCGGATCTTCCCGGACGCCGACGGCCGGATGAACGAGCCGCTGGGCGACCGCGAGGTCCTGTGCGTCTCCCAGTTCACGCTCTACGGGGATGCCCGCAAGGGCAACCGGCCCGCCTATGTGGCCGCCGCGCGGCCCGAGCAGGCCGAGCCGCTGTACGAGCATTTCTGCGCGCGGCTGGACGCGCGGCGTGGCGTCTTCGGGGCGATGATGGAGGTCGCGCTGGTCAACGACGGCCCCGTGACGCTGCTCGTCGAAGTCCCGTAGCTAAGCTGCCCCGCTCATGCCGCCCGAGGAACGCTTCGTCTGCCGCTTCGCCGCCGAGCCCCCGCAGGATCCGCTGCCCTACGGCCGGTGGGCCGACACGCTGCAGGCCGAGTTCCTCGCCGCGTGCCTGAGGATCGACACCGAGGGCACCGAGCTCGGCGACCCGGGCTCGATGACCTGGTTCCCCGACCGCACGTGGGCCGGGCGCACCTTCGTCCCCGTCACGACGCGCACGAGCAACGGGCTGGACCTCTTCGGCTACGTCTCCTTCACGCCCGGCGACGAGGAGTCCGAGCCGGGCGACTTCTACTCGTGGGCGGACTTCACCGACGAGACCGCCGACCGCCACCCCGAGTGGAAGATGGACCTCTGCGAGGAGGTGATCGGCGGCTGGCGCGGCGAGAACGGCAACGTCGCGGCGATGACGCTCGTATGGGGCGTGCCGCTCGTGCGCGGCGGCGCGTGGGCCACCGCGGAGCTGGCCGGCCTCACGGTCGACCAGTCCCGGGTGACCGAGAACCGCTACACGCTGATCGCGCCCGACGCCTACCGCGGCGACTACCTCGAGATCGCGCTCTACGACGACTCGGCCGGCGAGCTGGCCCGCGAGTCGCTGTACGAGGACGACGGCGAGGGCGAGTAGCCGTTGCGCGAGGCCATCACCCGGTCCACGAGCCCGTAGTCGCGCGCCTCCTCGGGCGTGAAGAAGCGATCGCGCTCGAGCACGTCGGAGACGTCGTCGACCGGCCGGCCGGTGTGCTCGGCGTAGATCTCCTCGATCCGCCGGCGCAGCGCGAGCGCCTCGCGCGCATGGATCTGGATGTCGGTCGCCTGCCCCTGGAAGCCGCCGCTCGGCTGGTGGACGAGGATGCGGGAGTTCGGCAGCGCCGCCCGCTTGCCGGGCGCGCCGCCGGCCAGGATCAGCGAGCCCATCGACATCGCGATGCCGCAGCAGGTGGTCGCCACGTCGGGCTTGATGAAGCGCATCGTGTCGTAGATCGCGAGCCCGGCGTAGACCACGCCGCCCGGGCAGTTGACGTAGAGCTGGATGTCCTTCTCGGGGTCCTCGGCCTCGAGGTGCAGGAGCTGGGCGACGACGAGGTTGGCGACGGCGTCGTCGACCGGGCTGCCGAGGAACACCACGCGCTCGCGCAACAGCCGCGAGTAGATGTCGAACGAGCGCTCTCCGCGCGAGTCCTGCTCGACGACGACTGGGATCAGGGGCATGGCTTCGTCTCCTTCTGTAATCAAGGCGCTCGCACGAGCTTGCGAGTGCGAGTAAGCCGCAACCAATTAGTTGCATGTTTCCGGCCATGGTACTATGCGCAACCTATGAGTTGCGTGACACGCGAGATCGTCCTCCCCGTGCCGCGCGAGCGGGCGTGGGAGCTGGTCACCGAGCCCGACGAGCTGCGCGAGTGGCTCGCCGACGACGTCGAGTTCGAGGTCGAGGAGGGCGCGCCGCTGCGGTTCGACGATCGCGAGGGCGTCGTCGAGCGCGTCGAGCCCGGCGAGCTGATCGAGTTCAGCTGGGAGGACTCGCGCGTCGTCTGGCAGCTCGAGGACCACGACGAGGGCACGCGGTTCGTCGTGACCGAGGAGCGCCACGACACGGTGTGGGGCCCGAAGCTCACCGCGCTGGCATCCGCCGCCGCGCTGTGCCTGGCCTGAACGAGGTCTTCGGGGCGCTGGCCGACCCCACGCGCCGCGAGGTCATGCTCTCCCTCGCCGAGCGCCCGGGGCTGACCGCCTCGCACCTGGCCGGCGAGCTGCCGATGACCCGCCAGGCCGTCGCCAAGCACCTCGGCGCGCTCTCCACCGCCGGGCTCGTCGAGGCCCGCCGCGAGGGGCGCGAGATGCGCTACACGCTCACCCCCGCCCCGCTCGTGGACGCGATGCAGTGGATGACCGCGGTCGGTGCGGAGTGGGACGAGCGCCTGGCGCGGCTCGCCACCCGGCGGTAGCGCCGGCCAACGTCAACTGCGCTGGGTAGGGAGGGTGACGGGGCCGGCCGCGGGGAGGGTGCATAACCGGCCAACGGGCACCGCGTTTCCGGGTGCTTGTCCACTTGTGAGCCGCTACGGCTCATAACCGGCCAAGGCCCACCTCGTTCCCGGGCGCCTGTCCACTTGTGAGCCGCTACGGCTCATAACCGGCCGAACACCCCTCGGACGAGGGACCGTTGTCCCCTTTTGCACCCCCACCTCCCTACCCAGCCGCCGTTGACGTTCGCTAGGACGCCTTCGCGGTCGGGACCCGCTCCAGCACCTCGGCGTCCGTCAAAGGGAAGTGGCAGGCGGCGATGTTGCCGCCCTCCTTGGGCTCGAGCGGCGGGTCCTGCTGGCGGCAGATCTCCTCCGCCTTCCAGCAGCGCGTGTGGAAGCGGCAGGCCGGCGGCGGGTTGGCCGGAGAGGGGACGTCGCCGGCCAGGATCTGGCGCTTCTTGGACGCCGCCAGGCGCGGCTGCGGCACCGGCACGGCCGACATCAGCGCGCCCGTGTAGGGCATCCGCGGATGGGCGTAGAGCTGCTCGTTGGTGGCGAGCTCGACGACCTTGCCGAGGTACATGACCGCGATCCGGTCGCACATGTGGCGGACGACCGACAGGTCGTGGGCGATGAAGATCAGCGTGATCCCCATCTCGCGCTGGAGCTCGCGCAGCAGGTTGAGGATCTGCGCCTGGATCGACACGTCGAGCGCCGACACCGGCTCGTCGGCCACGATCACCTTCGGCTTGAGCGCGAGCGCGCGGGCGACGCCGATGCGCTGGCGCTGGCCGCCCGAGAACTCGTGCGGGTAGCGGTTGTAGTGCTCGGGGTTGAGGCCGACGCGGTCCATCAGCTCCTGCACCGTGCGCTTGCGCTCCCCCTCGCCGGTGGCGAGCCCGTGGATCGCGAACGGCTCGGAGATGATCGTCCCGACCGGCTTGCGCGGGTTCAGCGACGAGTACGGGTCCTGGAAGATCATCTGCATGCCGCGGCGCAGCTCCTTCAGCCGCGGGCCCTTGGCGGTGGCGATCTCCTCGCCCTCGAACTTGATCGAGCCGCTCGTCGGGTCCATCAGGCGCAGGATCAGCCGCGCGGTGGTCGACTTGCCGCAGCCCGACTCGCCGACGATGCCGAGCGTCTCGCCGCGCAGCACGTCGAACGACACACCGTCGACCGCCTGTACGGCACCCACCTGGCGCTGGAGGAGCCCCTGGCGGATCGGGAAGTGCTTGACGAGGTCGCGGACCTCGAGCACGGCGTCGCCGTCGGTGGTCACGCCGCCCCCTCCTCGATCACATCGCGCCGGGCGTCCGCGGGCTTGACGCCGGCCTCGAGCTCGGCCCACAGCTGGCGGCGGGTGGACGAGGCGAGCAGGCACGCAACCTCGTGGCCCGGATCGCCGTCGACCGGCTCGAGCGGCGGCTCGACCCTTCGGTGGGCGTCGCGCACGTACGGGCAGCGCGGATGGAACGAGCAGCCGCCGGGCAGGTGGATGAGCGACGGCGGGCGCCCCGGGATCGGCACCAGCTCGTCGCCGCGCGGCGCGTCCATGCGCGGGATCGAGCTCAGCAGGCCCCACGTGTACGGGTGCTCAGGGGCGTTGAAGATCGTGTCGACGTTGCCCTTCTCCACGATCCGGCCGCCGTACATGACGGAGATCTTGTCGGCGACCTCGGCGACCACACCGAGGTCGTGGGTGATGACCACGACGGCGGTGTCGAACTCGCTCTGGAGCCGCTCGATCAGCTCGAGGATCTGCGCCTGCACGGTCACGTCGAGCGCGGTGGTCGGCTCGTCGGCGATCAGCAGCTTGGGGTCGTTGGCCAGCGCCATGGCGATCATCGCCCGCTGGCGCATGCCGCCCGAGAACTCGTGCGGGTAGGCGCCGGCCCGGTTACGCGGCTCGGGGATCCCGACCAGCCCCAGCATCTCGACCGCCCGGTCGTACGCCTGCGCCTTCGAGACCTCCTTGTGCGAGCGGATCGCCTCCACGATCTGGTCGCCGACCTTGTAGAAGGGGTGCAGCGAGGAGAGCGGGTCCTGGAAGATCATCGCGATGTCGTTGCCGCGGACCCGGCGCAGGTCGTCGTCGGAGGCGGCCAGCAGGTCGCGCCCGTCGAACCGCACGCTGCCCGAGATCATCGCGTTGCGGGCGCGGGTGAGCCCCATGACGGTGAGCGAGGAGACCGACTTGCCCGAGCCCGACTCGCCGACGATGCCGAGCGTCTCGCCGCGGTCCACCGTGTAGGAGATCCCGTCGACGGCCTTGACCAGCCCGTCCTCGGTCTCGAAGTGCACGCGGAGGTCCTCGACCTCCAGCAGCGGAGCCATCAGTAGCGCACCCGTGGGTCGATGAAGGCGTACAGGATGTCCACGACCAGGCTCATCATGACGATGAAGAACGCCCCGAAGAGCACGGTGCCCTGGATCACCGGGAGGTCGAACCGCACGATCGCGTCGTAGGCGAAGCGGCCGATCCCCTGGATGTTGAACACCGTCTCGGTGAGGATCGCGCCGCCGAGCAGGATGCCGATGTCGAGGCCCAGCAGCGTGATGATCGGGGTGATCGCCGAGCGCAGCCCGTGGCGGATGATCACCCTGCGCTCGGACAGGCCCTTCGCCCGCGCGGTGCGGATGTAGTCCTCCTGCATCGTGTCGATCAGGTTGCCGCGCAAGAAGCGTGCGTAGATCGCCGCGAAGGCGGCCGCGAGCACGCACCACGGCATGATCAGCGCGCCCGCCTTGCCCAAGAAGTCGTCGGCGTCCTGGTAGGCGCCGCTCCCCGGCAGGAGCGGGAAGCGCCCGATGTCCTCGTCGAACAGGAAGAGCGCGACGAGGCCGAGGAAGTAGACCGGCGCCGAGATCGCGATCAGGGCGAGGCCCATGGTCACGCGGTCCAGCACCGAGCCCGTGCGCACGGCCGAGATGGTGCCGATCGGGATCGCGATGCAGAGCCACAGGATCACGGCGCCCGTGGTCAGGAAGATGGTGGCCGGCAGCCGGTCGAGGATCTGCGGCAGGACCTCGGTGTTCGACTGGAACGAGTACCCGAAGTTCACTCCGTCGTTGTCGAACGGCAGGATGTCCTGGATGTAGCGCAGGAACTGGATGGGCTTCGGGTCGTCGAGCCCGAACTGCTGGCGGATCGATTCGATCAGCTCGGGCGACGGCTGGCGCCCGGCGCGCAGCGCCGCCGGGTCGGCGGCGGGGAGGACCGTGAAGATGGTGAACGTGATCAGCGTGATCACGAACAGCAGCACGATCACCCAGGCGAGGCGGCGGACGATGTAGGCGGCCATTGAAGTTTGCGTGGTGGAAGGTGGTGGGGGCTCCGCCACGGCGGCGGAGCCCCCACGCGGGTCCTACTTGAGCGAGGTGTGCGCCCAGTCCCAGATGCCGTTCGCCTCGTCGATGACGCCGACGACGTTGGACGACTGGAGGCTCACGTCCTTGTCCCAGATCCAGTTGACGGTCGGGGCCTGCTCGCTGACCATGCGATCGATCTCGGCCCACGCCTTCGCGCGCTCGGCCGGCTCGGTCAGGAGCTTCGCCTCGTTCATCGCCTTGTTGATCTCCGGGACGTTGAGCTCGGGCCAGTTGACGTTGTTCGTCTGGATGATGTTCTCCCCGTTGAACGTGGGGTCCAGATACGTCTGCGGGTCCGAGAAGTCCTTGATCCAGCCGACGTTCGGGCAGATCGCCGTGTCCGACGGCGGCCGGTTGCAGAACTTGTTGTACATCGCGTCGTGCGTGACCTGGCGGAGCTCGATGTTGAAGCCCATGCCACGCAGCTGCTCGGCGGCCACCTCGGCGGTCTTCCCGCCGACGCCCTCGTTGTCGCCGACCATCAGCAGCTTCTCGCTGCCCTCGTACTTGCCGGACGAGAAGCCGGCCTTCTTGAAGTACTCGGCCATGAGCGCCTTGTCGCCCTTCGGGTTCGCCATGAAGTCGAGCCCGAAGCCCTCGGCGGCGCCCGCCTCCTCGTAGCCGGCGAGACCCGGCGGGAGGTAGTGGGTCGCGATGTCACCGATCGCCTCGCCGCCGCGCGTGAGGCGCAGAGCGTCGCGGTCCATGCCGGCCGACACGGCCTTGCGGACGTTGAGGTCGTCGAACGGCTTGACCGTCGTGTTGAGCGAGATCCAGCGGCCGCTGCCGCCGGGGATGAGCGCGATCTGGTCCTTCTGGTCCGAGAGCGCCCGCTTGAGGATCGCCGGCGGGGGCGGCTGGTCGCCTGTGATCATGCCCTGACCCTCGAGGATCTTGCGCGCCATCACGGTCGCGTCGTCGTTGCCCTGCTGGACCTCGATCTCGTCGACGTAGGCGGGGCGGTTGTCGAGGCTCTCGTCCCAGTTCGGGTTGCGCACGAGATGGATGCGGCGGCCGGCCTCGTAGCCGATCGCCTTGCCCTGAGCGTCGTTCTCGATCATGTACGGCCCGGTCGCCACCTGGTTCTGGCCGTACGTGCTGTTCGTGCCCTTGTCGAACTTCGACGCGTACTCCTCGGGCACCGGCGCTGCCAGCGGCATCACGAGTGCCTGGGCGAGGATGCCGCCGGCGCACTTGTCCTGCCCTTCGGCGGGCTTGAGGTTGAAGACGATCGTGGTGTCGTCCGGCGTCTCGATGCCCGGGATCTTGGTGCCGGGATCCGCGCCGACCTTCGCGCCCTGGAGGCCGCCGAAGTACGGGCCGGCGTAGCCGTTGTTGACGTTGCTGAAGAAGCCGCGCTCGATCGCGTACTTGATGTCCTTCGTCGTGACGACGCGATCGACGGGGGGCGAGAACTTCCAGTCCTTCTTGATCTTCACGGTGACCGTGCAGCCGTCCTCGGCGACCTGCGGGTCGCTTTCGGCGAGCTGGGGCTCGTTGACCGCGGCGTCGTCGATCTTCGGCGCGTACGGCGTGGCCTGGGTCGCCCTGATGATCTGGGTGCCCATCTGGTAGTAGGTGACGCCAGGATCGATGTTGTCGGTGTCGCCTGCCCACAGGGCGGTGAGCTTCCCGCCCTTCTTGCCCTCGGCGGGAGTACCGGCGGTCGTGCCCTGCTCGCCGGAGTCCGAGTCGTCGTCGCCACCGCAGGCGGCGACGCCGAAGCTCAGGGCGAGCAGGACACCGAGGATCAGGGTCCATTGAACGGACCGTCGCATGGAGCGTCCTTTCGTATCTGTGGTCATCGGGACTTGGTCCCCTTGGGATTGAGAGCGTCCTGGAGCCCGTCGCCGACGAGGTTGAAAGCCAGCACGGTGAAGAGGAGCGCGAGGCCCGGGAACAACATGAACCACCACGCATCGTTGAAGATGGAGATGGCGTCGGAGAGCATCTTCCCCCAGGAGGCGCGGGGCGGCTGGACGCCGACCCCGAGGAACGACAGCGCCGCCTCCAGCAGGATGTTCGCCGGGATGAACAGCGTGGCGTAGACGATGATCGGCGCCACGAGGTTCGGGAGGATGTCGCGGAACATGATGCGCGAGTTGCCGGCCCCGAGCGAACGCGAGGCTTCGACGAACTCCTTCTCGCGCAGCGACAGCACCTGGCCGCGGATGATGCGCGCGACGTACGGCGTGTTCGCCAGCACGATGATGAAGATCACGATCGGCAGGCCGGGCTGGAGCAGCCCCCCGGCGCAACCGTTGGCGCCCGAGCACGCGGTGGCCAGGCCGAGCCCGAGCAGCAGCACCGGGAAGGCCAGCATGATGTCGAGCGAGCGCGCGATGATCGTGTCGCTCCAGCCCCGGAAGAAGCCGGAGATGAGGCCGAGGGTCACGCCGAAGATCACCGACAGGCCGGTGCCGATGAACGCAACGGCGAGCGACACCTGGGCGCCGTAGAGCACGCGCGCGAAGACGTCGCGGCCGATCGTGTCGACGCCGAACAGGTGGTCGCGGCTCGGGCCGGACGGCAGGCCGAAGTCGTCGAGCGCGTCGGTCGACTGCGCGTTCGGGTCGGGGGCGCCGAGCAGGCGAGAGATCGGGCCGGCGAAGACCGCGACCAGGATCAGCACGACGATGAAGACGAGCGCCGCCATGGCCACCCGGTCACGCCGGAACCGCCGCCAGAACAGCTGCATCGGCGAGCGTGCGGCAACCGCCTGCTCACCCCTGACGATCTCGTCGAGGCCGCTGTCTTCCGCGTGCAGGAGGTCGCTGGCGCCTGCGCCCGTGCTCATCCGTTCGCCTCTCGGCGTACTGCTGCGATGCTCAGTTGAGCCCCCAAGATCTGCGGCGCGCGAAGTCGCGCGCGTGGCACGTATTCCCCGTTAAGGCCGGAAAACCTACCCTCTCCCTGCGTACCCCCTGGTGCGCAGGTCACATCGTTGTTCCCTGCCGCGACTTTTGGCGCCGCGGCACATTGGCCGTGAGGATACCCAGCCGAAGGTCTGAACGATTACGCTGGGATTAAGCCCCGATAGCTCAGCCGGATAGAGCGACTCCCTCCTAAGGAGTAGGCCGCTGGTTCGAATCCAGCTCGGGGCGCTTGTCGCCGGCGTCCCCCGGCGAACGTCAACGGTCGGGGCGGTCCGGGTAGACGTCGTCGATCGTGGCCAGCGCCTCGTAGGGCGCCCCGTCGGCGGCGCTGACGATCGCGTCGGCGCCACCCGCCAGGCGGTCGAGGATGGCCACCACCCCGCAGACGTCGTGGCCCGCGGCCCGCACGGCTTCGATCGCCTCGACCGTCGAGCCCCCGGTCGTCACGACGTCCTCCACGATCAGGCAGCGCTCGCCCGGCTCGAGCGGCGGGCCCTCGACCTTGCGCTGGAGGCCGTGCTGTTTGGTCTCCTTGCGCACGAAGAAGGCCTTCACGTCGGCGCCGCCGGCGAGGGCGGCGCAGGCCGGGGCGTCGGCGCCCATCGTGAGGCCGCCGACGGCCGTGGCCTCCCAGCGCGCCGCGTAGCCGGCCACCAGCTCGCCGAGCGCCCCGAACCCGGGGCGGAGGAGGATGGCCCGCTTGGCGTCGACGTAGTACTGCGCCGTCGCGCCCGACGTCAGGGTGACCTCCCCGACGACGAGCGCGTGACGGCGCAGCTCCTCGATCAGCGTCGCGCGGGCGTCCGCCACGGCTAGGGGTAGACCCGCACGACGTCGCCCATCCCGAGCCACTGGTAGATCGACCACGCGTCCGGGATCGGCACCCGCAGGCAGCCGTGGCTCGCGTTGTAGGCCGGCACCGAGGCATAGCCGTGGATCGCGTAGCCGCCGATGAAGTACGACGAGTGCACCATCCCGTGCGAGTTCGTGCCCGGCGACTTGCGGTACACGCGGAAGCGCCCGAGGACGGTCGGCGTGTACGGCGAGCCGGAGGAGATGTGGTAGATCCGCTCCACCTCGTCGCCCTCGATCAGCGCCAGGACCTGGCGCGACAGGTCGGCCTCGGCGTGGCGGCCGTCCTCCGGGTAGCGGACGTGGAACGCGCCGCGGCCGCGCAGGACGTCGCGCACGATGTCGCGCGAGGCGGAGTACGTGCGGGCCAGCCCGCGGACCTTCCTGTACGCCATCACCGCTCGCGCCGTGCCGCTGTCGTAGGACCCGCTGCGCGGAACCGCGTACCGCAGCTTTCGCAGGCCCTTCTGGAACAGGCGCACCATCGTCGACGAGCTGAGGTCGGGGTCCAGCACCGCGAGCCACTGGGGCTCGGCGCGCACGGCGGCGAGCTGCGGCGTCGCCGCGTGCACCGCCCGCACCGCGACCGGGCCGGCTCGGCGCGCGCGGTAGGCGGTCATGAACGAGCCGGCCCTGCCGCCGTTCACCGGCCGCAGCCGCTTGGTGATGCGGTGGATCACGCGGCCCTTGCGTAGGAACCGCACCTCGACCCGCTGGCCGGCGACGTACGGCCGCACGAACCCGCGTACGCGGAACTTCTCGCGCGTGAGTGCGATCCGTCGCTTGCCGTCGCGATGCACGTCCTCGAGCTTGAGCCGCATCGTCCCCTCTGCGGGCGGTGGGGGCGTCACCTCTCCCGGAGGCGGCGTCTGCGCGGCAGCCGCGACCGGCAGCAGTGCGAGCGCGGTCAGACCGGCGACCGCTGTGCCGACGGCACGGCGCGCATGGCGACCAGCGACAGGACGAACGTCGCCGTGACGCTCCCGGCGATCAACAGCAGGAATCCCCACCAGGGCAGCTCCTTCGTGGCGGCAAACGAGATCGAGTTGTGGAACGCGTGCAGCATGATGCACGGCAGCAAGGATGCCGTACGCCACAGCAGAAAGCAGAGCGCGACCCCGAAGAGGCTGAGGACGAGCACGCCGATGAGGTCCCCGCTCGGCAGGTGGACGACCCCGAAGACGGCGCCGGTGATGAGGCTGCCGAGCGCCACGTTGGTCCGCTCGGCGAGCACCCGGAACATGAAGCCGCGGAAGAAGAACTCCTCCGCGACCGGCGCGACCACGCAGGTCAGGAACCCGAAGCCCGCGAGCACGGCGAGCGAGTCCTCGGCCTTGAGGTCTGTGACGATGTCCTGCTCCTCGGGCGTGCCGAAGGCGAGGCCGACGATGATGGCCGCGACCCAGAACGCCGCGTAGGCGGCGAGCGTCCAGCCCAGCGCGGAGCCGAGGGAGGAGGGCGGGCGCAGGGCGAAGGTGGCGGGCGAGACCCTGCCCGCGAGCCACCAGACGGTGAGGATCGAGGCGGCGATGAGCAGCGCGTCCTGGATCAGCGTGAGGCCGATGGTGAGGCCGTCGGACTCGCCGAGGTCGGCCGTGCCTCCGCCGCCGATGCCGATCGCCACGCCGATGACGATCCCGGCGACGAGCACGCCGACGAAGGCGCCGAGGACGGCCGCGAACGGCGCCCAGGCGGGCACCCCGACGCGCGGGAGCTCGCCCTGGAGAGGCGCTTCGGGAACCGGCGCCCCGTCCGGCAGCTCGGGCCGCGCGGGCGGCGGGCCCGGGTGCTGGAAGGAGTGCGGCAGGCCGGTCATCGCGCGGCTCCAGGGTATTCGCAGAGGTCCGGGAGCTCGGCCAGCGATCCGATCACCGGCACGCCGGGCGGCGCCGCGCGCGCACCGTCGCGTGCGACGAGCACCGCCCGCAGGCCTAGCGCCAGGGCGCCCGCGGCGTCGGCCTCGGGCGAGTCGCCGGCGTGCAGGGCGGCGTCCGCCGGCGCCCCGGCCAGCTCGAGCGCGCGGTCGAAGATGGCGCGCTCCGGCTTGGCGGCGCCGACCTCGGCCGAGGCCACCGCACCGTCGACGAGCGGGGCCAGCCCGGTCTCCTGGAGCCGCTCGTGCAGCGAGTGGTCCCAGTTGGACACCACCACGAGCCGCAAGCCGAGCGCGCGCAGGGCCCGCAGCGCCGGCGGCACGTCGGGGTAGGCGTGGAAGCGCAGGGCGGCGAGCAGCGCGTCGGTGAGCACGCCGGTCGGGGCGTCGACCCGGAGCGCCGGGCGCATGACCTCGGCGGCGCGGCGGCGCAGGTCGGCCAGCGAGCCCGGGTCGCGGCCCTCGTGCAGGTGCGCCCGGTAGTAGGCGATCTCAGCGCGGACAGCGTCCTCCGCCGCCTCCTGCGACACCTCGATCCCGTGCCGCTCGCGCAGCACCGCCCGCAGGTGGGGAGCGGGCGGCTCGAAGTGCACGAGCGTGCCGAGCGCATCGAGGAGCACCGCCTGGATAGCCTGCGCCACCCTCATGAATCTAGGCGTCCTCGCAGCGGCGAACACCCAGGACTGGATCGTGGCGGCCGCCGTCATCGCGCTCGCGCTGTTGGCGGTCGTGGCCGCCAACCGCTGGCTGCGGCGGCGCGAGCTCTCCCGCGAGGCCGATACGCGGCTGCGTTTCGTGCGCCGCCTCGCCTACGCCACGATCCTCCTGATCGGGCTCGGACTCGCCCTCTCGCAGTTCGAGGGCGTGAGCCGGATCGCCGCCAGCCTGCTGGCCTCCGGCGTGGTGGCGGCCGCGATCATCGGCTTCGCCGCCCGCCAGACGCTGGCCAACGTCGTGGCCGGGGTGATGCTGACGGTGACCCAGCCCATCCGCGTCGGCGACTGGGTGCACTTCGAGGATCACTACGGGGTCGTGGAGGACATCCGCCTCAACTACACGTTCGTGCGCACCGGCGACCTGGAGCGCGTGGTCATCCCCAACGAGAGGCTCGCCTCCGGGGTGCTCGTCAACGAGACGCTGGCCGGCGACGCGGTGGGCCTCGACGTCGCGATCTGGATCCCGCCGGCGGCCGACGCCACCCGGGCGGTCGCGGTGCTCAAGCAGGTCGCCGACGCCGACGTGACGGTGGAAGAGATGCTCCCGACCGGCGTCCGACTCGCCGTGGGCGGCGACCCCGTGCCGCCGTCGGCCCGCGCCGCACGGGAGGCCGACCTCCGCGCGCGCTGCCACGCGCGCCTGCGCGAGGAAGGGCTGTTGGAGGGTTTTCCGCCCTCGGGCTGAAGCTAGACTGGGTGGTTCGCGCCGCCCCCGCGAACGCCCTTCCATGAGCCGCTCGCAACGCTACAGGCGACGCCGCCGCGGCAGCGGTCGCCACCGGTCCCAAGCGCTCCTCGGCCTGATGGTCGTGGTCATCGTGCTGGGCATCGGAGGGCTCTCCGTCGTGGGCTGGGTGGTCGCCACCGCCGCGTCGGGGCCCGAGCTGAGCTCGCTCAAGGCGCGCGACCCGGGCTCCAACACCGAGGTCCTCGCCGCCGACGGCACGCGGCTCGGCTTCATCTCCGCCGACGACCTCAGCCGCCCCGTGTCGGGCAAGCAGCTCCCGAAGACGCTGCGCGACGCGACGGTCGCGATCGAGGACGAACGCTTCTACCGCCACAAGGGCGTCGACTACGAGAGCATCGTGCGCGCGGCGGTCGAGAACTTCGCCAGCCGCGAGACCGTGCAGGGCGGTTCGACGCTGACCATGCAGCTGGTCAAGAACCTCTACACGGCGGACCGCGCGCGCTCCGGGCTGGCCGGCTACAAGCGCAAGATCCGCGAGGCCAAGCTCGCCGAGGAGCTCGAGAACGAGCACGACAAGGAGTGGATCCTCGAGCGCTATCTGAACACCGTGCCGTACGGGACGGTCGGGGGCCAGACCGCGATCGGGGCCGAGGCCGCGGCCCGCATCTACTTCAACAAGCGCGCCAAGAAGCTGAAGCTGCACGAGGCGGCACTGCTCGCCGGCCTCCCGCAGGCGCCGTCGCTGTACTCGCCGATCACCAACGGGCCGGCCGCCAAGCGCCGCCGCAACCAGGTGCTGGCCAAGATGGCCGAGCTCGGGATGATCACCGCCGAACAGGCCCGCAAGGCCACGCGGCGCGGCCTCAACCTCAACCCGTCCGACTACTTCAGCCGCCGCCGCGAGAGCTACTTCTTCGACTACGTCAAGGACGAGCTGATCAAGGAGTACGGCCCCCAGACGGTCAAGCTCGGCGGCCTCGTCGTGCATACGACGATCAACCTCAAGATGCAGGAGAAGGCCCGGGCGGCGATCAGCTCGCAGATGGGCGACATCGGCCCCTCCTCGGCGCTGGTGACGCTCAACCCGCACAACGGCTACATCCTCGCCATGGCCTCGTCGGGCGACTACGCGGACTCCAAGTTCAACCTCGCGGCCCAGGGCGAGCGCCAGCCGGGTTCCTCGTTCAAGACGATGGCGCTGATGACCGCGCTGCGCAACGGGGTCAATCCCAACAGCACGCGGTACACGTCGGTCTCCCCCACGCGGATCAACGACCCCAAGTACGGCCCACCCTTCGAGATCAAGACCTACGGCGGGACGAGCGGCGGCAACATGAACCTC
Organism: uncultured Solirubrobacteraceae bacterium; assembly: GCA_963730535.1. GTDB lineage: Bacteria > Actinomycetota > Thermoleophilia > Solirubrobacterales > Solirubrobacteraceae > DASSUW01. The sequence continues at coordinate 338,274 of CAVSRU010000003.1, forward strand.
GTCGAGGCCACGATCCGGTCCGACAACTCGGTCTACATCCAGCTCGCGCTCGACCTGGGGCCGGACAAGGTGGCCGACACGGCGGTCGACATGGGCATCCGGCGCGAGCACGTGAAGGGCTATCCCGCCGAGGCGCTCGGCGGCCTCGAGGAGGGCGTCTCACCGCTCGAGATGGCGACCGCGTACGCGACCATCGCCTCCGGCGGCTACCGCAACCGGCCGACGGCGATCACCAAGGTCGAGTTCGCGGGGCGGCCGAAGGTCAAGCTGCCGCGCCGCTGGCGCGTCAACCGCACGAAGGTGTTCGAGGACGGGATGACCTACGAGGCCACGAAGATCCTCCAGCAGAACATCCAGCGCGGCACGGGCACCCGCGCGGCGACGGGCTGCCCCGCCGCGGGCAAGACCGGCACCACCGACCTCAACACCGACGCCTGGTTCGCGGGCTTCACGCCGCGCCTCTCGACCGCCGTGTGGGTCGGCTACCCCAACGACCGCACGCAGATGACCGGCCTCTTCTACGGGGGCAACGTCGACGGCGGGACGTTCCCGGCGGCGATCTGGGGCGCGTACATGAAGTCGGTGATCGGCGGCTTCTGCGGCGACTTCCCGCCGCCCAAGGTCCCGTTCAGCTCCTCGCCCTTCTTCGGCGAGTACGCGACCACGGGCGGCGGCAAGCTCGGCTACGGCAACGGGGAGAGCGACTCGTCCCCCGAGTCGACCACCCCCGAGCCGGAGACGCCCGCACCGCCCAGCACGGGCGATCCGTCAGGCGGGACCGAGTTCGATCCCGAGCAGTACGAGTCGCCCCCGCAGGATGCCCCGGAGACCGGCGACGGCGAATAGGGGAACTCGTCGGGCGGTGGTATAAACCGCCCGTCTTGGCGAAGGAAGAGAAGGTCGAGTTCGAGGGCGAGGTGGTCGAGGCGCTCCCGAACGCCATGTTCCGGGTGCAACTCGACAACGGCCACGAGGTGCTCGGTCACGTCGCGGGGAAGATGCGGCGGTTCCGGATCCGCATCCTGCCCGGCGACCGGGTCCGCGTCGAGGTCTCGCCCTACGACCTCAACCGCGCGCGCATCGTCTACCGACACAGGTAGGGGCCCACCCAACGGGCCATACCGTATGGAGCGATGTCCCGTTGGGCACCCTATGGATGAACTGCTGCTGATCGAGGCGATCGAGGGCGTCCTCGAGCGCCGCCCGGGATCGCGGGTGCTGCGCTGGCTCGGGGACGACTGCGCGGTGGTGCGCGCGGGTGGCGTCGCCGCCGTTTCGACCGACGTGATGGTCGACGGCACGCACTTCCGCCTCGGCCGCGGGTGGACCGCGGCCGACGCGGGCCACCGCGCGCTGGCCGGCGCCGCGTCCGACCTCGCGGCGATGGGCGCCGAGCCCGGCGAGGCCTACCTCTCGGTCGTCGTCCCGGAGTCCCTCTCCGACGCCGACGTGCTCAGCCTGCACGAGGCGGCCGAGGCGCTCGCCGCCGGGACCGGGCTGACGATCGCCGGCGGCGACCTGGCGGCCGGCCCGGCGCTCACGATCGCCGTCACCGTGGTGGGCTGGGCCGAGGAGGAGTCGGCGCTGGTCGGGCGCGACGGCGCGCAGCCGGGCGACCTGGTCGGCGTCACCGGCGACCTCGGCGCCGCGGGAGCGGGCCTGGCCGTGCTGGAGGGGCGCGCCGAGGGTCCGCCCGCGCTGGTCGAGCGCCACCTCCGCCCCCGGCCGCGACTGGCCGAGGGAAGGGCGCTCGCGCGTGCGGGCGCGCGCGCGATGCTCGACCTCTCCGACGGGCTGGCGCTCGACGCCGAGCGACTGGCCCGGGCGAGCGGGGTGCGGCTCGAGCTCGACGCCGCGGCGCTGCCGGTCTCACCCGAGACGGCGGCCGTGGCGCGAGCGCTCGGCGTCTCACCCGCCGAGCTGGCGGCCACGAGCGGCGAGGACTACGAGCTCTGCGTCTGCGTCCCCGAGGCGGCGCGGCAGGCGGCCGAAGCCGCCGCCGCGGTCACGTGGATCGGTCGCGCGGCAGACGGGGAGCCGGGCGTGCGCTGGCACGGCGATCCCGCGGCCGCGAGCTGGCGCGGCTATGCGCACGGATGATCGCCGCCGCCACCGCCTCCGCGTCGACCGTGTACTCGCCGCGCTCGATGCGTTCGCGAATCTGGTCCATATGCGTCTTCCGTGACCCTTTCTGCCCGAACCGGCGTCCGGTGCCGGACTGGTAGCGGGCTGCGAGAGCTGTCATGTGGACATAGGTCGTCATCTGCGGACCAAAGGGCGATGGGGCCTGAACCCGAATCATCGCGCGTGGAGCAAGCGGGCGAACACGATGATGCGCTTCGCCGCGGAGTAGAGCGGGTGGCAGGCGGACAGGACGAGCCGGTCGAAGGCGACGCGGTCGGTGACCGAGAGCTCGGTGGGGGCCACGATCCGCGTCCGCTCGACGACGTACGTGAAGCGCGCGTACGGCATCCGGAGCTCGATCCGGTCGCCGCGCTCGAGGTCGTCGACGCGACGGAAGGGCGCGCCGTACGTCGTGCGGTGGCCCGCGATCGCCACCGTGCCCCGCTCGCCCGGGTACGGCGTGCCGGGATAGTGACCGGGACCGGCGCGCAGGTCTCCCGCTCCGGTGCCCTCCACGAACACGTCCGAGACCCCGATCGCCGGCATCACGATGCGGCCCATCGGGTCGCCGGCCTCGAGCTTGCGCTCGAGCGCGCGGGCGCGGAAGGCGAGCTGGCGGCGTGGGTCGGGGATGCGCCGCAGCGCCCGCTCCTCGGCCGGCCGCAGCGGCGCCCGCTCGAGCTCCCGCAGGCGGTCGTCGAGCGCCTGCTGGCGGAAGTGCGCGTAGACCGCCGACACGGGCTCCTGCCACAGCAGCGTCGCCACGGCGTCGACGAGCAGGACCGCTCCGGCGACGATCAGCGCGGTCGACAGCACCCGCAGCCCGCGGCGGAGCCTCGACGCGCGGGGCGGGGCGGTCGTCATCGCCGCAGCGCAGACTCCGTGCCGCCGAGCGATCCGGGCCCCGCGTAGGTGACCGGGCCGCGCGTGCGGAGCGGCTCGGGACCCACCTCGGCGGCCGCCCGCCGGCGCGTGCGCATGATCGCGACCAGCGCGACCGCGCAGGCGAGCACGGTCGCGGCCACGAACGCGGCGGCGACCGACACATGCCCGGAAGCCGCGCCGAGCAGCGTCATCCACGCCAGCTCGAGCGGGTCGAGCGCGAGCGCCTGGCCGTAGGCGAGCGCGAGCAGCGCGAACGGCAGCAGCCCTGCCGCCAGCGCGGCGACGCCCGCCCAGCCGCGCAGCCGCGTCTGCGGCGCAGACGCGAACAGCCACAGATGGGTGGCGGGGAGCAGCAGCGCCGCGGCATACGGGTTCGCCGCCCAGACGACGGCCGCGAGGACGCACAGGACGGCGCCCATCGCCCCGGCCAGGCTGCCGGCGGCCGGGCTCCCGCGCTGACCGGCGCGCGCGAGGACGAGCGGGCGCACGCCGAACCAGCCGAGCGCGAGCACGAGCGCCACCGATGCGAGGGCGAGGGCACCGGCGCGCTCCACCGCCTGGAGGGGAAGCACGGGCGCATCCGGCACGTCGAGCGCGCCGGTGAGGCCGAGCGCGCGCGCCCACGCCCAGGCGAGCAGCACCGGAAGGCCGGTGGCCGCCAGCCACACCAGCCACGGCCCCACGCTCAGGTGCCGGCGGCGCACGCGGAAGAAGCCGTCGAGCGCGGTCAGGAACGCCGGCAGAAGCAGCGTCCCGACGAGCAGCCGCACGGCCCAGTCGGGCAGCACGTTGCGCAGCGTCACGATCCCGGCCGGGCTCGAAGCGAACGCCTCCCGGGCGGGCGCCGCGTCGATCGCCGTGACGGTCCGCAGCACGGCGCGGCCGAAGCGCTCGAGCCGGGCCGCGCGCACGGCATCGCCGGCGGCCGGGCCGCGCTCGCCCGAGGCTCCGATCAGCACCGCGGGCAGCCCGGCCTCCGCGATCACGCCCTGCTCGGAGACCGTGAACGGCAGCGCCCGGCGGGCCCACTGGGCGCTCGCGCGGCTCCCGCCGGGCGGCCCGGCCTCCGTGCGCAGCGCCTGCTCGACGGTGCGCTCGAGCGCCAGCGGCGCCGGGCCGGACGCGAGCGACCAGGGCACCACCCAGGGCTTGGCGGTGCGCCGGCCGGCGAGGTCGCCCAGCACCAGCACGGCGTCGACGGCCCGCCCGTCGGCACTCTCGGCCCACGCAGCCGCTCCCGTGGCCCCGAGCGTGGCGCCGGAGGTGGAGACGAGCACCAGCGTGCGCCGGAGATCGCGCGCGCGGAACAGGCGCGCGAGCTCGAGCATCCCCGCGGTGCCCGACAGCTCGGCGAGCCCGGGGCGGCCGTGCGCGTCCCGATGTGACACGACGACGATCCGGCGGCTCGAGAGACCTGGGCGCACACCGATCACGGTCTCGATCTCGCCCGCCCGCTCACGCGTCACCTCGAACGCCGGGCGGCCGGTCCGGTCGGCGGCTCCGAGCGTGGCGGCGACCCGGTCGGCGAGCCGCGCGTCGTCCGCCGACCCAGGTGAGCGGTCGGGGAACGAGCGCCCGAGCTCCGTCAGCGAGTTGCGCAGCGGGGTCCGGCCGCCGAACGCCCGCTCGCCGCGGAAGGAGTCGGCGGAGAGGTCGGAGACGAGCGGGGCAGGGAGATCGGCGAGCGAGAACGCGGCCACGAACAGCGCGACGAGCGCCGGGAGGAAGGCAGCCCGATAGACCCGAACGTCGAGCACTACGTTCGAGGGTACTGGTCGCTCTGGCGCCTCACTATCCTCGATTCAGAGCGCCATGACCGATCGTGCGCCCCGCATCCTGCTCGTCGACGACGAGCAGCCGATCCAGACCCTCCTGTCGTTCCCGCTCCAGCGTGACGGGTACGAGGTCGTTCAGGCGTCCGACGGGCGTGACGCGCTCGCCCGCTTCTCCGAGCAGTCGTTCGACCTCGTCGTGCTCGACCTCATGCTTCCGAGGATGGACGGGCTCGAGGTCTGCAAGCGCCTGCGCGCCGACGGGTCGACGGTGCCGATCATCATGCTCACCGCCAAGTCGGAGGAGATCGACAAGGTCCTGGGGCTCGAGCTCGGCGCCGACGACTACATCACCAAGCCGTTCTCGATGCGCGAGTTCCGCTCGCGCGTCAAGGCCGCCCTGCGGCGGGCCGGCATGGCGCGGGCGGGTGGGGACGGGTCGGAGGACTCCGAGCAGCCGATCGAGGTGCGCGGCCTGCGCATCGACACGACGAAGCGCGCCGTGATGCGCGACGGCGAGACGGTTCCGACGACGTTCGTCGAGTTCGAGATCCTGACCGCGCTGGCCCGCTCACCGGGGCGCGTGTTCACGCGCGACATGCTGCTCGCGCGCGTGTGGGGCGACTCCGCCTACCGCGACCCGCGCACGATCGACGTCCATATCCGCCACCTGCGCGAGAAGATCGAGGCCGATCCCAAGGAGCCCGAGTACCTGTTCACGGTGCGCGGGGTCGGCTACCGGTTCCGGGACGACGAGGACTAGCTCCAATGTTCGGCCTGCGGTCGCTGCGGAACCGGCTCGCGGTCGTGTTCGGGCTGATCGTGCTGGGCGCGATCGGGACGATCTACCTGACCGTCACCCCGCGGCTCGAGGAGCGGCTGCGCAACCAGAAGCTCGAGGGGCTGGCGACGGACGCGCGGCGGTACGTCGGCGGCGACCTGGGCCTGGCGGCGAGATACAACACGAACCGCAACGCCGAGACGCCGCTCGAAACGGCGCGAGTGACTGCGGTGGCGGTCGGGGCGAGCGCTGAGGTACTGGTCTTCGACGCGGAGCTCAGGGACCCGGTGGCCCTCACGCCCCAGATCGACTCGGCGCCCGACGGCGGGATCGAGGACACCGACGTCACGGCGTTCGCCGTCGACGCTGCGACCTCCGCGCGACCCGTCACGGCCACCGCATCGACGCGCGCCGGCCCGCACGCGATCGTCGCTTCGCCGCTGGTCCAGGGCAAGGAGGTCGTCGGCGTCGCCGTGTTCGCCGACACGCTCGACGAGGTCGAGGGCAACGTCGCGCTCATCCGGCGGCAGATCCTGATCTCGGGCGGGATCGCGCTCGTCGTCGCGCTGCTGGCCGGCTACCTCGTGGCGCGGGCGCTGTCCCAGCGCGTCGCGCGACTCCAGCACGCCGCCCGCAAGGTCGCGTCCGGCGACTTCTCCAACCCCATCCGCGCCGATTCCGACGACGAGCTCGGCCAGCTCGCGGCGGCGTTCGACGACATGCAGAACCAGCTCGCGCGCCTCGATCGCGCGCGCAAGCAGTTCATCGCCTCCGCGTCGCACGAGCTGCGCACGCCGATCTTCTCCCTCGGCGGGTTCCTCGAGCTGCTGGCCGACGAGGACCTCGACGAGGACACCCGGCGCCAGTTCCTCGACCAGCTTCGCGGGCAGGTGGACCGGATGCGCAAGCTCGCAACCGAGCTGCTCGACCTCTCGCGGCTCGAAGCCGGCGCGCTCGAACTGCGACCCGAGCCGACCGACGTCGGCCAGCTCGCGCGCGAGGTGGCGGGGGAGTTCACGCCCGCGGCGCAGCAGCACGAGTCGGCGGTGCAGCTCGAGCTGCCGGGCGACCCGCTCGAGCTCGACTGCGACCCTGAGCGCGTCGCCCAGGTGCTTCGTATCCTGCTCGACAACGCGCTCGTCCATACGCCGTCGGGTACCGGGGTGTGGGTTTCGGCTGACCGCCGGAACGGGCACGTCCGGCTGGAGGTCTCCGACAAGGGCCTCGGGATCAAGCGTCAGAACATGCCCCACATCTTCGAGCCGTTCTTCACCTCCAACGAGCAGGCCCAGGGCGCCGGGCTCGGCCTCGCGATCGCCCGCGAGCTCGCCGAGCGCATGCAGGGAACCCTGACGGTGCGCTCGATGCCCGGCTCGACGACCTTCTCGCTGGTGCTGCCCGGATGAGGCTGCTCGCACTGCTCGTGGCGCTGCTGGCGCTGGTCGCCGCGGGCTGCGGCGGCGGGGACGACAACGACTCGGCGTCGCGCTCGGACGGCGGGGGCGAATCGCCGCCGACCCGCGTCGAGGTGGTCGAGGGCCTCGGCGAGTCCGGCGGCTTCGATGCCAAGGCGATCTACGAGAGCGAGGCCCCCGGCGTCGTGACCGTCATCTCGGTCTTCGGCTCCGGCGGACTCGACTCCGCGCTCGGCGGCGGTGGCGGCGGCGAGGGCGGCGGCGTCGGCTCGGGCTTCGTGCTCAGCGGCGAGGGCGAGATCGCCACCAACGCGCACGTCGTCACCACGGGCGAGGGCCAGGCCCTCCGGCGGGCGCGCAGCGTGTTCGTCGAGTTCGCCGACGGCAACCAGGTGCCCGCCAAGATCGTCGGCGCCGACCCGAACGCGGACATCGCGCTGCTGCGCATCGACCCGGCCGGCCTCAAGCTGCGCCCCCTGCCGCTCGGCGAGAGCGGAAGCGTCGAGGTCGGCGAGCCCGTGGCCGCCATCGGCTCGCCGTTCGGCGAGAAGCAGTCGCTGTCCGTCGGCGTGATCTCGGCCATCGACCGCTCGATCCAGTCGCTCAACGAGAACTTCAGCATCTCGGGCGCGATCCAGACCGACGCGGCGATCAACCCGGGCAACTCGGGCGGCCCGCTCGTGGACGGCGACGGCCGCGTGGTGGGCATCAACCAGCAGATCAAGACCACCTCCGGCGGTGGCGAGGGCGTGGGCTTCGCGGTCCCGGTGGACGCCGTCAAGCGCTCGCTCGACATGCTGCGCGACGGCGGAGAGGCGCGCTACGCGTACCTCGGGGTGTCCTCGGTCGGGCTCTTCCCGCAGCTCGTCGACCGCTTCAACCTCGACGTGCAGAAGGGCGCCTGGGTCCAGGAGGTCAGCTCCGGCGGCCCGGCCGACGACGCGGGCATCCGGGGCGGCGGCAGCCCGGTCGTCTTCCAGGCCACCGAGTACCAGCCCGGCGGCGACGTGATCACGAAGGTCGACGGCCAGCCGGTCGACGACTCGGCCGACCTGGCCAGCCGGATCGCCGCCTTCGAGCCCGGCCGCGAGGTCCCGCTCGAGATCCATCGCGACGGCGAGACCCGCGAGATCAAGGTCCGGCTCGCCGAGCGCCCGCTTGGCGACAGCGCCGGGCGGTAGGTTTCGCGCGTGCTGCAAGCTGTAGCGCTCGCCGCCAAATCACTCACGGATTACACGCACCTCGTCGGTCGCCCGCTGGTGGAGGAGATCCGCGAGCTGGCCGAGCCGCTCAAGGGCCGCCGTGTGGTGCACCTGAGCGCGACGGCGTTCGGCGGCGGGGTGTCGGAGATCCTCTACACGCTCGTCCCGCTGATGCGCGACGTCGGGCTCGAGGTCGAGTGGCAGGTGATCTACGGGCGGGAGGAGTTCTTCAACGCCACGAAGATCATGCACAACGCGCTCCAGGGCAACCCGCAGGACCTCACCGAGGAGCAGTGGGCGACCTGGGCGCAGTACAACGAGATGAACGCGCGCGAGCTCTCTCGCGGGTGGGACGTGTGCATCGTCCACGATCCCCAGCCGGCCGCGATCCTCTCGATCGCGCCGGAGAAGGCGGAGGGATGGGTGTGGCGCTGTCACATCGACGTGTCGACGCCCAACGCCGCGACCATGGAACGGCTGCTGCCGTACATCGAGCGCTACCCGCAGTCGCTCTTCCACGTCCGCGACTACGTGCCGGCGGGGCTGGACGGCGGCGTGAACATCGTGCCGCCGGCGATCGACCCGCTCGCGCCGAAGAACATGGCGCTCTCGATCGAGGATGCGACGTTCGTCTGCCGGCAGTTCGGCATCGACGTGACGCGGCCCATGATCTGCCAGGTCTCGCGCTTCGATCCCTGGAAGGACCCGCTCGGGGTGATCGACGCGTACCGGATCGTGAAGGCCGAGCGGCCCGAGGTGCAGCTCGCGCTGGTGGGGTCGATGGCGTCCGACGACCCGGAGGGCTGGGACTTCTACAACTCGACGCTCGAGCACGCGGGCGACGACGCCGACATCCACATCCTCAACAACTTCAACAACGTCGGCGCGATCGAGGTCAACGCGTTCCAGTCGCTCGCCGAGGTGGTGATCCAGAAGAGCACGCGCGAGGGCTTCGGGCTGACGGTCAGCGAGGCGCTGTGGAAGGGCCGGCCGTTCATCGGCGGCAACGTGGGCGGGATCCCGCTCCAGGTGCGCGACGGGGAGTCCGGCTACCTGGTCAACAGCCCCGAGGAGTGCGCGGAGCGCACGCTGGCGATTCTCGAGGACCCCGTGCTGGGTAAGACGTTGGGGCGGACGGGCAAGGAGCACGTGCGTGCGCACTTCCTGACCCCCCGCTACCTTCGGGACTACCTGAAGATCTTCCAACGTGTGCTTGCATGAGCGGCATGGTTCGATGCGAAACGTCGGCGTTGCCTAGCGCACGCGGAGCGGAGTTGTAGTGGCCGCTCCCTTGGTTCTCGTCTCCAACCGCGGACCCGTGACATATGAGGACGACGGCTCGGTCAAGCGCGGTACCGGCGGGCTCGTCACCGCGCTGACGGGGCTGGCCTCGCATCGCGACGCGATCTGGATCGCGTCTGCGATGACCGACGGCGACATCGAGCAGTCATCGCGCGCCGGCGGGCGCCCGTTCGAGGTCGAGGCGCCCGAGGGAGGGACCTACCACGTGCGCTTCGTGGCCTCCGAGCCCGACGCCTACGACCGCTTCTACAACATCATCGCCAACCCGATGCTCTGGTTCATCCAGCACTACCTGTGGGACCTGAGCAACGCTCCGGACATCCGGCGGCACGAGGTCGACGCGTTCCACGACGGCTACAACGTCGTCAACCAGGACCTCGCCCGCGCGGTGCTGGACGAGATCGCCGACGTCGAGGAGCCGGTCGTGATGGTCCACGACTACCACCTCTACACGCTGCCGGAGATGGTCCGCCGCGAGCGGCCGGACGTGTTCCTGCACCACTTCGTGCACATCCCCTGGACGCAGCCGGACGCGTGGCGCGTGCTGCCGGGCGACATCCGGTCGGCGATCTACAAGGGGCTGCTGGCGAACGACATCGTCGGCTTCCACACCCGCTCCTACCGGCGCAACTTCCTCCAGTGCTGCCGCGATCTCATGGACCTCGACGTGGACATGGAGCGCGGCGTCGTGCACTGCGCGGACCGCGACGTGTGGGTGCGCGCCTACCCGCTGCCGATCGACTACGAGGCGACCCAGCGCCGTGGCCCGGCGGCCGGAGGTCGCATCGTTCGAGGAGCGCGTGCTGAGGCGGCGGCGGGAGTACCTGATCCTGCGGGTGGACCGCGCGGACCTGTCCAAGAACGTCCTGCGCGGGTTCACGGCCTTCGACATCTTCCTCGAGCAGCACCCCGAGTTCGTCGAGCGGATCACGTTCACGGCCCAGCTCATGCCGTCGCGGACCGACGTGCCCGAGTACGCCGAGTACCTGGAGAAGATCGAGGCGCTGGTGGCGGTCGTGAACCACCGGCACGGGACGCCGGACTGGATGCCGATCGACCTCAAGCTCCGCGACGACCTCGAGGAGGCGGTGGCCTCCTACAAGCACTACGACGTGATGATGGTCAACGCCATGTTCGACGGGATGAACCTCGTCGCCAAGGAGGGACCGCTCGTCAACGAGCGCGACGGGGTCTCGATCCTGAGCGAGAACACCGGCGCGCACGAGGAGCTGGGCGAGTTCGCGCTGTCGGTCAACCCCTTCGACGTGCAGGAGCTCGCCGACGCCATCTTCTCGGCGCTCACGATGTCCAGCGAGTCGCGCGCCCGCCGCGCGCAGGGCCTGAAGGACATCGTCACCTCCCGCGATCCGGGCGACTGGATCGACGAGCAGATCGCCGACATCCGGGCCAAGGCCCGGGGCGCTGCCGCCTCGGCTTAGCGCCGACCCGGCGAACGTCAACGGCGGCTGGGTAGGGAGGTTGAGGGATGGCCGGTGCGCGGGACTCCCCGTCAAGGCGGGATTAGGTGGATTCGGGCGCGGCGCCGGCCATCGAAATCCACCTTTGTGCGCGTCTGGAGCACAAAGGTGGATTTGGAGATACCTCCAAGCACCGAAGTACACGAAACCCCGGCTTGACCACCGCGACGAGGAGGGACCGACGGCACGGCCGGCTCCCTCACCTCCCTACCCAGCGCAGTTGCCGTTACCAACCGACCGCGCTCAGTCACGTTCAAAGCCGAACTCCGCCTGGGCAGGGTCGCCGCCGCCACCGCCTGCCTCTTCCTCCGGGCCGCCGCCCGAATCATCCAGTCGCGCTCCGGGTCGAACCTCACCCGTGGCGGGCGGCGCCACGGGAACCGGTCGCGACCGGCGCTCCGGCGCCTCCCGCCCGCCATCCCTCGGCCGCGCCGCCTTCGGCTCCTCGCGCTTCTTCCTCGCGTGCGACCGCCGGACACGCCCGCGCGGTCTTCGCACCGCCCGAGGCGGCCGCGCGACGAGCAGCTCGGCCGGCGGGGTGGCCGTCGGGGAGGCCCGGCCGTCGAGCGGCCGCGCGGCCTCTCCCGGCAGCGTCGGCTTGGGCGGCGCGAGCAGCGGCCAGGCCGCCACGGCGCCGATGACGGCGACCGCTCCGGCGAGCCGGCCGACGTTCCCCCAGCGGATCCGGCGGAGCAGGTCCGGTCCCATGGCAGCCGTAGGCGAACGGCCCGGCCGCTTCGCCCCGCGTTGCTAGGATCCTCCGCCGCAATGGCGACCGAAGCACCGCTCTACGACCTCGTCCTCCTCCTCGACAACACGATCGAGCAGGAGCGGCGCGACACCATCCTCGCGAACGTCGAGGACGCGGTCGATCGCGCCGGCGAGATCGTCGGCCGCCACGACTGGGGCGTCCGCCCGACGGTCTACGAAGTGCGCAAGCATGGAGAGGCGGACTACCACCTCCTCCAGTTCCGCGGGCCGGCGTCGCTGCTCGAGCAACTCGACCACAACCTGAAGATCACGGACGGCATCCTCCGCTTCCGGATCATCAAGCTCCGGCCGGGCACCCCGCCGCCGCCGGACCTGCGCCCCGCCGCGGTCGCCGCCGCCGCTCCCGCCGCGGCAGCCGACGACGACGTCGACGAGTCGTCCTGACGCCTCGCGGCGCCTCGACGCCGCGCACACCACACGCGCTTCGTCACGGAAGTGCCAATTAATCGTCGCAACATGCGGCGGTGGGGCCGAAGCCGCCGACCCCGCCCCTAGACTCGGCATCCACCAAGTTTCGAGAGCCTGAGCAGCCGAAAGGAGCCTTCGTGGCCGCCACCAACATCAACCGGGTCGTACTCACGGGCAACCTCACCCGCGACCCCGAGCTTCGCTCCACGTCGGGCGGCACGTCCGTCTGCAGCCTGCGGATCGCCACCAACACCCGGCGTAGGGACCCCAGCGGCGAGTGGGCCGACAAGGCGAACTACTTCGACGTCACGGTCTGGGGCGCCCAGGGCGAGAACTGCGCGCGCTTCCTCGCCAAGGGCCGGCCGGTCGCCCTCGACGGCCGCCTCGAGTGGCGCGAGTGGGAGGACCAGAACGGCAACAAGCGCCAGGCCGTCGAGATCATCGCCGACTCCGTCCAGTTCCTCGGCGGCCGTGAGGACGGCGGCGGCGGCGGGAGCAACGGCTTCACCCCGCGGTCCGACGTCCCGGCCGACACGCGCGACTTCGAGCCCGCCGGCACGCCCTCCGGGGCCGCCAGCAGCAGCGCGGGCGACGACGACATCCCGTTCTAGACCGGTCCGCGGCGCTCCCCGGCGGGGAGCGCCGCGCCGCGCCCGCTAACCTGTTGCGCCGGTTCTGAGCTCAAGGCAGTCAAGAGAGGTCTTCGAACGTGGCAAAGCAGCGGAGCCGGCCTACGCGCCGGCGTGATCGGAAGGGCGGCCCCGGCAGCGGGCGCCGCAAGTCCTGCCCGTACTGCCGCGACAAGGTCGAGTTCGTCGACTACAAGGACATCACGACGCTGCGGAAGTTCATCTCGGATCGCGGCAAGATCCGGTCGCGCCGCATCACGGGCGCGTGCCGCCGGCACCAGAACCAGATCGCCACGGCCGTGAAGCGCGCCCGCGAGCTCGCCCTGCTGCCCTACGTGGGCGACACGCGCGAGTCCCGCGACGACCGCGAGCGCGGCGGGCGTGACCGGGACCGCGACCGGGAGCGCTAGGCCACCGTGCCCCAGGCGATTCTCCTCCAGGACGTGGAGCAGCTCGGCGAGCGCGGTCAGGTCGTCGACGTCTCGAAGGGCTACCTACGCAACTTCCTGCTGCCGCGCAAGCTCGCCGAGCCGGCGACGAAGGGCTCCATCGCCGCGGCGACCCGCCGCCGCGAGGCCGCCGATCGTGCCGTCGCCGACGCCGCCACCAAGGCCCGCGACACGGCTGACACGCTCAACCGCACCGTCCTGACGATCACGCACCAGGCCGGCGACGACGGCCGCCTCTTCGGCTCCGTCACCTCGCAGGACATCGCGGACGCGATCAAGGAAGCCCGCAACATCACCATCGACCGGCGCGACATCCGCCTCGACGAGCCGATCCGCACGGTCGGCACGCGGATGGTCGAGGTCGAGGTCGCCCCCGGCGTCACGGCGACCGTCAAGACGATGGTCACCGAGCAGAAGTAGCGCCGCCCGCCTTCGACCACTTCGCCCGGCATCGTGCCGGTTCTGCGGAGCGGGTGTGACAAGTCTGCGGAGAGAGCAGGGAGGAGTGGCGGAGGCGGTTCGGGGCGACCGGACGCCCGCCTAGACTCGGCCGCCCCATGAGCGCGCCCGACCGCACCAACGGCCACTCGTCTCCCTCCGGCGGCGCGCCGCGCAACGGCTTCGACGGTGCGCCGATGGCGCCGCCCCAGAACCTCGAGGCCGAGCAGTCGGTGCTCGGCGCTGTGCTGCTGTCGGACACCGCCCTGCCGGCGCTGATCATCGACGAGCGCCTGCACCCGGACGACTTCTACCGCGAGGGCCACGGGCGCATCTACAAGGCGATGCTCGACCTGCACACGCTCGGCGAGCCGGTCGACGCGCTGACGCTGGTCGAGCACCTCAAGCAGGCGGGCGACCTGGAGGCCGTCGGCGGCCGCGCGGCGATCGACCTCCTCGCCGGGTCCGTGCCCGCCGTCGGCAACGTGCGCCAGTACGCGCGCATCGTGCGCGACAACGCGATGCTCCGCCGCCTGCTGCGCGCCTCGTACGACATCCAGGCGCGCGTGCACAGCCACGAGGCCCTCCCGCGCGACCTCGTCGACATGGCCGAGCGCGCGATCCTCGAGGTCGCGCACGAGGACAGCCGCAAGGACTTCCTGCCGATCGGCGACCTGCTGTCGAGCGAGCTCGAGAAGCTCGAGCGCCTCTCCCGGGAGGGAAAGGCGATCACCGGCACGCCCTCGGGGTTCGACGACCTCGACTCGATCACGGGCGGGTTCCAGCCCGGCAACCTGATCATCCTCGCCGCCCGGCCGTCGATGGGGAAGTCGGCCCTCATGGCGAACTTCGCCGAGAACGCGGCGCTGGACTCCAACAAGGCCGTCGCGCTGTTCTCGCTCGAGATGTCCGAAGGCGAGCTCGCCCAGCGCTTCGTCGCCTCCCAGGCCTCGATCCGCGGCGACGACCTGCGCAAGGGCAAGGTGCCGCCGTCGCGCTGGCCGAAGATCCTGCAGGCGTCCAACCGCCTCGCCCAGTCACCGCTCTACATCGACGACTCGTCGGACCTCTCGGTGCTCGACGTCCGCGCCAAGTCGCGCCGGCTCGCGCAGCAGCACGCGGACGGGCTCGGGCTGATCCTGATCGACTATCTCCAGCTCATGCGCGCAAGCGGGAGCGTCGAGAACCGCGTCGAGCAGATCGGCCAGATCTCCCGCGGCCTCAAGACGCTCGCCCGTGAGCTCCAGGTCCCGGTCATCGCCCTCTCCCAGCTCAACCGCGGCGTCGAGCAGCGCACCGACAAGCGCCCCGTCCTCTCCGACCTGCGCGAGTCCGGGTCGATCGAGCAGGACGCGGACCTCGTGATGTTCATCTACCGCGACGAGTACTACAACGACGATTCGGACCGCGAGGGGATCGCGGACGTGATCATCTCCAAGCACCGCAACGGCGGGCTCGGGGTCGTCGAGCTGGCCTTCCAGAAGGAGTTCCCGCGGTTCATGTCCTACGCCGGAGACGATGGGTATTGAGCGCCACGGCCTGCCCTGAGAACCGCTGCGACGGCTCCGGCTTCCTCTACGACGAGGCCGGCCGGCGTGCGCGGCCGTGCAGCTGCCGCCCGGCGCGGATGGCGCGCAAGCGGGCCGCGGCGGTGGCGGGGCGCCTGCCCCGCCGGTTCCGCGAGGTGTCGTTCGACCGCGAGCCGGTGCTCAGCATGACCCGCCGCAACCCCGCGCTGATCCGCGAGGTCCGCAGCTACGTGCTCGACATCCGCGAGCGCCTCGACGAAGGCCTCGGGCTGTGGTTCACGGGGGACGTCGGCACCGGCAAGACGACGCTGGCCATGCTCGTCTCGAAGGCCGCCATGGAGGCCGACCGCACGGTCGCCATCTACTCGCTCCCCCGCCTCCTTGGGCTCCTGCGCGACTCCTATGACGACCAGGCCGCGTACTCGCTCAACGAGCTGATCGATCGCCTGTGCGCGGTCGACCTCCTGCACATCGACGACGTCGGCGCCGAGCAGAGCTCGCCCTGGGTGCTCGAGCAGCTCTACACGATCGTCAACACGCGGTACGAGGACGGGCGGGCCCTGCTCCTGACCACGAACCTCGACCACGACGCGCTGACCGCCCAGATCGGCGCCCGCACGGTCTCCCGGCTGTACGAGATGTGCGGCCGCCCGCTGCCGCTCTTCGGCGAGGACGAGCGCCGCGACCGCGACTTCGTGCTCCCGGCCGGAGCCGCCGGGGGCGAGGACGAGGACACGTTCTGGGAAGGCGCCGCGCCCGCGTCCGGCTACGGGCGGCAGCCGGGCGGGTCCCTAGACTGAGAGCCCGCATGGCCGGCATCGTGATCGTGGGCGCCCAGTGGGGCGACGAGGGCAAGGGCAAGATCACCGACCTCTTCGCCGAGCACGCCGACCTCGTCATCCGCTTCCAGGGCGGCAACAACGCCGGCCACACGATCGTCCGCGAGGGCGTGAAGTGGAAGTTCCACCTGATCCCGTCGGGGATCCTCTATCCCGGTCGCATCTGCGCGATCGGCAACGGCGTGGTGATCGACCCCAAGGTCCTGACCGGCGAGCTGGACGAGCTGCGCGCCAAGGGCGTCGACCTCTCGGGCCTGCGCATCAGCGCCAACGCGCACCTGATCATGCCGTACCACATGCTCCTCGATCACGCGGGCGAGGCGAAGCTCGGCAAGCTGCAGATCGGGACCACGCGGCGCGGCATCGGCCCCTGCTACGCCGACAAGGCGGCGCGCCTCGGCATCCGCGTGCAGGACCTGCTCGACGAGAAGATCCTCAAGAAGAAGATCGTCGCGGCGATGGACCCCAAGCGCCTGTCCCTGCGTCCGTACGCCAAGGCCCCCGAGCTCGACCTCCAGTCGATGACCGAGGACTACCTCACGTACGGCCATCGCATCGAGCAGTACATCGCCGACACGGCGCGCCTCACCTGGGAGGCGCTCGACAGCGGCGGCAACGTGATCTTCGAGGGTGCCCAGGGCACGCTGCTCGACATCGACCACGGGACGTATCCGTTCGTGACCTCGTCGAACGTAGTCGCCGGCAGCGCGTGCGCCGGAGCGGGCGTGGGGCCGAGGGACATCGACGAGGTCTGGGGCGTCACCAAGGCCTACGCCACGCGCGTCGGCGCCGGCCCGTTCCCGACCGAGCTCGACGACGAGCTCGGGGAGACCATCCGTGAGGCCGGCGGCGAGTACGGCACGACGACCGGCCGCGCGCGCCGGGTCGGCTGGCTTGACCTCGTCGCCCTCCGCTACGCCGCCCGCATCAACGGGCTCGACCACCTGGCGATCACGAAGCTCGACGTCCTCAGCGGGCTCGGCACGCTCAACATCTGCACGCGCTACCGCGGCGTCGAGGAGGCGAGCTTCGACGCCTATCCCTACCACCAGACCGTCATGCACCAGGCGGCCGGCGACTACGAGCGACTCCCCGGCTGGGAGGAGGACATCGGCGACGTCCGCGACGAGCGCGACCTCCCGCAGGCCGCGCGGGACTACCTCGCCTACATCGCCGACTTCACCGGCGTCCCGATCTCGCTCGTGGGCGTCGGCGCCGGTCGCGAGCAGACGTTCTGGACCGAGTCGGGACGCGCCACCGCGGCGGCGCGCGCCGCCACTCCGGCCTAGGCTCGGATCACCCGCGAGTCCACGATCATGTCGTGGAGCGCGCGGTTCTCCTCGTCCCAGAGGGGCCACAGGTAGTCGGCGAGCTGCGCGAGACCGGCGGTCGCGCCGCCCACGATGCCGAACAGGAACGCCTTGACGACCACCTCGCGCAGCATCGCGTAGCCGAAGTCCACCGGCCGTCCGTTCGCCCGCACGACGCGGATGCCGAGCGCCATCTTGCCGAGGGTCTGCCCGTCGGTGCGCGCCATGACCGCCGGCGCGTAGAGCAGCGCCACGATCGAGACGCAGACCACCGCGATCACGAAGCCGACGATGATCGACACGACGCCGACGTCGTCGCCGGCGAAGAACCCGATCGAGAACGGCGCCGTGAGCGCCACGAGGAGGATCAGCGCGCCGATGCCGACGATCAGCCAGTCGATCACCGTCGCGCCGACGCGCGACCACCACCCGGCGAGCTCGTGACGGCCGGCGACCGGCCCCACCGCCTCGGGTGCAACCGGCGGCCCGCCGGCTCCCGGCGGCGGCATCGTCGTGTAGCCAGGGGTCTTAGTGTCCGGACGCTGTTCCGACATGGCCCGACCCTACCGGCCGCGGAGCGCCGCGACGACGCGCTCCCCGGCCCGGCCGTCGCCGTACAGCGCCGGGCGCTCGGCCGGCAGCGGGCGCTCGAGAGCGGCCACCGCGGCGGCCGGATCCAGGTCGACGAGGACGTTCCATCCGGCGTCGACGGTCTCGGTCCACTCGGTCGTCGACCGCAGCGTCACACACGGCACACCGGCGAGGTAGGCCTCCTTCTGGACGCCGCCGGAGTCGGTGAGCACGCCGCGGGCGTGCAGGAGCAGCGCCGTGAAGTCGAGGTACCCGAGCGGCGGGGCGAGGCGGACGCCGGACGCCAGCCGCTCGAGCAGGCCGCAGGCGTCCAGGCGCGCCCGCGTGCGCGGGTGCAGCGGCAGCACCACCGGGCCGGGCACCGCGAGCAACACGTCCACGAGGCGCCCGAGCCGCTCGGGATCGTCCACGTTTCCCGCGCGGTGGGCGGTGGCGAGCAGGTAGTCGCCGGGCTCGACCCCCGCGTCCGCCAGCGCCTGCGTGCGCTCCCGCGCCCGCGGCGCAAGCAGCTGCGCGACGTCGACCATCACGTCCCCGACCACGACGACCTCTCCCGCGACGCGCTCGCCCCGCAAGGTCTCGGCCGCGCGCTCGGAGGAGCACAGGAGCAGCGACGACGCATGGTCGGCGAGGACCCGGTTGAGCTCCTCCGGCATGGTCCGGTCGTACGAGCGCATCCCGGCTTCGACGTGGGCGACCGGGACCCCGTGCTGCGCGCCGGCGAGAGCGCCGGCGAGGGTCGAGTTGGTGTCCCCGTACACAAGCAGCACGTCGGGCCGCGCCTGTTTGATCAGCGGCTCGAGCGCCGCCAGCATCCGGGCCGTCTGGGCCGTGTTCGTGCCGCCGCCGAGGTCGAGATGATGGTCAGGCCGTGGCAGCTCGAGCTCGTCGAAGAAGACCCGAGACAGGTCGTCGTCGTAGTGCTGGCCGGTATGGACGAGGACCTCGCTCGCGCCCTCCCGCAGGCGGTAGGAGACCGCAGCGGCCTTCACAAATTGCGGCCTGTTGCCTATGACGGTGAATACGCGCATGCCCGGCTGGGTAGCTTATTGACACGATGTCGACGCTCTTCGACAGCGTCCGCGGCACGGTACAGGGCGTCCTCTCGGGCGTCGGCCACGTGCTCTGGTACGTCGACTGGCAGACCGGCCGCTCGGCTACGCGGCCGCGCCCGTAAGCTCGCGGGCGATGCGGCTTGAGAGCCGCTCCTCGGCGGTCCGGGTGATCGGGCCGGGCGTCGCGGGGAGGGTGACGTCGTCGATCGCCGCGATCGGCATGACCTCTCGCACCGACGACGCGATGAACGCCTCCTCGGCGCCCCGGGCGTCGTCGAGCGTGCACGGTCGCTCCTCCGCACCGGTCTCCTCGATCACGTAGCGCCGCGTGATCGACGCGAGGATGCGGTCTTCGAGCGGCGGCGTATAGAGCCGGCCGCCGGCGGCCCAGAAGAAGCTCCACGTCGGGCCTTCCAGCACCCGGCCGTGCGGGGTCACGAGCAGCGCCTCGTCGAAGCCCTGCTCCCGCGCGAGCCGTCCGGCGAGCATGTTCCCTGCGTATGAGAGCGTCTTCAGCCCGTCGAGCACGCGGTTGGGCGCGTAGGTCACCGTCATCACGCGCGCCGCCGCCGGGCGCGGCGGGAGCGGCTCGATGGTCAGCACCCGCCGGCCGCCGCGGGTGAGCACGACGCGCAGCAGCCGCTCGACCGGCCCGGCGGCATCCAGCAACGCACCGATCTCCGCCCGCAGCGCGTCCTCGTCGTACGGGAGGCGGATGCCCTCGCAGGTCGTGGCCAGCCGCGCCATGTGGTCCTCGAGCGCGAAGGGCCGGCCGCCATACAGGCGCGCGACCTCGAACGCCCCGTCCCCGCGCGTGAGCCCCTCGTCGGTCGCGGGGATGCGCGCCTCCTCGGCGGGCCCGATGGTGCCGTCGACGCTGGCGAGCATGGCCGCCAGGGTACCCGGTCTTGACATATACCTATATGGGTATATGATTCCCGCATGGCACGAGCAGCGACCACGGCAGACGCGTTCAACGCGGTGGCCGAGCCTCGCCGGCGGCAGATCCTCGACGCCCTGGCCGGCGGCGAGCGTCCCGTCAACGACCTCGTGCGAGCGCTCGGCCTCGGCCAGCCGCAGGTGTCCAAGCACCTGCGCGTGCTGCGGGAGGTGGGCGTCGTCGACGTCCGCGACCACGGCCGCCAGCGGCTGTACCGGCTCAACGGCCGCGCGCTCAAGCCCATCCACGACTGGATCCAGCCGTTCGAGCGCTCCTGGTCGGAGCGGTTCGACGAGCTCGATGCGGTCCTCGAAGACCTCAAGAAGGAGGAAGGACATGCCCATGACGACTAGCCAGTCCGCGAAGGTCACGCTCCCCGCCGACGACCAGATCCTCATCACGCGGGAGTTCGACGCGCCGCGGCACCTGGTCTACAAGGCGTGGACGACGCCCGAGCTCGTCGGGCGCTGGTGGACCGCCAAGCGCGGCGAGGCCACCGTGATGGAGATCGACCTGCGGGTCGGGGGGAAGTGGCGCTACGTGATGGTCGCCGACGGCGGGATGGAGGTCGGCTTCCACGGCGAGTACCGCGAGATCGTCCCCAACGAGCGGATCGTCTCGACCGAGGTCTTCGAGGGCGCCCCCGACGCGGAGTCGGTCAACCTGCTCACGCTCACCGAGACCGATGGCCGCACCCGGCTCGAGATCCTCGTCCAGCACGAGACCAAGGAGCACCGCGACATGCACATCAACTCCGGGATGGAGGCCGGCCTGCAGGATGCGCTCGACCTCCTCGAAGAGGTCGCCAACTCGCTCCGCTGAGCTACGGCTTCTCGTAGACCGACACGTGGGAGGGGCTGAGGGCCGTGAACGGCTCTCGCCCCCACCCCGCCCACCGGTGCTCGAGCCGCATCCCCGCGATCCGCGCCATCAGGTCCAGCTCCGCCGGCCACGCGTAGCGGAACTCGACGGGGAACGCCTCGAGCTTGCCGTCGACGATGTAGAAGTGCTGGGAGCTGAAGTTCTGCGTGACGACGTCATACACGTCGAACGAGAACCCCTCCCGGTCGGCCCGGAACGGGATCACCGTCTGCCCGGGCGGCAGGCTCTGCAGCGCCGGCACCCCGTTCTCGATCACGAACCGCCCTCCGGGGCGCAGGTGCGCGGCGGCGTTCTCGAAGCACGCGACCTGCGCGTCCTGCGTCACCAGGTTCGAGATCGTGTTGAACACCAGGTAGGCGACGGAGAACTCGCCGTCGACACGAGTGGTCGCGAAGTCCCCAAGCACCGCTTCGATCCCCGCCGCCTCCGGCTTCGCCCGAAGCCTCGACAGCATCGCGTCCGAGTTGTCGATCCCGGCGACCCGCACGCCCCTCTCGGCAAGCGGGATCGCAATCCGCCCGGTCCCGATCCCGAACTCCAGCGCCGCCCCATCCCCGGCGAAGCGCGCGAGCATGTCGACGACCGGCCCCACCGCCTCCGGCGTCGACGCATCCGCCGAGCGCTCGTCATAGAAGGCCGCGACGCGCTCTCCGAAGAACCCCTCGTCAGACTCCACGGATGCCTCCCTCGGAGCGCGGTCTCAGCCCTCGTTTGTACGGGAAGAGCGCCCTGCGGATCTGGCGGGCGATGGCGGCGCGCTCTCGCTCGGCCTCGCGAGCGTCGAGGCGCCGTCGGCGCTCGCGCAGGCGATCGACCATGAGCTGCGCCAGCACGTCCACCAGCTCCGGATGCGCCCGCAGGATCGGCGCGTACTGGCTCGCGCCGACCTCGTAGACCACGGCGCCGTCCAGCGCGCGCACCGTCGCGGTCCGCGGCTCGCCTGTGAGCAGCGACATCTCGCCGACCACCGCTCCCTTGCCCATGGTGTCGACGAGGATGTCCTCTCCGTCGCCCCGCCGCAGCAGGACCTCGAGCTCGCCGTCGGCCAGCACGAAAAGCGAGCTGCCCTCCTGGCCCTGGACCACGAGCCGCTCCGTGGGGCCGAGGGTGAGCGGGCGGGCGGCGCGTGCCAGCGCCCGTCGTTCGTCTGGGTCGAGCAGGGCGAGGACCGCGATGTCGGCGAGTAGCGCCTCGATCTCCGCCGCCGGCCGCCGGTACGTCTCGGGCAGCTCGGCGCCGACCTCCAGCTCGGGCCCGTAGCCATCGTGATGCTGGAGCAGCGCGACACGCGTGGGCTGGTTGACGTGGGCCTCGAGCAGGCTCACCTGCCGCGGGACGCATTCGCCGCCCGTGTGGTCCATGAGCCCGCGCTCCTTGGCCCAGTCGGCGACGTTGTTCATCGAGTCGCGGTACTGGGCGCACGCCGACCCGAACAGGCCGTCCTGATCGGCGAAGAGGCCGCTCACCGAGCCGGGCAGGCGGACGTGCTGGAACCGGCCCTTGCGGTGCCAGAGGATGAAGTTGCGCGCGGTGGGCGACACGCACTCCAGCTCGGGGAACGCCGAGGCGACGTTGCGCAGTACCGCTCGCTCGGCGTCGCGGAACACCCGCTGCCACGTCTCCTGCGCGTTGTACCGGTTGGGGCCTGCAAGGCGGATCGCGTGCTTGAGGTCGTCGTGGTGGACGCGGAGGAAGCGCAGCGTCGCCTTTCGCTTGGCCAGCAGGTTGAGAGCCGAGACAGGGCCGGTGCGCGGTGTGCCGCGTCGCGGGAACTGGATCTCGCGCAACTCCCACACGTCGCGCCAGGCGTCGCGGTCGGTCGACGCGCGGATCTCGTCGAACCACCCGTCCCTCTCGAACGCGCCGCGCTCGGCGGAGGACAGGAGGTCGCCGGCGTCGTCCCTCACCGCCTCGGAGATCCCGAGGAAGGTGAGGAACTCGAGGTAGAGGCCGACGCGCACGAGCCAGCCGGGATCGGCGAGATGTTCGCCGGCGAACGCGAGGTCCTGGACCACCGCGCGCTTGTAGAGGTCCGCCTTGTCGGCGCCGATCCGCAACACCGGGAACCACGGGTGATACGCCGGACCCGGGTCGGCCACGCCCGCCTCGGCGGCCTGCCGGGCGGCATCGGGCGCCACGAGCCGGTCGAGCAGCCGCGCGTAGAGCGACCCGCCGCGCCGCAGGTCACAGACCAGCAGCGACGCTTCCGCGCCCGCCACGGGCACCCCGGCGTCCAGCGCGCGCAGCTGTACGAGCAGCCGCTGGCAGAAGAGGTGGCCGAACGTGAAGGGATCGGCGCCGTCCGTGGCGCCGTCGCGAAGGCTCGCGTCCAGGGCGTCCCATGCCCACTCCGCGCCGGGGAGGAGGTCGTGGGCCGGCGTGAGCGGCAGGACCCGTCGCCGGCCCGGGACGTCGGCGAGCCGCACAGCGCCGTCGGCGCCCGCGACGAAGGTGAGCGGCAGCGCCGGGCGATCCTCCCAGCCCGGGACGGGGACCGGCGGGAGCGAGCCGTCGGGACCAGTGAACGCGAGGCGCGCGCGGACCTCGTCGGGCGGCCCGCCATCGAGGTCGTAGAGGAGGAACGCCTGGTCCTGCTCCGCGCCCGGAAGGATCAGCGCGACCTCCTCGCTCGAGCCGAGGCCGGGATGCGTCGCCTCGGCCTCCGGCCGCCGGCCCGGGACGAACGGCACGAAGCGGCACTGGACCGCCTCGCCGGTCCGTTCGAGCGCGTCGGCCGCGCGCCGCAGCACCTCGGCCTTGGCCGCCGCGTCCAGGCCGGTCACCTCGGCGGCGAGGAGCTCTTGGAGCCGGCCGAGGAACACGCCCTCGTCCTGCGCCTCGACGGCTCGCGGAGGCAGCATCGGCCGATGCTAGTCGCGATCCTGTCTCTGTTGTGCGGTGCCCAGCGGGAAGAAACACGAAAGGCCCGCGAATGCAGGCCTTTCCTCATGCCCCCGCCAGGAATCGAACCTGGAACCTTCGGATTAAGAGTCCGCTGCTCTGCCAGTTGAGCTACAAGGGCGCTGGAACGCCGGAAGGATAGCGCGGAGGAGCGCTATTCCTTGGGCGTTGGGGTGGCCGACGGCTGGGCTTGCTGGAGCTGCTGCTGGAGGGCCTGCTCCTTCGCAGACTTGAGCTCCGAGCGGAGGGTCTTGCGGTCCTCGGGCTCGGCTCTCGCGACGGCCTGGTCGGTCGCGAGGTCGCCCTTGCGGGTCTGGCCTGCCTGGTACGCCAGGACCGCCAGGTTGGCGAAGGTAGCGGGCTTCGGGCGGGCCTCGGTGATGACCTCCTGGGCCGCGACGGCCTTGGCCGGGTCGTTGAGCCCGAACGAGCTGTAGGCCTGCACCATGAGGCTCGCGACGCCGTCGTCGGCCTGCTTTGGATCGAGAGCCAGATGCCGCTCCCAGGCCGTTGCCGCCTGCTGGAGCTGCGCCTTGCCGCCCGCCGCGAACTGGCCGGTGTTCTGGTCGAAGTTGTCGCCCGCCTGGGCGAGCTGGAACCTGGCTCGCGCCAGCGTGGCCCACGCCTCCGCATCCTTTGGATCGGCCTGCGTCTCGCGCTGGGCCACCCTCACGCGGTCTTCGTAGCGGCCGGTGCCCGTGTCGGTCGTCCCGCCGCGTTCGGTGATGGCGTCGACGAGCCCACCGGAGACGTCGCCGCCGATGCCGAACAGCACGAGCCCGCCGCCCATGAGGACGGCGAGCGAGAGGTACACGATCTTGATGGTCGTGCGCCGACCGGCGCCTCGGAGGTCGAACAGCATGCGTCTTCAGTCTTCGCGATCGTCGTGGTGGTGCACGAGCTCGCCGCCGTCGGAGTCAGCCGGGTCGAGCTCGGCTTCCTCTCGGGCTTGCGCCCGTCGGGCGCGGCGGTCGAGCAGGGATGCCATCAGGATAGAGGCTTCGAAGAGCACGATCAGCGGGGCCATCATCAGGAGCATCGTCACCGGGTCCTGGCCCGGCAGGAGCATCGCCGCCACGGCGATGCCGAGGATCGCGTAGCGCCGGTTGTGCCGGAGCTGGGCGGTGCTGACGATCCCCACGCGCGTCACCGCCAGGATGCCGATCGGGACCTGGAACAGGATCCCCATCACCATCAGCACCAGGATCGAGAACTTGTAGTAGTCCCGCGCCTGGAGCAGGATGTCGTAGTTGTCGTCGTTGAAGTTCTGCAAGAACGAGATCGCGTTCGGCAGCACGAAGTAGTACGCGAACACCACGCCGGCGGCGAACAGGAACGGCACCATCAGCATCAAGGGCAGCGCGATCTGCCGCTCTCGCGGCGAGAACGCCGGCAGGATGAACGCGTACGCCTGGTAGAGGAGCAACGGCAGCGACAACAGCAGCGCCGCGTACGCCACCACGCGGAAGGTGACCGTGAACGGCTCGCCGACCCCCAGCGTCACCGGCCGGCGACCCGACGCCTCGGGCGCCGCCGCGGCGGCCACCCGCGCCATCCGCGCGGTCTCTTCGGCCTGCGCGCGCACCGCCGCGCTCGCGCCCTCGGATCGTGCCAGCGCTCGGGAGAGCTCCTCGAGCTGGAGGTAGAGCTGCTTCTGGGTCTGCTGGAAGGCGGCGGACCGCTCCAGCGGGTCGTCGCTCCCCTTGGTGAACGCGGACCGCTCGAGCGGCCGGTCCATGATCGAGAGGATCGCGTCGTTCTGCCAGAAGCACAGCGCGAACGCGCCGAGGAACACGACGATGCAGATGATGATCCGCGTCCGCAGCTCGTCGAGGTGCTCGACGAGGCTGAGGCGGTCCTCGTGGGCGATCGGGCGGAGTGCAGTGGCCATGCCGCCCGCCCGGGCGCTAGGAGTGCGAGCGCTCGCGCTCGGGCACGACCTCGCCGTCGAGCGAGCTGTCGTCGCCGGGCTCGTCGAGGTCCTTGTCGACCTTGTTGGTGAGCGAGTCCTTGAACTCCCTCATCCCCGAGCCGAGCTGCCTCCCGAGCCCCGGCAAACGCTTGGGCCCGACGATCAGCAGGACGATCAGGAGCACGATGCCCAGCTCCAGCGGGCCGATGGACTGAAAGACGGCGAGGCTCAAACGTTCGTCCCTTCCGAGGGGTAAGAGCAAGGGTAGCGGCCTCCGGGTGTCAAGTTCCCGCGCGCGGAGCCGATCTAAGGGCCACGATGAGCGAGCACCCCCACAACGGCCAGTACGTTCGCCGCGTGGTGCTGCCCTCGGGGCGCGCGATCGAGGTCGTCTACTTCGAGTCGCTGGGCGAGGAGCCCGTCGAGCGCCCGGAGCGCGTCCTTCAGGACCTCCACATCTGCCCGGCCTGCGACCGCGACCTGGTCTACCCGGTCGAGTGGGAGGAGACCTCCCCGACGCACTGGGAGGTCCTCCTGCGCTGCCCCAACTGCGAGTGGAGCGAGGTCGGCGACTTCGACCAGCCCACCGTCGACCGCTTCGACGAAGAGCTCGACCGCGGCACCGAGATCCTCCTGCGCGACCTCAAGAACCTCGAGCGCGCGAACATGGAGGACGAGATCGAGCGCTTCACCCGCGCGCTCGGCGCCGACGCGATCCTGCCTGAAGACTTTCAGGCGTAGCGGTCGACGACCCCGTCGGCCACCAGCTCCAGCGCTCCCTGTTGGGCCTCCGGCAGCACCGGGAGGTCCGCCTTGGCGTCGGCCACGATGCCGAGCGCCGCATCGCGCGCCTCATCCAGCACGCCGGTGGCGACGATCGCGTCGCACACGGCCTCGGCCTGTGCCGGCGTGCGCACGCCGCGGAGGTCGAGCGAGCGCAGCGCCGGGTCGCGCTCGCGCGCGAGGATGAGCGGGAGCGTGACCGTGCCGTCGAGCAGGTCGGTGCCGCGGTGCTTGCCGGTGCGCTCGGCCGGGCCGGAGACGTCGAGCACGTCGTCGAGCAGCTGGAAGGCGAGGCCGATACGGCGCCCGAAGCGGCCCAGCACGTCGACCGGAGCGGCGCCCTCCAGCGCGCCCAGCTCACACGCCGCCTGGAACAGCCGGGCGGTCTTCAGATCGCAGCGGTGCTCGTAGCGCTCGCGCGAGACGCCCACGTTCCACGCGTCCTCGCGCTGCAGCAGCTCGCCCTCGGCGAGCGCCGACGACGCGCCGGACAGCACCCGCACCGCCTCCGGGCGCCCGTTGCGGGCCAGCTCGGCGAACGCGCGGGAGAAGAGCAGGTCGCCGGTCGCCGTGGCGATCCCGCGACCGGCGGCGGCCACCACCGTCGGCCGTCCGCGGCGCAGGTGGGCGCCGTCGAGCACGTCGTCGTGCACGAGCGTCGCCGAGTGGATGAGCTCCACCGCCACCATCGCGCGAAGCACCCGCTCGGGATGCGCCGGCGACGGGCCGGCCGCGAGCAGCACCAGCAGCGGGCGCAGGCGCTTGCCGCCGGCGGCGATCGTCGCCCCCGCGTGCTCGGCCAGCAGCGGCCCATGCGAGCGCGCGAGCTCCTGGAGCCGCTCCTCCAGCTCGTCCATCAGCTCCGGCACGTGCGCGCCGCCCGCCGCGACGACCGCCGCCACCGCCTCCGCGCTCGCCATCAGGAAACCGTCCCAGAGTGCAGCGCGATGATCCCGCCGGCCGTCAGCACCCACCGCACGTCGCGGAGCCCCACCCCGTGCATGATCGCCCCCAGCTCGCGCGGTCCCGGGAAGCGCTTCACCGAGCTCGGCAGGTAGGAGTAGGCCTGGTCCTCGCCCGTGATGCGCCCGAGGAGCGGCACGATGCGATCGAACCAGAGGGAGAAGAAGGTGGACAAGGGTGGCTTGGTGGGCGTGGTGATCTCCAGGACTACGACCCGGCCGCCGGGCCGGACCACCCGCGCCATCTCGCGCAGGCCCTGCTCGAGGTCGGAGAAGTTGCGCGCCCCGAACCCCACGGTGGCGGCGTCGAAGCCGTCGTCAGGGTAGGGCAGCGCGAGCGCGTTGGCCTGCTCCCAGCGCACGTCCGCGCTCTTGCGGCGGGCGCGATCGAGCATGCCCTCGGAGAAGTCCGAGCCGACCACCTCGCCACCCGGCAGCACGCGGCGCGCCAGCTCCACCGCGAGGTCGCCGGTGCCGGTCGCCACGTCGAGCGCGCGCGATCCCGGCGTCACCGCCGCGAGGTCGGCCGCCCGCTCGCGCCAGCGGTGGTGCAGCCCCGCCGTCATGACCGAGTTCATGACGTCGTAGACCCCCGCGATGCGATCGAACATCGCGCGGACCTGCCCCTCTTCCAGCGTGCCGCTGGCTACGGCGCGGTCTCCGGGCTGCCGGTCTGCGCGCGGCCGGTGAACTGGCCCTCCTCGCCCTTGAGCTGGGAGAGGAACGCGACGAGCGCCGCCTTCTTCTCCTCGGGCAGCCCGCGGTAGGACGGCATCGGTGCCGTGGGGTTCTCGAGCGTGCGCCGGATTGCCGCCGCGGGCAGCGTCTCGCCGATCTCGGTCAGGTGAGGACCTGGCCCGTCGTTGCCGTTCTCCCCGATCTTGTGGCACGCGAGGCAGCCGGATTGGGCGGCGACCAGCTTTCCCGCCTCGTATTGGGGAGCCACCGCGTACTCGATCTCGTTCGGGGAGCCGGCGGAGGCGCCGAGGTAGGTCAGCCAGGCCATGGCGGCGATGACGAGGATGCCGGCGAGCGTGGCGATCGGCCGCCGCTCCGGCCGCCGCTCCGGCGAGCGGTCGACGAACGGCAGCATGATGATCAGGATCATGCAGATGGTCGGGATCCCGATCGTGGCGAGCGGCGTCAGCGCCGGCGGCTTGACGATCCGCAGCAGCTCGAAGAGGAAGAAGAAGTACCACTCCGGCCGCGGCACGTAGGTGGTCGTCGTCGGGTCGGCCTTCGGGCCCAGCTCGGCGCCGAACATCAGCGACATGAAGACGATCAGGAGGACCGTGATCGCCGCCATGATCGAGTCCTTGGCGACCGCGTACGGGAAGAACGGCTTGCCCTTGGACTTCAGGATCGAGTACTCGCGGAGGTACGCCTCCTTCTCCGCCTGGTTCATCTCAGACCCGGTCCTCGCGCAGGGACTCGTCGACATCCACCTTCAGCCACGGCGGCGCGGTGGTCCCGAGCCGGGTCACGAGGTAGATGTGGGCGCCGATCAGGGCCGCCATAAGCCCGGGGATCAGCAGCATGTGGATCGAGTAGAAGCGCGACAGGGTCGTGGCCCCGAAGTCCGCGCCGCCACGCAGGAAGTCACCCAGGTAGGGCCCCACGATCGGCCCGGACGCCGTGATGTTGGCGGCCACGATCGTCGCCCAGTAGGAGCGCTGGTCGAACGGCAGCAGGTAGCCGGTGAGCGACATCACGAACGTGAGCACCAGCAGCACGAAGCCGATGATCCAGTTCAGCTCGCGTGGGTACTTGTAGGCGCCGAAGAAGAAGACACGCGCCATGTGCAGGAAGATGAAGATGACCATCACGGTCGATCCCCACTTGTGCATCCCGCGCACGAACTCGCCGAGGAAGATCTCGTTCGTGATCCGGCGCGTGGACTCGTACGCGTCAGTGACCGACGGCTGGTAGTACATCGCCAGGAACACGCCGGTGACGGCCTGCGACAGGAACGCGAACATCGTCGCCGAGCCCAGCGTGTAGAACCAGTTGGTGCCCTTCGGCACCTTGCGGAACATCACCCAGCGCAGGCCGGCGGAGAGCGACGTGCGCTCGTCGACCCAGTCGGCCGCATGGATGCCGGCTTCCTTGGCCTGGTCGAGTGGCTTGACCTTCTCGACTTCGCCGGCACGGCGCGGCCGCGGGGACAGACTGGGTGGGAGCCGGAGCTTCGGCATGGCTAGTCCAGCTTGGGCGTCGAGAAGCGCCCGGGGTAGACGTACTGGCCGATGCCGTCGAGCGGCTGCGCGGGATCGCGGTAGCTCGGGAAGCGCGTGAACTCGGAGTTGACCGAATAGCGCGGGCCGACCTCGACGACGTTGTTGCTCACGCGCGTGTAGAACCGGTCGAGCGGCCGGACCGGCGGGCCGCCGGAGACGCTGCCCGTGAAGTCGTAGACGCCTCCGTGGCAGGGACAGATGAAGCGCGCCGAGGCCTCGACGAAGCGGACGGGGCACCCGAGGTGCATGCAGCGCGTCGACACGGCGATGAAGTCACCGCCGCCGGGGATGTCCGGGTCCTTCTTCCCATCGATGTCCGGGTTGTAGGCGCGCATGTAGACCGTCGTCTTGCCGACCTCGCCGATGCCCTGGGTCGACGTGATGATCTTGGGGATGTACGTGTCGTCGGGGAACTCGTCGGGCGCGCCGACGGCCTCCCAGCTGGCGGGCGGGCGCTCGAAGAGCGCCGAGCCGATCGCGAAGCCGAGGGCGGGGAGGGTGAAGGCGGCGACGGCGATCCCGCCGCCCGTGTGGACCGCGAGGCTCATCAGGCGCCGGCGCGTGACCGTCTCCCCCTCGAACGACCCGGGGATCAGCCGATCAGACGTGTACTTCGACTTCGGTGTGCGACGGGCCTCAGGCACGGACGAGCGGAAGATTATCGACCCGCGCGTTGCCGGCGGCCTACCGGGCGCCCCGCCATGCGGCCTTCGCGGCCTCGTGCCCCGGCGGCGCGCCATCGGCTACCGCGCGAGCGCCCGCTTCCCACACGGCGGTCGCCCGCTCAGGCTCGCCCTCGGCGTGCGCCTGGGCCGCCAGGGAGATGACGTCGGCGAGCTCGGTGACCGCCTCGAGATCTCCCAGCTCGGCCAGCCGCGCGAGGCCGAGCGCGTACAGCCGGTCACCGCCCAGCAGCGAGAGGTCGGGGTCCTCGGGCCGGACGATGCGACCTGTCCCGTAGTGCAGGAGATACCCCTCGCGGATGGCCTCGACGAGCAGCGCGTACTCGTCCTCGTGGCCGGCGGCCCGATGGCCCGCGGCGGCGACGGCGCCGTAGCTGCCGTCGTCCTCCCCGGGCGCGACGGCGCCCGCCAGCAGCCCGCCACTCGCGCGAACCTCGTCGGCCAACCGCCCGAGCGCGCTCACGAGTCCGCTCCGCATGGCCGCGCCACGACCATCGTCCGGGTCGACCCGATCGCCTGCTTCATGAGATTTCGCTGAACGCCGCGGCAGCGGCCTCGACGGTGCGAGCCACGTGCTCGCTGGTGTGCGCCAGCGATGGGAACCAGGCCTCGAACTGGGACGGCGGCGGGTACACGCCGCGGGCCAGCAGCGCGCGGCACCAGGCGCCGTAGGCCTCGGTGTCGCAGGCCGCCGCCTGCGCGTAATCGGTCGGCGGCGTCTCCGCGAAGAAGACCGTGAGCAGCCCGGTCGTGTGGGTGACCGAGACCGGCCGGCCGGCCGCCGCCTCGCGCAGGCCGTCGGCCAGCTCGGCGGTGATGCTCGACAGGGTCAGGTACGACTCGTCGTCGAGCAGCTCGAGCGCCGCCCGGCCGGCGGCCACGGCGAGCGGGTTGCCGCTCAGCGTGCCGGCCTGGTAGACGTCGCCGGCGGGCGCCACCTGGTTCATCAGCCCCTCCGGACCGCCATAGGCGGCCGCGGGCAGCCCGCCGCCGAGCACCTTGCCCATCACGGTCAGGTCGGGGAGCACGTCGCACAGCTCCTGGGCGCCCCCGCGGGCGATCCGGAAGCCGGTGATCACCTCGTCGAAGACGAGCAGCGTGCCGCGGGAGGTGCACAGCTCGCGCAGCAGGTCGAGGAAGCCCGGCGCGGGCGGGACGAGGCCCATGTTGGCCGGATACGGCTCGCACAGCGCGGCGGCCAGCTCGTGCTCGGCGAACGCCGCGCGCAGGGCCGCCTCGTCGTTCCAGGGCACGACGACCGTCTGCGCCGCGGCCGCCGCCGGGACGCCGGGGGACGCGGGGATGCCCTGGGTGGCGAGGCCGGACCCTGCCTGGGCGAGCAGCCCGTCGACGTGGCCGTGGTAGGCGCCCGCGAACTTCAGGACGGTGTCCCGCCCGGTCGCCGCCCGCGCGAGGCGGACGGCGCTCATCGTCGCCTCGGTGCCGGAGGAGGTCATGCGCAGCATGTCGACCGCCGGCATCCGCGCCGACACGAGCTCCGCCAGTTCGACCTCGCCGGCCGTCGGCGCGCCGAACGTCGTGCCGCGGGCGGCGGCGTCGACCACCGCCGCCAGCACGTCGGGGTGCGCGTGGCCGTGGATGAGCGGACCCCAGGAGCACACGTAGTCGACGTACGTGTTGCCGTCGACGTCGAAGATCTCGGCGCCCTCGGCGCGCTCGACGAAGATCGGGTCGCGCCCGATCGCCCGCATCGCGCGCACCGGCGAGTTCACGCCGCCTGGCAGCACGTTGAGGGCCCGCCGGTAGAGCTCGGCGGACCGGACGTCGGAGATCGAGGTGGTCAGCCCCGTTCCTCCTCCCACCGGCGGAAGGCGTCGGTGAAGTAGAGCATCCGCACCTTCTTGAACTCGGTCGAGGAGTACAGCGTCGCCCGTTCGGTGATCCCGGTCGCCTCGGCGATCGAGTCGAGGATGGCGTCGCACTCCTCCTTCGAGCGCCCGTGGGCCATCGTGAAGACCGAGTACGGCCAGTCGGCGTACGTCGGCCGCTGGTAGCAGTGCGACACGCCGCGGAAGGCGGCCATCTGCTTGCCGGTCTCCATCACCTCGTCGTCCGGCACCTTCCAGACGCCCATGCCGTTGGCGGAGAAGCCCGCGCGGCGATGGAAGAGGATCGCGGCCACGCGGCGCAGCGCGGCGCGCTCCCGCAGCGACTCCAGCCGCTCGAGCACCTCCGCCTGCGAGGTGCCGAGCCGCTCGGCGGCCGGCGCGTACGGCTCGGGCACGACGGGCATCGGTCCCTGCGTGGCGCGGATCGTCTCGACGTCCGCGTCGGAGAGCTCGATCGGGTCGAGCTCGCGCGGCGGGACCGCCTCGCCGGCAGCCGACAGCGCGTCGGTCCCGGCCTCCATCTCGAGGTCCATGCGGATCTTGAAGAGCTTGAGCGTCGGGAGCTGCCGGATCGACTCGGCGCCGGTCTCCGCCTGCAGGACGTCGAGCGTCCCCTGGAGCCCGAGCTTCGAGCCGGGCTCGGTGGCGATCGTGAACCACAGGTTGAAGTCGTGGTTGCGCAGGTAGTTGTGGGTGACGCCCGGGTGCGAGTTGATGACCTTGGCGGCGCGGTGCGGGTTCTCCCCGTCGACCTTGGCGGCCACGAGCATCGAGCTGTAGCCGAGCGCCCGCGTGTCGAAGATCGGCGTGATCTCGCGGATGATCCGCTTGTCGAGCAGGCGCGCGACGCGCGTCAGGACCTCGTCCTCGGTCAGCCCCGCGAGGCCGGCGACGTGCGCGAACGGCCGCGTGGTCAGCGCGAAGCTGCCCTGCATCAGGTTGAGGAGCTTCTTGTCCGCCTCGTCGAGCGGGATCGCCGCCCCGTCGCGACGGGATCGGACCTTCAGGGAAGCCATCGCGCGACGTCCTTCGCGTGGTAGGTGATCACGATGTCGGCTCCGGCGCGGCGGATGCCGGTCAGGGCCTCGAGCACGGCGGCGCGCTCGTCGATCAGGCCCTGCGCGGCGGCCGCCTTGACCATCGCGTACTCGCCGCTCACGTTGTACGCGGCGACCGGCGCGTCGGTGCTCTCGCGCACGCGCCGGATCACGTCGAGGTACGGGAGCGCCGGCTTGACCATGACGACGTCGGCGCCCTCGGCGACGTCGAGCGCCACCTCGCGCAGCGCCTCGCGGGCGTTGGCGGGATCCATCTGGTAGCCGCGCCGGTCGCCCTGCTGGGGGGTGGAGCCGGCGGCCTCGCGGAACGGGCCGTAGAACGCCGACGCGAACTTCGCGCTGTAGGCGATGATCGGCGTCTCGGCCAGGCCGTGGTCGTCGAGCGCCGCGCGCAGGGCGCCGACCCGCCCGTCCATCATGTCGCTCGGCGCCACCGCGTCGGCGCCCGCCTCGGCCTGGGCGACCGCCGTGCGCGCGAGCAGCTCGAGCGTCGCGTCGTTGTCGACCACACCGTCGGCGCGCAGCACGCCGCAGTGGCCGTGGCTCGTGTACTCGCACAGGCAGAGATCCGTGATAACCAGCAGGTCCGGATGGGCGGCCTTGATCGCGCGCGTGGCGAGCTGGACGACGCCCTCGTCGTCCCAGGCGCCGGAGCCCTGCTCGTCCTTGTCGGCGGGCAGTCCGAACAGCAGCACGCCCGGGATGCCGAGCTCGGCGGCGATCCCCGCCTCCTCGACAGCGCCGTCGATCGACAGGTGGTCGACCCCGGGCAGCGACGGGATCGGCGTGCGCCGCTCGCCGCCCGCGACGACGAACATCGGGAGGATCAGGTGGGAGACCGACAGCTCGGTCTCGCGCACCAGGCCTCGCAGGAGGCCGGTGCGGCGGAGCCGCCGGAGTCGGGTGGCAGGGAACACGGCCTTCGAGTCTAGGTCAGCCCGAACCTGCGGATGGCGATCCGCGCGACGACGAAGAACGCCGCGGCGAGCCCGAGGAGGTGCAGAAGGGGCAGCAGCAGCTCGCCGCCGTTGATCGCGCCGTCGAGCGCGCGCAGCGACGGCTTGAAGGGGAACAGGCCGGACACGACGTTGACGATGTCGTAGAGCGCCGGGCTCACGCTGCCCGACGGCACGAGGCCGAGGAAGACGATCGGCAGCGCGAGCAGGACGACGAGCAGCGACGCGGCGCGGACCTCGCGCGTCAGCCCGCCGATCGCGACGCCCATGGCCGCGAAGCCCAGCGCGCCGCCGACGAGCGCGGCGAGCCAGGCGGGCACGCGGCTCCAGTCGAGCCCGACGAACGCAGCCAGCCCGAACAGCATCAGCAGCGTCACCGCCAGCGCGCACAGCGCGCTGAGCACCACCTTCTCGAGCAGCAGCGACGTGCGCGACACGAGCCCGCGAACCAGGCGGCCAAAGGCCTGCTCCTCGCGCTCGAGCGCCAGCAGGCCGGCCGCCAGCAGCAGCGTCACGAGCATCAGCGACAGGACGACCGCCACGGCGACCGCGAACGTGTCGAGCGGCGTGCGGCTCCCATTGACGATCTTCTGGTCGACCTTCACCGGCGAGCCGATCGACGCGAGGATCGGCCGCGAGACGTCGAGGTTCTCGCCCGCCAGCCGGGCGAAGCGCGAGACCTGCTCGAGCGCCACCCGCTCGGGCGCGTCGCGCGGCAGGCCCTGGGCCACACTGTCGATGATCGCGCGCGAGCGCTCGAGGCCAAGGATCTCGATCGCGCCAACGATCGGCAGATCGATGTCGCCGCCGCGCACGATCACGTCGATGTAGCGCACCGCCTCCCGGAGCACGGCGTCGGACAGTGCGTCGTTCGCCTCGGCCAGCCGCGCCTCGATCGTGGCCTCGACGAAGCGGCGCTTCACCGGGTCCTCGGCGTTGTAGTAGACCTCGACGGTGGGCGGGTCGCCGCCGCCGAGCCCGAGCGTCGACCGGAGGCGGTCCGCCGCGTCCTCGGGCAGCACGAGCGCGCCAAGCGCGTCGCCGGAGCGGACCTTCTCGATCGCCTCCTCGCGCGTGTCGACCCGGATCGGGTCGATCGAGGCGAACAGGCGGCCGGCGTAGTCGGCGGCGTCGAGCGTCCGGCCGCCGACGGAGAACTCGCTCTCGCCCGGCGGGATCAGGTTGGCGAAGGCGACGCGCGGCTTCTCGGGCCCGCCGGAGAGCGCGAGCCCGAAGAGCACGGCGATCACGATCGGGTAGATCACGAGCAGCGCGACCAGCAGCGGCGAGCGGCGCAGGATCTGGAGGTCCTTGAGCAGCAGCCAGCGCACCGCTCAATGACCCCGCTCGTGGAGGAAGCGGACGAAGGCGGTCTCGAAGTCCGGCGCGGCCGCGGCGGCGCGCGTCGCCGTCTCCAGCTCGGCCGGCGTGCCGGTGAACAGCAGCTCGCCGTCGGCGAGCACGAGCAGGCGGTCGGCGTGGCGCTCCGCCTCGCCGACGTCGTGCGTGGAGAAGAGCACCGTGGTGCCGAGGCCGGCCAGGAACTGCCACAGCCGGTCGCGCTGGCGCGGGTCCAGCGACGCCGACGGCTCGTCGAGCAGCAGCACCGCCGGCTCGGCCAGCAGTCCGAGCGCGATGTTCACGCGCTGGCGGTTGCCGCCCGACAGCCGGCTCACCTCGTCGTCCGCCCGCTCCCGCAGGGCGGTCTGCTCGAGCATCCGCTCGACGGTGCGCTCGACATCCGCCACCCGCTCCAGCCTGGCGAACAGCCGCAGGTTCTCGGCCACCGACAGCTTCCCGTAGAGCGCCGGGTGCTGCGGGACCCAGCCCACCGCGCCCGCGTCGAGCGTCACCGAGCCGGACGTGGCCTTCTGCACGCCGGCGAGGATCTGCAGCAGCGTGGTCTTGCCCGCGCCGTTGGGCCCGATCACCGCGACCTTCTCGCCTCCCGCGACCTCGAACGAGACGCCGCGCAGCGCCTCTCTCGCGCCGTAGCGCTTGACGATGGCTTCGGCGCGCATCTCTAACGGGGAGCCGTCGAGGCGGCCGCCGCCTGGGCGTCGGCCTCCCCCAGCTCGGTGCCGCACGCCGGGCACGCGGTCGCACCCTCGAGGCGCGGCGCGCCGCACTCCGGGCACGTCCGCGCCGGCGAGGGCGGCGGCGCGTCAGGAACCGGCTCGGCCGCCGAGGGCAGGTCCCAGCGCTCGAAGATCAGATGGCGGCGGAAGTAGACGACGCTCTCGCGCACGATCGCGGCGAGCGGCAGCGAGATGAACGCGCCGATGACGCCGTAGATCTGCCCGCCGAGCAGGAGCGCGAAGATCACCAGCAGCGGGTTGATCCGCAGCGCCTGGGAGAACACCGTGGGCGCGACGATGTGGCCCTCGATCTGCTGCAGCGCGGTGAAGGCGATCGTCAGCCACAGCGCGTCGAGCGGCTCGCCGCTGAACAACGCGATCAGCACGGGCGGCGCGGCGCCGATCGCCGGGCCGACGTACGGGATCAGCTCCGCGAACGCGTACCAGGCCCCGAAGAAGAAGGCGTACGTCTTGCCGTCGGGGAAGATGCCGAGCGAGCCCAACACCCACAGGAGCAGGCCCGCGCTCGTGCCCATGATGAGCGAGAACAGCAGCTGGCCGCGGACATAGCCGAACACCGCTTGCTGGATGCGGGTGGGGTAGTCGTCCTCCGGCGTCCCGTCCCCGCGCGGGACCACCGAGCGCACCCCCGCACCGATCCGTTCGCCGTACAGCAGCATGTAGACGCTGATCACGACGATCAGGATCAGCGCCAGCGACGCCTCGACCAGCGTGCGCAGCGCGTCCTGGGTGAACGCGACGAGCTCGCCCGAGCCCCTCGACAGGTTCTGGCCCAGGGTGCCGAGCGCCGTCTGCCCCTCGTCGGCGATCTGCACGTTGATGCCGTTGTCGTCGAGCCAGTCCTGCACATCGGCGAGCGAGGCGTTCGCGTCGTCGACGATCTCCGGCACGTTGTCGCGGAACGCGTCCACCTGGTCGGCGACCGGGTTGGCGAGCAGGAAGCCGATCCCGGTCACCGCGAGGACGACGGCCAGCATCACGATCAGCACCGCCACCCCGCGCGGGAAGCCCGCCCGCCGCAGCAGGGACACGAACGGGTTGAGTAGGAGCGCGACGAGCGCGCCGATGATGAAGAGGAGGATCACCGCCCCGGCGGCGCGCAGCACCGCCCACAGACCGAGGACGGCGAGCGGGAGCATGACCAGCTGCACCCAGCGGGGCACGACCACGCGGGTATCGTGCGGCGCCGTCATGGAGACAGTATGGCCCGGCCCGTAGCGGCAATCCTGTTCATCGGCGACATCGTCGCCCGCGCTGGCCGGCGGGTCGTGCGCGACCTCCTGCCCGGGCTCCGCAGCGAGCTCGACCTCGACTTCGTCGTCGCCAACGGCGAGAACGCGGCGGGCGGGATCGGCATCACGCCGAAGGAGGCCGACGAGCTGTTCCGCGCCGGCGTCGACGTCATCACGCTCGGCAACCACACCTACCGTCATCGCGAGGTCTGGCCGTACCTGGACCAGGAGCCCAACATCCTGCGGCCGGCCAACTTCCTGCCCACCCAGCCGGGCCACGGCACGACGGTGGTCGAGCGGGAGGGCATGTCGCTCGGCGTCGTGAACGTCAGCGGCAACCTCTACATGCAGACCGGCAGCCCCGCGTTCGTCACCGTCGACGAGGCGCTGCGCGAGGTGAGCGACGCCGACCACGTGCTGGTCGACATCCACGCCGAGGCGACGAGCGAGAAGGTCGCCATGGGCTGGTACCTCGACGGCCGCGTGACCGCAGTCGTCGGCACGCACACGCACGTGCCGACCGCCGACGCCCGCGTGCTCCCCGGCGGCACCGCCTACATCACCGACGTCGGCATGACCGGCGCGCGCGGCGGCGTGATCGGCGTGCGGCGTGAGCAGTCGATCGCGGTCATGCGCACCCACATGCCGCAGCGCTACGACGCCGCCGACGAGGACCCGTGGCTGAACGCCGTGCTCATCCGATCGGCCGGCGGGCGCGCGGAGTCGATCGAGCAGATCCTGCGTCCGGGGTAGGCGGTCGTCGTCGGAAACGTCAACTGCGCTGGGTAGGGAGGTTGAGGGTGCCGGCCGGTGTGCAGAAACCGGACAAGGGCGACGGTTCGGGCGCCGGTTGGCGCGTTGTACACCGCCATGGGTACACAACCGGACAACCTCGACCACGTCGGGCGGTGATTGTCCACTTATGTGCCGCTGCGGCTCCTAAGTGCACAACCGCCGTCCGCGCGGGCGCCGGGTGTCCACTTATGAGCCGCTACGGCTCCTAACCGGCCACGCGCCGCCCGGGACAGGGATCATTGTCCCCTTCGGCACCCCCACCTCCCTACCCAGCCGCAGTTGACCTTCACGGGAACCGCCTACAGCCCGAAATGGTCATAGACCATCGGAACGACATCGCGAAGCGACCACTGCTCACGAGCGTCGGCCGAGTCGGGGCCCGTGCCGCACCAGATCAGCGAGCCGAGGGAGTCGTTGGCATGCAGCGAGCCGTGCGAGCCGCCGCCGACGTGGTGGGCGCCGCCCCAGTCCAGGAACTCGTAGCCCGGGGCCGCCGAGAGCAGGATCTCGCCGGCCGTGCGCGTCCGCAGGGCCGACCACGCGCGACCGAGCGCGTCCGGGTAGCTCGCCGAGGCGACGCGGCCCTCGCGGGCGTCGAGCCCGAGCAGGCCGAGGTCGCCCTCCACGCTCCAGCGCTCCCCGCGCAGGTCCTCGAGGTCGCCTCCGGGCATGAAGCGCAGCTCGCGGACCTTGCCGTCGCGTTTGCCGCGGATCGCGCCTTCCCCGTCCGGATGGTCGGTCATACGTAACACCAGATCGATGCCTTCGAGGTCGAGGACCGCCTTCTCGATCCGCGGCAGCAGCTCGCGGCGGCGCTCGCGCTCGAGGACGTAGACCATCGCGGCGCGCGAGTTCGGGCACACAGCGACCTGGGAGTCCTCGGCGCGCGCGCGGGAGGCGGGGAGCACGCCGAACTCGTCGAGCGCCCGGAAGAGGTCGATCTCCTTCTCGACGCGCGACTGCGAGTGGTCCGAGCAGACGATCATCGCGTGGTCGGAGAGGAACTCGTCCGGCCCGCCGGCGGCGTCCATCAGCCGCGCGAGCTGGCGGTCGGCAGCGGCGAGCGAGTCGACCTGGGCGAACGGCCCGTTCTTGTGCGAGTGCGTGTCGTTGTCGGGGAGCGAGAAGAGCAGGAAGTCGAACAGGTCGTGCTCGACGAGATACTCGCCGACGCAGCCGGAGTGCTGGTCGCGCACGCCGGGGAGCCCGAGCTGCGAGCGGCACGGCGTGCGCCGCGAGGCGAAGATGTCCGCGTAGAAGAGCTCCTTCGGCCCGTACACGGCGTGACGGAAGATCGTGCCCGCGATGCGGGTCAGCGCGGTGTCTCCCGACACCTCGTGGCGGTGCCGGCCGCGGTACATCAGGTACGTCGTGCCGGCCGTGCGCACGCGGGCGTCGTCGAGCCGCTCGAACACCGTCAGCACGTCACGCGACAGGTGCTCGAGGTTCATGTTGTAGATCGTGTCGGTGAGCGACTGCTTGAGCCCGAAGGCCTGCGAGGCGCGGAAGCTCGTGCCGTACTCGACGTAACGGCTCTCGCCGCGGTGGTACCAGTTCATGGCCGGGATCTCGTGCTCGTGCGGCCCGGTGCCGGTGGCGATCGACGCGGCGCACACGGGCGTGACCGACGGGAAGGCGGCGACGCTGTCGTCGACGTGCTGGCCGCGCTCGAGCAGGAGCTTCAGCGTGGGCGCGCGGCCGCCCGCGACCGCCCGCTCGAGCATCGCGGGCTTCATCGCGTCGATGACCGTCAGGACGAGCTTCTTCACCGCAGAATCCGCAGCCCTGCGTACTTCTCACCCTCGCGCCGGCGCCCGCCCATCAGCAGCCACGCCAGCGCGGCGAGGACGAGGATCGCGAGCGGCGGGAAGAGGATCGATGCCCCGGCCGCCAGCAGCGCCGCGCCCTCTCCGTAGATCGGCAGCGCACCCTGCGCGTCGGCGTCGAGCCGGCGGCGGACACGGCCGAACAGCGAGCGGGCGGCGAAGAAGCCGAGCGTAGCGGCGGCCGCCCCGGCCACGACGCCCGCGAGCACCGGATGGTCGTGGTCGGCCAGCGATCCGGCGGCCTCGAGCGCACCGAGCGCGACGGCGACCGCGAGCAGCAGCCAGGCGGCCGGCCCGGTGTCGAGATCGGCCCGCCGCCGCAGCACGACGTCGATGACCGCCACCAGCACGAGGACGCCGAGCAGGAAAGGCCATTCCTCGAGGAACGCGAAAGAGGTCCCGTCGAAGTCGACGCCGGCGTCCGCCGCGGCGAGCGCGCCGGTGAGCAGGACCGGCAGGAACGGGCGGATGCCGATCGCAGCGGCGATACCGACTCCCTGAAGCAGATCCAGGACGAACTCCATGAGGCCGTGCGACGATAGCGGGCGGATGAGCCGCGACGAGACACCCAGACGCTCGGGCGCGCGAGACCTCGAGCGCTACGCCGGGCTCTTCTCCCAGCGCACCCAGGCGATGAAATCGTCGGCCATGCGCGACCTCATGGCGGTCACCGCGCGGCCGGAGATCATCTCGCTCGCCGGCGGCCTTCCGGACACGTCGACCTTCCCGGCCGAGGACTTCGCCGCGCTGATGGCGCGCGTGGCGGTCGACGCCTCGGCGCGCGCGCTCCAGTACGGGCCGACCGAGGGGCTCGACGAGGTCAAGGAGTGCATCGCCCGCGTGATGGCCGCCGAGGGCATGGAGGTCGAGATCGAGGACCTGCTCGTGACGTCCGGCGGTCAGCAGGTGATCGACCTCGTCTGCAAGACGCTGATCGACCCCGGCGACGTGGTCGTGGCCGAGGCGCCGACCTACCCGGGCGCCGTGCCGGTGTTCGTCTCCTACCAGGCCGACGTCGTGCAGATCGAGATGGACGAGAACGGCATGCGGACCGACGTACTGGAGGCCGAGCTGGAACGGCTCGACCGCGATGGGCGGGTGCCGAAGTTCATCTACACGGTGCCGTCCTTCCAGAACCCGGCCGGCGTGACCCTCGCGCTGGAGCGCCGGCACGAGCTCGTGCGGATCGCCAACGAGCGCGAGCTGCTGATCCTGGAGGACAACCCGTACGGCCTGCTGCGGTACTCGGGTGATCCGCTGCCCACGCTGTACGCGATCGACGGCGCGGAGTACGTGATCTACCTCGGGACGTTCTCGAAGATCCTCTCGCCGGGGCTGCGGCTCGGGTGGGCGGCGGCCCCGCGGCCGGTGCTCGACAAGCTCAACCTCGGCAAGGGCGGCACCGACCTGTGCTCGTCGACGCTGTCGCAGCACTTCGTCGCGACCTACTTCGCCGAGCGCGACTGGCGGGCGTACGTGGGGACGCTCGTCGAGCTCTACCGGAAGCGCCGCGACGTGATGCTCGAGGCGCTGGCCGAGCACCTGCCGCCCGAGGCGACGTGGACGGAGCCGGATGGCGGGCTGTTCATCTGGGCGCGGCTGCCGGACTACATCGACACGACCGACCTGCTGGCGCGGGCGCTGCGCGAGAACGTCGCCTTCGTGCCGGGCCGGGCCGCGTACCTCGACGGCCGCGGCGGATCGGAGATGCGGCTGAACTTCTCCGGCGTCGGGGAGGACGACATCCGCGAGGGCGTGCGACGGATCGGCAAGGTCGTGCGCGAGCAGGTCGCGCTGTACTCCACGCTCACGGGGCAGCAGCCCGCTGCGGCGCGGGAGGCGGCGCCGGAGCCGGAGAACGTCGTCGAGCTCCGGCGGCGCGCGGGATGAGGGTCGCGGTGCTGAAGGGCGGTCGCTCGCTCGAGCGGCAGGTGTCGCTGCGCTCGGGCGCCCGGGTCGAGGACGCCCTCCAGCGGCTTGGGCACGACGTGGTGCCGATCGACGTCGGCGCCGACCTCGTCGACCGGCTGCGAGCCGTGAGGCCCGACGTGGCGTTCGTCGCCCTCCACGGCCGCGGCGGCGAGGACGGCACCGTGCAGGAGCTGCTCGAG
This sequence comes from uncultured Solirubrobacteraceae bacterium, assembly GCA_963730535.1. Classification (GTDB taxonomy): domain Bacteria; phylum Actinomycetota; class Thermoleophilia; order Solirubrobacterales; family Solirubrobacteraceae; genus DASSUW01. Next base: position 380,479 of record CAVSRU010000003.1, read on the forward strand.
CTGCTCGGCGTGCCGTACACGGCGTCCGGCCCGTCGGCCTGCATCCGCTGCATGGACAAGGTGCTGGCCAAGCACGCCTTTCAGGACGCCGGCCTCCCGACGCCCGAGTTCTACGCGTTCAGCCAGACGGCGTTCGAGGAGCTCGGCGCCGGCCGCGCGCTGCCAGCGATCGAGGAGCGTCTCGACTTCCCGATCGTGGTCAAGCCCGCGGGCCAGGGATCCGCGCTCGGCATCAAGTTCGCGCAACGCGCCGAGGACGTCGCCGGCGCGCTCGTCGCCGCCCTGTCCTATGACACGAAGGTGGTGCTGGAGCGCTACGTGGCGGGCCGCGACCTCGCCGTGTCCGTCATCGACGGGCCGGGCGGGCCGGAGGCGCTGCCGGTCGTCGAAGCGGTCCCGAACGAGGAGGACTTCTACGACTTCGAGGCCCGCTACGAGATCGGACGCACGACGTTCACGTGCCCGGCCGACATCGGGGCGAACGCCACGGCCCGCGCTCAGGAGCTCGCCCTCGCTGCCTACACGACGCTGGGCTGCGCCGGCTTCGCCCGCGTCGACCTCATGCTCGAGGAGGCGACCGGTGAGCTGTACCTGCTCGAGGCCAACGCGATCCCGGGCCTGACCGACACGTCGCTGCTCCCGCTGGCCGCCGAGGCGGCCGGCGTCCCGTTCGACGACCTGATCGCGCGGATCGTCGGCCTGGCCGTCGCGCGCGTGGCCGCGTGATCGGCGTCGAGGAGGTCGACTTCGTCTCCGTCCCGGTCCGGGACCCCGAGGCGGCGCGGCGGTTCTACGGGGACGTGCTGGGCCTCCGACCGGGCCGCGCCCCGGACGAGTTCGAGACCGGCAACGTCACGCTCGCGCTCTGGCAGCCGGAGGCGGAGGACATCCCGTTCGCCCCGAACACGGCCGGGATCGCACTCCGCGTCCCCGATGTGGCGGCGGCCCGGACGCAGCTCGAGGCCGCCGGCGTGGGCTTCCTCGGCGACACGGTCGACACCGGCGTCTGTCACATGGGGTTCTTCGCGGATCCGGACGGGAACGTCCTGATCCTGCACCGGCGCTACGCGCCTACTGGTCGCCCTTGAAGTCCTCGGGCGTGACCTGGTCGAGGAACTCCTTGAACTTGTCCACGACCTCCTCGGTGTCCTCGACCTCGTGCTCGAACTCGATCGCCGACTCGGCGATCACGTCCTCGGCAGCGAAGATCGGGGCGCCGGAGCGCACGGCGAGGGCGAGCGCGTCGGACGGCCGGGAGTCGATGTCGACCTCGCGGCCGTTCACGGACAGCGTGATCGACGCGTAGAAGGTGTTCTCCCGCAGCTCGGTGACCGACACCCGCGTGCACGCGACCTCGAGCTCCCCGAGCATGTCGAACAGCAGGTCGTGGGTCATCGGCCGCGGCGTGGACGCGCCCTGGAGCTTCATCAGGATCGCCGCCGCCTCGGGGTGCCCGATCCAGATCGGCAGGAACTTGTTCGTGTCGACAGCCTTGAGCAGCACGATCGGCTGCTTGCCGACCATGTCGAAGCTCACGCCGTAGATGACCATCTCCTGCACGCGGGGCACTCCAATCCCGGGGGGTTGCCGAAGTCTAGCGGCCGGTGGGGTAGTGATTCGGGCCGCTCAGCAGGCGGAAAATGGGTGGCTCCGCGCGTCAGTCGCCGCCCTTGCCGTTGCTCACTTCGGCGGGATCCTGCTGTTGCGAGCAGACGCTCACGGAGACCGGTCGGCGGTGCGACACACCGGCGTCCCGGGTCGACGCCGCTCGCGGCGGGCACACGGACACCGCTGCCAGGCGCTCCCTGCCCGCCTCTCAGCAGCGCCCGGATCGCGGACTCGTCTCGGCGTACTCGCCTCGCCGAGGTGCGCGTAGCGGACCCTGCCGCGCGCGTCCACCAGTACTTCGCGGGCCAGGCTGGTTGCCCCACGCATCCCGGTCGCGTACTGGTTGTCCTGCGCGACGGGAAGAGGGATCCGGTTCTGACGGATCGCGCTCGCCACATTGACGGCTTCGTGCTCGAACTGGAACTCCGGCGTGTGGACGCCGACGACGACCAAGCCGTCGCTTCGATAGTGCTCGCTCCAGGCCTTGCACGTAGGGCAGCGTGCGCAGGCAGTTGATGCACGTGTACGTCCAGAAGTCGACGAGCACGACCTTCCCCCGCAGCCGGCGAGCGACAGCGCGCGGCGCCGGCGTGTTGAACCAGCGCTGGGTTCCGGTGAAGTCGGGAGCGCGGCGAGCGCGGGCAGGGTCTCGGCGTGGGCGCGGCGAGCGAAGCGCGCCGGCCCGCGCAGGTCGGCCAGCGGCGCTCGACCGCCCAAGCGCTCCAGCCGCCCGTCGGGTTGACCACGCGGACGGGAAGACGGCTCGCCGAGCGCGTCTGGAAGCGCACATCGAGGTCCGCGGCGACCGCGACGGCGGTCAGCAGCATCACGACGCCGACCGCGCGTTGCACGGCCGGCCGCGGCCGGCGCGACGAATGCGGCGAGCGACCGGCGCCCGCCGAGCGCGAGCGCCAACAGCACGCAAGCGGAGCCGCGGCGTAAGCGAGCGCGATCGGCACCGTGCGCCCCGAGGCGGCGCCGACGGTGATGACCGCGGCGAGGATCGGGCCGGCGCACGGCGCGTACGCGAAGCCCAAGGCGGCGCCGAGCACGACGCCGGACCGGAAGCCGTCGCCGTGCCGACGGGGACGCGAGCCGTGGCAGTCGGGAGAGCGGCGACTCGGGATCGCCGCCGACCCGCCGCCGCCGCGCGCGATCGTCCTCGGGCCTCGCTGGGACGCGTCCTGCACGGACTTGCGGCACTTCCTCGAGCGCAACCAGATCACGTTTGAGTGGCTCACGCCCGACGCGCCCGACGCCGCCGAGCGGTGGGGCGGCCCGATGCCCGCCGAAGGAGATTGGCCGGCGATCCGCGTCGTCGACGGGAAGACCGTGGTGCGACCGCAACTCCGCCGGGTCGCCGAGCTGCTGGGCCTCACGACAAACGCCTCGGCTGCGGAGTACGACGCCGTGATCGTTGGCGCCGGCCCGGCGGGACTGGCTGCTGCGGTCTACGGCGCATCGGAGGGGCTTCGTACGATCGTGATCGAGCGCGAGGCGCCCGGCGGCCAGGCCGGCACCTCATCGCGGATCGAGAACTATCTCGGCTTCCCGGCGGGTGTATCGGGAGACGAGTTGGCAAGCCGTGCGCTCCAGCAGGCGTGGAGGCTCGGCGCCGAGATCCTCGTCACTCGATCGATCACGCGGATCGACGCCGCGACGCGGCAGGTGCACCTCGACGGCGGCGACGTCCTGCGAGCGCGGACGATCATCCTCGCCTGCGGCGTCGCGTGGCGGCAGCTCTCGATCGACGGATTCGACCGGCTCGCGGGGAAGGGCATCTCGTACGGGGCGGCGCGCAGCGAGGCGGCCAACACGCACGGCCTCGACGTCCACATCGTGGGTGCCGGCAACTCGGCAGGACAAGCGGCGATGTTCTTCGCCAACCATGCGAGGAGCGTGACGATCCTCTGCCGCAGCGAAACGCTCGAGAAGAGCATGTCGCGCTATCTCGTCGACCAGCTCGCGGCCCGGTCGAACATCCACACGCTGTATAGGGACGGAGGTCGTCGCGGCCCATGGTGAGGTGTCGCTCGAGGCGATCGACGTCCGCAACGGCGCTACCACCGAAACGCCCGGCTCGAATCGGGCGGGCTGTACATCTTCATCGGAGCCGACGCCGAGACCGCGTGGCTGCCGCCTGAGATCGCGCTCGATCAACACGGCTACGTGCTCACGGGTTCCGACGTGCGTGCCGCGGGCCGCTGGGAGCTCGAGCGCGACCCGTACCTCCTCGAGACCGCCGTTCCGGGCGTCTTCGCGTGTGGCGATGTCCGGCTCAGCCCGGTGAAGCGCGTCGCCGCTGCCGTCGGCGAGGGCAGCATGGCCATCGCCTTCGTCCACCAGTACCTGAAACGACCCGAAGCCGGGTTGGTCAGTGACGTCGCTGCTTGCCCGCGCGGTCGGCTCGTCGCTGCACGTCAACGCCGCGAGGGGGAGGTGTCCCGTCTCGTACCGTTTGCAGGGCGGTCGGGAAGGATGAAAGTGAAAGTAATGGGCGATCCAGGACTCGAACCTGGGACCTCTTCCTTATCAGAGAAGCGCTCTAACCGACTGAGCTAATCGCCCGTGGGACGGGGGATCATAGCGAGCGATTCAGGCGTGCTCGACGGCGCCAAGACGCCTCGTGAGCGCCTCCGCGGCGGTGGGATCCTCGAGGTCGACGACCACCCGGTAGCCCGCGCCACGGGGGGCCACGCGGACCTCGGTGCCGAGCGCCTGACCGAGGGCGTCGCCGAGCCGGCGGGCGGCTTCGATCTGGTCCGGGTGATGCGCGCCGACGGGCGACGCGCGGCGTGGGCGGGCACGCGGGTGGTCGGCCTCGCGGGCTCGGGCCTCGGTCTGGCGAACCGACCAGCCCTCCTGCACCGCCGTACGCGCGAGGCGGCGACGCGTCTCGTGGTCCGACCGCCGTCAGCAGCGCGCGGCCGTGGCCTTCGGTCAGGTGACCGGCGGCGATGAGCTCGAGCACCTCGGCGGGAAGATCGAGCAGCCGCAGCAGGTTCGTCACGGCGACGCGCGAGCGCCCGACGCGGCGGCCGACGTCCTCGCGGGTCAGGCCCAACTCCTCGACGAGCGTCGCGCAGGCGCGCGCCTCCTCGACCGGGTTCAGGTCCTCGCGGGCCATGTTCTCGATCAGCGCGAGCTCCAGCGACGCCGCATCGTCGTCAGGACGGACGAGCGCCGGCACGGTGTCGAAGCCCGCGAGCTGGGCGGCGCGCCAGCGGCGCTCGCCGGCGATCAGCTCGTAGGTGCCGCCGGGCACGGGACGGACGAGGACGGGCTGCAGCACGCCGCGCTCCTGCAGGGACTCCGACAGCGCGACGATCGCGCCCTCGTCGAACTCCTGGCGGGGCTGGTGGGGGTTCGGCTCGATCAGGTCGACCGGCACGTGGCGCAGCTCGCTTCCGCGCTCCGTCTCGATCTCGTTGCTGGGGGCGAGGATCGCCGACAGCCCGCGGCCCATGCCTCGACTAGCCACGAGACGCCACCTCCTTGGCCAGCGCGAAGTAGGCCTCCGAGCCGGCGCAGTACGGGTCGTGATGGATGACCGGCCGGCCGAAGCTGGGCGCCTCGCCGAGCCGGACGTTGCGGGGGATCACCGTGTCGAAGACCAGCGCGGGGAAGTGCTCGCGCACCTCGCGCTCGACGTCCTGGGCGAGCTTCGTGCGGCTGTCGTGCATCGTGAGCAGCATCCCGGCCACGGTCAGGCGGGGGTTGAGCTCGCGCTGGATGAGCGCCAGCGTGTCCAGCAGGCCGGCGAGCCCCTCGAGCGCGAAGTACTCGGTCTGGACGGGCACGATCACGCGATCCGCCGCGACGAGCGCGTTGACGGTGAGGGGACCGAGCGACGGCGGGCAGTCGAGCAGCGTGAAGGCATAGCGGTCGCGGATGCCGGCCAGCGCGTCGCGCAGCCGGGTCTCCGATCCTGGTAGGCGCGGGAGCTCCATCGTCGCCCCCGCGAGGTCGGGCGTGGAGACGATCAGCGAGAGGTTCGGGACGTCGGTCTCCCGCACCGCGTCCTCGGCCGTGAGCTCGCCGCCCAGGACGTCGTAGAGGCCGGGCGGGACGGTGCGGTCCGCGCCGAGGTTGGTCGTCGCGTTGCCCTGCGGGTCGACGTCGACGAGCAGCGTCGGGTAGCCGGCCTCCGCAATGCACGCGGCGACGTTGACCGCGGTGGTCGTCTTCCCGACCCCGCCCTTCTGGTTGGCGATGGCGTACACGGTGCCCATGGCGACCCTCGACGCTAGCGAGCGCCCCGGCCAGAACCGGCGCCGAGCGGGCGCTTGACCGCCATTCCAGGGCGGCGCGGGAAGCGCGACGGCGTGGGCGCGACCTTGCGGAAGACGTGCAGCGTCCGGTGTCCGGCGCCGGGATACGGGTCGACGCGCCGCACCTCGACGACCTCGAGCCCGACGGCCTGCGCGGCCGCGGCGCCATCACGCGCCTCGTCCTCGCCGACCTCCCCCTTCCAGGCCACGAGATGCCCGCCGTCGGCCAGCAGCGGAGCGGCGTACTCGACGACGACGGGCAGCGCCGCGAGCGCCCGCGCGGTCACGAGGTCGTGCTCGCCGCCCCCTGCCTCCCATTCCTCCACGCGCGCATGCGCGATGTCGACGTTGCGTAAGCCAGACGCCGCTACCGCCCGCTGGAGGTAGCGGCAGTGGCGCGCAGCGCTCTCGACGAGCGCCACGTGCGCGGCCGGCAGTGCCGCGGCGAGCGCGAGGCCCGGCCAGCCCGCGCCGGAGCCGAGGTCGGCGACGCGGTGAGCGGCGCGGACGGCGGGGAGCTCCAGCGCCACGAGCGAGTCGGCCACGTGGCGATCCGCGGCCGCGTCGGGGTCGCGGACGGTGGTCGAGGCCGTGGGGTCGTCCGCCTGGAGCGCGAGGACGGCCCGCAGCGCCGCCACCGCGTTCTCGGGGAGCTCGAACCGCCGCCCGACCTCGTCGAGCCGACTCACTGCGTCCGGCGGGGGCACGGCGGTTGCGGCGGTCGCAGCGATCGCGGCTGGAGCGCGCCGGTCATGCGGCGCCGACGGCAGCGCGAGCGCGCAGGCGCGAGATCGCGTCGGCGTAGTCCGTCGTCATCGCCGTCAGGCGCTCGTGCGCGTGGCCATCCAGGTGCGGCGTGACATGGCGCTCGAGGATCGGCAGGACGTCGATGACGAGCCCCTCGCCGCGTGCCATCCACTGGAAGTAGTGACGGCTCCCGTGGTGGTACGGCCCGTAGAGCCGCGAGCGTGGGAAGCGGTCGACCAGCCAGCGCATCAGCGCCTCGTGCCGGACGTGCATCCGCAACGTGATCTGCGGCTGCCGCCCGTCGCCCCCGAAGTGCCCCTCGCCGACCAGAAGTCCGACCACGATGCCCTCGTCCAGCGCATCCATGCCGGCCAGTCTGCCAGCCGGACCGGCAGCAGCGTGTTTCACCGGGGTACAAAACGTGAAACACCCGCCGGGCCCGCTGCGGACCGCGGCGGCGAGGGGTGGCGAGTCCGACGAATGTGGCAGAGCCCGACGAGCGTCGGGAGGCTGAGCGTGGTGGATCGGTGGAAGGCAATAGAACGCGGTGCCTATTGACGCAACGTCAACGACGCATCGAGGGAGGGCTCGGAGGTCGGCCGGTGCTCCTCAGGATGGCGGCGCTCGGACGCTGGCGGGTGCGTGGGACGATGGCGAGTGCCCTGAGGCCGGGCGGTGATGACTTGACGGCGATAATCGCCGTCAAGTCGACAGCGTGGGGCTGCTTGTACACGCATGACGTGTATTTCCCGCCCCACCACTTTTCGGACCATGCCCCGCCCGCGTTGGCACCGGACCACGCCCGCGGGCCCCTGATCACCTCCGAGCCACCCCTCAATGCCGCAGTTGCCGTTCGCCGGCGCAACCACGGCGCAACGCGCGACCCGGGCTACAGCGGCGCTACGACGAGATGCCGATCCGGCTCGGTGCCCTCCGAGTACGTCTCGACGTCGTCGCGATCCTTGAGGTACTCGTGCACGACCTTGCGCTCGGTCGCGCTCATAGCGTCCAACGCCACCGGCCGGCCCGAGCTGGCCGCGCGCGTCGCCGCCTGGTCGGCCTGGCGGTGCAGCATGTGCTCGCGGCGCTCGCGGTAGCCGGCCGCATCCACCGTCACGCGCACGGCGGCGTCGCGCCCCGCGTTGCGGTTGGCGACCTTGAACGCGAGGTGCTGGACGGCGTCGATCGTCTGGCCGTGGCGCCCGATGAACAGGCCGAGGTCGTCGCCCTCGAGCACGCCGCGGATGCCATCCGAGTCCTGCGAGACGGACACCGACGCGCCGAGGCCGAGCGCCTCGGACACCCGCTCGAGCAGCTCCTGGACCCGATCGCTCTCGTCGCTCATCGCCGCCTCCCCGAGCGTTTCTTCTTGCGTCGCGGGGGTGCCGGAGGCGGTCCGCTCGGCTTGCCCTTCGGCACGTTGTTGCCGCTCCCGCCGCCGCCCCCGCCGCCACCCGACGACGACGTCGCGGGCGCAGGCGACGCAGAACCGCCGCCGCCGCGTAACAGCTCACCCAGCCCCATGCCGCTTTCCGCCCCCGGTGGTCGCATCGGCCCCAACCGCTTCCGGATGATCGCCTGCTGCACGATCGTCCACAGGTTCGTCGTGATCCAGTAGACCAGCAGGCCCGCCGGGAAGCTGATGATGAAGATGACGAAGACGAACGGGAGCGCCAGGAAGATCATCCGCTGCGTCCGGTCCGTCGTCGTGGACATGAGCAGCGTCGAGAGCAGCTGCGAGCCCACGTAGAGCACGATCAGCGTGATCAGGACGCCGCCCGTGGCCTTGTCCGTCAGGTCCGGGATGAAGAAGAAGGAGGCGTCACCCCCCGGCCCGCACGCCACCGGGCTGGCCGGTGGCGGTGGCTGGACCTCCGGGCAGATGTCTCGCCGCAGGTCGGCCTGCAGCATGTAGAAGAGCGAGAGGAAGACCGGGAGCTGCGCCAGGAGCGGGAGGCACGAGGCGAACGGGTTGATCTTGTTCTCCCGGTAGAACTTCATCATCTCCTGGTTGAGCCGCTCCTTGTCGCCCTTGTAGCGGTCCTGGAGCTTCTTCATCTCCGGAGCGTGGGAGGCCAGGGACTGCATCGACTTGAACTGCTTGAAGGTCAGCGGCAGGAGCGCCGCCCGGACCACGACGGTCAGCGCGATGATCGACCAGCCCCAGCTGAGCCCGAGGTCGTCGTGGAACCGCAGCAGGATCCACTCGAAGCAGTCGATCAGCGGCTGGAAGATGTTGGCGATCACGGGAGGCGGGAGTCTCGGAAGAGGGTCTGGGCGGAGACCGGGTCGTAGCCCCCGTGGCTGAACGGGTTGCACCGCAGCAGCCGCCACGCCGCGAGCACCCCGCCGCGCAGTATGCCGTAGGACCGGATGGCCTGCACCGCGTACGCGGAGCATGTCGGGTGGTACTTGCAGCGCCGCGGGAGGGCCGGCGAGATGACCCGCTGGTAAAGGCGGATCGGCGCCACGAAGGCCGTGCGGGCGAAGGTCATGCCTCGGCCTCGCTGCCGAGGCCGTCGGCGAGCTCCGCCAGCGCGGCGCGCATTCCCGTCATCCCCTCGCGCTCGGCGAGCCCCAGCGCATCCGGCCGCGCCACGACCACGTAGTCGAACGTGGCCGGGAGCCGCCGCGCCTCCTCCCAGAACGCCTCCCGCAGGACGCGCTTGACGCGCGTGCGGTCGACCGCGCCGCCCACGCGGCGCCCGACCGACAGGCCGAGACGGGGGCCCGCGCCGTCGTCATCCGAACGCGGGAACGAGTACAGCACCAGGAACCGGTTGCCCTTCGAGCGGCCCTGCCGATACACGCGCTCGAACTCAGCGCTGCGTGACAGGCGCCGACGTCGCGGCCCACGACCGGAGCTCGCGCGCTGCGGAGCCACGGTCAGACGGTCAGGCGCTTGCGGCCCTTGTCACGGCGGCGCTTGAGCACCAGCCGGCCGGCGCGCGTGCTCATGCGCTGGCGGAACCCGTGCGTCCGGGCGCGCTTTCGCTTCTTGGGCTGGTAGGTGCGCTTCACGATCTGGCTCCTTCGCCGAGGCGATGACTTGGGGCCGGTGTAGGAGGGTCCGGCCCGGCGCCGCGGTCCGAGCAGGATACCGAGGCGGCTCGCACAGGGCTGTGCACACGTTGTCGACAGCCGTCGACAACTGCATTCCGCGCGTTTTGCGACCTACCCCACGAGACCCGTGCTCGGGCCTCCGGAGCTTTGCTATGTTCGCCATTCCGGGGCGCCCGCGAGGCCCCTCTCGGCCAGTCAGACCCACGACCTCCGCCTCGGGGAGGCCCTTCCGCGCGCCCGTGCCCGACGACCACCTTCCACACGTTTGGCGGCGCATCCGCACCGAGATGCGGCGTGCGGCAGGGGACACGACCTGGCAACTCTGGCTCGAGCCGCTGACGGCGCGCGAGCTCAACGCCGGGACGCTCGTCATCGAGGCGCCCGCCGAGAGCAGAGCCTGGGTCGAGGCCAGCTTCGCGCGGCTGATCGCCGCCTGCGCGAAGGCCGTCCTCGGCGCCGGCGCGCGCGTCAAGCTCGTCTCCCGTAACGAACAGTCGCCCGCGGTGCAGCGGGCGCGCACCTTCACGGGCTCCGCCTTCAATCCCCGCTTCACGTTCGACCAGTTCGTGATCGGCGACGCGAACCGCCTCGCCCACGCCGCCGCCCTCGCGGTCGCCGAGATGCCGGGCCTCGCATACAACCCGCTCTTCATCTGCGGCCCGCCTGGCCTCGGCAAGACGCATCTCCTGCACTCGATCGCCAACTACGTCACCGACCACGGCGACGGGCTCAGCGTCCTCTACACGACCGCCGAGGCCTTCACCGACCAGTTCGTGGGCGCGCTGCACACCGGCGCGCTCGAGGCCTTCAAGGCCGTGTACCGGGGCGTCGGCGTCCTCCTCGTCGACGACGTCCAGTTCCTCCAGAGCAAGGCCCGGACCGAGCAGGAGTTCTTCCACACCTTCAACGCCCTCCAGGGCGCCGGCGCGCAGCTCGTGCTGACGTCGGACCGTCTCCCGCGGGATCTCAACGCGCTCGAGGACCGCCTCCGGGAGCGTTTCGAGGCCGGCCTCGTGACCGACGTCAAGCCGCCCGACCTCGCCACCCGCCGCACGATCCTCTGCAAGCGCGTGCAGCAGGACTCGCTGGCTGGCATCGACCCCGCGGCCATCGAGGTGATCGCGGAGACGGTCGACACCAACATCCGCGCGCTCGAGGGGGCGCTCATCCGGGTCGTCGCCTATGGGTCGCTCACCGGTCGCGAGGTGACGGGAACGCTCGCGGAAGAGGTCCTGGCCGGGCTCTACGGCGTCCGTCCTCGCCGACGCACGGTCGAGGACATCCAGCGCCAGATCTGCGAGGCCTTCGGGCTTTCCATGGAGGACCTCCTCTCGAACAGTCGTGCCGCCCCGGTCACTTGGCCGCGCCAGGTCGCCATGTACCTCGCGCGCGAGCTGACCGACCAGACCCTGCCGGCCATCGGCCGCGCCTTCGGCGGGCGCAACCACACGACGGTCATGCATGCCTGCAAGCGCACCGCCGAGCGGATCGCCACCGACCGCGAAGCGTTCGAGGTCGTCCGGCGGCTCACCGAGGAGCTCGGAGGCCCCAGGTGAGGTCCGGGCCTCCTGACAGACTGCGCGGTTCATGCACAGCCCGTGTGCGCGCCCGATCGACGGTGCAGCGCCAGATCCGCCGGTTGTCCACAGCATGAACAGCCCCGATGACCATGAATCTCCCGTTCCCATCTTCATCGTGAATCAGAGGCGAGCCATCCCATGAAGCTCTCGACGCGCCGTGACGCGTTGTTCAGTCAACTCCAGACCGTCACCCGCGCGGCGTCGACCCGTAGCGCCGTGCAAGCGCTCTCCGGTGTGCACCTGCAGGCGCAGGGCGGCGAGATCGAGCTGCGGGCGACGGACATGGAGATCGCGCTCCGCGTGCCGCTCGAGGGCGACGTCGCCCGGGAGGGCGCGGTCGTCCTGCCGGCCAGATTGCTCGTCGACGTCATCCGGTCGCTGCCGGCCGACGAGCTCACACTCGAGCTGCGCGCCGCCGAGCAGGACGTCGAGATCACGTCCGGCTCCGCCACGTTCCACATCCGCACGCTGCGGCTCGAGGACTTCCCGCCGCTGCCGGAGCCGGACGGCGACGAGCGGCTCGACGTCCCGGGCCCCGCGCTCGTGGAGACGGTGGTCAAGGTGGCACGCGCCGCGTCGCGCGACGAGACGCGCCCCGTCCTCACCGGCATCCTCGTGTCGGCCGGCGAGCAGGAGCTGCGGATGGCCGCCACGGACTCCTACCGGCTGGCCGTCAAGGACACCGCGCTCGAGGCGCCGCTCGCGCGGGCGTTCGAGGCCAACGTGCCGGCGCGGGCGCTCCAGGAGCTCACGCGCATCGTCCAGCACGGTTCGGCCGAGCGGATCGCGGTCTCGCTGCGCGCGAACCAGGTGGTGTTCGAGGCCGCCGGTGTGGTGCTCTCCTCGCGGCTGATCGACGGCCAGTTCCCGAACGTGCGCCAGCTGCTGCCCGAGGCCTACGAGCACGAGCTACGGCTGGCCGGCAACGAGATCACGGACGTCGTGCGCCGCATCTCGCTGCTCGCGCAGAAGAACGCGCCCTTGCGGCTGAGCTTCTCCGAGGGCGAGCTGACGGTGTCGGCCCGGACGCCGGACGTCGGCGAGGCGCGCGAGACCGTCCCGGTGCCGTTCCAGGGAGAGCCGTTCGAGATCGGCTTCAACCCCGAGTTCCTCCGCGACGGCCTCGAGGCGCTCGAGTCGGGCGACTTGGTGCTCAAGCTGATCTCGCCGCTGCGGCCAGGCCTGATCGAGGCGGCCGACGGCAGCGGCTTCCAGTACCTCCTCATGCCGATTCGACTTAACGTGTGATCGCCACGCGCCTCAGCGTCCGGGACTTCCGGTCCTACGAGGCGGCCGAGCTGCGGCTCGGGCCGGGGCTGACGGTGATCGCGGGCCGCAACGGCGCGGGCAAGACGAACCTGCTGGAGGCGCTGTACTTCGCGGCGACGGGCCGGTCGTGCCGGACGGCCAACGAGCGCGAGGTCGTGCGGTTCGGAGCGTCGCTCACCCGGCTCGAGCTGCGCACCGAGGACGATCGCGGCGCGCACGCCGTGACCGTCGGCTTCCAGCCGGGCGAGGCCAAGCACCTGCGCGCCGACGGCGCGCCCGTCGAGCGGCTGAGCGACTGCGACGCCCGCCCGCTCGTGGCCGTGTTCCTGCCCGACCGGCTCGACCTGGTGCTCGGCGCGCCCGCCCTGCGCCGCTCGCACCTCGACCAGGTCGTGGCCGCGCTGTGGCCCGCGCGCGCGGCCACCCGCCGCGAGTACTCCGCGGCGCTCGCCCAGCGCAACGCGCTGATCGCCGCGGTTCGGGCCGGGCGTGCCGGGCGCGGTTCGCTGCCCGCGTGGGACGCGTCCCTGGCGCGCCACGGCGTCGCGCTGATGCGCGACCGCGGGGAGGTGGTCGCTCGGCTCCGTGAGCGGTTCGCCGGCCACGCCACGGCGCTCGGGCTCGAGGGCGAGGTCGAGATGGCGTACCGCCCACGGTCCCGTGCGGAGACCGCCGACGAGCTGGCCGCCGAGCTCGCGGAGCGGGTCGACGGCGACCTCGAGCGCGGCTTCACCGGCCACGGGCCGCACCGGGACGACCTCGCGCTCCGCCGCGACGGCCGCGAGCTGCGCTCCTACGGGTCGCGCGGGCAGGTCCGGCTCGGCCTGCTCGCGCTCCTGCTCGCCGAGCGTGAGGAGCTGGCCGCCGAGCGGGGGGCGCCGCCCCTGCTGCTGCTCGACGACGTGATGAGCGAGCTCGACGCCGCGCGCCGCGGCCGGCTCGTCGACGTCCTGCGCGCCGGCGGCCAGAGCGTGATCACCGCGACCGAGCTCGCGCACGTGCCCGGCGCCGAGGAGCCCGGCGTGGAGCGCGTCGCGATCGCCGAGGGCCGCGTGCTCCAAGAGGCGGGCGAGGAGCGGCTCGCCGGATGAGGCGCCGGGCGCTCCATCCCGTCGCCCGCGCGCTCGACCGCGTGACCACCCGCCTGGCTCCCGCGACGCTGCTCGCCGAGGTCCAGCGGGCGTGGCCGGACGCCGCCGGCGAGGCCTTCGCGCCGCACTCGGAGCCGTGGGCCGAGCGCGACGGCGAGGTGGTCGTCGCATGCCCGCAGGCGGTCCGCGCGCAGGAGCTCGACCTGATGTCGGAGCTCGTGGTCGAGCGGCTCAATCAGGCGCTCGGGAGGCCCGCTGTCCGGCGGCTGCGGGTGCAGGCGCGGAAAGCGCCGGTGAAGGGCGCCTGAAGCGATGCTGTTTCTGCGCGATTTGCAGCACTTTTGGTGCTGTCGAGAGGCCCTCTCCGGGCGGGTGCCGTGCTAGAATAATGACCACGTTATGGCTACGCCCCGGCCATGGGGGACTGGGTCCTCCCGCCGGGGCGTCGCATGTGTAAGACGAAAGGCATCGTGGCTTCAGACGACCAGCAGCGAACCGGGTACGACGCTCAGGACATCACCGTCCTCGAGGGGCTCGAGGCCGTGCGCAAGCGGCCCGGCATGTACATCGGCTCGACGGGGACACGCGGGCTGCACCATCTCGTCTACGAGGTGGTCGACAACTCCGTGGACGAGGCGCTCGCCGGCCACTGCGACACCGTGTCGGTCGTCATCCACCCCGACAACCGGGTCACCGTGTCCGACGACGGCCGCGGCATCCCGGTCTCCGTCATGGAGAAGGAGGGCAAGCCGGCCGTCGAGGTCGTGCTGACCGTGCTTCACGCCGGCGGCAAGTTCGGCGACGGCGGCGGCTACAAGGTGTCCGGCGGCCTGCACGGCGTCGGCGTCTCGGTCGTCAACGCGCTGTCCGAGTCGCTGCACGTCGAAGTCCGGCGCGACGGCTTCACGTGGACCCAGGACTACGCTCGCGGCGTGCCGCAGGGCCCGCTCACGAAGGGCGAGCCCACGAAGGAGACGGGCACCATAATCACCTTCCTGCCGGACGCCGAGGTCTTCGAGACGCTCGACTTCGACTTCGCGACGCTCGAGCAGCGCCTGCGCGAGACCGCGTTCCTCACACGCGGCCTGCACATCGGGATCGAGGACGAGCGCGATGAGGGCAACCGCCGCGCCGCGTTCCACTACGAGGGCGGGATCGAGGACTTCGTCGCCTTCCTGAACGAGAACAAGGACCCGATCCAGAAGAAGGTCGTCTTCTTCGCCGGCGACTCGGACGAGGGCGCCGTCGAGGTGGCGCTGCAGTGGAACTCCTCCTACCAGGAGTCCGTCTTCTCGTTCGCGAACAACATCAACACGCACGAGGGCGGCTCGCACCTGTCCGGCTTCCGCGGCGCGCTCACGCGCACGCTGAACGCCTACGCGCGCAAGACCGGCGAGCTCAAGGAGAAGGACGAGAACCTCTCCGGCGAAGACGTCCGCGAGGGGCTGACGGCCGTCATCTCCGCCAAGCTGACCGATCCGCAGTTCGAGGGCCAGACCAAGACCAAGCTCGGCAACCCGGGCATGGAGGGATTCGTCGCCTCGGTGGTCAACCAGAAGCTCGGCCAGTTCCTCGAGGAGAACCCGCAGGAGGCGCGGGCGGTGATCCGCAAGGCGGTGTCCGCCGCCCAGGCGCGCGCCGCTGCCCGCAAGGCGCGTGACGCGACGCGCAAGTCGGCCATGGGCGGCATGGGCCTGCCCGGCAAGCTCGCCGACTGCACGGTCAAGGACCCGTCGCTGAGCGAGCTGTTCGTCGTCGAGGGCGACTCCGCCGGCGGCTCGGCCAAGCAGGGCCGCGACCGCTCGACGCAGGCCGTCCTCCCGCTGCGCGGCAAGATCCTCAACGTCGAGAAGTCCCGCATCGACAAGGTGCTCCAGAACCAGGAGATCACGGCGCTCATCACCGCGCTGGGCACCGGCGTGCGCGACGAGTTCGACCTCGAGAAGGCCCGCTACCACAAGATCATCCTGATGACGGACGCCGACGTGGACGGCGCGCATATCCGCACGCTGATCCTCACGCTGCTGTTCCGCGAGATGCAGGAGCTGATCGAGGCGGGCTACGTCTACATCGCCAAGCCGCCGCTCTACAAGGTCACGCAGGGCAAGCGCGAGCGCTACATCGAGAAGGAGTCCGAGCTCGAGGAGACCCTGCTCGGCGACAAGCTCGAGCGCTTCGAGATCACGGATCACGCCGGGCAGCAGTTCAAGCTCACCGACACGCGCTGGCAGCGCTACTCGCGCCTGCTCAAGCAGTACGAGGGCTGGGCCAGCGCCCTGCGGGCCGACTTCGGGCACGAGGTCGTGGTGTTCCTCGAGGAGTCGCAGATCCTCGACGAGCAGGTCGCCACGCCCGAGGCGCTGCTCGAACTGCTCGCGCGCGAGGATCCGGAGGGCGAGCCGTACACGACCGAGCTCCTGGCGTCCGACGACGGGATGATCCGCGTGCGCGCGGTCGAGCGGCGCAGCAACCTGGCCCGCACCCATCGCCTCCGCCGCTCGATGTTCGACGCCAACGAGTACCGCCAGCTCGCGCGCGTGCACGCCGAGCTGGTGGGGATGGCCGGGACGCCGCCCTTCAGCGTGAAGCTCGGCGAGGAGTCCGGCGACGCGCTGTCGTTCGAGGGCCTGCGCCGCACGGTGATGGAGGTTGCGGCCAAGGGCATCAAGCTCCAGCGCTTCAAGGGCCTCGGCGAGATGAACGCCGAGCAGCTGCGCGAGACGACGATGGACCCGACGACCCGCACGCTGATGCAGGTCACGATGGACGACGCCGCAGTGGCCGACCGCCTGTTCACGATGCTGATGGGCGACAAGGTCGAGCCGCGGCGTGAGTTCATCGAGGAGAACGCCCGCGTCGCGACGCTGGACGTCTGATGGCCGGCATCGACACCATCTCTGGCGGCAACATCGAGCCCCGCGGGCTCGAGGAGGAGATGCGCTCCTCCTACCTGGACTACGCGATGTCCGTCATCGTCGGGCGCGCGCTGCCCGACGTCCGCGACGGCCTGAAGCCCGTCCACCGCCGCGTGCTGTTCTCGATGAACGAGAACGGCCTGCAGCCGAACCGCGCATACGCGAAGTCCGCCCGCATCGTGGGCGACGTGATGGGCAAGTACCACCCGCATGGCGATGCGTCGATCTACGACACGCTCGTGCGGCTGGCGCAGGAGTTCTCGATGCGCAACATGCTCGTCGACGGCCAGGGCAACTTCGGCTCGATCGACGAGGACCCGGCCGCCGCTATGCGGTACACGGAGGCGCGGCTGGCGCCGCTCGCGCGCGAGATGCTGCGCGACCTGGACGCCGACACGGTCGACTTCCAGCCCAACTACGACGGGCAGAACAACGAGCCCGTCGTGCTGCCGGCGCGCTTCCCGAACCTGCTCGTCAACGGCTCGAGCGGCATCGCCGTGGGCATGGCGACGAACATCCCGCCGCACAACCTGCGCGAGACGATCGCGGCCACGATCGCCTACATCGACGACCCGGACATCGACACGGCGGGGCTGATGCAGCACATCAAGGGCCCCGACTTCCCGACCGGCGGCGTGATCCTCGGCCTGAGCGGGATCCGCGACGCCTACGAGACCGGCCGCGGGCGCGTCCGCGTGCGCGCCAAGGCCCACATCGAGGAGGGCAAGCAGGGCAAGGACCACATCGTGGTCACCGAGCTGCCCTTCATGGTCAAGAAGGGCGGTGACGGCGGGCTGATCAAGAAGATCGCCGACCTGCACGCCGATAAGAAGCTCACCGAGATCACGAACGTCGAGGACCACTCGGACCGGCGCGGCATGCGCGTGGTGATCGAGCTCAAGCGCGAGGCCAACCCGAAGGTCGTCCTCAACAAGCTCTACAAGCACACCCAGCTGCAGACGACGTTCGGCGTGAACATGGTCGCGCTGGTGGACAACGTGCCGCGCACGCTGCCGCTGCGCTCGGTCATCCACAACTACGTCCAGCACCAGCGTGAGGTCATCGTCCGCCGCTCCAAGCACGAGCTGCGCACGCTCGAGGCGCGGGTGCACCGGCTCGAGGGCCTGCTGATCGCGCTCGACCACCTCGACGAGGTGATCGCACTGATCCGCGCCTCGCGCGATCGCGAGGTCGCCCGGACCGGCCTGATGGACCGCTTCGGGCTGACGCAGATCCAGGCGCAGGCCATCCTCGACCTCCGCCTGCAGCAGCTGACCGCGCTCGAGGCGGACGCGATCAAGCGCGAGCACGCCGACCTGGTGGAGCGGATCAAGGAGCTGCGCGAGCTACTCGGGGACGAGGACAAGGTCCTCAGCCTGATCAAGGAGGAGCTCGAGGAGATCGCCGAGCGCTACGGCGACGAGCGCCGCACGGTGATCGCGCCGAGCGAGGACGACCTCGACATCGAGGACCTGATCGCCGACCAGCAGATGGTCATCTCGATCACCAACTCCAGCTACATCAAGTCGCTGCCGCTGGCCACGTACCGCCAGCAGCGCCGCGGCGGCGTGGGCATCATCGGGATGGACCTCAAGGAAGACGACTACATCGAGCACCTCTTCGTCTCCTCGACCCACGACTACCTGCTGTTCTTCACGAACCGCGGCAAGGTCTACCGCTCGAAGGTCTACGACCTGCCCGAGGCGGCGCGGACCTCGAAGGGCCGCTACCTCGGCAACGTGCTCCCGCTGCGCGAGGGCGAGCGGGTGCAGTCCGTGCTCGCCACGCGCGACTTCTCGGAGACCGACTACCTGATGTTCGCCACCCGGCAGGGCGTCGTGAAGAAGACCGAGTTCCAGGCCTACAACACGCCGATCAAGGCGGACGGGATCATCGCGATCAAGATCCGCGACGACGACGAGCTGGTCGCCGTGCGGCGGGTCGACCCGGGCGACGAGATCCTCATGGTCTCCCACGAGGGCCTGACCGTGCGCTTCCGCGAGGAGGACGCCCGCGCGATGGGGCGCGACACGAGCGGCGTGCGCGGCATGGACGTGGCCGGCAAGGACAACTACGTCCTGGCGATGGACGTCGCGCGGCCCGGGCACGACCTGCTGGTGGTCACCGAGGCCGGCTTCGGCAAGCGCACGGACGTCGAGGAGTACCGGCTCACGTCACGCGGTGCCAAGGGCGTCAAGACGATCACGTTCACGGAGGCCAAGGGCCTGCTGGCGGCGGCGCTCGTCGTGCGCGAGCACGAGGACCTCGTGTTCATCTCGCAGAACGGCATGGTCCAGCGCACGGGCGTGCGGGGGATCAACCGCTACGGCCGCGCCGCCCAGGGCGTCCGCGTCATGAACCTGCGCGAGGGCGACGAGGTGTCCGCGGTCGCGCTGGTGGTCGAGACCGAGGGCGACAACGGGACCGCGGAGGTCGAGGAGCTGACCGCCGAGAGCCCGAACGGCGCGGCCGCGACGACCGACGGCGCCGGTCCGGAGCCCCCGCCGGAGGCCTAGGGGCGGCGGGCCTCCTCCGCCGCGAGTTTCGATACTCTCACGGGACCAGAGAAAGGGGGTGGTCCGAAGTTGAGTGACAGTTCTTGTGGGACCCTGGAGGTGTCCGGCCGCTAAGCAGCCGGAGCTGGACCGCTGGAGCGGAATCCACACCGTGACACCGCCGTCGACGGCGCCGGAGCTGGTCCCCCCGGTGGCGTTGTCAGCCGCTGGCGGCTTTGATAATCCAGCACAGTGGTGATGAAGGCCCCGGGCGTCGACCCGGGGCCTTCGTCGTTCTGGGCGGCGGTCGGTTCGTCGGTCGCGGCAGCGCCGGCGGACGTCAACGGCGGCATTGAGGGGGAGCCCGGGAGGGTGCATTTCGTCGACCTCACGGCTTCCGGCGCGCGCGAGGTCGACGTTGTGCACCTATACGGTGCGTTTCGTCGACCTCACGAGCGCGAACGCTGTGACGTCGACGTTATGCACCCTCATCGCGGCCGATCTCCTCGCCTCCCTACCCAGCCGCCGTTGACGTTCGCCGGAGGCGAGCGAAACGCTCAGGCGGCTTCAGGCCACGGCAGGTACTGCTTCCAGGTCGCCGGGATCGTCGGCGAGGCGAGCTGGATGAAGATGTGGGCCGCCGGCGTGCGTGGCTTGACCCGCGGGTGCATGTTGACCTGGTGCGGCAGGCGGTCGCCCTTGCGGCGGTTGCACGGCGCGCACGAGGCGACGATGTTGTCCCACCCCGAGCCGCCGCCCTTCGAGCGTGGGATCACGTGGTCGACGGTCAGGCTCGTGCGGGCGCCGCAGTACATGCACTCCCAGCCGTCGCGCGCGAACACCGCCCGGCGCGTGATCTTGCGCTTGTGGCTGTCGCGCGGCACGCGCACGTAGGTGACCAGCCGGATGACAACGGGCTTCGGCAGGGAGCCGGTGGCCCAGTGCAGGTCGGTCGCACCGATCTCGATGACCTCCGCCTTCTCCTTGAGCAGGAGCACGGTCGCACGGCGGACGGTGCAGACGTTGATGGGCTCGTACGTCGCGTTGAGCACCAGCACGCGACCACCAGACCAACGGCCAGTGCCGTTGGTGTTCGGACCGTGCCGCTGGTGGTCGTCGTGCGGCACGGACCCCAGTGGTGGTACCGGGGTGCGCGATCCCATGATTGACGGGCAGTCTAGCCACCGAACGGGCGTTTTATGCGGCAGGAAACGAGCCGAGAACACGCACCACATCGGCGTGGGCGCGCAGGCCCTCGACCGCGCCGGCCACCGGCGGCTGCTCCAGCCCGCCGTCGACGTCGAGGAAGAACATGTACTCGCCGAGGCCCTCGCGGCGCGGGCGCGATTCGATCCGGGTGAGGTTGACCCCGCGCGTGGCGAACTCGAGCAGGCAGCGCACGAGCCAGCCCGGGCCAGCCGAGCCGGCGCCCCAGAACACGAGCGCGGTCTTGAACCGCTCGCCGCCGTCCGGCTCCGTCCCTGCGCGCGCGATCCAGACGAAGCGCGTCTCGTTGCCGTCGTCGTCCTCGACATCGAGTGCGAGGACCGTCGCCCCGTAGAGGCGTGCGGCGTGCCGCGTGCCGAGGGCTGCCGTGCCATGATCACGGGCGGCGGTCGCCTGGCGGACGGCGTCGGCCGTCGAGGGCGCGGCGACGACCCGGGCGTCCGGCAGCTCGGTGCGCAGGAAGCGGGCGCACTGGGCGCTGGCCTGTGGGTGTGACACGACCGTCTCGATCGCCTCGATCGCCAGCGGGCGCCCAGCGAGCAGGCACAGGTGGACCGGGTGGCGCAGCTCGCCGACGATCACCACGTCGTCGGTCTCGAACGCGATCGCGTCCAGGGTCGGGTTGACCGCGCCCTCGAGCGCGTTCTCGATCGGCACCAGCGCCCGGTCGACCGTCCCGTCGTGCACGGCGACGATCGCGTCGTGGAGCGTCGGCTCCGGGACGAGCTCGAAGGCATCGGCCCCCGGGACCGCCATCAGCGCCTCGTGGCTGACCGTGCCGTCCGGCCCCAGGTAGGCGACGCGCATCAGTCGAGCGTGACGGTCCGCGTGGCGCCCTCGGCAAGCGCGAGGCGGATCGCCTCGTCCTCCTCGGGGGAGAGCTCGTACTCCCCGCGGCCGTCGTGGACCTGCTTGCAGTAGAGCCGCGCGGCGTCGCGGCCGGCCAGGCAGGAGATGACGACGCCGTTGCCGGCGGCGTCGAGCAGGGCCAGCGACGTGGACTGGTGGCCGGAGAGCTCCTGGTAGGCGTCGTAGCGCACGAGCGCGCGGTGGGCGATCGCCCCGTCGAGCCGCGCCTCGGCAGCGCCCATCCGGTCGTCGAGCCGCTCGGCGACCTCCTCGACACGGCCGTGGAGCGCCTCGAACGCTGCCCGGAGGTTGCTCGCGTGGGCGACCAGGTCGTCGCGGCCGTCGGGGCCGAGGACGACCTCCTGGGCCGACCGCAGCCGGCGCAGCTTGACGGCGAGCACGATCGCGAGCAGCAGCGCCACGAGCGCCAGCCCCCCAGCCGCCAGCGCGGCGACACCCGCCGGTTCGGTCAGCTCGTTCACGACGCGAAGAGTCTACGAGCGTGGGGGTGCCCAACGGGCCATCGCTCTACACGGAATGACCCGTTGGGCGGGGCCCCCAAGTCTTATCCGCGTGAGAAGAGCGCCGGGTAGTCGGACTTGTTGTTGTCCGTCTTCTCCTCGCCCGGGACCTTCGCGACGTTCACGCGGATCGTCACCGCGGTGTCGAGTGGCGGCTGCTTCTCGAGCGGGAGCTCCGCCGTGGCGCTCTCCTGCGGCGCGAGCTGCGGGATCGTGTCCGAAAGCGTGATCGGGTCGCCGTCCTCGGTCTGGATCCGCAGCGTGACCTTGATGTCGAACTCGTCGTTCTCGCCCTGGTTGGTGAAGCTGACGACGAAGCCGGTGCCAGGGTCGTACGTGAGCCGGTTCGTGGTGCCCGGCTGCAGCGTCACGTCGCCGTAGCTCGTCGAGTCGAGCCCGGTGCCGTGGAGGCCCGGGCCGGTCGGCTGCCCGCCGCCGTTCCCGCCGCCGCTCGTGAGCTGCTGGTCGAGCACGTCGGCGACCGTCGTCGGCTGCACCCAGTCGTCGTCGGGCAGGAACTGCGACTGCCGGATCTCCTGCCCGCCGATCTCGTTGTCGTCGAGCGCGGTCTTGATGAACGGGATCACGCGCGTCTGCCACGCCACGTCGGAGGCGAGGAAGACCTTCATCTGGCCGGCGATCGAGTTGATCGCCGCGTCGGCGGCCTCGCTCTCGTCGCCGAGCGCGGTGCGGATCTCCTGGGCGATCTTGTCGAGCCCGTCGCGCCTCCACTCGAGCGCGATCAGCGCCGCCTGCTGGGCGCCGCGCATCTCGCTCGGCACGTCGAGCCCGGCCGCGCGGTCGTACTGCTGCTCGGCCTGCACGCGGAACGCCGAGATCTGGGTCTGAAGGTCCTGTGGCGAGCCTCCTCCGCCCTCCGTCAGGGTCTGGAAGAACGGCGCCGCGACCTGCTGCGAGGACTCCGCGGCGATGGTCGAGAGCTCGCGGTTGTAGTCCTTGAGGGCGCTCTCCTTCTGCGAGTTGCGGCACGAGTTGACCGCGATGATCAGCAGCAGGAGCACGAGCACGCCGCCGACCACCGCGACCGCGCGGCGGATCAGGAGCGTCTGGCTATCGGTTGTCGTCGCCGTGCCGCCGCCAGCCGGCCGCCCACGTCTGGGGCGCGGGGTCTTGCGGGGCTCGTCGTCCTCGTCGAAGAAGGACAAGGCTGGAAGTTCGTCTCCTCAGGCGCGCGACGCCATCATCGCCGCGCATAGTCGACCCAGTGGACGGATCAGTAATACCAACCCGCCCGGCGGCAGCGCGGCGCAGGGTACGGTCGGTCCCCGTCGAAGGGGGGCCGGATGGACGCCACGGAGGAGCTCCGCCCGGCGGTCATGGGCCGCTACCGGCTCGGCCGCCGGATCGGCTCCGGAGGGTTCGGGACGGTGTACGAGGCGCGCGACGAGCGCCTCGATCGCGCGGTCGCGGTCAAGGTCATCCCGGCGCACGGTCCCGCGCCGGAGCGCGGCCGCCGGGAGGCGCTCGCGGCCGCCCGCCTGCACCACCCGGGGATCGTGGCCGTGTACGACGCGGGCGACGGCCCGGACGGGCGCTACCTCGTCTCCGAGCTCGTCCGCGGGCGCACGCTCGACGAGCTGGAGCGCGACGGCGTCCTCAGTGACCGCGACGTGCTGCGCGTCGGCCTGGCGCTCGCCGAAGCGCTCGCCCACGCGCACCAGCGCGGCGTGATCCACCGCGACGTCAAGCCGCAGAACGTGATCGTGCCCGACGAGGCGCGCGACGCGCGCTCCGCGGCGAAGCTCACCGACTTCGGGATCGCACACCTGACGGACGACGAGCCGCTGACCCGCACCGGCGACATCGTCGGCACGCTCGCCTACATGGCCCCCGAGCAGGCGGCGGGCGAGCGGGTGGACGAGCGCGCCGACCTGTACTCGCTGGCGCTCGTGCTCTACGAGGCGCTGGCGGGAGTCAACCCGGTGCGTGCGGGGACCCCGGCGGCCACGGCTCGGCTCGTCGGCACCGCGGTGCCGTCGTTGCGCTCGCGCCGCCGCGACCTGCCGGCGGAGCTCGGCTACGCGCTCGACCGCGCGCTGGCGGTGGACCCCGAGGCCCGCGGCGAGCTCGACGACCTGGCGGACGCGCTGGCCGAGGCGCTCCCCGAGGTCGGCGACGAGGGCGGCACGATCGCTCCGCACCCGCTCGAACGCCGCCGCCCCCCGCGACTCGGGCGGCTGGCCGCCGGCCTCGCCGCCGGAGCCCTGACGGCCGTCGCGCTGGCCGTGGCCGGCGATCCGCCGTCGTGGGCCGACGACGGCGGCGGCACCGATCCGCCCGGCGGGGCGGAGGCGCTCGTGTCGCCGCTGACCGCCGCGGTCGTGGCGGCCGTCCTCGTGGCGCTCTTCCCGCGCGCCGGGTGGCTGGTGGCGGCCGCGGCGGCGATCGCGGCGCTCGCGGACCCGTGGCCGTCGGCGGCGGCCCTCGTCGCGCTCGCCGTCGTCGTCCCCCCGCTGCTGCTCCGCCGCCGCGGGCTCACGTGGTCGCTGCCCGCCGTCGCGCCCGCGCTCGGCCTCCTCCATCTCGCCGGCGCCTACCCGGCTCTCGCCGGCCGCGCTCCCGGGGCGCTGACGCGCGCCGTGCTCGGTGCCGCCGGCCTGTGGTGGCTCTTGCTCGCCGAGCCGCTCGTGGGCCAGGAGCTGCTCCTCGGCACACCGCCCGGGGAGGCGGGCGAGACGCTGCGGGAGTTGGTGAGCTCCGGCGCGCTGCTGCTCGCGCCGTTGTGGGCGGCCGCGGCCCTCGTCCTGCCGTGGCTGGTGGCGGGGCGGTCGTTGGCCGTCGACGTCGTGCTGGCGAGCGCGTGGGCCGCGGCGCTGGCCGCCGCCACCGGCGCCGTGGCAGACCGTGCGGGCCTGCCGGAGCCGCGCGGCCTGGTGGCCGGCGCCGTGCTGGCTGGGGCGCTGGCGGTGATCGGCGCGCGGCGGGCGAATACCCTGGACGCGGAACATGAAGCCGCCTGACGGGGTACTCCGACCTTCCAGCCGCCCATGAGCGTGCTGCGAACTCTCGAATCGAAGCTCGCCGGCCTCGTCGAGGGGACGTTCTCGCGCGCCTTCAAGTCGGAGGTCCGCCCGGTGGAGATCGCGCGCAAGCTCGCCCGGGAGATGGACGAGAACCGCGTGCAGTCGCTCTCCCGCATCTACGCGCCGAACGAGTACGCGGTCTGGCTCTCGCCGGACGACCGCAAGCAGTTCGAGGGCTACGAGGACGAGCTCAAGCGCGAGCTGTCCGGATACCTGCTCGAGCACGCCCGCCGGGAGCGGATCTCGCTCGCCACCCGCCCGCAGATCGAGTTCCGCACCGACGACGCGCTGCGGCTCGGCGAGTTCGGCATCCAGGCGCGGCTCGTGCGCCCGCCGGAGCGCGCCGAGGAGCAGCCCAGCCAGGGCGACCACGGCCACACGATGGTCTACACGGTGTCCGACCGCCTGGCCGAGCCGCTGCGCGAGCCCGACCACCGCCGCGGCACCGCGCGCCTGAAGGTCGACGGACGCGCCGAGCTGCTCGGCTCCGGCGGCGCCGTGCTCGGCCGCTCGCGCGAGGCCGACATCATCGTCGAGGACCCGAACGTCTCCCGCCGCCACGCCGAGGTCCGCCCGTCCGGCGGCTCGTGGATCGTGCGCGACCTCGGCTCGACCAACGGCGTCAAGGTCAACGGCCGCCGCATCCAAGGCCCGCAGTCGCTCAAGGCGGGCGACGTGATCGAGCTGGGCACCGCCCGCGTGACCTTCGAGCTGGAGTAGCCCGGCATGGCCCTCGACCCCGTCGCCGTCGCGCTGAAGTTCGGCTTCCTGGCCGTCCTCTACCTGTTCCTGCTCTGGATGGCACGCTCTGCGCTGAAGGATCTGCGCCGCGGCCAGGCCGTCGAGCCGGCCGTCGAGGACGCCACCGGCATGCACCGGGCGACCGAGGGGCTCAGCCCCGGCAGCGACGGCGGCGCGCCCAAGCTGCGGGTGGCGACGGCGGCCGGCCTCCGCGCCGGGTCCGCCTATGATCTCTCGGACGGCGCCCTGCTGGGGAGAGGGGAGTCGGCGGACATCCGCCTCGAGGACACGTTCGCCTCCTCACAGCACGCCCGGCTGCTCCCTCAGGGCGACGTGATGGTGATCGAGGATCTGGGATCGACCAACGGGACGTACCTGAACGGGGAGCCGCTGCGCGGGCCGCAGCCGCTCCACGTGGGAGACAGCATCCGCATCGGCGACTCTGAGTTCACCTTCGAGCGGTAACGCCTCGTGCTTCGCATCGCAGAGCAGTGGCACCAATCCGACCGTGGCCGCCAGCGCCAGGGCAACGAGGACAGCTACTTCGTCCGCTCGCCGCTGTTCGTGGTCGCCGACGGCATGGGTGGGGCGCAGGCCGGCGAAGTGGCGTCGCAGATGGCGGTCGAGTCCTTCGACCGCGGCCTGCCCGACGGCACGCCGGCCGAGGGCCTGACCCACGTCGTGGAGGAGGCCAACCGCCGGATCCACGAGCGCTCGCAGTCGGACGCCCAGCGCGCCGGGATGGGCACCACGGTGACGGCCGCGTACGTCGGCGAGGGCGAGGTGACGATCGCCCACGTGGGCGACTCGCGCGCCTACCTGCTGCGCGACGGCGACCTCATCCGGCTCACGCGCGACCACTCGCTGGTGGGCGAGCTGGTCGCCCGCGGCAAGCTGACCGAGGAGCAGGCCGAGACGCACCCGCAGCGCTCGGTCATCACGCGCGCGCTCGGCCCCGAGCCGGACGTGCAGGTCGACGTCCAGGCCTATCAGGCGCGCGGCGGCGACCGCTTCCTGCTGTGCTCGGACGGCCTGACGTCGATGATCCCCGAGGCGCGCGTCAAGGCGATCCTCGAAGGCTCCGACTCGCTGGCCGACGCCGGGCGCGAGCTGATCGCCGCGGCCAACGATGCCGGCGGGCGCGACAACATCACGGTGCTGCTGTTCCGGCTCGAGGAGGTCGCAGCCTCCACCGGCGCGGAGCCCGGCGACACCAGTGAGGTGGAGGCCGCCGGGGAGCACCAGGGCGCGGCGACGATGACGCTGCCCGCCGTCAGCGAGACCGAGGCGCCGCCCAAGCGGCCCGCGGAGCCGATCGCCGAGGCGCCGC
The DNA here is from genome assembly GCA_963730535.1 of uncultured Solirubrobacteraceae bacterium. Taxonomy (GTDB): domain Bacteria; phylum Actinomycetota; class Thermoleophilia; order Solirubrobacterales; family Solirubrobacteraceae; genus DASSUW01. The sequence goes on from CAVSRU010000003.1 coordinate 407,230, forward strand.
CACCCGCCCCGGCGCCCCGCAAGCGCCGCCGCCGCCGCATACCGGGTGCCCTGATCGCCCTCGTGATCGCGGTCGCGATCGTCGGCGCCGCCCTGTGGACGGCCTCGCGCGCCGTCTACTTCGTGGGCGTCGACGACCAGAGCCAGGTCGTCACGATCTACCGCGGCCTGCCGTACGAGCTGCCGTTCGGGATCGAGCTCTACGGCACCTACTACCCCTCCGGCGTCAGCTTCGCGCAGGTGCCCGCCGCGCGCCGCACCACCTTCACCGACCACAAGCTGCGGTCCAAGGACGACGCCGAGGACCTGGTTCGGCAACTGGAGAGAGGGGACATCGAGTGAGTGCTCGCAACCGCGAGCTGCTGGCACTCCTCCCCGCCTCGCTGCTCCTGACCGCCGGCTTCGCGGCGATCTTCATCCAGACGTCCGAGACGCTCTCGGACGTCTCGCTCACCTACGGCGCGATCTTCCTCGGCCTCTGCTTCGCGGGGCACATCTTCCTGCGCGCGATGCTGCCGCACTCCGACCCGTACATGTTCCCGCTCGTCGCCGTGCTGGCGTGCTTCGGGCTCGTGGTCATCTACCGGATCGACGAGGAGCTGGCGCGCGAGCAGGCGCAGTGGTTCGTCATCGGCCTCGCGCTCTTCGCCGCGACGATCCTCCTCCTGCGCGACCTGCGGGTGCTCGAGCGCTACCGCTACACGATCGCGCTCGCCGGCCTCGTCCTGCTCTTCCTGCCGCGCGTGCCGGGCATCGGCCAGCAGGTCAACGGCGCGTACCTGGGCGTCGGCATCGGCCCGATCTCGTTCCAGCCGGCGGAGTTCGGGAAGATCGCGATCATCATCTTCCTGGCGTCGTACCTGCGCGATACGCGGCAGGTGCTGGTCCAGGGCTCGCGCCGCTTCCTCGGCGTGACGATCCCGCCGCTCAAGCACTTCGGGCCGCTGCTGGTCGTGTGGGGCGCGGCGATGTTCATGCTCGTGTTCATCCGCGACCTCGGGTCGTCGCTGATGTACTTCGGCGGCTTCCTGGCGCTGCTCTACGTGGCCACGAACCGGCTCTCGTTCGTGACCGTCGGCATGGGGCTGTTCGGGCTCGGCGCGTGGTTCATGGCCTCGACGGTCAGCCATGTGCAAGACCGCGTCGACGTCTGGCTCGATCCGTTCAACCCCAAGTGGGTCGAGAAGGAGGGCTACCAGATCTCGCAGTCGCTGTTCGCGCAGGCCGACGGCGGCCTGTTCGGCACCGGCCTCGGCGGCTCGCTGCTGCGCGGGCCGAACGGGGAGTCGCTCATCCCGGCGCCGCACACCGACCTCATCTACGCGGTGATCACCAGCGAGCTCGGCCTCGTGGGCGCGTGCGGGCTGATCCTCGTCTACATGATGCTCGCCGAGCGCGGCTTCCGCACCGCGACGCTGGCCTCCGACTCGTTCTCCAAGCTGCTGGCCGCCGGCCTCAGCGCGGTGTTCGCGCTCCAGGTGTTCGTGATCGTCGGCGGCGTCACGCGCGTGATCCCGCTCACCGGCGTCACGCTGCCGTTCGTGTCGTATGGCGGCTCGTCGATCCTGGCGAACTTCGTGCTGCTCGCGCTGCTCCTGCTCGTCTCCGATCGGGCGCGCCGCCCGGCGGGCGGCGGCACCGGAAGGCGAGGACTGCGGTGAACGCGCCGGTCATCCGCCTGTTCGCGCTCGTCATCGTGCTGTTCGGGCTGCTCGTCGGGTTCACGTCGCGCTGGACGGTGTTCGAGGCCGAGGCGCTGCGCGACAACCCGAACAACCGCCGCCTGCTCTTCGAGGAGCAGCTGATCAAGCGGGGCGTGATCCGCGCCGCCGACGGCGAGGTGATCGCCGGCAACCGATCGCTGCCCGGCGAGCGGTTCGAGCGCCGCTACCCGGCCGGCGAGCTGTTCTCCCACCCGGTCGGCTACACCTCGCTCGAGCGCGGGCGCATCGGGCTCGAGGAGTACTACAACGACCCGCTCACCGGCCGCCGGACCGACGCGATCGGTGCGCTCGAACGCCTGCTCGGCCCGCAGAAGATCGGCGACGACCTGCGCACGACGCTGTCCGCCCGCGCCCAGCAGGTGGCCTACGACGGCCTCGCCGACCGGCCGGGCGCCGTCGTCGCGCTCGACGTCGAGACGGGGGCGGTCCGCGTGATGGCCGCCACGCCGAAGTTCGACCCCGCCGATCCGGAGGGCGCGGAGACGTTCAACCGCGCCACCCAGGCCAGGCTTCCGCCGGGTTCCACGATGAAGGTCGTGACCGCGGCGGCCGCGCTCGACTCGGGGCGCTTCCGGCCCGACTCCAAGGTCGACGGCAGCAACGGCAAGGTGATCTCCGGCACGCCGCTGGACAACTTCGGCGGCGAGGACTTCGGCATGATCGACCTCACTACGGCGCTGACCAACTCCGTCAACACCGCGTGGGCCGGCGTCGCCGAGACGCTCGGCAAGGAGACCATGGGCGAGTACATGCGGAAGTTCGGGTTCTTCGAGGACCCGCCGCTGGACTACCCGGACGAGCAGATGGTGCCGAGCGGCGAATACGGGCCGCGCGGCCGGCTGCTGTCGCCGACCTCGGACCAGATCGACGTCGGCCGGATGGCGATCGGGCAGGACAAGCTCCAGGTCACGCCGCTCCAGATGGCGACGGTCGCGCAGACGGTGGGCAACGGCGGGGTCCGGATGAAGCCGCGACTGGTCGAGAAGGTGGTCGATCCGGACGGCCGCACGATCGACGAGCCGCTGCCCGAGGAGGCGGAGCGGGTGATGTCCGAGGAGAACGCGGACGCCCTGGCCGGGATGATGCGCAACGTCGTCGAGCAGGGCACGGGCACCGCGGCGCAGCTCGAGGGCGTCGACGTCTCCGGCAAGACCGGCACCGCCGAGGTCGGCGACGGCACCGACAACCTCTGGTTCATCGGGTTCACCGACAAGGTCGCCGTCGCGGTGATGCTCGAGCGCCAGACCGGCGGGACCGGCGGCGGCACCGCCGCGCCGATCGCGGCCCAGGTCCTCGAGGCGCTGGGGGAGTGAGATGAGCCCCATCCGCGTCGAGCGCGACACGATGATCGATGGGCGCTACCGCGTGCTCAAGCGGATCGGCTCGGGCGGAATGGCCGAGGTCTACTGCGTCGAGGACCAGCAGCTCGGCCGCCGCGTCGCGCTCAAGCTCCTGCATCGGCGCTTCGCCGACGACGAGCAGTTCGTCGAGCGCTTCCGGCGCGAGGCGTCGAGTGCGGCGGGCCTCTCGCACCCCAACATCGTCGGCATCTTCGACCGCGGCGAGTGGGACGGCACCTACTACATCGCGATGGAGTTCGTCGAGGGGCGGACGCTGAAGGACATCGTGCGCGAGCGCGGCGCGGCGCCGCCCGAGGCGGCGGCCGACATCACGCTCCAGATCCTGCGCGCCCTCCGCTTCGCCCACCAGCGCGGCATCGTGCACCGCGACATCAAGCCCCACAACGTCCTGATCGACAACGACGGGCGCGTGCGCGTGGCCGACTTCGGGATCGCCCGCGCCGGCGTGTCGGACATGACGGAGACCGGCTCGGTGATGGGGACCGCGCAGTACCTGTCGCCCGAGCAGGCCCAGGGCAAGCCGGTCGACGCGCGCTCGGACCTCTACTCGACCGGCGTCGTGCTCTACGAGCTGCTGACGGGCCGGGTGCCGTTCGACGCCGAGTCGCCGGTCAGCGTCGCGTTGATGCAGGTCTCCGAGCCGCCGGTGCCGCCGATGGAGGTCAACCCCGAGGTGCCGCCCGCGCTCGACGCGGTGACGATGCGGGCGATGGAGAAGGACCCCGCGCGGCGCTACCAGGACGCCGACGAGTTCATCGCCGCGCTGGAGTCGGCGCGCAAGGCGCCGATGGAGATCCTCCCGCCACCGCCGATCGTCGAGGAAGTCGTCGAGGAGGAGCCCGGCCGAAGGTGGTGGCTGTGGCTGATCGCGCTCCTCGCGCTGGCCGCGATCGCGGTCGGCCTGTGGCTCCTGCTGCGGCCCGAGCAGCTCACCGTGCCGCGCGTCGTCGGCCTGCGGTCGGCGACCGCGTCGCAGATCGTCAAGGACCGTGGCTTCCGGGTCGAGGTCGTGAACGTCGCCAACCCCGACGTCGAGCGCGACCGCGTGGCGGCGCAGGACCCGCGCCCCGACACGGAGGCGCCGGAGGGCTCGGTGGTCGAGCTGACGGTGTCCACCGGGCCGGGCGAGGCGACCGTGCCCTCGCTCGCGGGCCTGCCGAGCGAGCAAGCCGAGGCCCAACTGCGCGAGGCAGGCTTCGAGCCGAAGGTGGAGCGCTCGTTCTCCGACACCGTTCCAAACGGCCGGGTGATCGGGACGACGCCGCCCGGTGGCACGACCATCGAGCGCGGCAGCACGGTGACCCTCGACGTCTCGCGCGGCCGCGAGCAGGTCGAGGTGCCGGACGTGGTGGGCGAGAGCCAGGACAACGCGCGCAGCGCGCTCGAGGGGGCAGGGCTGCGCGTCGGCAAGGTGACCGAGGAGGCGTCCAAGGAGGAGCCCGGCACGGTAATCGAGCAGTCCCCCGCGGGCGGCAAGAAGGTCGCGCGCGACGAGGCCGTGGACCTCGTGGTCGCGCGAGCGGTCGCCGTGCCCGACGTCGTCGACTCGACCGAGGAGGAGGCGACGGCGACGCTCGAGGACGCGGGCTTCGAGGTGCGCGTGAGCGAGCAGACCGTCACCGATCCCGCCCAGGACGGCGTGGTGCTCGACCAGAGCCCGGCGGCGGACGAGGAACGCCGCCAGGGCTCGCGCGTGACGATCGTCGTCGGCCGCCTGGAGGCCGCGGCCACCCCGACGCCGACCCCGACCGCCACGCCGTGAGGGTCGTCGTCCTCGGCGGCGGCCGCTCGTCCGAGCACGAGGTCTCGCAGGCCTCAGCCGCGTTCGTGCGCGAGGCGGTGGCGGCGGCCGGGCACGAGGTCGTGCCCGTGACCGTCGAGCGCTCTGGCGCCTGGTCGCACGCCGGCGACGAGCTGGCGCTGACGCCCGGCGGCGGGCTGCTGGGCGCCGACGCCGCGTTCCCGGTCCTGCACGGCCCGTTCGGCGAGGACGGCACCGTCCAGGGGCTGCTCGAGCTGCTCGACGTGCCGTACGTGGGGGCGGGCGTGCTCGCGTCGGCGCTGTGCATGGACAAGGTCGTGTTCAAGGAGGTGCTGGCCGCCGGGGGCGTGCCGCAGGTCGCCTACGCGGCCGTCCGCGAGCACCGCTGGCGCGCCGAGCCGGCCGCCGTGCGTACCGAGCTCGCAGTGCTCGGCACGCCCGTGTTCGTCAAGCCCGCGCGGCTCGGGTCCTCCGTCGGGATCCACAAGGTGTGGTCGGAGGCCGAGATGACGGCCGCGCTCGACGACGCGTTCGGGCACGACCCGCTGGTCATCGTCGAGGGCTTCTCGAGCGGGATGGAGGTCGAGTGCTCGGTGCTGGGGCTCGACGAGCCGGAGGCGTCGGTTCCCGGCGAGATCGTCGTGCTCATGGGCGAGTGGTACGACTACGAGGCGAAGTACACGGACGGCGGCATGGAGCTCGTCGTCCCCGCCCGCGTGCCGGACCACGTGCTCGAGGAGGTGCGGCGCCTGGCGGTTGACACGTTCCTGCGCGTCGGCTGCGCCGGGCTCGCCCGCGTCGACTTCTTCGTCGAAGGCGATCACGTGCTCGTCAACGAGCTCAACACGATGCCGGGCTTCACGCAGACGAGCGTCTACCCGAAGCTGTGGGAGGCCTCAGGGCTCGACGGCCCGGCGCTCGTCGACCGCCTGCTGACGATCGCGCTCGAGCGCTACGCCGCCGAGCGGGCCGGCCACGCGTTCTAGCGGGATTCGCGGGAGAACAGCGCGAGCTCGGAGATCTCGACGCGCTGCTCGCTCGGCGGCAGAGCGGTGATCCAGACGAGGTAGTAGCGGTAGCGCTGGCCGGCCTCGAGCCGGAAGCGCTGGTTGTCCGACCGCACGGCGCCGCCGCCGATCCGGGTCCAGCCGGACTCGATCGACTCCGGCACGCGGCCGCCGCCGGCGCCGTAGATCTCCGCTCGCCAGCCGGGGTCCGGGGTCTGGACCTCCATCCGCACCGCCTCGACGCCCGGCTTGGCATCGAGGTAGATGCCCACGCCGGCCTTGTTCGAGCCCTCGAGGCCCGAGCTGTAGCGCTCGGTGGTCCATGCCGTCCCGGGATCGCGGTCGACGACCCGCGGGGTCTCGTCGCCGTGCTCCTCCTCGTCGCCGAGCGGGTCGTAGTCGCTGGCCGACGCGCGGGCCAGCGAGACGACCGACTCGCCCCTGGGTGCCTGGATGTCGCCCGCGCCGGTGCCGCGCTGTGTGCGGTCGACGCCCGCCTTGAACAGGAACGCCGCGCCCACGCCGATGAGCGCGAGCGCGAGCACGACGCCGAGCACGGGGAGCGGGTGGCGCATCCGAAACGGCAGCCGCCGCCGGGCCGACGGCGGAAGCGTGCGCAGGACCGCGGTGGCCTCGCCGGTCGAGCGGCCCGAGCGGGCGGCCTCGATGGCCAGCGCCTCCTCGAGGTCGGCGACCAGCGCTGGGACGCTCGGGTAACGGCGGCCGAGGTCCTTGTCGGTCATGCGGTCGATGACCGACGCCAGCGTCGCCGACGCCTCGGCCCGCCGGCTCTGGAGGTCCGGCAGGTCCTCGCGCACGTGCTTCATCGCCACCGAGACCTGGGTCTCGCCGTGGAACGGCACGTCGCCGGTCAGCATCTCGAACAGCACGATGCCGAGCGAGTAGATGTCGGTCCGCCCGTCGACGTCGTGCCCGAGCGCCTGCTCGGGCGACACGTAGTCGGTCGTCCCCAGCACGCGGCCGTCGACGGTCAGACCCTCCTGGTCGAGCGTGCGGGCGATCCCGAAATCGGTCACCTTGGCCGACCCCTCGGCGTCGATCAGCACGTTCTGCGGCTTGACGTCGCGGTGGACGATCTGGTGCGAGTGGGCGCACCCGAGGGCGCGCGCGATCTCGATCGCGTACGCGATCGCCTCGTCCATGGGCAGGCGCCCCATGCGGCGGATGCGCTCCTTCAGCGTCTCGCCCTCGACGTACTCGAGGACGATGTACGGGCGGCTTTCGTCCTCGCCCGCGTCGATCACGCCGACGATGTGCGGGTGCGATAGCTGCGCCACCGCGCGCGCCTCGCGCCGGAAGCGCTCGAGTTGGTCGGAGTCCGACGCGATCTCCCGGTGCATGAGCTTGATCGCCACGCGGCGCTCGAGCGTCTGGTCGAACGCCAGGTAGACGGTCGACATCCCGCCGGCCCCGATCTGGGCGTCCAGCCGGTATCGGCCGCTCAGCTGCATCCCCACGAGCGTGCTCATCTAGGTCGGTCCTATTGTGGCCGATGTGCGGCCGGCTGAAGTCACCTTCTTCACCGATCCCTACTGCCCGTGGTCATGGGCGGCCGAGCCGCAGCTCCGCCGCCTCCAGGTCGAGTTCGGCGACGGGCTGGCGATCACCTTCGTGATCGTCGGGCTGCACCAGACGATCGAGGCACCGGATGCGGGCGCGTTGGCGCTCGCGACGCTCGACGGAGCGGCCGAGAGCGGCATGCCGGCGGACGCCCGCGTCTTCCTGCGCGACCCCCCGCGCTCCACCCATCCCGCCGGCCTGGCGCTCAGCGCCGTGGCCGAGCAGGGCGATCCGGGCCCGTACCTGCGGCGGCTCCGGGAGGCGATCTTCGTCGAGGGGCGGCGGATGGATACCGCGCCGGCGCTGCTCGACGCTGCGCGTGAGACCGGAGGCCTCGACCTCGATCGCCTGCAGGTCGACCTGCGCTCGAACGCGATCGTCGAGCGCTTCGGCGCGGATCTCGAGCGCGGGCGCGGTGTCGTGACGCCGGCCTTCGCGGTCGGGAACGGGGCAGAGCCGGTCGCCGGGTACGGCCCGTACCAGCGCGTACGCGAGGCGGTGGTCGCGGCGGGCGCCGCGCCGCTCGCCGAGCGCCCGGACCCCGAGGCGGCGCTGCGGCGGTTCGGCACGCTGGCCACCGCCGAGGTGGCCGCCGCGTGCGACCTCCCAGGGCCGCGCGCCGCCGCGGCGCTCTGGGGCCTGGCGCTCGAGTGGCGGCTCAGGCCCCGTGCCGTGCCGGGCGGCGAGCTTTGGGAGCTCGCTTGAACTAGGGGTCGACCGAGCGCCCGGACCAGGTGCTCCAGTCGACCGGCTCGCGTTCGGAGCCCTTGTCGTCCTTCTCGTCCGACTTCTTGTCGCCCGCCTCCTCGGCGCCTTTCTCGCCCGACTCCTCTGGCTTGAACCGAGCCGGCTCGTCGGCCGGCTGGTCCGCCGACGGCGGCTCCCAGCCGGTCGGCTCGGTCGGCTGGTCTTCGAGCTGCTCGCCGGCGAGCGGGTTGCCGGCATCCTCGATCGCGTCCTCGATCGCGTGCTGGCTGGGCGACATGCCCTCGCTGGACTCGGCGGCCTGCTCGAGGTCGAGCTCGGCCTGCTCCTGGCCCTCCGCCTCGCCCTCGCCGGCCTCGGCGAGCGGGCGCTCGGCCTCGCTGGCGGGCAGGTCGGCCGGGCCGGCGTAGTCGCTGACCGCGCCGCCGATGTTGGCCGCCTCGGCGGCGGCCGCCGCCTCCTCGGCGGCCTCGTCGACCGTCGCCGGCTCGTAGGCCTCGGGGACCGGGACGGCCGTGGCGGTGTTGGCCACCGGGCCGGGCGCGTCGTAGTTGGACGGCCCGGTCGCAGGCGGCGTGTAGCTCGGTGTCTCGCTGCGCGAGGGCAGCAGCGCGGTCACCTTGTCGCGCTTGAGGTAGGCGGCGGCGCCGAGGACGGCGGCGCCGAGCAGCAGAAGCTTGGTTCGTGCCATGAACTGACGGTACCCGTCAGGGCAAGCTTCAGGCGTCCTGCTGCTTCGGGCGCGGCAGCGTGTCGGGAGCCGCTTCCGCAGCAGCGCGGTTCTCGTCGCGGACGGCGTTCCAGATCTCCTCGCGGTAGACCGGGACGGAGCGGGGCGCCTGGATGCCGATGCGTACGGAGTTGCCGACGATCTCCATCACGTGGACGACGACATCGTCGCCGACCATGATCTTCTCGCCGGGGCGTCTGGTGATGATGAGCATGAAGATTCCTCCTTGGAAAGCTTCGTCAGTCGTGGTCTGGTGCGTCGCGGACGGGAGCGTCCTTCATCTGGTGGCCGCGGCCCTGCGATCAAGATCGGCGCGCGGAGGTTTGGGCTGAAGTCCGCAAGCTCGGCGCCGGCACGGACGGTGACGAGCACGGTGGCCTCGTCGGCTCCGAGGTCCCCCAGGAGCTGTGGGGAGCTGCAGCGGCGGCGCTTGCCTGGGCGTATTCGTTGGGCGACTCATCGATTACCCGAATCGGTGATCAAGGGAATCGGGTCGCGACCCGATACAGGTCCGGTCCGTTAGACCAGCCCTCCCCTCAAGGAGCTCCGTTCGTCATGAAGTCCGCCTCGACCAACAGCCGCCGCCGCGTCTCCGCGGATGAGGCCCTGGCGCTCTGGAGCGAGTACAAGCGCACCGGCGATCTGCAGGTGCGCAACCGCCTCGTGATGACCTTCGCTCCGCTCGTGAAGTACATCGTCTTCAAGAAGGTCCGCGAACTGCCGGCGCGCTGCGAGGTCGAGGACTTCATCTCCTGCGGCCTCGAGGCGCTGATCGCCTCGATCGACCGCTACGACCCGGCCAAGGGCGCCACGCTCGAGCAGTTCGCGTGGACGCGCATCCATGGCGCCGTGCTCGACGAGCTGCGCCGGCAGGACTGGGCGCCGCGCTCGCTGCGCCGCTGGGAGCGCGACATCTCCAAGGCCCGCGACCAATTCACCGCGGTCCACGGTCGCCGCCCCTCGCGCGAGGAGCTCGCCGACTCGCTGGCGATCTCGGTCGCGCACCTGCGCCGCCGCGAGGACGACATCTCGGTCTCCGACGTCACGTCGCTCAACACGCTGGTGATCTCCGACGACGAGACCACGGTCGAGCGCATCGACACGCTGGCCGCCGGCGACGAGCGGCTCGACCCCGAGCACGCGAGCGCCGCCGAGGAGGCCAAGGACAAGTTCCGCCGCGCCTTCGAGCGGCTCCCCCGCCGCGAGCGCGAGGTCGCCGTCCTGCTCTACGTCAAGAACCTCACGCTGCGCGAGATCGGCGACATCCTCGGCGTCTCGGAGAGCCGGGTGTGCCAGATCCACTCGCAGCTGAAGCGCACGCTGAAGCAGCAGCTGTCCGAGGATGCGCTGCTGTTCTCCGCCGTCGGATAAACGTCCAGCCAATTCAAGCCGCTCCCAGAGCGGCCGAAAACCGAGGCCAAGATGAGCTTCGAGCTGTCGATCCCGGCGACGCCGCCGGCCGAGGTGCTGGACGAGATCGGCGCCGCGGCCGACCGCGCGCACCAGCTCTGGACCGAGAATCGTGAGCTGCACTTCAGCAAGGACTCGACGAGCGGGCGTGTGGTGATCGAGGCGCGCGACCGCGCGGGCCACACGATCCGCACGATCCCGCCGTCCGAGGCACTCAACGTGCTCGCGGGCGCCGCGCTCTAGGCCATGGCCACCGGCCTCGCCCTGTCCGGCCTCGCTTCGGGCCCCGACACGTCCTCGATCGTCAGCCAGCTGATGGCGCTCGACCGCCAGACAACGACGCGCATCGCCGCCGCCTGACCGCTCCCATGGATCCCTGGACCGCCCTCCTCGCCCGCGCCACGGCCGAGCGCCAGCTCGCCGCCGAGGGTCGCTGGGAGGAGCTCGCAGCATCCACGGCCGAACGCCTCCGCATCGCCACCACCCTCGACTCCGCGCCGCGCGGAGCGCGCCTCGTTCTCGAGGCTCTCAACGTGGTCCAGCAGGAGCTCACCGCCACCCTCGCCGAGGCCGCACGAGAGCTCGCAGCCCTCGGCCAGGGCCGCGCCGCCGCGTCCGCGCCCGAGTCCCGCCGCTGGGTCGACGGAACCGCCTGAGCCGCGCGACGTTCAAGTCTCCGAAGCGGTGTCCGATCAATGGTCTGGGCTGCCCCAGGGACGGGGCCTCGCTGGTCCAGGGAGGGACCGAGCGCCCTTTTGTCTGCCGTAAGGAGTCCGTCCTACCTCGCCACCTGAGCGAGGGTAGTCTGAGGCGCATGGCCGACCTCGTGTGGTCGAGCGATGCGGGCGACCAGCGGCGTCGCGGCAAGGGCAGCCCGTCCCCGCCGGCCGGCGGCGGCCGCGTGAAGGTCCGGCGCGAGGTCGCCGGGCGGCGCGGGAAGGCGGTGACGACCGTGTCAGGCGTCCCGCTCGACGACGCCGGGCTGCGGGACCTGGCCGGGAGGCTGAAGAAGCGCTGCGGCGTCGGCGGGTCGGCCAAGGGCGGCGTCATCGAGCTCCAGGGCGACCACCGGGACGCGGTCGTCGAGATCCTGCGGGCCGAGGGCTACGACGTCGTGCTCGCGGGTGGGTGAGGGTTCACGTCAACTGCGGCATTGAGGGGAGGGGACCCAGCCGCCGTTGACGTTCGGCAGCGGAGACGATCGGCTCAGGCGAACGCAGCGAAGAAGCTGAGCCGGCGGCGCCGCTTGTGCTGCAGCTGCGACCGGCGCCACTCCACGAGGGTGAGCTCGACGGAGATGTCGGTCTCGATGTAGTTCATGGTGTGGACGTCGGGCATAGGCGTACCTTCCCACCGGGGGTGAGCGCCGGCAGCGGGGCCAGCCCGCGTCGTGTTGTGGGCTGACTGGTGTCCGGGGGTGTGGCGGTCCGCACCCCGCTACAGGTCCATACGGCCGCTGGCGAGACCGCCGACGCCGCCGTCCCGGCGGCCGAGCCCGAGCTCCCGGCGCCGACCCCGCAGACGTAGCGACCGCGCGGCACGGATAATCGGCGCATGGGCCGAGTCCGCGGCGCGCTCGTCAACTTCTGGCGCAAGGGCTACGAGGACAACGTCACCGGCCTCGCGGCGATGGTGGCGTACAACCTGCTGCTGTCGATCCTGCCGATCACGCTGATCGCGCTGTTCATCGCCGGGCGCGTGCTGCGGTCGGCGGAGCTGGAGCAGTCCGTGCTCCTCGACCTGGAGCAGATCTTCCCGACGGCCGCTGAGTCGACGCTGATCGAGGTCGTCCGGCGCCTCCAGGAGGCGTCGACGACCACCGGGATCATCGCGCTCGTCGCCGCCGTGTACTTCGCCTCGTCGTTCTGGGGAGCGCTCGACACCGCGTTCTGCCGCATCTACCACCGGCCGTGCCGCTCGTGGGTGCGCCAGAAGCTGTTCGCGCTCGGCATGTTCGCCGTCGTGCTGCTCTTCATCGTCGCCAGCGTGGCCGTGCCGGCCGTGCAGAGCCTGATCGCGACGGGGACGGGCGACCTGCCGCTCGGCCTCTCGAACGTGCGCGGCCTCGTGTACTGGATCACGCTCGTGATTGGCATGATCGTGCTCTTCGGGCTGCTGTGCATGATCTACCAGCTCGTGCCCAGCGGGTTCATCCCCTGGCGCTGCGTGTGGCCGGGGGCGCTCGCCGCCACGGCGGCCATCGGCGTCGTCGACTATGCGTTTCCGCTGTACCTCCAGAACGTGTCGACCCTGCGCGCGGGCACCACGCTCGTGTTCATCCTGATCGCGCTCGTGTGGTTCTACGCGCTCGCGATCATCCTGCTCGCGGGCGCCGTGATCAACGAGCTCCGCTTCGAGCGCCTCGACCGCGAGGGCGCGATCGAGAGCGACAAGCCGCCGATCGTGATCGAGAGCGTCAAGCCCTCGGGCTGACGCGGCCGGCGGCCGCCTCGGTCGGCACGGCCGTCCTCGGCCTGCTGGAAGCGGATGCGCCCGTCCGTCGCCGCCGGGGCGTACGGACGCTGTCGGCGTAGGCTTGCCCTCATGCCCGATCCCAAGACGGAGGAGATGCAGCTCGAGCAGCTCCAGCGCGAGCGCGTCGAGCGCGAGCAGGCTTCAGGCGCGGATGAGCCGGCCGACGAGCAGACCCACGAGCGCCGCGCCCAGCGGGCGGCCTACCTGCGGGACAAGCTGCGCGAGCGAGCCCGTTCGGAGGACGAGACGGGCGGGTAGAGCCGTCGCCATGACCGAGGAACCCCCGCACCAGCGCCAGGCGGACGAGCTCGAGCGCGAGGCCGACGACATGGAGGAGCGCTCCGAGCAGTTGGAAGACGAGATCTCGGACGCGCGCAAGGACTGGGAGCAGAAGCAGGCCGACCCGAGCGTGCCGGGGGCCGTCGACGAGGACGCAGACTCAGGCGACCCTCCGCCCGAGCAGCAGTACCCGGCCAAGGGCGACTAGCGCCTGGTCATCGCGGCGGTTGTCCCGCGAGAGGAATCGCGCGGACCCTGACGTACAGGGCGGGCATGGCGCTTTCCCTGCCAGAGCAGTCGCCGCAACAGAGACGGACCGCTCGTATCGCCGGCTGGCTCATGGCCTCGACGTTTCTGACGGCCATCCTCGCCGCGCTCATTCTCTACGACCCGGTGCTCAACGACACCGACTACATCCTCGGCGACGGCGACGACACCCGCGTCACACTGGGCGCCCTCCTCGAGATCTTCCTGATGATCGGCAACGTCGGCACGGCGGTCGTGATGTTTCCGATCCTCAGGCGATACAGCGAAACCCTCTCGCTCAGCTACGTCGCCTCGCGCACGATCGAGTCGACGATCATCGGGGTCGGCGCGATCAGCCTGCTCTCCGTCGTCACCCTGCGCGACGACCTGGCCGCGTCCATCGGCGCGGACGCAACCTCGCTCGACATTGCGGGGCAGAGCCTGGTCGCGATCCACGACTGGACGTTCCTGTTCGGGCCGGGATTCTGCGTCGGCGTCAACGGCATCCTGCTCGGCTGGCTGATGTACCGCACCGGATTGATGCCGCCACGGCTCGCGATGCTGGGCGTCATCGGCGGTCCGCTGATCTTCCTGTCGTCGATCGCGGTCCTGTTCGGCGCCTACGAGCAGGACGGCCTGCACGCCCTCTTCTCGGTGCCCGAGGGCGCCTTCGAGGCGGCGTTTGCGATCTACCTGATCGTCAAGGGCTTCAGGCCCTCGCCAATCCTCGACGACGCTCGGTTTATCGGGCGCTAGTCAGCCCACCAGTCGCGCCGGCCATCGACGTCCTCACGCCGAGCCTCGCCGAGACTGGGCGCCCCGATGACGAGGATCTCGAGGCCCTTCGGCCCGGCCTCGTAGCCTCGCCACATACCGGGCGGGACGCGCACCGCGTCCAATTCCTTGAGCTCGACGATCTCGTCGTCGACCTTCATCCTCCCGCCCCCGCGCAGGACCACGTACACCTCCTCCTGCTTCTTGTGCGTGTGGCCGTACGGAAAGCGATAGCCGGGTGGGACGCGTTGGTAGCTCAGGCCGGAGTTCTCGAGTTCGAGCGCCTCGGTCGCCAAGCGGAACTCCAGGTCCGGCGCGCCGTCGAACCTGGACCCGACATCCTCCAGGTCCTCCTTGAGGTTCCTGAGCGTGAACGGCACGGCGCGATCCTATAGCCACCCTTTGCTGGGGTCGCCGTCGACGAGCTGCGCATGTTCCGCAATCCGGTCGTCGTCGGTGGCGGCACGCCGTTCCTGCCGGCGGTCACCGAAGACGTCCCGCTCGACCTGATCGAGACCAGGACGTTCGGCTCGGGCGTGATCTACGAGCGCTACCGGCGCGCCCGCTAGCCACCCGCTCCCGATGCGGATACTGTCGGCCGGTGTACAGGCGTGCGATCGGTCTCGCTCTCGTCCTCGCGGTCGCGAGCCCCGGCGTCGCCGCGGCCGGCTCGTTCATCGCACGGTCCGAGCGGACCGGCGAGGCCCGGATCGAGGGCGTCGGGTGCGGCGCCGCCGCGTCGCGCGTGCTGGCGCTGCCCGCGTCGGCCACCGAGGTGCAGGTGCGGGAGCCGAAGGTGGGCGACACGTCGCTCGATTCGCGGTTGACCGAGGCGGCGGTCGTGGGCGCGAGCGTGCGCTTTACCGCCGTCGGCGCCGGCCCGTTCATCTGCAATCCGGCCGAGGACGAAGAGCCGCCCAGCATGCGTCCGTGGAGCGGTCTGTACGACTACGACATCGCCTTCCGTGAGCGCGTGAGCGCGCGCTACTGGTCGCTCGCCGGCAAGCTCAAGACACGTCCTCGCTCCGTGACGATGCGCTACATCGCCACGGTGCGCAAGATCCGCTGGCGCAGGTTCGGCGGCCGCAAGGCGGTCGGCTTCGGCCGGATGGTCGTCGACGAGCCGCCGGGCTTCACGTGCACCCGCCGCACTTGCCCGGGCCACGGCGAGCGCTTCAAGGTCCTGCTGTCGCGCCCGAGCCGCTGCGCCGACAACGGCGAGGCCGTCTGGTACGGGCGCGTCGCGTTCATCACGACCAAGCGGATCCTGCGCATCCCGGCCGGCGGCCTGTTCAGCTCGTACAAGCCGGACTGCGGACTGAGCGACCCGAAGCCAGTGTGATGCGGGCTGTTGCCCCCGCTCGGGCGTGACGTACGACGTGGGAGGACTCGGATGACGAGGTACGCAGTCGCACGACTGGAAGAGATCGAAGAGCTGACCGACGGACGCGCGCCGTTTCGACCTGTCAGGCACCACTTCGGCATCACGTCCTTCGGTGTCAACGCTTGGACGGCCCCCGAAGTGGGTGACCGGATCATCAACGAGCACGACGAGTCGGACCCCGACGCCGACGAGGAGCTGTACCTCGTTGTGCGAGGGCGAGCGATGTTCGAGCTCGGCGGCGACCAGGTGGCTGCGCCCACGGGGACGTTCATCTTTGCTCCTCCCGGCGTGAAGCGGACGGCGTTCGCCGAGGAGCCCGAGACGACGGTCATCGCGCTCGGCGGCACCCCGGGAAAGGCGTACGAGCCCGCCGGCTGGGAGCTCTGGGTCCCGCTGAACCCGCTCTATGAGGCAGGCGAGTACGCCGAGGCGGCTGATCGCGGACGCCAACTGGTCGAGGCTCACCCGCAGTACGCCGGGCTGCTCTACAACCTCGCGTGTTGCGAGAGCCTCGCGGGCCGGACGGATGACGCGATCGATCACCTCGGACTCGCGATCGACCGCTCGGAGCAGTCTCGCTCGTACGCAAAGGATGATTCGGACTTCGATCCGATCCGCGATGAGCCCGCGTTCAAGGAGTTGATCGAACCCAAGGGATAGGCCGGGCGCCAGGCTGCAACGCGGCGCCAGACCCGGAGCGCGACGGAGCTGCCCTATGCAGGCCCCATCGGCTGCCAAAGTTGGATGCGATTGCCCTCCGGATCACGAACCTCGGCGAAGCGCCCATTCGGGTAGCGCTCCGGGTCCACGTCGACCGTTTCCCCCGCGCTTCGCAGCTGCTCGGCGACCGCGTCCAGATCATTGACGCGAAAGTTGATCATCCAGGTGTGCTCGGGCGGGCCGATCATGTCCGAGTCCTGCTGGAACGGCGCGAACACAGTCACGCCCTCCTCCTGGCGCCACGGCTCCTGCCCATACGTACTTGGCGCGGGCTTCACCCCAAGCCGCTCCTCGTACCAGATCGCCAGCGCCTCGGGATTCCGCGCGCGAAAGAAGAAGCCGCCGATACCGGTGACCCGCTCCACGACCCCGAGCTTACTTGCGTGGGCCCCCGACACTTGTCACCACGGCCGATATCCTCACGACTCCGGCAGCCCGGCGATCTCGAGCCAGTCGTTTGCCCTCAATGGACAGCCATCGCCACGGCGTCACCAGCTTCGTCCACGTCGGTCTTGTCGTCGAGGACCTCGACGAGACAGTCCGGTTTCTCGCGCTGCTCGGCTTCGACTGCAGCGAGCCCGGGGTGTTCAGCGGCGAGTGGATCGGTCGGATCATTGGTCTCGAGAACGTGACGGTCGAGCTCGTGATGGCTCGCGCCCCCGACGGCAGCGACGTGTTCGAGGTGGTGCGCTTCCACTCGCCGTCCGCCGGCGCTCAAGAGCCGGCGCCGGCCGCGAACCGTCCTGGGCTCAGGCACATCGCCTTCAAGGTCGACGACGTGCGTGGCGTCGTCGAGCGCGTCCGAGAGGCCGGCTGGGACACGGTCGGGGAGATCGTCGACTTCGAGAACACCTTTCTCCTCTGCTACGTCCGCGGACCCGAAGGCCTGATCGTCGAACTCGCCGAGCGGCTCGACGGCGCGCCGGGCTGAACGGCCAGACTGAACCCACCGGCGTCGATGAGACAAATCGCTGTACTGGTGCAACACCACGGGCGCCGCTGGCTTCCGAGGATTCTGGGTGCGCTCGGGGTGGCGGCGTTCTGCGCGGGCGTGCTCGTGCTGTTCACGACGGACCACGACGCGCGCAGCGCTTTCCTGCTCACGCTCGGGCTGGCGCTGGTTCTTCTCGCTTTCCTCCACGAGCGGATCCAACTCGAGGGATTCCAGATCCTCGGCGCAAACATTCGTGTGCGAGAGGTAGTCAAGAGCAGGCTCGAGCTGGCTATCTCCTCCGAGCGAGCCGGAGACGAGAACGTCATGGCGCTCCGAAGGCAGGCTCTCGTCCTCGAGAACCTCTCCGGGCTCTATGAGCATGTCCGACGCGTGGAACCGCCGGGCCCTCGGCGTACCTATGCGCTCGATCGCGTTGCGACGCGCATCCAGCAGGCCGCACGCGACGCCGACTTCGATCCGGTCGAAGTTCTCGGCTGGTTCCACGAGGGCACAGACGCGCTACGGGTGATCGCGCTCAATCTGATGCTGGCCAAGGAGGACTACCGCGACTTCGTCGCGGTTCTCGAGACCGTCGACACGCCGCGCAGTCACTTCGAGCAGTTCTACGGGCTTCGGCTGGCGCAAGCGATGCTCCCAGAGCTCGATCCGCTGGACAGGCGACTGCTCCGCGACGCGATTGTCCGCGCGCGACGGAATCGAGGGTTCAGGCGCGATCGGGCGCTCGTCGAGCAAAGCCGGAGGATTCTCGAACAGCTGGACGACAGTCCGTGAACTCGCTCCCGCCCTGCGTCCTGGCCGGTGGGCTACGTGCCGCTTGAAGGACCCAATGCGGTCGTGCCGTCCGGCGGGCGCGGCGGCGGGCGATCCTTGGCGAGGATCGCCCGCCCGCGCGCGTCTACTTGCTCCGTGTGCAGGCGTTGCCGACCTGGACGCGCTGTCCGCGGTCGACCGTCACCTGGCGCGTCGCCTTCACCTTGCCGTCGGATCCGGTGCACGTGAGCGTCCAACTCTCCTTCACACCGGTCTCCAGAAGCGGCGTGGGCGACCGGAACGTCACGTTCCCGTTGAACCAGTCATCGGGCGGGCTCTGCACCTGGTCGTAGTTGACCATGTGCGCCGTGTACTGGCCGGGCGGCGGGTCGAACAGCGTGGCGTCCTCGGTGGTATCGCCGAACGCCGCCGACTGCGTGACCACGACACCGGCCGAGTTGACCACGTAGACGTCCCAGTCGGTATTCGGGTTCGACCACTCGATATGGACCGTGAACGTACCGTTGTCGACACCGTTGGCCGGCCCCTGCACCGTGAAGGGGATCGACTCGTACGGCTGCGCCGGGTAGTTCACGTTCTCTGCCGGGATCCCGGCCGGGTTCGCGAGCGTGGTCGTCGGCTGCGGCGGGCCGGTCGCATCCCGGCCGTGCCGGCCGGCGACGACTGGCCGCGTGGACGGGTTGACGTGCCACGCGAACGTCGGGGCGGCGACCTTCAGCTCCGAGCTGAGCATGTCCGGGAACTGGATCGGGTCGCCGATGACGGTGCCGAAGTCGTCCTGCCAGACCGGCGAGGTCGACGTCTGGAAGCTCTTCGAGATCCTCAGCGTCGAGCCCACGGGCGCAGCACCCTCGATCACCGAGTGATACGCCGTGTCGGCGGTGGCCTTCAACATCTCGTAGTAGGCCTCGCGGTTGCCGCCCTTTCCTGCACCCGCGGCCGGTGCCAGACCGAGGTACTCGGCTTCGACGCCGGTGGCATATGGCGGGTGGAACTCGCTCGGGCCGATCTCGAACGTGAAGCCGAAGCCGCCCGTCGACCAGAACGACCAGTCCTCCGTCGTCCCCGTCGTGTCATACAGGCCGAACCCGGGGTCGTTGGAGTACCCGTTGTGCGCAGTCATCGCCGCGCCGAGTGCCTTGTACTGCGGCTCCTCGAGCGGGAACCCAAAGCTCGCCACCCCAGGCGGGCGCAGCACCAGGTTCGAGTAGGTGTGGTTCGTGATCAGGTTCGTCACCTGACGGTTGGACACCAGATCGCGGATGCTCTGCACTTCCGGCTCCGAGAACGGAGCGTCGCCGCGGAACGTGTCGTCGAACCACGTCACGCTCGCTCCGGACCCGCCCCACAATCCGCCGTAGTTGCGATTCGGATCGGTGCCGCGGAGGCGGCCCGCCTTGTTGTCATCACAGGCATGGCGCCGGTACTGAGACGGCGTCGACTGCGACACCGCGCAGTTCTTCCGCTTCATCTCGTAGTCGAAGAGCGAGAAGTCGCCCAGCGGGGCGGCCTCGCGCGAGATGTTGAACCCGTCGGGGTTCACCACCGGCACAACGATCGTGCGCGTCTGCTGCACGAGCGACGTCGTTCGGCTGTCCGCGCCGTAGTTGCGGAGCAGGTCGTACGCGAACTCGATCGTGTGCTCCGACGAGGGCCACTCACGAGCGTGGTGCACGCCCATGTTCAGGAAGATGGGCTTGCCGTCCTGCGTGTTCGCTGCGTTCAACGTGATCTCGATCCCGTTCACGTCACGGCCCAGCACACTCTTGTACCTGAGCGTGAGCGGCTTCACGAGCAGCGGGTACTGCTGCGCGAGCTGCTTCATCTCGAAGTCGTAGTCGGCCAGATGCCGGTAGCTGTCCCGGCCGCTCGGGAGCGCGGAGGTCGCGGCGGCCGAGGCGAAGCGCCGGTCCTTGGCCTGGTTGCGTCGTGTTCGTGCAGCCAGGTCGGCGATGCGGACGCGGTAGCGGAATCCGGCGCGACGAAGGGTGCGAGCATCGCGACGGCCGTGCAGCACGACCTCGACCGAGTTGGCGTCGCCGTGCTCGGTCAGATCGAGGCCGAGCCCCTGCAGCCGCTCCTTGTCCGCCCGCTGGCGTGTGATCACGTCGACCACTCGGACCTTGCCGGCGGTCTTCTTCTTCGCGATCGCGGTGAATCGGGCGGACACCTTCGCGCTCGGGGCGTCGCCGCGATAGCGGCACGCCTGCACCGTCAGGCGCTCACCCTTGCGCACGAACCCTTCAGCCAGCTCGTTTCCGGCGAACCCGGCCGAGCCCGCCACGACACGGCCCTTGGCGCCGAAGATCGCAAGATCCCAGTCGCCGGCCGAGCGGAGCGTGACGCTCGCGATGCTGCGCGACGGCGCGGTGACCCGGAACGTGTCACGTCCGGCAGCACGGGGCGCAAGGCTGCGGTGGCATGGGCCGGCGCTCGTGGCGCCCGCGGTTACGGTGCGTGCCGCGGCCAAGCTCGGTGACGCGGCTGACACCGTGCACAGCACGGCGAGCACCAGTCCGCGCGCGACCCCCCTGCGGGACACCGTCCCCGCGCTCGTGAGCGACAAGCTCATCAGAATCCCTCCCCCGTTGTGATGCCCGGCTCCTGCGGCCAAGGGCGGCCGTAAAGAGAGCCTAAAGGAGTCCAGGCCGAACGGCCACTTTTCCGTGGCACTCCCGGGTCATCCTCCCGCTCCCCTCATGGGTCGAGCCCGGGATCACCCTCGTCGCCATTCGGTCGCACGATGCGGGCGGCCGTGGCCGGGCGCAAGATCGAGGTCTGAACAACCTGATCGCCTCCGGAAAGGCAAGCCAATGATCGTTCTCTATGTCGTTGTCGCTGTGCTACTGGTGGGTCTCGTCGCGAGTGTCCGGATCCTCAAGCAGTACGAGCGCGCCGTCCAGTTCAGGCTCGGGCGCGTCCAGGACGGCGCGCGAGGACCCGGCTTGATCTTCATCATCCCGCTGATCGACCGCGTCCACAGGGTCTCACTGCGGATCGTGACGATGCCGATCCAGTCGCAGGGGATCATCACGCGCGACAACGTGAGCGTCGACGTGTCCGCCGTCGCCTATTACCGGGTCGAGGACGCGATCCGCTCGGTGGTCGCGATCGAGAACGTCGCCGCGGCCATCAACCAGATCGCCCAGACGACGCTGCGGGCGGTCGTGGGTCGCCACACGCTCGACGAGACGCTGTCGGAGACCGAGACGATCAACCAGAACATCCGCGAGATCCTCGACATCCAGACCGAGGAGTGGGGCGTGAAGGTCACGACCGTCGAGCTCAAGGACATCCAGCTGCCCGAGGGCATGCAGCGCGCGATGGCCCGCCAGGCCGAGGCGGAGCGCGAGAAGCGGGCCAAGATCATCGCCGCCGAGGGCGAGGCGCTGGCCGCCGGCGAGCTCGGGCGCGCGTCGGACGTGATGCTGGCCCACCCGCTGGCGCTGCAGCTGCGCAATCTGCAGACGATGGTCGAGATCGGAGTCGACAAGAACTCCACGCTCGTGTTCCCGGCGCCGCTGATGAGCACGATCGGCGAGCTGGGCGCGTTCCTGGCCCGCGAGAACGCCGCAGCGGGCAACCTGCCCAGCGAGCCCGTCTCGCCGGTGCCGTCCAACGGTGACGTAGCGCGGTCATGACGTGACGCCCAGCCAGCGGCTGTCGGGCACGTTAGGGTCGCGACAGTGCCGTCGCTGACCACCGCTGATGGCCGCACGCTCGCGTGGCGCGTGCGCGGTTCGGGGCCACCGCTCGTGCTCCATCCGGGCGGGCCGGGATGCTCGTCCGAGTACTTCGGCGAGTTGCCGGAGCTGGCGAGCGCGCGAACGCTGCTGCTGCTCGACCCGCGGGGCACCGGCGCTTCCGACCGGCCAGCCGATCCGTCGGGCTACGACCTCGAGGACTACGCGGCCGACATCGAGGCGCTCCGTGCCCATCTCGGCCTGGAGCGTCTGGACCTGCTCGGCCACTCCCACGGCGGGTTCGTTGCGATGACGTGGGCGAGCACGCACCCCGACCGGGTCGGACGCTTGATCATCGCCAGCAGCGCGCCGCGTTTCACGCCCGCGACCCGCAAGATGCGTGCAGCGCGCATCGCCTCGCACGAGGGTAGGCCCTACTACGAGGACTCGGTCGCCGCATTCGCCGCCCACGAGGCCGGCGAGTTTGCAAGCGATGCCGAGCTCTCGGCGTTATCCGCGCGCGAAAGCCGCGTGTTCGTGCCCGTCGGCATCGATGCGAGCGGAATCCTCGGGGCGTTACGGCGCGCCGGCAACAACGCCGACGCACTGCGACATTTCAACTCGAGGATCGCGGCTGGAATGGATCAGCGCGCCGCGCTCGCATCCGTGACGTCGCCGACGCTCGTCCTCGTCGGCGAGCTCGACGCGTTCGGCATCGCGCCGGGCGAGGAGATCGCGGCCGCGCTGCCCGATGCAACGCTGGCCGTGCTCCCGCGCGCAGATCACTTTCCATTCCTGGAGAGCGCCGACCATCGCGCCGCCTGGTCTCGCGCCGTCGTCGAGTTCCTCGAATAGCTGGTGTGAATCCACACCGCACGGAACGGCGACGACGTCCGCCTCGCGCGCGAGGCGGACGCCGACGCGGCTAGGTGGCCACTCGCGTGACGCGGCGGCGGACGCGCAGGCGGCGGACTCGGGTTGCGCTGGCCGCGACGATCGCCAGCGCGACAGCGGCCGAAAGCGCGAGCGGCAGCCACGGAGTGTCGTCCGAGGGGGCGGGCGACTGTGCGACGGTCAGCGGCGCGGGCTTGCCGTATGACGAGTAGTAGCGCTCCTGCGCCTGCGCGGCGGACGTGCCGCCGCCGATCGTCTCGGCGTCGTCATAGGACGAGTAGTAGCGCTCCTGTGCGAGCGCCGCGGCCGACTGCGCGGCGGACGTGCCGCCATCGATCGTCTCGGCGTCGTCGTACGACGAGTAGTAGCGCTCCTGGGCGAGCGCCGCGGCATCGTTCGTGGTCGTGGAGGCGGGCGAGTCGAGCATCGCGGACGCGGACGCCGGGACTACGAGGCACGAGGACGCGACGATGGCGGCTAGTGCACGGCGGGTGCTGAACTTCATGAGAGGGCTCTCCTCGGGTGGTAGATGTGAGCCGCACCGTGTTGTCTGTGCGGGAGCGGTGGCTGGACGCTGCGAACCGTCGCCGGTCGCGGTTGCACCGCTCTTGCGTGGCGCTTACACCGGGTGTGAGCGGGCGTGGGGTACCCGCGAGTCATCCCAGCCGCTCCGCTTACGCACCGGCCTGCGCTGACTGCTGCGCGTCGTCCCAAAGGCGAGTCTGGCCGACTACATCCACCTGGCCGTCCAGCTGGAGGTGAGGTCGCCACTGTCGTCGCGGTAGGACACCTCGCCGAGCTTGTAATCGCTGCCCGTTCCTGCGACGGTTGGCGAAGCCTGACGCTATGCGGCTTCTCTGCGTATGTCCTGTGATCGTCGGGGCGCTGGGCCTCGCCGGATGTGGCGATGAGCAGCCTGCGCGATCACCGAGTCAGGGGAGCTCAAAGGCGGCAGCCATCACCTTCGCGTTGCACGAGGAGAATCACTCGGGCCGCAACGGCGAGGCGACCCTGGAAGCGGCCGAGGCGACCGCTTCGGTGCCGGGCGGCGGTAAACGCGAGGGGACGCGGGTGACGATCAGGATCACCCCCGACACCGGCGGGAGCAACCCGGCCCACATCCACGACGTGACGTGTGCCCAGTATCGGGCCATGGACAGCTTTGGCGAGCAGCTGGCGACGGTCGAGGACGGGCTGAGCGCGCTCGATCACGGGCGGTCCGAGACCGTGATCGCGACAGAGCTGACAGCGCGCACGAACGGCGGCTATTCGATCAATGTGCACAAGCCCGCGCACCCGTACGAAGTGATCGCATGCGGGGACATCCCACGCGGCTGAACGTCCCGCAGTCGTGACCTAGCGAGGCACCGGGCACTGCCGCTTATGCGTTGTTGCGACAGCGACGGTGCGCGAGCCCCCACCGATGACGGGCTCGCAGGCGCCGCCGCCGTGCCTATGCACGGAGGTTTTCAGCTGAGCTGCTCGGCCACTCCGATGATGATGCCCTCAGGCCCACGCAGGAAGCAGACCCGATAGAGGTCCTCGTACTGCGCGATCTCGTCGAGGAGTTCGGCACCGTGGCTTCGCAGGCGGGCAACGACGTCGTCGATGTCGTCGACAGCGAACATGATGCGGCGTATGCCCAGTGTGTTCGCCGGCGCGTTCTCCGGCTCGGCTCTGACCGCGGGCGGCGTGTGGAACTTCGTCAGCTCGACCCGGCCGTGGCCGTCCGGGGTCCGCATCATGGCGATGTCGGCACGCACGCCGTCGAGCCCGATGGTGCGGTCCACCCACGGCCCCTCGACCAGCGTCTGGCCTTCCAGTTCCATCCCGAGCTCGGCGAAGAACGCCTTGGCGGCCTCGAGGTCCTCGACGACGATGAGCACGTTGTCCATCCGCTTGAGCGTCATTCTTGTTCGGGTCTCCTGGTGTCGTGGGCCGCGCCTGTCATGGCCCTTCACCTGGTGAGCGGAGCCGGTCAGAGGTTCTCGACATGCAAGCACTCTTCTGGCTAGGGAATCCCTAAGCGGCACGGATGCACGGGCGGCTGGAGGCCGGCGTGATGCCTCGGACGGTGCGGTGTCGCCATGGCTCGTGCTCGTGCGTGAGCCAGACCAGCTCGGGGTCGAGCGCTAGGACCCGCTGCTGGCCTTCGGTGTGCGGCTCGTCGAGCTCGCCGAACCACACCGCGACGTCGCCGCCGACGATGACCGGGCGCCCGCCGGTCTCGATGACGACCATCTGCATGCCGGGTGTGTGGCCCGGTGCTGGGACGAGTCGGAGCCCGGGAAGCAGCTCGAGCTCGCCGTCGACCGGCACGTACCGCACGCCGGGCGCCTCGACCCACTCGCGAATGGTGTAGCCGTCCTCGCTGCGCGCGTCGTCGAGCTCCCGGCGCTGGACGTAGATCGGCGTGACGTGCACGCAGACCGGCATCCGCTCGCCCTCAGAGCAGACAGGTCGGCAACGAAGACTGGCGTGACGGTGATCGAGGCGGGGGCGTTCATCTCGGACCGACCGCCGCGCTGAGCGTGGCCGGCAGGTCGAAGTGCTCGAACACCGCACCGTCGAAGGTGACGATCTCGGTGACGACCCCGTCCTGCACCCGTAGGACGTCGATCGCCAGTCGTTCGTACGCGGCGTCGCCCGGCTTGCGCACGTAGCCCGCGACCGCGGGCTGACCGTTGGCGCGGGTGACCACGCACCGCATGCTGCCGAACGCCTCCGATCCGAACCCGCCGTCGATCCAGCCCTGCACGACCGTGCTTCGGCCGGTCCAGACGCCGGGCGTCGGCGGCATCGAGAAGCGAACGTCCTCGTGCATGAGCGCGGCCAAGCCCTCGGCGTCGGCGCGCTCGCTGCACTCGACGTAGCGGGCGAGCAGCTCCCGCTCGGCGGCGGTCGGCTCGGCGGCGGGTTGCCACGCCTCGCGGTCCTCGGGCAGGCTCTCCCGCAACCCAGCCCGCGCGCGCTGCAGCGCGGAGTTCACCGACGCCTCTGTCGTCTCGAGCAGGCGCCCGGTCTCCTTCGCGGAGCAGCCGAGGACGTCGCGCAGCACGAGCACGGCCCGCGGCAGCGGCGCGAGGTGCTGGATCGCGGCGATGAACGCCAGCTCGACGGTCTCCTTGGCGAGCGCCACGTCCTCCGGGCCCTCGCGCCGGTCGGGCAGCTGCTCGAGGAGCTCGTCGGGATAGGGCTGCAGCCACGCGACCTCGCCGCTCGCGCTCGGCCGCCGCGGGCGCTTGTCGAGCGCGTCGAGGCAGGCGTTCGTCGCGATCCGGTACAGCCACGCGCGAACCGACGCGCGGCCCTCGTACGTCTCGCGCCGGCGCCACGCGCGCAGGAACGCCTCCTGGACGAGGTCCTCGGCCTCCTCGAACGACCCGAGAAGGCGGTAGCAGTGGACGTGCAACTCGCGGCGGTGCGGCTCGACGCGGGCACCGAAGGCCTGCTCGTCGAGCGGCCGGAGGTCGTCAGTGATGGAGCTCATAGTGTGTGTGACGGCGGGCGGCCCGAAAGCTCATCACCCGGCGCCGTGCAGCGTCTCGAGGACGTTGCCGCAATCGAGGGTGCTTCATTGCGCAGAGTTCCACAGCACGCGCCGGGCAGTACTAGCGTCAGTCGACGCGGACGCTGTTGAGCCGGCTGACCCATTCGGGGTCGGCGTGGTCGAAGAACAGCGTCGTGCCGGTGTCCATCGCCGCGATGCGGTCCATCTCGTCGTCGGTGAGCTCGAAGTCGAAGACGTCTATGTTCTCGCGCATCCGCTCGAGGCGGACGGACTTGGGGATGACGACGACGTCTCGCTGGATGAGCCAGCGCAGGACGACCTGGGCGACGGACTTGCCGTGCGCGGCGCCGATCTCGCTGAGGGTCGGGTCGGAGAAGATGTTGTTCTGGCCCTCTGCGAACGGGCCCCAGGACTCGATCTGGACGCCGTGCTCGCGCATGAGCTCCTCGTCGGCGGTGCGCTGGTTGAACGGGTGCGTCTCGATCTGGTTGACAGCCGGCGTGATCTCGTTGTGGGCGATGAGGTCCGCGAGCCGGTCGGGGTAGAAGTTCGACACGCCGATCGCTTTGGCTATGCCCTCGCGGGTGAGCTCCTGCATCGCCCGCCAGGAGCTGTAGTAGTCGCCGAGGGGCTGGTGGATCAGGTACAGGTCCACGTAGTCGAGGCCGAGTCGCTTCAGGGACGCCTCGAACGCACGCCTGGCGTTG
Source organism: uncultured Solirubrobacteraceae bacterium (assembly GCA_963730535.1). Taxonomy (GTDB): domain Bacteria; phylum Actinomycetota; class Thermoleophilia; order Solirubrobacterales; family Solirubrobacteraceae; genus DASSUW01. The sequence goes on from CAVSRU010000003.1 coordinate 433,908, forward strand.
CCCTCGCCGACGTCCTGGATCCAGAGCTTGGTGGTCACGAACAGCTCGCTGCGCGGGATGCCGCTGGCGGCGATCGCGCGGCCCACTGCTTCCTCGTTCCGGTAGGCGGCGGCGGTGTCCAGCGAGCGGTAGCCGGCGACAAGTGCGTCGCTGACGGCCTGCTCGGTCTGCTCGGCGGGGATCTGGTAGACGCCGAAGCCGAGGACCGGCATCGTGACGCCGTTGTTGAGAGTGAGCTGGGGGATCTCGTTCGTCATGTCGGCGGCGTCTAGCCGCCGGGCCGTCGGTACTGGACCTGCCCGGCCTTGCTCAGCGCCTCGATCGTTTCGTCGACGGTCATGAGCACCGTCGTTTCCAGCGAGCTGAGCGCACCGCCGCCACTGATCGCCAGCACAACCGCGGCCATGGACACGTTGTCGGGAGCCTCCCAGAGGTTGTAGCCGTCATGGGTGCCGAAGGCGTACCAGAACCCGTGGAGCTTCCCACCGACCGATTCGATGTACGTCTGGGCGGCCTTGCGGCGGTCCTCTGGGTTATCGATGAGCCTGGCCCACGTCTCCGGCGTGTAGCTGAACCTCGTTAGGTAGAGCGGCATCGTCCCTCCTCTGGTTGCGCAACTCAGCGCGGCTGTTCCAAGAGGCAGCAGCGTAATTCAGCTCGCGGGCGAGGGTGCGGCCGCGTCCACCGGCGCACCGACGACGAGCACCGCCGCTGCCAGCACGATGACGGTCGTGACGGGCCGGATAGGGGCCACCCTCCCGCCCCGGCGGCGTGCCCGCAACCGGCGGCGGGGTGCGTCAGCATGCGCCGCGGCGATGAGCGTCTTCCGGGAGGCCGAGATCCGCTACCTGGCCGGCGGCCGGCAGCTCGGCCGGATCGCGACGGTGGGCGCGGACGGCACGCCGCACGTGGTGCCGGTCGCCTGGATCTACAACGCGGCGCGCGACACGATCGACGTCGGGGGCCACGAGCTCGAGCGGACGAAGAAGTTCCGCGACGTGGGCCGGACGAGACGAGTCGCGATCGTGATCGACGATCTGGAGAGCACCGATCCCTGGCGGCCGCGCGGGATCGAGGTCCGCGGGCGCGGGGAGGCGATCACGCTGCCGACGCCGCTGATCCGCATCCATCCCGAGCGGATCGTCAGCTGGGGGATCGAACCGCAACGCAGCGCACGGACGGTGGCGCCGTAGACATGCTCACCCTGCGAGTGGGAGGATGACCTGACGGTCAATTACCGCCGCTACGGCTAGCGCAAAGGAGGTTCGGCATGGCGGATCGACAGCAGGAGGCGTGGGGCGGCGACGTGGGGATGCCCCGGTGGCTTCGCCGGGCGCTTCGGCGGCCCGATCCCCTCGGCCCGACTGAAGAGGCGGCCCACGAGGCGCGGAAGCCTCAACCCGGGCCGTCGGTTCTCGAGAACGCCAACAAGGCGTCGGTCGGGGCGATGGCCGACCTCTATCGCGAAGGTCGCACCAAACGCCGGTAGCTTCTCCGCTCCCGGGTTAGAGTCGGTTCGTGGCAGGACCCACCGCCAGCGGATCGCTCGTGACGATCGCCGACGACGGCGTCGGCGGTGCCGATCCGAAAGGCGGCTCAGGCGTCCGCGGCCTCGTCGACCGCGCCGAGGCCGTCGGCGGACGCCTGGAGATCGTGAGCCCGCCGGGGCGCGGATAGCACGCGCCGGAGCAGCGTCCGCTGCCGTGTGACGTCGAGTGCGCGATAACCGCTGCAGAGTTGGTGCAGCTCACCAGGGCTGCGCGTTCCGGCGCGCCCGTGGGCGGTGGCGAGGTTGTCGAGCAGTAGGAGCTCTCCGGGGCCCAGGCGGACGCGATGCTCCACGGCGTCGAGTGTGAGGCCGTGGCGAGCGAAGTGGGCTCGCTCCTCGGCGAGAGACGCGAACTCCATTCCGCAGAGCACGTCCGAGGGCAGCGACGGGCTGTCGTCGGCCGCCTCGACGATGCGCGCGAGGATGCCCTCGACGGAGCCCTCGGTGCAATATCCGCGCAGCCTGGACACGAGTGTGCGGTGCGCGGACCACGTGCGCTGCGCGAGCAGGCGCCTGAGCGGGACCACGCGGGTCAGGGCGGTGGTCGGCGCGTGCTCGGCGTCGATGTAGAGCGCCGTGAAGCGTGCGACGTCGAGCCGTGCGCGGCCGGCGATCGGCAGCCCGAAGTCGATGTGCAGCGTCTGGAACTCCCGCGAGAGCGCGCCCGCGGGTGGGATCGTGAACTCGCCGACCGTCTCGAGCGGAGGCATGTCCATCCCGATGGGGTCGCTCACAGTGGTGGCGGCGAAGACCTCCTGGGCGCTACGCCACGCCGCCGCCTTATCGGTGCGCTGCTCGGGCAGGTGCACGAATCCCTGCTCGAGGAGGTCGATCGTGCGCGTTTTTAGGTCGCGCGTCAGTCGTAGTTCCGGATCATCCGCACGTTGAGGTAGAGCATCAGCGCGCCGAGCACGAAGACGACCGCGAACCCGGGCAGGATGTCCTCCCACACAAGGTCCTGGAGGATCAGCGAGCGGAGCGCCTCCATCAGGTAGGTGACGGGATTGAGGGTCGCCGCGATCTCCATCGGGCGGGTGAGCAGGTCGCGCGGGACGAAGTTCGGCGTCAGGAACAGGAGCGGGAAGAAGACGAGGCCGGCGGAGTTGGTCGCCGCCGCGCTGCGGGTCTTGAGCGCGATCAGCTGCATGAAGCCGACGAAGACGGCTGCCCACAGCGCGGTGAGGATCACGAGCAGCACGAAGCCGACCGGCCCGCTGGCGATCGAGATGCCGAAGATCACGCCGAGCAGGACGATGGCCGCCGCGATCAGCGCTCCCTTCGCCACCTCGGCGATCAGCCGGCCGAGCACGATCGCGCTGCGCGGGACCGGCGACGCCCGCAGCTTGTCGAAGTAGCCGCCCTCGATGTCCTCGACCAGGAACAGCGCCGCGGTGCCGAACGAGGCGGCGAGCAGCAGCGAGCTCGGCAGCTGGAACGCGCCGTAGCCCTGGCCGTACAGGAACCCGGTCGACGCCGCGGGGAAGATCTTCGCGGCCTGGCCGACGTTGACGACCAGGAAGAAGAGCGGGATGAACAACGTGGGCAGCAGCGCCTCGGGCGTCCGCCAGCCCTCGCGCAGCGCCCGCTGTCCCAGCACCCAGGCCTGCGTCATGACGTCACCTCCTGCACGTCGCCGGCGACCCGGCTGCGCGTGCGGCCGGTCGCGTCGAGGAACACGTCGTCGAGCGACGGGTCACTGTCGAGGCCGTGGCGCTCGCGCAGGTCGGCCTTGAGTTGCGCCGGCGTGCCCTCGCGCACGATCAGGCCACCGTCGATGATGGCCAGCCGGTCGCACAGCGCGTCGGCCTCCTCGAGGTACTGGGTGGTGAGGAAGACGGTCGTCCCGCGCTCGTTGATGCGCCGCACCTCGTCCCAGACCGTCAGCCGGCTCGCCGGGTCGAGCCCAGTCGTCGGCTCGTCGAGGAACAGCACCTCGGGCCGGTGGACGAGCGCCGACGCGAGGTCGAGCCGCCGCTTCATGCCGCCCGAGTAGTCCTTGATGCGGCGGTCGGCGGCGTCCTCGAGCTCGACGAGCGCGAGCAGCTCCTCGGTGCGGGCCGCGGCCGCGTCGGGCGCGATGCCGAACAGCCGTGCCTGGAGGATCAGCAGCTCGCGGCCGCTCTGCCGCGGGTCCAGCCCGGCCTCCTGGAGCGCGACGCCGATCCGGTGACGGACCGCGTCGGGATCGCGGGCGACGTCGATGCCGGCCACGAAGGCGGAGCCCGCGGTGATCGAGAGCAGCGTCGTGAGCATCCGCACGGTGGTCGACTTCCCGGCCCCGTTCGGTCCCAGGAAGCCGAAGACCTCTCCCGCCTCGACGGTCAGGTCAACGCCGCGGACGGCCTCGATCCTCCCGGTCCGGCTCTCGTAGTGCTTGACCAGCCCCTCGGCCCGGACGGCGGCGCTCCCCGGCCAGTCGGGTCCTGGTCGCTGCTGGTCGATCACGCCTGCCACGTCATCCACGTCCTGTACTCCTCTTGGTTTCGTGCGCTCTCGGGGGTAGACCGCTCAAGGCTGCGGAACTCATCGCTCACGACGCTAGAGATGCGATCCGGCGTTGTCTTCTCCATGTGTGCTGGATCGGTCGCGGGAATACGGCGCGGGCCGCCGGCGTCCTCCAGGCCATGACGATGACGATCCTTGCGCTCTCCGCCGTCGCCGCCGCGCTCCCCGGCCTCGTGATCTGGATCCTCGACGCCGTCAAGCGCTGAGCGTCACGCCGGCCGGCGGGACCGTGACCTCTCGCGGGCGGTCGGTGACCGTCCCGATGCGACGGCTGCCCGGGTGGTGGGACGCGAGAAGCGCCGCGGCGGCTTCGGCGTCGGTCTCCGCGACCACGGCGACGAAACCGCAGCCCATGTTGAAGACCTCCCACATCTCGGCGTCGGCGACGCCGCCGAGGTCGCGGATGAGGGTGCAGACCGGCGGCGCCGGGAGTGGGTCGGTGATCTCGAAGCCGACGTCGCCGCTGAGGCGCGTCAGGTTGAGGACGCCTCCGCCGGTGATGTGGGCGAGGCCGTGGACGGCGACCCGGGAGCGCAGGAGCTCGAGGATCGCGCGGACGTAGATGACGGTCGGCTCGAGCAGCGCGTCGGCGACGGTGGCGCCGCCGAGCAGCTCCGGGTTGTCGTCGAGCGCGAGGCCGGACAGCGCCCGGCGGGCGAGCGAGTAGCCGTTCGAGTGCAGACCCGAGGACGGGAGACCGATCAGCGCGTCGCCCGGGCGGGTATCGGCTCCGGTGACGATCCCGTCGAGCGCGACGGTGCCGAAGCACGCCGCCGTGAGGTCGAAGCCGTGCGGTGACGGGTGGCCGCGGATGAGCTCGGGCAGGACCGCAACCTCCCCCCCGGGGATCTCGACGCCGGCCAGCTCGGCGCCGCGCTTGAGCCCGACCGCGATCTGGCGCATGACCTCCGGGTCCGCCTGCTCGACCGCGAGGTAGTCGAGCAGCGCGATCGGCTCGGCTCCGACGCACACGACGTCGTTGACGTTCATCGCCACGCAGTCGATGCCCACGGTGTCGTAGCGCTCCGCCTGCTCGGCGACGATCAGCTTGGACCCGACCCCGTCGGTCCCGACGGCGATCCCGAGGTTCGGCGCCACCTCGAGCACGGCGGCGAAGTGGCCGGGGAGCGGGACCGCCCTCGACGCGCGGCCCACCTCGATCGTGCGCAGCACGCCCACGAGCGCCGCGACGCCGCGATCGGCCGCGCTCGTGTCGACGCCCGACTCGGCGTAGGCATCGGTCATCGCGCCCGATCCTGACAGGCGGTCCCGACGAGGATCGCGACGGCGAGCACCGTCCGGTAGGCGGCCCACACGGCGAGCGGCGCGCCGGCGGCGCGGGAGCGCTCAAGGTGCAGAGCCGCGCGGGTGGAGAGCGCTGCGGCGGCCGCCCCGCCGGCCAGCGCGCGCAGCGTCGCGCGCGACGGTCTGCGGCGCGCGAGGCGGAGGCCCTTGAGCGCGGTCGCTCCGGCCAGCACCGGCAGCGCGACCTCGCGGGAGAGCAGGGCGGCGTCGGGGCGGGTGAACCCGCGGGCGCGGGCGGCCGCGCGCGTCGCGCCGCTGCGGGAGACGCCCGGGATCAGCGCGAGCGCCTGGGCGACCCCGAGCGCGGCGCCGTCGGGAAGACCCACAGCGTCAGCCGTCCGCCGCGCCGGCACGCGGTCGGCGAGCACCATCGCGGCGGAGCCGGCGAGCAGGCCGAGCGCGATCGAGCGCGGGGTCCCGAGCCGCGACTCGACGGCGCGCTCGAAGGCGAGGCCGGCGAGCGCCGGCGGTGCGGTGGCCGCGGCGAGCACGCCGAGCGGCGCGCGCGGGCGTCCCAGCGCCAGCGCAGTGCCCGCGTGGAACGCGACCTCGACCTCCTTCCGTACCGGCCCGGGCAGCGCCGCGTGCTGCCATCCGAGCGCCCACGGCAGCAGCCCGACGTGGGCCGACGAGGAGATCGGCAGGAGCTCGGCCGGGCCCTGCACGAGGCCCAGCGCGATCGTCTCGATCAGCCGCGGCTCAGTGACCCGCATCGGCGGCCGGCGTGCCGAGCCGCTCGTCGCGCCGCCGGCGGCGCCAGCGGACGAACAGGTAGATCGCGCCGAGCACGATCATGGCGGCGACCGCGTAGTCGACGTAATGCAGGCTGTCGCGCCAGCTCTCCCAGTGAGCGCCGACCTCCTTGCCGATGAACGTGAGCATGAAGATCCACGGGATGCACCCGGCCGTGGTGAGCAGCGTGAAGCGCCAGAACGGCATCCGCGCGACGCCCGCGGGCAGCGAGATGAACGTGCGGATGATCGGGAGCATGCGCGAGAAGAACACGGTCGCGTCGCCGTAGCGCTCGAACCAGCGGTCGGCCCACGCCAGGTGCGACGGCTTGACGTGCAGCTTGCGCCCGTGCTTCTCGAGCAGGTCGACGCGGCCGAAGTAGCCGACCGCGTACGCGATCCACGAGCCGACGACGTTCGCGAACGTCCCGACCGCGACGACGGCGAACATCGAGTACTCGCCGTTGGCCACGTTGAAGCCGGCGAACAGGAACGTCGTCTCCGACGGGATCGGGATGCAGGCGCTCTCGGCCACCATCAGCAGGAAGATCCCGGGGAGGCCCATCGCGTCGACGACGTCGACCGCGAACTCCACGATCGGGTCGGTCAGGGACGCGAGGACGAGCGGCGACACGGCCCGATCAGGCTAGCGGGAGGGCGAACGCCCTCCCGCCATCCCAGCGCTACGGAAGGAGAGGACCGCGGAACGGATCGGTGCCGAGCGCCAGGGTCGCGTTCGGCCCGCCGTGGGACGCCATGTAGGCGAGCATCCGCGACAGGTCGCTGACGCCGTTGGCGCCGGCCAGCGGCGCGATCTGGAGCGTGCTGAGGACGCCGAACGCCTGCCCCGACCGGTCGATGAACGCGCTGCCGGAGTCACCCGGGATGCCCGGCGAGACCGTGTAGACCTGGTGGGTCCAGCCGCCGCCGGCGGTGCCGAGGCTGGTGCCCTCCTTGGGCGACAGCGCCGTGACGCCGAGGCGCAGCGACGAGTTGCCGTAGGAGAGGACCTTGTCGCCGGTCGCCGTCGAGGTCGCGGTGCCGGTCGGCCCGCCCCAGAACGGGATCGTCGGGTTGACCTTGCCGTAGTCGGCCGGGTCGAGCTTGATCAGCGCGATGTCGTTGAAGCGGCACGCGTTCGTGTCGGTCTCGCCCGCGGCCTGCATCGTCACCCAGGAGGAGTAGACGATCGTGCCGGGCCGCGAGGCGCCGTCGACCTCGACCGGCGTGCCGTGCGGCCGCGTGCCGGCCACGCAGCCGTTCGTCGTCGTGTTGTCGCTCGTGCTCGAGCAGTGCGCCGCCTGGCCGAGGTAGACGTCGTTGGCCGCGTCGAAGAAGACGAAGTTGGCCGTGCACTGCCCGCCCGCCGTGACCGTCTGCACGCCCGGGTGGACCGTCGCGCTGGCCGCCGGCGCCCAGGTGGGCTCGGCTGTGGCCGGCCCTGCAGCGGCCAGGGCCGCGCAACCGGCGACGACACACGCAACGATCAGTCTGCGCATCGTGAATCCTCCCGCAAGGGTTCGAAACTAGGGTGTACCGCCCGCCCGGTGCCAGTACCCCGTCCCGGCCCGGCCTCACACCAAAAATGCGCGTCTGGGTCGACCTCACCAACTCCCCGCACGTCCTCGTCATGCGCCCCGTGATCCGGGCGCTCGAGGAGCGAGGCGCCGAGGTGCTCGTGACGGCGCGCGACTTCGCGCAGACGCTGCAGCTGGCGGAGCGCCACGGCCTCCACGTGGAGCCGATCGGCCGCCACCGCGGCGGCCGGCTCGCGGCCAAGGGGCTCGGGCTGCTCTCCCGCAGCGCCGCCCTCACCCGCTGGGCGGCCCGCCGGAAGATCGACATCGCGCTCGGCCACGGGTCCAACGACGTCACGGTCGCCGCCGCACTGCTGCGGATCCCCAGCGCGACCGCCTTCGACTACGAGTGGGCGACCGTCCAGCACACCGTGAACTGCCGCCTGGCGCGCGCCGTCGTGGTCCCGGAGGCCATCCCGCCGGAGCGGCTGGCGCGCTACGGCGCCAAGGGGAAGCTGCGCCGCTACGAGGGCCTGAAGGAGGAGTACTACCTCGCCGACTTCGAGCCGGACCCGTCGGTGCTCGACGAGCTCGGCCTCGACCCGGGCAGGCCGATCGCCGTCGTCCGCACCCCGCCCGCCGTGTCGCTCTACCACCGCTTCGAGAACCCGCTCTTCGCGCGGGTGCTCGACCGCCTGAGAGGCGAGCAGACGGTGGTGCTCCCGCGCACGCCGGAGCAGCGCACGGAGCTCGACGGGTTCATCGTCCCGACGCAGGCGATCGACGCGCAGTCGCTGATCGCCCACGCCGACCTCGTGATCTCCGCCGGCGGCACGATGAACCGCGAAGCGGTCGCGCTCGGCACGCCGGTGTGGACCACGTTCGAGGGCCGCCCGGGCGCGGTCGACGACGCACTGATCGCCGAGGGCCGGCTGCGCCGCCTCACCCGCGCCGAAGACGTCGAGCTCGTCAAGCGCCCGCCGGGCCACACGCAGCGCCGCCGCCGCGACCCTGCCGTGCTCGCCGACCTGATGCTCTCCCCGATCGGCGGCCTCGCTGCCACCGGGCGCGGACACGCCTAGAATCCCCGCGATGCGCCGCCGGATCAGCTCCGCGGCCCTTCCCGTGCACCGTCACGCGCTCCCCCAGGCTGCGCTTGACGCGGGTCTGGCCGCACTGGCCTACTACCTCGCCTACCGCCTGCGGTTCGAGGGCGGGATCCCGGCCCGCTATCAGGACCTGTTCGAGAGCACGATCACGTTCGTCATCTGCGGCAGCGTGTTCAGCTTCGCGCTGCTCGGCCTCTACCGGCACTGGATGCGCTACTCGTCGCAGCGCGAGTACCTCCAGATCGTGCAGGCGGTCGCCGTCTCGGTCGTCGCGCTCGTCGGCTACGTCGCGGTCGTCAAGCCGAAGCTGATCTACACGCCGGAGGGCGACGTGTCGGTGGCCGTGCCCACGAGCGTGCTCGTGCTCTTCGGACTTCTGCTGCTCGTGTTCGTCGGGGCCGTGCGGTTCGTGACCCACCTCGTCTACGAGCGGCCGCTGCGCGGCTGGCGGGCGCAGCGCGACGCGCGCTCCGTGCTGATCGTCGGGGCCGGCGACGGCGGGCGCCTGCTCCTGCGCGAGATCCTGCGCAACCCCGACCTCGGCTTCCGCCCCGTCGGCTTCGTCGACGACGACCCGCGCAAGCAGCGGGCGCGGATCGACCGTGGGCTCGAGGTGCTCGGCACCACCGAGGAGCTGCCGCGCGTGCTCGACGACGTCGGGCCCGACGAGGTGCTGATCGCCGTGCCGTCGGCTCCCGGGACGATGCGTGCGCGCGTCGTACGCGCGTGCCGCGAGCGCGGCGTGCCCGTCCGCACGATGCCGACGGTCTTCGAGCTGCTCCAGGACGGCGGCCGCCTCATGCGCCAGGTGCGCGAGGTGCGGGTCGAGGACGTCCTCGGGCGCGAGCCGGTTCGCATGGAGACCGAGTTCACCGGCGCCTACCTGGCCGGTCGCGCGGTGCTCGTCACCGGCGCCGGCGGCTCGATCGGCGCCGAGCTGTGCCGGCAGATCTCCCGCGTCGGCCCGAGCAAGCTCGTCCTGCTCGACCACGCCGAGGACAACCTGTTCGCGATCGAGCGCGAGCTGGTGGAGGACCGGCATGTCCAGAACACGGTCGCGGTGCTCGCTGACTGCAAGCAGGGCGAGCGGATGCGCGAGGTGTTCGCCGAGTACCGACCGACCGTCGTGTTCCACGCCGCCGCCTACAAGCACGTCGGGCTGATGGAGGCCAACCCCGTCGAGGCCGTGCACAACAACTCGCTCGCGACGCAGGTCATGACCCGCGTGGCGGGCGACTTCGGGGTGAAGGTCTTCGTGCTCGTCTCGACCGACAAGGCGGTCAACCCGGCGACGGTGATGGGCGCCTCCAAGGCGCTCGCCGAATGGGCGGTCGAGGCGGCGGACGCCCGCTACCCCGACACCGCCTTCACCGCCGTGCGCTTCGGCAACGTGCTGGGCTCGTCGGGCTCGGTGGTGCCGATCTTCCGCCGCCAGATCGCCAAGGGCGGCCCGGTCACGGTCACCGACCCGGGGATGACCCGCTTCTTCATGACGATCCCGGAGGCCGTCCAGCTCGTCGTCCGCTCGGCGTCGCTCGCGCTCGGGGGCGAGGTCTTCGTGCTCGAGATGGGCCAGCCGGTGGCGATCCTCGAGCTGGCGCGCGACATGATCCGCTTCTCCGGACTGGAGCCGGGCCGCGACATCGCGATCGAGATCGTCGGCGCGCGGCCGGGAGAGAAGCTGCACGAGGAGCTGTTCAACTCGTACGAGCGACCGGAGCCGACGCCGGCGGCGAAGCTGCTGCGCGCGCAGCGCCCGCCGGTCGACCCCGCCTGGGTCGAGCAGACGTTCGACGAGATCGCGTACCTGGTGCTCGACGGCGACGCCGCCACGCTGGCCGCGAAGGTGCACGAGCTGGGCGCCATGCGGGCCGCCGAGGCGGCGGCTCCGGCACCCGAGCCGAGCCCCTCCGCGACGCCCGAGACGGCTGGCGACCGCCTGGCCTCCTAGACTCAGCGACTCGGTCCATGGTCGTCCTTGCGTTTTCCCTCCAGGACCAGGTCGAGAAGTACGGCGCCTACGTAGGGCTCGCGGCGTTCCTCGGCCTGGCCGTACTGGCCCTCCTGTACTTCGCCCAGGCGCGCGAGCTCAAGCGCCTGCGCGACTGGGCTGGCCGCGCGCCGGAGCGCGCGCAGGAGCTCGAGGCGCGCGTGGTCGCCCAGGCCGAGGAGGCTCGCAAGGTTCCGGAGCCGGCGGCCGAGCGCTCCGGCACCGTCGGTCCCGCCCAGCCGGTCACGGCCGGCAACGGTCGCCCCGCCGAAGCGCCGGTCGCGGTGCCGATGGGGCCGCGCCCCGCCGTCGCGATGGCGCGGGCCGCAGCGGCGGTGGGTGCCGGCGCCGCGGCTCCTGAGCGCAGCGAGGAGGCCGAAGCGGCCGAGGAGCCGGTCGCGGCGCCCGTACCCGACGGCGCCGGCGGCGCGCCCCCGGACGTCGACGTGCCGAGCGAGGACACGGCGGATCACGCGGCCGTGGCCGCGACCAACGGGGACGAGCCGGACGAGGCGGCGGCGGCGGACGAGCCGGTGGCGCCGGACGAGCCGCAGGCCCCCGCTCCCGAGCCGGTGGCCACCGAGCCGGAGCCCGAGCCCGAGCCGGCCCAGGCCACCGAGGACGCCCCGGCGCTGCCCGGCAACGGCGTCCCGGCGCCGGTCACGATCCCGCGCGCCACCCCTCGCCCGCAGCCGCGCCCCGCGGCGCCGCTGCGCGCGACGCCGTCGCGCTCGGCCACGGTCCCGCCCCGGCGCCCTGGGCCGCCGCCCCGCCGACCCGCCAAGGAGCCGTCCCGGGCCGGCCGCTGGACGCTCTTCACCCTGCTGGCGATCGGCGTGGCGGCCGCCGCCGTCGCCGTACCCGTCTTCCTGCTCGGCGGCGACGACCCCGCCCCCGCGCCCAACCGGACCGCCCAGTCCACGCCGGACGCGGCGACCGGTGGTGGCGGCGGCGGGACCGAGGTGGCCGCCGCCCGGGCCGAGACCGTCGTCACGGTGCTCAACGGCACGCCGACCGAGGGCCTCGCCTCCCAGACGCGCGACAAGCTGATGGCCGAGGGCTACTCGGACGAGCAGGGCAAGATCCGCACGGGCAACAACACCGATCAGCAGCGCCAGGACTCGGTGATCTTCTTCGCCGACGGCGCGCGGCGCCAGGCGCGCGACGTCGGCTCGATCCTCGGAATCACGGCGCTCGAGGCGATCGACCCCGAGACGCAAGCGCTCGCCGACGCCACGGACGCGACGGACAGCGGCCAGCCCTCGAAGGTCGTCGTCCTCCTCGGCAGCGACCAGTCGCCGTAAGCGGAACCACCTGTGACCTGGCTGGCCCGCGCCGTCTTCGTCGTCCTCGTCGGCGCGACGTTCGCGGCCTTCTTCGCCGCCCAGCGGATCAAGGGCGAGGCCGCGGTGGCGAAGGTGCGCTCGCTGGAGCGGGTCTTCTCCCCCAACGGCGACGGCACGCGCGACGTCGTCGAGTTCCAGGTCACGCTGCGGGAGGCGGGTCGGATCGCGGTCGACGTGGTCGACGAGGACGGCGACGCGGTGCGCCGCCTGGCCGACGGCGCGCGTGTGACCCCGCCCTCGCCGCTCCCGCTGCGGTGGAACGGGCGCACGGACGCCGGGACCCGCGCTCCCGACGGCCGCTACCGCGTGCGCGTCACGCTGCGGCAGGAGGGGCGCTCGGTGGTCCCGCCGCGCGCCACGGTCGTCGACACCGTGCCGCCGCGGCCGCGCGTGCGCAGCATCGTCCCGGGCCCCATCGTCGGGCCGCGCCCGGGGCCGCTCCGGATCGACGTCCGCGACGTGCCGGTCCGGCGCCCGAAGAGCGCCCGCATCGTGCGCACCGACGGCGGCGAGCCGCGCGTGGTGGCCGAGCTCCCGTCGGTGCGGGGCACGCGCACGCTCACCTGGAACGGGCGCATCGACGGGCGGCCGGCTCCGCCTGGGATCTACCTCGTGCAGGTCGCGTCGCGCGACCGCGCGGGCAACCTCGGCCGCGCACCGGCCGAGCTCCCGCCCCTGCCCGGCCAGTCGCGCGGGCGGCCGGGGATCACCGTGCGCGGGATCGTCGCCGAGCCGCCGGCGCGGCCGGTGGTCGCGAAGCGGCTGGTGCGCGTGAACGTCGACGCCCGCCGCCGCCCGTACCGCTGGGTCCTGCGCCGCGTCGGCACACGCCGTCCGGTGCTGCGCGGCCGTGAGGCGGCCGGGCAGCCGGTCGAGTTCCGGGCGCCGGCCGGCGACTCCGGCCTGTACGTGCTCGAGCTGACGGCGGGCAAGCAGTCGACGACGGCGGTCCCGCTCGCGGTGCAGTCGCGGCGCCGGGCGAACATGCTCGTCGTCGTGCCGGTCATGTCATGGCTGGGGACCGACGAGGTCGACCAGGACGGCGACGGGGTGCCCAACACCCTGCCGAGCAACCGCCCGGTCAACTGGCCGCGGGTGCTGGCCGGCGGCCTCCCGGACGACCTCCTGCAGCACACAGCGCCGCTGCTCGTGCATCTCGACCGCGCGCGGATCCGCTACGACATCACGACCGACCTCGACCTCGCGCTCTCGACCGGCCCGCGGGCGTCGGACCGCCGCGGCGTGCTGCTCGCGGGCGCCGAGCGATGGGTGACCCGCGGCTACGCGCGGCGGCTGCGCCGCTACGTGGTCGAGGGCGGCCGCCTCGCGAGCTTCGGCACCGAGAGCCTGCGCCGCGGCGTGACGATCGTGCGCAACGAGGCGCAGACGGCGGGGCAGCTCTTGCGCCCGACGCAGCCCTCGGCCCACGACTCGTTCGGGAACCGCTTCGAGCCGCTGCGCCGCACCGAGGAGCCGGCCACCCTGTCGCTGATCGGCGGCGATGCGGGCGCCGGGCTGCTCGAGGGCTTCGACGGCGCGCTGGAGGGCTTCAGCGTGCTCGAGGAGAGCCGCCCGCCCGCTTCCGGTCGCGGAGAGCTGCAGGCGGCGCTCGGCGTCGAGACGGCGCCGCCCGAGGAGACCGAGGGCGTTCCGGAGGAGCTGCCACCGCCGGCGCTGCCCGCGCTGGCGTCGACCGAGCTCGGTGAGGGCGTGATGATCCGCGTCGGCCTGCCGGAGTGGTCGCAGCGGCTCGACGAGGACCGCCAGGTGTCGCAGATCACGCTCAACATCGCGGACATCCTGCGCGGCGTCCGGCCGCGCATCCGGTCGACGCCGGTTCGCGGCCGCCGCTAGCGCACGTCGGTCCGCTCGGAGCCGAGGCGCCCGCTCTCGATCCCGAGCGCCTCCATCCGCTCCCACAGCGGGAGGTTCTGCGTGTGGACCGGGTCGTCGGCTGCGGTCGAAGCGCAGCGCCGCGCGCTCGCAGGAGCGATCGTGGAGCGCCCCGGAGCTCGCCGGCCGCGGCCCGTACCAGAGCTCGGCGTCGGGGTGCAGCGCGGTCAGCGACCGTGCGAGCGGGTACTGGAGGGCGTCGAAGACGACGAGCGCGCGCGGGAAGCCGGGCAGGCGCATCCGCCGCGCCTGGACGCCGGCCAGCCCGTCCGCGAACGCCCCGCCCAGCCGGCGCGCCGCGGCGTAGGAGAGGCGCGGCGGGTCGACCGCGACGACGCCCGGCGCGGTCAGCAGGTCCTCGGCGCGCTCGCGCAGCTCGAAGGCCTCGAGCCGCTCCGGCAGCAGCAGCACGCAGAGGGGGCGGTGGCGCCCCAGCCGGTCCGCCTCCTCCGCCACCCGGCCCCACCCCCGCGTCCCCCTCAGGTGCGGCGCCGTGCGCCAGCCCAGGCCGCCGCCGGGATCGGTCATCGGGCGTCGTGGCGCACGGCGCGCGCCTCGGGGACGTGCAGCACGTCCCAGCCGCGGCGGCGCAGGCGCCGGCAGAAGTCGATCTCGTCGACGCCGAACCAGCCGACCGACTCGGCGGCCGAGCGCCGCACGAGCAGCGCTGCGGCCGGTGCCCAGTCGACCGACCGGACGCCCTCCCCCTGGCTCTGGACGAGCAGGCGGCGGCCGACCCCGAGCCGGCCGAGCGAACGCGTCAGCAGGTTCGGGAAGCGCCACGCCGAGGGCTGCTCGACCCCCTCGGGGCTCACCAGCGTCGCTCCGGCCGCCCCGGCGCGCTCCGCGCCGGCCAGCGCGGCGTGGAGCGCGGCGGTCGCGCCGGGCTCGAGCTCCGAGTCCTCGTCGAGGATCAGGCAGAAGCGCCCGCGGGCGCGCCGCAGCAGCTCTCCCGCGTTCTCCGCCGTCTCCCGGCGGCGGCGCAGGGGGAGCACCTCGGTCGTCACCGCGTGCGCGCGCGCCGCCTCCGCCGAGCCATCCGAGGACGCGTTGTCGAGCACGAGCGTCTCGGTCCCGAACGACACAGTGGCGCGCTCACGCGCGATCGCATCGAGGCAGTAGCTCAGGAGCTGGCGCCGCTCGGTGTTGATCACGCAGTAGCTGAGCTCCACATCCATGTGCGCCGGATACTGCCAGCGTCGCGGGCCGCCGGGGCCCGCTCAGGCAACCTGCTCGGGACCCTGGTCGATGTACTCGGCCCGGAACGTCCGGATCGCGTCGAAGACCTGGGGGTTCATCTCGTTGCAGGTGAGGGAGTGGCCCCACGCCGTGGCGGCGACCTGCGCGTCCATGCCCGTGGTGTTCTCGAACAGGAGCATGTGGTAGCCCTCGCTCTGCTCGGCGAGCAGCGCCTCGAGCTGGCGCACCGTCTCGGCCGGGGTGCCGGGCTTGTACTGGACGTCGATCCGCCCGTGCTCGAGCGTGTGGACGAGCATGCCGAGCTCGGGCGTCGTGCCGGGCTCGTAGACGCCGTCCTGGTAGAACGCCGGGGTGTGGTTGCCGGACGTCGGCGGGTTGGTCTTGTAGTCCGACGCCTTGAACTGCTTGGTCTCGTGCGTGCTGCCTTCGATGGCGGGGTTGCGCAGCGCGCACCCCGCGGCTTTGGCCGCCGCCTGCAGGTCGCCGATCTTCTGCTCCGGGAGCTCGACGTTGGCCGCCTCGGGGGGTGCGCCCTCGCCGGCCGCGTCGTCGCCGCCGAGCGTGCCCGACAGCAGGAGCACGGCGATCGCGACGGCCGCCACCGCGCCGAGCGTGCCGAGGGCGAGCTGCAGGCGCTTGCGGCGGGCGACCTTCGCCTTCTCCGCACGCTCGCGCTCCAGCCGCTCCTGGCGGCGCCGCTCCTTTTCCTCCTGCCGGTGTGCCACGGCGGCTGAGTGTAGCGAGCGGTGAGTACCCCTCAGGGGTATAATCCGCGCACGTGCAGGCCGACGCCCGAGCCACCCACAACCGCCTCCGCCGCATCGAAGGTCAGGTCCGCGGGCTCCAGCGGATGGTGGACGAGGACGCCTACTGCATCGACATCCTCACGCAGGTGGCCGCCGTCCAGACCGCGCTCGAGCAGGTCGCCGTCAACGTGCTCGACGCCCACGTGCGTCACTGCGTGGCCGACGCCGTGACCACCGACGGCGACGGTGCGACCGAGAAGCTCGACGAGCTGATGGCCGCCGTGCAGCGCTTCGCGAAGGTCCGATGACGGCGGCTGGGTAGGGAGAGCGAGGGAGCCGGCCGCGGCGCACATGCGTAACGCAACACTCGATCGCGAAAGTCGCCGACTGTTGCAAACCGCAGCCTCCCGTCTGGGAGAAACGAGGAGATCGGCCGCGATCAGGGTGCATAACGTCGACGTCACAGCGTTCGCGCTCGTGAGGTCGACGAAACGCACCGTAGAGGTGCATAACGTCGACTTCGCGCGCCCGGGAGCCGTGAGGTCGACGAAATGCACCCTCCCGGGCTTCCCCTCAATGCCGCCGTTGACGCTCGCTGGTGCTAAGCGGTCGCGCGGCGGCCCGTGCCGGCGGCCCGGGGGCGCCAGCACTCGTCGAGGAACGCGGCGATCTCGCCGGTGAGCCGCTCCGGCGCCAGCCGGAGCTCGACGATCGAGTCGGCCTGGAGCAGCCGCGCGTCCGGCAGCTCGTCGGCGAGGGCGCCGGCGTCGGAGAACGGGTGCACGACGTCGTGCCGGTGGCCGATCACCAGCGCCGGCGTGCGGAGCGTGCGCCGCTCCTCGACGGGCGGCGCCACGCGCCCGAAGAACAGGCCCTGGATGACGGCGGCGCCGGGCTCGGGGTCCTGGCGCACGAGGTCGAGCAGGATGTCGGCCTGCCACGGCAGCCCGCGGCTCGGCACCCGCCGCGCCAGGGCGGCCAGCGCCTGCATCGGCCGCCGCCCGAAGGTGAGGCCGAGCATCAGCGGCGTGAAGGCGACCGCGCACCCGAGCAGCGCGTTGTCGAGCACCGGCATCTCGATCACCATGCCGCGCAGGCGCTCGGGCGCCAGGGCGGCCGCCTCGAGCGTCGTGTTGGCGCCCAGCGACGTACCCATCACGACCGCTTCCGCGGCGCCCAGATGGTCGAGCAGCGCCACGACCTCGCGGCCGAACTCGGTCATCGAGTAGCGGTTCATGTCCACCGGCCGGTCCGACTCGCCGTGCCCGAGCAGGTCGAGCGTCACCACCCAATGGCCGCGATCGGCGAGCACGCGCGCCAGCTCGCCGTGCATCCGGCGGCTGAGGAGGAGCCCGTGGAGGAGTACCGTCAGCCGCGGCCCGTCGCCGTATGACGAGTACGTCAGCCGCCGGCCGGCGTGCTTGAAGCTCGAGGTGACTCCGGTCACAGACCGGAGTGTATTTCCGAACTGATCGCTAGCGTTCAGTTGCATGGCTCGAGAATCCCGCTCCCTGAACGGCAAGGTCGTCGCCATCACCGGCGGTGGCCGGGGCATCGGCCTTGCGATCGCCGAAGCACTGGCCCGTGACGGCGCGCGCGTCGCCATCGGCGACCTCGACCAGACCTCCGCCGAGGCGGCCGCCGAGGCGCTCGGGGGCGACGCGCTGGGCCTCGGGCTCGACGTCACCGACCACGCCGGCTTCACCGCCTTCCTCGACGAGGTCGAGAGCCGGCTCGGCCCCCTCGACGTGCTCGTCAACAACGCGGGGATCATGGTCGTCAGGCCGCTCATGGAGGAGAGCTCCGACAGCGTGGCTCGCCAGGTCGACCTCAACCTGCGGGCGGTCATCCACGGCACCCAGGAGGCGATGCGCCGGATGGTCCCGCGGGGAACGGGCCACATCGTCAACATGTCCTCGCTCGCGGGCCGCAGCGGCTTCGCGATGCTGGGGACCTACGCCGCGACCAAGCACGGCGTGGTGGGTCTTTCCGAGGCCGCCCGCGCCGAGCTGCGGGGTACGGGCGTCGAGGTGTCCGTCGTGATGCCCTACTTCGTGCGGACGGAGCTCACCGCGGGCGTGCCGGATGCCCGCGGCCTGCGTCGCCTCGCGCCAGAGGACGTCGCCGCGGCGGTCGTCGCGGCGCTCGCGCGGCCGCGGTTCGAGGTGTACCTCCCACGGCGGGCCGGCGTCCTGATCAAGCTGGGCGGGACGCTGCCGCGGCCGCTTCGGGATGTGCTCGCCCGCGCCTTCAAGGCCGACGAAGCGCTCGAGCGTACCGATCTCGCGGCCCGCGCCGGATACGAGGCCCGTGCGTCGGCCAGCGCGCCCGCCGCCGAGGAAGAGCGCAGCGTCGTCACCTGATCCGCTCGAGGAGCGGGAGCAGGGCCTCGGCGTCGTCGGACGCCGTGATGTGGATCGCGCGCGGCTCGCGCACCCAGGCGATCACATTCAACGTCCGCAGGCGGTCGAGCACGAACTGGAAGGCGAGCGCCTGCTGGCGGGAGCGGTACTCGCGCAGCACGTCGAACGCCCAGCCCGTCGTGTGCAGGGAGTAGTTGCGGGTCGCCTCGCGGTTGCGGCGGACCAGCGCGTCCTGGTAGCCCTGGTCGCGCACCGTGGAGGTCACGATCAGCGGGCTCGCGCCACTGAGCGAGCGGACCTGGGCGCCCACGTAGAGGGCGAGTGCCAGCGCCTCCGGCCGCAGGCCGCGGTACAGGTCCGCCGGCTGGCCGAGCCGCCGGCCCAGCTCGCCCATCTGCCGGGCGCGCCGCAGGCCGGTGACCGCCTCGTCCTCCGGGAAGGCGACGATGTCGCCCGCCTCCCATGCCTCCCGCAGCTCGCCCGGGCTGCCGAACGCGGGCGTCTCGGCGGGCGGGTGCAGGATCTCCTCGGCCGAGCCCTTCGCCTCGTGCAGCAGAGCCCGGCGCTCCAGCTCGGCGCGGTCGTCCCGCCACAGGCGCATGACCTCTTGCGCGGCGGCGAGCTTCCAGAGGTAGTTCGAGGAGTCGTCGCCGAGGCTCGCCAGCCGGCGGTAGGCGGCCCGCCGCCGGCGCGGCGTGGACGCGAAGTAGACCTCGGCGTAGGTCAGCTCCTCGTCGGACACCACGTCGCGGATCTCGCCCCCCGGCTCGCCGGTGAAGTCCCGCAGCACGCTCTCGAGGTTGCCGATGCCCATGTGGTAGGAGACGAACGCGAGGTCCTGGCGCCCGAAGCGCTCGCCGGCCAGCTTCAGGTAGCGCGCCGTCGCGGCCAGCGCCTCGCCGCCGTCGAACCGCTGGTCGACCTGCTGACGGCGCCGGCGTAAGGCAGCGGCGCGCGCGTCCCGGCCGCGCGCCTCGGCGCGCGCGATCAGCCGCGTCAGTCGCGCGCTCTGCTCGACGTCGATGCGCATCCCGAGCAGGTTCTGGCCGGTCTCGGCGAGGATCTGCGTGAGCCCGACCGCGCTCTCCAGGCTGCCCGGCGCCCGCGCGTCCTCGCGCCCGGCGCTCTCGAGGAACACCAACGCCTCCAGCACGTCCGCGTCCATCTCCGCCGCGTCGGCGGCGCGCTCGACCTGGGACCGCCAGCGCGCGGTGCGCTCGGCCGAGGCGACGATCCCGCCCGGCGAGAACGCGTACAGCGGGTGGGCGTTGCCGGCCGCGGCACGGCGGGTGAACTCGTCCTCGCGCTCGGGGTCCCAGGCGAAGGGATCGGGCAGCGGCGACGTGTCCTCCCCGGCCGGCCCCGGAGGCGTTGGCACCACGGGCACGCCGGCGGGCAGCGGCTCGTCGCCCGCGCGGGAGACGAGGAACAGCGCGAGCGCCGCGACCGCGACCGCCAGGACGAAGACGCGGAGCACCGTCAGGCGCGGCCGAGCAGGCGGGCGCAGCGCTCGGCGATCGCCACGTGCTCCTCGAAGTCCTCGGCCCACCCTCGAAGGTCCTCGACGGCCATCGCACGGGTGAGCGTCAACGGCCGGTCGGCGAGCAGGTCGAGCGCCACGTGGGCGACGCGCGGGCCGGGCTCGTAGATCGGCATGTCCCCTGCGCGGACGAGGCCGCTGAGGATGCGGCACGCGCCGTCGAGCAGCGCGTCGTCCACGAAGCCGCCGAGCTCGTCCTCGAGCCGGCCGCCGTGCGCGCACGCGAGCGCCGCGGCCTCGGGCTCGATCCCCTCGAGGCCGTGGCGCAGGAGCCAGCCCCGGGCGTCGGCGGGCAGGCCGGGCACCGCCGCCAGCCGCTGGACCGCCTCGGTCTTGCCCGTGCCGGCCGACACGCAGCCCACCCGCCACCAGGCCTGTGCCTCGTCGTCGAGGATGGCTGCGAGCGCCGCCCCGGCCGCGTGCCCGAGCGCGGCATGGCGGGCGAGCGTCTCCAGCACCTCGACGTCGCGCTCGTCGCCGGCGCGGCCGAGTAGCGCGATGCCGAGCTCGAGGGTCGCGCGGTCGGATGCGGTCTGCACCGTCGCGCGCCCCAGCTCGGCGTCGTCGACGCCCCTCTCGACCGCCTCCAGCAGCTCGAGATCTGGCTCTCCCTCGGGCAGCGCCGGCGCCGGGCCGCCGTTCCAGGCCGCGATCAGCGCGAGGATCGGGGGGCGTGCGCGGCGGAAGGCTGGGCGACGCATCGGCAGCGATGGTAGGAGGGAGCCACTCTCGGGTACGCCGGAGGCATGCGCATCAGACGACGCAAGAGCCGTACCTCCCAGGCAGCTGAGCTCCTGGGCACCTACCTGAAGCTCAAGGCGGCCGGCAAGGCGGCCAAGGGCGCGCGCAAGGCCGCCAAGGGCACTGCGGCCTACCAGGTCGCCAAGCGCACGCCGCTGATCCGACGCGTGCCGCTCATCCTGGCCGGCGCAGGCGCCGCGGTCTTCGTGGCGATGAAAGCGCGCGGCGGAGGGGGTCAGCCCGCCAGCGCGTAGCTGCTTTCGAGGGCCCCGCACAGCGGGGCCCTCTCTTTGTGCGTTCAGTCGTCGTCGGAACCGCCGCCGCCGTGCTGGCCGCCGCCACCGGAGCGCTCGACCTCGATGGCCACCCAGCGGCCGTCGCGGCGGCGCACCTTGGCCTCGATGCGGGTCATGCCCTTGCGCAGGCCGGCGAAGCCGGCGATCCGCTCGAAGCGGGTGTTCGACGTGATCTTGATGCGCTTCGTGCCGCGCTCGGTGTCGTGGAGGCGGAACGTGCGGGCGTCGCGGTTGACGGACACGACGGTGCCCTCGAACTCGCGGACGGCGGCTGGGGCGACCGCGGGCGTCGCGGCGAGCGCGGCGGCGGCGATGAGGATCGATGCGAAGGTTTTCATGGCCGTAGCCTTGCGGCGTAGCGACAAAGCGCCTGCCAACCGCGCGTAAAGCGCCGGCAAAGAAGGAGGGTCGGATGAGGATCGGGGTGCTGGGCACCGGGATGGTCGGCCGCGCGATCTCCGGCAAGCTCGCCGAGCTCGGCCACGACGTACAGGTCGGGTCGCGGACGGCGGGCGAGGGAAAGGTGCCGTTCGCCGAGGCGGCCGGCCACGGGGAGGTCGTGTTCAACTGCACGTCAGGCCGGGGCTCGCTCGAGGCGTTGGCGGCTGCGGGCAGCGACAACCTCGCCGGCAAGACGCTGATCGACGTCAGCAATCCGCTCGACATGTCGGGCGACCGTCCGGCGCTGCTGGTGGCGAACACGGACAGCCTCGGCGAGCAGATCCAGCGGGCCGTGCCCGAGGCCCGCGTGGTCAAGGCCCTGAACACGATGAACTGCCAGCTGATGGTCGATCCGGCCGCCGTCCCCGGCGATCACGTCGTCTTCGTGGCGGGAGACGACGAGGGGGCCAAGGCGCAGGTCACGACCCTGCTCGGCGAGTTCGGCTGGCCGCCGCATCGCGTGATCGACCTCGGGGATCTCAGCGGGGCCCGCAGCATGGAGATGTACGTGATGCTGTGGGTCCGGATGGTGCCGGTCGCCGGGGGCCCCATGTTCAACATCGCGATCGCGCGGCCGTCCTAGCGCCCGGCGCGATGCTCACGCGGTCGTGTCGTCCAGGTGCTGGAGCAGGTCGTACGCGGCCCGCTCGACGGCCTTGTGACGCCACTCGGCGGCTCGGTACACGCATGCGATCAGCCCGGAGCGGTGGACGCGGCGGAGGTCGCCGTACACGAACGCGTACCGCGCCTTCGTCCCGTCCGTCGCACCTTCGGTCAGGCCCAGGTGCCACTCGGCGTACTCCTCCCACGAGTGGGAGGTGAGGAAGGCGTTCTCGGCCGCCGCCTTCGGCTGCACGTCGCCCCAGTCGCTGTCGAGTACGTACTGCCGTGCGTCGATCAGCTCGCGGGCTCGCTCCACTGCTCGCGGGTTGACGGCGTAGGAGGCCATCAGGCGATCACGGGTGTCTCGGCGCCCACCAGCTCCTGGAGCCTGCGGGCGCCGGCCGCGTGCACGCGATCGGCCAGCTCGTCGTTGAGGCGCTTGGGCCACCGCGGGCCGCCGTAGACGAACCCCGTGTAGGCCTGGACCAGCGTCGCCCCGGCCCCGATGCGATCCCAGACGTCCTGCGCGGTCTCGATGCCGCCGACCGAGACGAGCGTGACCTGGCTCCCGACCCGCGCGTGCAGCCGCCGCAGCACCTCGAGGGCGCGCGGCTTGAGCGGGGCGCCCGACACGCCGCCGGGGTTGGCGAGGATCGCGGGGTCCGAGGCCAGGCCCGCGCGCGAGGTCGTCGTGTTGACGGTGACGATGCCGGCGACGCCGTGGGCGACGGCGAGGTCCGCCACCTCGTCGAGCTCGTCGTCGGTGAGGTCAGGGCTGAGCTTGACCAGCAGCGGGCGGGTGAGCCCCTGGCTCGCCAGCTCGGCTCGGACCTCGTCGAGGATGCGGCGAAGGTGGTCGACGGCCTGGAGGTCGCGCAGGCCCGCCGTGTTCGGGGAGCTGACGTTGAGGACGATGAAGTCCGCGAGCGCCGCGAGCTCCCGGACCGACGACCGGTAGTCCGCAGCCGCGTCCGCCAGGGCGGTGGCCTTGCCCTTGCCGACGTTCACGCCGACGATCCCGTCGCGGCGGCGCCTCGCCAGGCGCCCGGCCACCGTCGCGGCTCCGGGGTTGGGGAACCCCATGGCGTTCAGGAGCCCCCGATCCTCGATCAGGCGCCACACCCGGGGCTTCGGGTTCCCCGCCTGGGCCTTGGCGGTGACCGTCCCGACCTCCACGAAGCCGAACCCGAGAGCGCCGAGGCCCTCGAACCACGTCGCCCCCTTGTCCACGCCGGCGGCCACGCCGAGCGGGCTCGGGAACCTCATCCCGAGCGCCTCCACGGCCAACGCGGGATCCCGGGGCGCCAGCAGGCGGCGGACCAGCGTCCGGAGCGGACTCCTGCCGGCGACACCGAGGGCGGCGGCTGCAAGCCGGTGAGCAGCCTCGGCCGGGATCCGCCGCAGGACGTGCTCGAACAGGAAGGGATAGAGGCTCACCGGGCGCTTGGGAGGTTAGGCAATGAGCCTCTCAACCACAGCGCGGATGCCGTACACGGGCGCGCAGATGTCGGCGGTGCCCCTGCCACTTCCCGCTCACCGACTCGAAGTGATCGAGCGCGTCCCGACGGCGAAGGCTTCCTAGCGAACGTCAACGGCGGCTGGGTAGGGAGCTGGGGTGCCAAAGGCGACAACGGTCCCTCGTCCGAGGGGCGTGTGGCCGGTTCGGAGCCGTAGCGGCTCACAAGTGGACAAGCACCCCGGAACGAGGTGCCTGTTGGCCGGTTATGCACCCTCCCCGCGGCCGGCCCCCTCACCCTCCCTACCCAGCGCCCTTGCCGTTGACGTTCGCCGGCGCAACCGCTCCAGGCGCTCGTCCCACTCCGCGCCCACGTCGGTCATCTGAGGTGCTGGCGGAGTGGACCGCGTCCAGCGACGACCAGAGCGAGCCGGCCGAGATCCGCTACCTGCTCTTCGTCAACGACGAGCCGGATCCGACCGAGGTCGTCATGGGGATCACGAGAACGGTCGCCTACGGCAGCACGACCGGGCCCAACACCTTCGTCCTGAAAGCGATCGACGCCGCCGGCAACGTGTCGGTCAGCAACCCCGTGACATTGGAGCTGTTCTGCTGACGCGAGTGCAGCTGATCACTGTAGGCTCGCCGGGGCATGGCGCCAGCGGCGGCACCGGTCCTGATCGCCTACGACGGCTCGGAGGTTTCCCGGGCCGCGATCCGGCACGCCGCCGAGCTGTTCCCCGGGTGGCCGGCTGTGCTGGCGACGGTCTGGGAGCCAGGGCTGGCTGCGGTAGCGGCGGGCCTGCCGGACACCTTCGGGATGGGTACCTTGCCCCCGGATCCGGAGACGGTCGTAGCGGTCGATCGCGCCCAGCGGGACCACGCGTCGACTGTGGCCGGCGACGGAGCTGAGTTTGCGCGTTCCCTCGGGCTTGTCGCGGAGCCGCAAGCGGTGCCGGACGAGCTCGATGTCGCTGACACCTTGATCGGCATCGCACGGGAGCGCGGCGCGGCCGTGGTCGTGGTCGGCTCGCATGGGATCTCGGGGCTGCGCTCGCGCCTGCTCGGGAGCGTTTCGCGGAAGCTGATCGAGCATTGCGACCGCCCGGTGCTCGTCATCCGCGACGACAGCCCCTAGAGCGGCATGAGCCGGGGGCGCGTTGCGCATCCGTCGGTGGAGGAGCGTGCGGCTCGTGGCAAGGCGGCGCGCTCGAACGTGCTGCGATCCAGTCATGCTGCCTGGGAGCCGTCACGGGCGCGCCGGCCGCCGGAGCACACGCTGCTGGAGCAAGCCGCCGATCGCGTGCCGGAGCTGGTGCCCATTCGGCACGGGCGGATGCTGGCGTCGCCGTTCGCCTTCTTTCGCGGAGCGGCCGCACTCATGGCTGCCGACCTCGCCGAGACGCCGCGGTCGGGCCTGACGGTCCAGCTCTGCGGCGACGCGCACCTGTCGAACTTCGGCGGCTTCGCCTCGCCCTCCCGCGAGCTGGTCTTCGACATCAACGATTTCGACGAGACCGCCCGCGGTCCGTGGGAGTGGGATGTCAAGCGGCTCGCGACGAGCGTCGCGATCGCCGGCCGCGAGCTCGGCTTGGCGCCCGCGGCGCGGCGCGGTGCGGTGGAGGCGGCCGTGCGCTCGTACCGCCAGGCGATGCGGCGCTTCGCCACGATGCGCAACTTGGAGCTCTGGTACGCACGGCTCGACGTCCCCCGCATCCTCAGCCACGTCGGCGACCGGGTGACCGCGGAGGAGCGCAGGGCGTTCAAACGACGGGTCACGGGCGCGCGCGCCAAGGATCATCTGCGTGCGATGTCGAAGCTGGCGCAGCGCGTCGACGGAGGGGTGCGGATCGTCAGCCGCCCGCCGCGCATCGTCCCGGTGGAGGAGCTGTTCCCGGCGACGGCAGTCGAGGATGTCGAGGAGCAGATGCGCAGCCTCCTCCGTGCATACCGCCGCAGCCTCCCGGTCGAGCGGCGGCACCTGCTGGAGGGCTACCGCTACAGGCACATGGCCCGCAGGGTCGGCGGAGTGGGGAGCGTCGGCACGCGCACCTGGATCGTGCTGCTGACCGGACGCGACGGCGACGACCCGCTCTTCTTGCAGGTCAAGGAGGCGGGCCCTTCGGCGCTGGAGCCATATACGGTCCGCGACCGGGCACGCAACCACGGGCAGCGCGTCGTCCAGGGCCAGCGGTTGATGCAGGTCGACACGGACATCTTCCTCGGATGGCTGCGCGCAACCGGGATTGACGGCGCAGAGCGCGACTTCTACGTACGCCAGCTCTGGGACTGGAAGCTCGGGGCGGAGGTGGAGCTGATGTCTACGGCGCGCCTGACCGTCTTCGGCAGCCTCTGCGGCTGGACGCTGGCGCGCGCGCACGCGCGCACCGGAGATCGCGTTGCGATCGGGGCGTATCTCGGCTCGGGGAAGGCGTTCGACCGCGCCATCGGGGCTTTCGCGGAGACCTACGCGGACCAGAACGAGCGCGACCACGCTGAGCTGGAGGAAGCGGCGCGCGCGGGGCGCATCGCGGCCGAGCGCGGCGTGTGACCGCGTGACGGTTCGCCCCGCCTCCGATCAAGGGCATCGCGGTCTCGCACGCGTGATCCCGATGGTCGCCTGGCTGCCTCGCTATGAGCGTCGCTGGCTGCGCGGCGATCTAGCGGCCGGAATCGCGGTCACGGCCCTGGTGGTGCCGAAGAACCTCGGCTATGCGGACATCGCCGGCGTGCCGCTGCAGAACGGCTTGTACGCGGCGGCCGCCGGGGGAATCGTCTACGCGCTCTTCTGCACGTCTCGGCACATCTCGACGGGGCCGAGCTCTTCCCTCGCGGCCGTCGCGGGCGGCGCGGTGGTGGTGACCGGCGTGGGCGGGGAGCAGGCGGCGCAGCTGGTCGCGGCCATCGCGTTGGCGACCGGCCTGCTGTTCCTGCTGCTCGCGCTCCTGCGAATGGGATGGATCGCGAGCTTCCTGTCGAAGGCCGTGGTCACCGGATTCCTCGCGGGAGCAGCCATCGACGTGGTGATCGGGGAGCTGCCCAAGCTCACCGGGACATCCACCGAGGGCGACAACGCATGGCGCGAGCTTGGGTCGTGGCTGGGTTCGCTCGGTGACACGCACTGGACGACACTGCTCGTCGGCGCCACGGCGCTCGGGGTGATCCTCGGACTGCGCCGCCTGGCGCCCGCGGTTCCCGGTGCGCTGGTGCTCGTGGCCGGCGGACTGCTGGCCTCAGCGCTGTTCGACCTCGGCGCGCACGGGGTGGCGCTGGTCGGCGACGTGCCGAGCGGGCTGCCTGCCCCGGAGCTGCCCGATCTCGGGCTGGTCCGGGACCACTACGCGACCGTCGCCATCGCGGCTGTGGCATTGCTCTTGATCGGGTTCTCCCAGACCGCCGGCGACGCCAGGGCGTTCGCTGCGCGGCACCGCTACCGGATCGACGTGAACCAGGAGTCCGTGGCTCAGGGGATGGCGAACGTGGGCGCGGGCGTGTTCCAGGGGATGCCGGTGTCGACCAGCCTCTCGGCCAGCTCGCTG
Organism: uncultured Solirubrobacteraceae bacterium; assembly: GCA_963730535.1. Lineage (GTDB taxonomy): Bacteria > Actinomycetota > Thermoleophilia > Solirubrobacterales > Solirubrobacteraceae > DASSUW01. The sequence continues at coordinate 460,778 of CAVSRU010000003.1, forward strand.
AACGAGTCCGCGGGCGCACGGACGCAGGTCGCATCGCTCGTGACCGGGGGCCTGGTGCTCGCCACCCTGCTCGTCCTCGCCCCGCTGTTCTCGGACCTCCCGAAAGCCGTCCTCGGGGCCGTGATCATCGACGCGGTCGTGTTCGGCATGATCGACGTTGCCGAGTTGCGCCGTCTCTACCGCGTGACGCGATTCGACTTCTGGATTGCAGTGGCGGCGATCATCGGCGTGCTCTCGGCGGGGGTCCTTGCCGGTGTGGTGGTCGGCGTCGTCCTCTCGCTCGGATGGCTCGTCTACGTCGCGACGAGGCCGCCGATGCCGCTGCTGGGCAGACAGGCCGGAACCCAGGTCTTCCGCGACCTCGACGAGAACCCCGCCGACGAAACCTTCGAAGGCATCGCCGTGTTGCGCATGGACGGCGGGCTGTTCTTCGCAACCGCCGAAGCGCTCGAGGAGCGCGTTCGCGAGCTCGCCCAGGATGGCGGCCAGAGCGCGCTCGTACTCGATCTCGAGGGCGTCAACTTCGTCGACTCCCAGGGCGCGGCGAAAGTGACCGAGATTCACGAGCTGGCGGAAGCCAGTGGCGTGGCGCTGCACCTTGCACGGGTCAAGCCGCAGGTCTACGCGGTCCTTCAAGCCGACGGGATCATCGACCGCATCGGGCCCGACCACATCCATGGCAACGTCCACCGAGCGGTCGAAGCGGCACTGGCCGACCGTGATTAGATCGGCGCATGACGGAACCGGACCGCCCGAGCGAGCCGCCGCCCCCTTCCCCTACGGCCGCCGACGTCGTGCAGCGCACGTCGATGGCGGCCGAACGGACGTGGCTTGCCTGGTGGCGCACTGCCCTGGCCGCGACCGTCGGCTCACTTGGCGTGGGACGTTTGGCGCCCGAGCTGCTCGACGTAGCTCCATGGCCCTACGTCGTCCTGGGCGCCGGCTACGCCACGCTTGCCGTCGGCATGCTCGTGATCGGCGCCCGCCGCCAGCATGACCTCCAGCGGGCGCTTGAGAGCGGCTCCCAGGCGCCGCTGAGTTTCCGGTTGGTGACGGTGTTCACGGCCGGCGGCGTGCTGCTCGCGCTGACCACGGTCGTGCTGGTCGTCGCCCAGACATAGCTAGCCACGGGAAGTTCATCGCGCCCTCGGCGGATGACGTCGCCGCCAATCACGCAAAACGCGTGACGACAGATCACACATGCGGCGCCGACCATCGGTCGCGACAACAACCGAGACCTTTGGAGGTCATCATGAGTGAGCACGCCGCTACCCCGCAGTTCGAAGTGCCCGCCATACGGTCCTTGCGCGACAGTGCGCGCACGCTCACCGGCTACTGGTGGGTCCTGCTCGTCGCCGGGATCGCATGGGTTACCGTCGCGCTGGTCGTTCTCCAGTTCGATCAGGCGTCCGTGACGACGGTCGGCATCCTCGTCGGGCTGATGTTCCTGAGCGTGGGCATCGAGAACATCGCGCTGGCGACGTTGGACGTGCCGATGCGCTGGGCCTGGGCCCTCTTCGGCGGTCTTTTCCTCGTTTCTGCCGTCGTCAGCTTCGCCAACCCCGCCGACACCTTCGCCGGCCTGGCCGACACGCTCGGCTTTCTTCTCCTGATCGTCGCCGTGTGGTGGATGGTTCGCGCGTTCCTCGAGCGTGCGATCAACCCGCTCTGGTGGGTCGGGCTCGTCTCCGGGATCCTGCTGACAGGGCTTGCGTTCTGGACCTCGGGCCAGTTCTTCATCCACAAGGCCTACGTGCTCCTGGTCTTCGCCGGGATCTGGGCGCTGATGCAGGGCATCACGAGCATCGCGCGCGCATTCGCGATTCGGGCCCTGCGCGAGGAGCTGTGAGAGATGTGCGGCGCTGGGGCGTAGCCTCAGCGCCGCACCGCTCCGGGTGCGACGAACCCGAGCTCGCGCGCGCGAGCCACGGCCTCGCTGCGCGTGTGCGCGTCGAGCTTGGCGTAGATGTGGCGCATGTGCGTGCGGACGGTGTTGGTGGAGACGACCAGTTCGGACGCGATCTCCGCCGCGGTGAGGTTGCTCGGCAGGTACCCGACCACGCGTAGCTCCGCGTCGCTCAACTCGTCGCGCAAGGGCGCCGCCGGGCCGCGCTGAGGAGCGGCGTGCCCGGCCAAAGTGTCAAGGATGGTCGAGATCAGCGTCGCGTGGGCGGTCCGGTGTTTGGGGTGGCGCTCGAGCAGCTCGCGGGTCGGCCACAGCATGAAGGGCAGGAGGAGGCCCTCGGGCTCGGCGAGCGCGAGCGCCGCCTCGAGCGCTTCCTCCGCCGCGCGCCGGTCGCCGAGGCGATCACGCGCCGTGGCGTCGAGGAGCAGCGCCTCGACGCGCGCCCACCGCTCGGACAGCGCCGGCGCAGAGCCTTTGATGACCGGCGCCAACGCCTCGACGGCCTGGTCGGGGTTGTCCTCTTCGAGCTCCAGCGCCGCGAGCGCGACGCGGATCACGGCACGGTTGCGCTGATCCGAGCTCAAATCGGAGAGTGCGAGCTGCGCAGCCTTGGTATCGCCCATCCGAACCCGAACCTGGAGAGCCCGGGCGCGCGCTTCGAAGGTGAACACGTGCTCGCTGGCGAGCCGTCGCTGCAAGCCGTGCGCCCGCGCGAAGGCCGCAAGGGCTTCGTCGAACCGGCCCTCGCCGAAGCGCAGCATGCCGCGGGCGTGATGAAGCACGACCTCGGTCCCCAGGTCGGCTGCCAAGCGGAGCGAATCCTCCGCCCGAGCGAGATGGCGCTCGGCTTCGGCGAAGCGCCCCATCCGCACGAGCGCCGTGCCGGCCATCGCATACGCGCCGATCGTCATCGACTGGCCGGTCCAGCCATGCTCCTCGGCGATCGCCAGCGCCCGCTCGCTCAGCTCGAGCGCGAGCGGCAGTGGCTGGCCGGTAAGCGGCGCCACGATCGCGAGATGCGCGAGGCAGCCCAGCTCGAGGAACGGCCGTGGGATCCGGCGTGTGTGGCTGAGAGCGTCCTCGAGGTGCTCCCGGGCGTCGTCGGCACGGCCGGCCCACAGCTCTGCGATGCCGAGATTGATGAGCACGAGTGCCCGGTAGTCGGGCGGCACCGGCAGCTCGTTCGTCTCCGCCGCGGCACCGAGCGCTGCTTCCAGGCCGCGCGTTGCTTCCTGAGCCCTGCGCAGATCGCTGTGCCGGCGGGCGAGCTCGGCATCGAGGAAAGCCAGGTACACGTCGAAGAGGCGCCGTCGCTGCGCCGGGACCGCCGCCGCGAGTCCCCGAGCGACGCGCAGGTGGCCGGCGGCCTCGTCGAGCCGGCCGTGGAGGATGCTGTCGATTGAAAGCGCAGCCGCGAGATTTCCGTCGCCCAGACGGGCATCGGGTGGGAACGCCCCGAGCAGCGCGTGGAGCGTCTCGCCGCGCCCGTCCATCGTCAGCGCGAGGTAGCTGTCCACGAGCAGGCGCCCAGCGGGCGCCCAGTCACCGGCTGCTTGATAGTGGCGGACCGCTTCGACGACGTCACCCTCATGTTCGTGCCAGGCGGCCGCGGCGCGATGAAGCGTCGGGATCGTCGCCGGTGCGACGCGCCGCATTTCGAGGCGCAGCAGATCGCCGAACAGGTGGTGGTAGCGGAACCACGTACGGGCGGCGTCGAGCGCGGTGACGAACGCGTTCTGGTCTTCGAGCCGCTGCAGGATGGCCTCGGCTCCGGTGCTGCCGGTGAGTGCATCGGCCAGCGGGCCGCTGACGCGCTCGAGCATCGACGTGCGCAAGAGCAGGTCGCGCACGTCCGGCGGCTGGCGCTCCAGTACCTCGGCGAGGAGGTAGCCCGCCACGGTCCGCTCGCTGCCCGAGAACTCGGACACAAAGCGCTCCACGTCCGGGTGCGTGGTCAGCGAGATCGCCGCCAGGCGCAAACCGGCCGGCCATCCCTCGGTGCGTTCCTGCAGCGAGTCGAGTCCGGCATTCGACAGAGTGATTCCGCTGGCGCGGAGCAGGGAGCGGGCGTCATCGAGCGAGAAGCGCAGGTCGGGCCCGCGCAGTTCGGCCAACTCGCCCACGAGCCTCAGGCGGTGGAGGCCGAGGGTCGGCTCCTCGCGTGTCGCGAGCACGACCTGCAGCCGTTTCGGCAGCCGCCTGAGGAGCATCTCTAGCCACACGAGCGCGTCGCCGGAGTCAAGCTCGTGCAGGTCGTCGATCACCAACGCGAGCGGCTCCTCGAGCCGCTCGAGCTGCGCCAGGAGTCGCTCAAGCACCACCGCGCCTTCGAACTGCGGCGCCGGGCTGACCCGCTCGATGACCTCATCGCCGGCCGCATCGGCGACCGCGCCGATCACGTGAAGCCAGAACCGTTGCGCATCACGCTCGCCGCGCTCGACCGTGACCCAGGCGACGGCCGCGTCCGTTTCCGCGGCCCACGAGCGCAGCAGAACCGTCTTCCCGCTTCCGGCCGGGGCACAGAGGAGCGTCACGCTGCCCGGAGCGGCCGCTGACAGCCGCTCGAAGAGAACGGGTCGGGAAACGAACCGATCGGCTGAGGATCGAGGCTGCTGCTGAGTCGGGGCCACTCCCGAGGACGACCCTCGCAGAAATCGTGGCCGCAGCCAACCGAGCTCAATCACGCAAAGTTTGTGATGACCGCTCACACACGTCGGCGGGAGCCTTGTGGCGTTCCCAAACCCCACTCACCGGAAGGAAGAACCCCATGAGCTCCAACTACTTCTCACCCGACAACGTCCTCGTCGTCACCTTCGGCGAAGACGCGGAGAAGGACCAGAACGCCTACCAGGCGCTCACCGACCTCAAGCAGCTCGATTCGCAGGGCCAGATCAAGATCGACGGCGCTGCCGTCGTCGCCCGCGACCCCGACGGTCGCGTCGACATCAAGAGCGAGATCGGCGACGCCCCCTACGCCGGCACCGCGAGCGGCGGCCTCGTCGGCCTGCTCGTCGGGATCATCGGCGGCCCGCTCGGCGTGCTGATCGGTGGCACGTACGGCATGCTCGTCGGATCGCTCTTCGACATCGACGACGCCGAGACGACCGAGTCGGTCCTCAGCGAGATCTCGAAGCAGGTCCAGCCGACGCGCACGGCACTCCTGGCGCAGGTCACCGAGCAGAGCCCCGACGTCATCGACGCCGCGATGGCACGCCTCGGTGGCGAGGTCATGCGCCGCCCGGCCGTCGACGTCGAGGACGAGATCGCGGCGGCCGAGGAGGCGCAGCGCAAGGCGAGGCGCGAGGCCCGCGAGGAACTGCACCGGGCTCGGGTCGACAAGACCAAGGCGGACGCACACGCCAAGGTCGAGGAGCTGAAGTCGAAGCTCTCCCGCAGCAAGGCCGGCGCGACCGCCTAGAAGTGAACCGCAATGCACCGTCCGGTGCCGGCCCAGTCCGGCGCCGGACCGGTGCAGCGCAGTGGCTCTCCGATGGAGCTAGGGGGACTCGAACCCCCGACCTCCTGGGTGCGATCCAAGGCGCTTAGCGCCTCAATGTGCCCATTTTGCAGGGGTGTTTGGGGCGTGCCGGGCAGATCAGCATGCCGAAGATCGCTCGCAATTTGCGGGAATTCCCTGGAGTTCTGGCACGCGGCGGGGTCCGCGCGGCAAAACCTCGGACGGCTCACGAGACCGCAAGGGCGGGCGGGTAGGAGGCACGTGCGGTTCCTCGGCTGCGGCAACGGCGAGCCGCTCGTCAGCTTCCCTGCGGAATCCAGCAGTCCAGAAAGACGTGAGCGGGGCTGCCGGAACTCGTCCCGAGCGGGCGCCTGCCGTGCGGCCGCGGTGACGCCTGCTCAGCCGGTTATGAAGAGCGGCCGGATGACCCTGGGGGCACCGCGTATCGCCCCCACCCGGTAACGCCTCCGCGGTGCGACGCGCTCAGCCCTCGCCGACCCGCGGACGGTAGGTGCCGAACGCCCACAGGTTCCCTTCCGGATCGCGGACAGTGAAGTCGCGGGAGCCGTAGTCGGTGTCGGTTATCTCAAGGGCGATGTCGCCGCCGGCCTCGCGGACGCGCCGGTAGAGGGAGTCGACCTCGTCGAGCGCGCAGTAGACGAGGCGGCCGCCCGCCGGCAAGCTGCGGAACGGCTCGCGGCCCACGCCCGCCGTGCTCAGCATCACAACCGACCCGCGGAAGACGAGCTCCGCGTGGACGACGTTGCCGTCGTCGTCGCGGTGGTCCTCGCGGCGCTCGCAGCCGAGCACGTCCTCGAGCCACTTCATGCCCGAGTCAGCGTCGCGGTAAAGCAACCCGGGATAGAAGGTCGGGGTCGAGGTCTGAGTGGTCATCGTGTGGTCCTTTCATCCCCGTGGGGTTTCTTGACCCCACGCAACCTACGAACGCGATGCGCCGCCGTCTTGGACGGATGGGAACTGCGGCGCGGTCTCAGGCCAGGAGCATCCGTCGGCGATGCCGCCGGCGTCCGGCAGCAGCATCGCCTGGAGCTCGGTTGGCGCGAGGCCGGCGAACTCGCGGAAGTCACGGTTGAGGTGGGCCTGGTCGTAGTAGCCGCACTCGAGCGCGATCTCGGCGAGGCTCGACCGCGCGCCGGCCGCTCCGCCCCGCTCGTGCGAGGAAGGCCCCGCGCCGAGCAGGCGGGCTGCCCGCCCGAAGCGCAACAGCCGCGCCAGCGTCTTCGGCGCAAGGCCGACCTGTTCGCTGAAGCGCGTGGTCAGATGCCGGCGGCTGCAGCGAAGCTCCTCGGCCAGCTCGCCTACCCGCAGCCGCCCGTCGGCCTCGCGCAGGCGCCGCCAGGCCCAGGCGACGTCGGGCGAGGCGGGGCGGGCGCGCGCGAAGCGGTCGACGAAGAGCTCGTCGAGGATGGCGAAGCGGGCAGGCCACCCGCTCGCCTCGTGCAGGCGCTCCGGCAGCCGCGCTCCATCCGGTCCGAGCACGTCCCCGAGCTCCACCGCGCGGTTGGCGAGCTCGCGCATCGGCAGGCCGAAGAGCATGAACGCTCCCAGCGGGGTGAGGTCGATCTGGACGCCGCGCTGGCTGCCGAAGGAGTCGACCACCGCGTAGCAATCGGAGAGCCCCGAGACGAACGCGGTGGCGCGCACGCTGTTGCCGAGGCGCGGGAACGAGACCTCGATCGGCGGGCCGAAGCCCACGATCAGCACTGCGTGGGCGGAGGCGAGCTCGCGTCGGCGGCTGAAGGCGACCGTCTCCTCCGCGTAGCCCCAGTAGCTGCGCACGTGCGGGCACAGGCCCGGAGCGGGATCGCCGAGCACCATCTCCCAGCGGCCGAGCTCGGACGCGTGGCGAATCGTCTTGGCGGAAACCTCGCTGATCGGGTCAACGTATCGCTCGACGGCCAGGGGATGGCCACGCGCCGTGCTGATAATCGCTCGGCGTCGGTCTCACTCCAACGCGCCGGGAGCACAAGCCAGGTCAGCATCAGCCGCCACGACCGCAGCTCGTCCAAGGCATTTGCCTCGCGTTTCGCCGCTGCCGCACTTGCTTTCGGCCGGGGAAGCGGGTGCGGTCCGAGGTGAGCGGGGAGCAGTCGGGTTGGGACGCGAGGGCCAAGCAGCGAGTTCGCCTACCGCGAGTTGTTCGCGGATACCTCGGCGCTCTCCTCGTAGTTGCCAGGCTCGAAAGCATCGAGCAGCTCCCGGATGCGCGCCACACCCTCCTTGAACGGCGTGGAAGCACGCCATGCCTCGACCGCTCGACGGAATCCCAACGGCCGAAGCTGACGAAAGCGGCTTGGACTGTCGACGTCACGGAGGAACCTGGAGATCATCGAGCGCGCGGGCCACTGGATGTGGCTCGACCGTGCCGACATCATCGACAAGCCGCCACGTTCTTGGCGTCCGCGTGACACGGCCGCGAGCGCCACCCGTCGTGACGCTCGTGACGTCGACTGCTGCGTGCGTCTGGACCCTGTCGTCTCCGTCGATGCGGGACACGCTCGCTTGCACAGTCCGAGCAGCGCAGCGCCGGTCACGCCGTGCGTTTCAGGCGTAGTAGCCGTCGATCGGAACGCGGGCCTCGGCGAACAGGGCGGGCCCCTCGTAGGCGACCTGCGCCGTGTCCGGGCTGACGGCCCCGGTCGGTTTGAGTTCGTGCAACTGTTCGCTGGAGAGCGCGAAGGCGACGCGCCCGATTCCGGAGCGCGCGATCGCGCCCGTGCACATGGGGCATGGTTGGCAGCTGGTGTACATCGTGGTCTGCCGTGCCGCGTTGGCGTCGAGTTGGCGACCGGCCCAGCGGGCCAGCTTGAGCTCGGGGTGGGCCGTGATGTCCTGCTCGGTCACGACCGTGTTGCGGTCCTCGGCGAGCACATCGCCCGTGGGCCCCACGAGCAGCGATCCGTACGGCATGTCGCCCGCGCCGCGCGCCGCACCCGCCAGCTCGATAGCCCTGCGCAGGTGGCGTTCGTCCGCTTCGGTCATCGGTGTCCTCCGTTGATCGTGTTCAGTCGCTCGAAGCCTCGTGGAACGCGCTCAGACGGTGAGTGTGCCTTCCGCGACGACGACGCCGTCTCGCCGATCCGGACCCGCTCGCCGCTCACCTGCACCCGGATCCGGCTCGGACGTCCCATGGCGTGGCCCTGCTCTACGAGCACGGGCGCGCCGTCGGGCACCACGCCCTCTGCGACCAGGCGGCTGGCGAGCGGACCGGCTGCGCTGCCGGTCGCGGGATCCTCCCAACTCCGTGCCACCGTGCGGGTCGGCGACCTCCCAGGCGGCGGGGGCCAGCAGCGTGACCTCGATCGGGCCGCGCTCTGACCGCTCGAGCAGCGCCGCGCGCAGTTCGTCGGAGTCCGCGGTGCGGTTCGCGACGACGAGCACCTTGGCCGGCGGCGACATGGCGGTCCTCCTCAACGGGCGAAGCGACTACGGACTCCCTACCGCCGGCGGGCCACCAGCGGCCCGGTACAGCGCTACGGCGCGAGATCGCGCGGGCGCACGAAGCCCACGAGCTCCGCCGAGCCGCGGTCCAGGTCACGCCAGCTCGGGCCTTCGAACACGAGCGCTGCGAGCCCCGCCGTCGGGTACTTCGCCTCGAGCTCCTCGACGGCGGGCGCCGGCCGGGCGAGCGCGAGCGCGAGCCGCTGCAGGCCGGGGTTGTGGCCGATGACCAGCACGGACCCGACCGCATCCGGAACGCCGCGCAGCTGCTCGAGCAGCGCGCCCGCGCCCGCGCCGTACAGCTCCCGCTCGACCCGCACGGCGCCCGTGCCGAGCACCGGCTCGAGCCGCTCGAGCGTCTCGCGCGCCCGCCGTGCCGTCGAGCACATCACGAGCTCGGGCTCGATGCCCAGCTCGCGCAGGTGCCGTGCGACCGCCTTCGCCGCGCGCCGCCCCCGGCCCGCGAGCGGGCGATCATGATCGGCAAGGCCAGGATCCTTCCAGCTCGACTTCGCGTGGCGCAGGAGATAGAGACGCTTCATCGGCGCCCGTTCCCGCGCCAGCGCGTCGGCTGCCGTCCTACGCCTTCTCGGTCGGCTCGGCGACCCGCAGCGACCCTGCCGCGGGCGTGTAGATGCTCTCGTGCCCGTCGTCCCAGCGGATCCGGTAGCGAGGGGAGGGTGCCTCACGCACGACCTCCTCTATCACCCCCGTCCGGGGTGGCCGATCGGTCGACTCCGACTCCACCTCGACGCGATTCCCGACTTTCAGTTCCATTCCGTCACCTCCGACTCCTTACACAGGGTGATACCACCAACCGGCCCGCTGGTGGGCTGCCAGCCGGTGCGGTACGGTGGCCTGGACGCACGCGACCGACGTGGCGAGTGCCGCGTGGACCGAGCTTCGCGCTCGCGCTGTGCCCTGCAAGTTGATGCTCGTTCGTTGGCCGACGCAGCGGCCGGTCCCGGGAGTTGCGGCCTCAACGTTGGCCCCGGCGCTCGGGGTCGAGGTCGATTCGCACGGTGAGCAGGTCGGTCCCCATGAGGCGGACGACGGCCGCGGTTGCCGCTGGCATCGCGCGCTGGCGCGCTCGTGGGTCGTCGTCCGGCATGACGTGGGCGGTTCCGGTGCGCCACCGGCGGCCGATCTTGATCGGCACGCTCGGGTCGGCGTGGATGTTGCGCACGTGGCTGGCGTTGCGGTCGTGCTCGGCGGCGATCCGGCTGGTGTCGCCGTCCAGTGAACGTCCGACGGGCGTGCGCCGCGGCCGGCCACTCTTGCGTCCCGTCGTCTCGAGGATCGCGATCCCAGGCACCGCCAGCCCGGCGGTCGACCACGTGACGCAGTCAGATGGGACGCACGTTGGCGGCGTTCGGGCCTTTGGGGCCCTGCTCCTCCTCGTATTCGACCTTCGCGCCCTCGGCCAGCGACTTGAAGCCGCTGCCGGCGATCGCGGTGTGGTGGACGAACAGGTCCTTGTCTCCGTCGTCGGGCGTGATGAAGCCGTAGCCCTTGTCGTCGCTGAACCACTTTACGGTTCCCGTGGCCATCGATGGACCTCCGGTTGATGGTGCTGCGAAACGCGCAGGATGCTGGGCAACGACTGCGAACCGCTCGCACTGCTTCCGCCGAGCCTCGCGCCCAGCGCCTGCCGTCATGCTACGCGCAAAGCTGGGCGCCGGACGCCAGGAGCTTCGCGGCGCTCGGCTGAAGCTGGCCGCGTCGAGGCTTGGGGGAACTCGCGACGCGGTCAGCGGCGGCCCTGCTCGCGCAGCTGCTCGGTGATGCGGCGCATCTCAACCGCCACCGGGTCCTCGCCCGGCGCAGCCGCCAGCTCCGCGGCCGACGACGACGGCTTCACACCGCGACGGCGCTTGGCCGACCTCAGTCTCGACCGTGCCCACAGCCCCGCCGCCACCAACGCCGCGACGACGACGATCCACAAAACGGCTGAAACGACGCCGACCACGAGCCCGACGACGAGCCGGATCGCCACGACCGCGACGAGCACGAGCACCAAGACGGCCAGCACGCGTCGAGCCATCACCCCATTACACCACCCTGGCGTCCTCGGCCTGGGCGGCGCGAGGATCGCTCGCTCATGGCCCGCTGCCGCCCGGGCAGCGGGGGTGGCGTCGCGCAGTAGGGGCGGGCTGCTTCCGGCCGGTCGGGTCGGCGATGCCGCACAGCTGGTCGGGGCCCGAAGCGCTCGCAGTAGGCGGCGATCTCGCTGGCGGCCTAGAGCAGAGTGCGCGATCGTTGCTCATAGCAAGCGCCCCAAGTACGGGTAGTGGAGGCTCGTGGCCACCGGGACTGACGTCGCGGTGATCGGGCCGGCATTGTCGGCCTCGCGACGGCGTATGCGCTGGCCGAGCGAGGCGCCTCGGTGACGGTGTATGAGCGCGGCGTCCCCGGTAACGCGCAGTCCGGCGGCGAATCGCACATCTTCCGACCCGCGCATGACGATCCGCGTGTCGTCGCCTTCGCGCGCGAGGCGCGCGGGGCGTGGCGTGGACTGGGAGGAGCGCTTCGGTCAGGAGTTGGTTTCGCGCGACGGCGTGGTCGCGATCGGGCCCGTGGCCGATAGACGGCTGGCGGTGCTGCGGCGCGTCGGCGGCGTGCGGGCCAGCCCGATCGATGCCTCTGAGCTCGCCGAGCGGCTGCCGCTGTTGGCGCGGTGGGAGGGCCCAGCGATGATCGACGAGGACGGCGGCGTGATCCGCACCCGCGCGGCGATCGAGGCGCTGATCGCCGCGCTCCGCAACTCGCTGCGTTTCGACGAGATCATCTCCGTGCGCGCGGCCACCAGCACGGCGGTGTGGAGGTGCGGGCCGGCGGCGTGACCGCCGAGCACGGCCGCGTCGTGGTCTGCGCCGGCCGCGGCACCGCGCCGCTGGCCCGAGGCGCCGGGCTCCCTCTGCCCGTGAGGCAGTCCGTGCACGTCCGCCTCACGTATCCCGTCCGCGGCGACGCGCCCGCCCGTCTCGTGTGCCTGCAGGACGGAAGCCGCGCGTTCGGCGAAGTCGGTGCCTATGCGGATCCGCTGCCCGGCAACCGCGACTACGCCGTTGGCCTCGGAGACACGGCGATCCACGAGGACGGAATCGCCGCGTAGGAGGCCGACGGGCCGCTTGCCTGCGGCCGCCCTATCGAGGCGCTGGGGTCGTGCGTGGGCGGTGGTGTCGTCGAGCCTCCCCGGCACCGCGCGTAGAATCGGCGGGCCGTGACGCCGCGGGGCACCGACTGGGGCCTGGCGCTGCTGGTGGCGTTCGGTCTCGTGAGCGGTCTGGCGACCTGGTTTGCCGGGTCCCCGGGCGGCGCCTGGGTGTTCGGAGCGCACGCGCTGGCGGGCACCGCGCTCGCGCTGCTGCTGGTGTTCAAGCTGCGCCGGGTGCTGCCGCGCGTCGGCGCGCGGGCGCGCCGCGACCCGCGCACGCTGCGCGGGCTGCTCGCGCTCGGCCTCGTGCTCGCCGTGCTGGTCAGCGGCACGGTGTGGTCGACCGCCGGCCGGGTCGGGGTCGCGGGTTACACGGTGCTGTTCTGGCACGGCGTGCTCGGCGCGGTCTTGGCTGTCGTCGTGCTCGCTCACGCGCGGGTGCGGGCCAAACACCCCCGCGGGCGTGATCTCACCGATCGGCGCCAGTTCCTCACGGCGGCCGCGCTCGGCGCCGGCGCGTTGGCCACGTGGCAACTCCACCGTCCGGTGCAGCGGACGCTCGGTCTGCCCGGCGCCCGGCGGCGCTTCACCGGCTCCTACGACGCCGGCTCGTTCACCGGCAACGCGTTCCCGACGACCTCGTGGGTCGCCGACCGACCGCGGCCCGTCGCGGGCGGCTACCGGCTGACCGTCGCCGGACGGGTGCGGCGGCCGCTCGCCGTCACCGCCGCCGAACTGGACCGCGGTGACGCGCTGACCGCCACGCTGGACTGTACGGGCGGCTTCTTCTCGACCCAGCGCTGGCGTGGCGTCTCGCTCGGCCGGCTGCTCGACGAGGCCGGCGTCGAGCCCGGTGCTCGCCACGTGCGCGTCATCTCGCGCACCGGTTACCGCTGGAGCTTCGACCTCCGCGACGCCCGCGCCCTGCTGCTCGCCACGCACGTCGGCGGCGAGCCGCTCGCCCACGGCCACGGCGCGCCGTGCCGCCTTGTCGCCCCGGGGCGACGCGGGTTTCAGTGGGTCAAGTGGGTCGAGCGCGTCGAGATCCATGACGATCCCGACCCGGGCGCCGTCGCCTCGACACTCTGGAGCAGCTTCACAGCCGCGGGGCGGGGCGCCGCCTGAAGGCGGCAAGCGAGCTCACGTCAGGCACCCGACGTCGGCGCTCTCGCGGCGGCGCTGGCCTCCGCCAAGCACGAGCTCTCGCTCCCCCGTTCGTGGAGCAGGAGGCGTCTGGCTCCGCGCCATCGACGCGCTCGGTTGGGACGAGCGGCGATCATCCGCGATCGCGCCGTCCAGACTCTCGCTCCGCGTGGGCGATGCGGAAGCCGAGGGATGGGCAGCCGACGCTCCTGACCCTCGGTGGCGAGCAACCTGGTGCTCGGTATCACCAAGGAGGCCCCGGCTCTCCTGAACGTCGAACTCGCCGCGGTCCGCAAAGCAGGTCATCGAACTCCTTTGACACGGGCCTAAACACCCTGGGCAGCGGCCATGCGCGCGCCCACCTCGCCCCTCTTCGGAATCGCCGAAGGCGCCGCGTCTTCCCGCCGGTCGGCTCGGAACTGAAGCCGAGGCGCCGCAGCGTTCGCGACGTTCGTAGCTCACGACTGGCGGTGCGCGCGCCGCTCCGCCTCGGTGCGGATGCCGTCCAGCGAGCTCGCGACGGTCCGCTCCCACGACGGCGCCACGACCGCTCCCCACCAGGCGCCGAGCGCCCACAGGTCGGTGCCCAGCTCACCGCGATACTCGAACGCCGTCCCACTCCCGCTTCGCACGCAGCTCGTAGCGCTCGACGACGTGCGGCACCGGCCCCTTGACGAGCCGGAACGTGACGCGCCGCGGGCGCTCGAAGCGGACGGTCTCGACCGTCGTCACCGTCAGGCCCGGCGCCACGGGCGTGAAGTGCGCGGCGAGGACGAGATCGGCGCCGCGCTCGATCACCTCCAGCTTGCCCCGCAGCGCGCGCGGCGTCCGGCCGAGGTACGGCGCGGCGATGACGTCGAACACGAGCTCGGGTGGCGCGGCGATGTCCAGCGCGATCGGGCCGAGCGGCCGGAGCCTGCGGCCGACGCCGATGTCGAGCGTCAGGCCGGCGCGCGCGACGAGCGCAGCCCCCGCGGCGAGCAGGGAGCCGGCGACCGCGGCGCGCAGCGGAAGCGTCATCGTTTCGTTCTACACGGCTGGGATACTCCGCGCGTGGCGGCGCGCGGCACCCTGCCCACAGCGACTCGGTCGATCTGCCCGCTTCTGCGGCGCCGGGCTCGACGCGGAGCTGATCGAGCGGGACGGGCGCGTGATCCTCCGCCGGGAGTGCCCCGAGCACGGCCTGCTCGAAGCGCTCGCGTACGGCGACAGCGAGCGCTGGCGCGACGTCCAGCGCTACGACCGGCCCGGCGCCGAGCCGCTCCTGCGCCAGACCGCGACCGACAAGGGCTGCCCCAGCGACTGCGGCATCTGCCCGGAGCACGCCCAGCACACCTGCCTCGGGATCATCGAGGTCAACACCGGCTGCAACCTCGACTGCCCCGTGTGCTTCGCCGAGTCGGGCACCGGGCATCAGCCGGACGGCTACTCGCTGTCGCTGGCCCAGGTCGAGTCGATGCTCGACGCGTTCGTCGCCGCCGAGGGGGAGCCCGAGGCGGTCCAGCTGTCGGGCGGCGAGCCGTCGATCCACCCGCAGATCCTCGAGATGCTGAGCGCCGCGAAGGCGCGCGGGATCCCGCTCGTGATGCTGAACACGAACGGCATCCGGCTCGCGCGCGACCCGCGCTTCGCGCCGGCGCTCGCGGCGCTCGGGATCCACGTCTACCTCCAGTTCGACGGGTTCGACGACGCCACCCACCTGGCGATCCGGGGCCGGCGGCTGCAGGAGATCAAGCAGGCGGCGCTGGACCGCTGTGCCGCCGCCGGCGTCGGCGTCTCGCTGGCCGCCGCGGTCGAGCGCGGGATCAACGAGCACGAGCTCGGCGCGATCGTGCGGTTCGGCGTCGAGCATCCGGCCGTCAACGGCGTCTTCTTCCAGCCGGTCACGCACACCGGACGGCATCCCGCGTTCGATCCGCTCGACCGGCTGACCAACGTCGAGGTGATCCGCGGGCTGTGCGCGCAGCTGCCCGAGTGGTTCCGCGAGGACGACTTCGTCGCGGTGCCGTGCTGCTCGCCGACCTGCCGCTCGGCGACCTACGCGCTCTACGACGGCGAGGACCTCGTGCCGCTGCCGCGGCTCGTCGACGTCGACCGCTACCTCGGCTTCGTCACCAACCGCGCCGTGCCCGACCTCGAGGTGGCCGCCGCGTTGAGCGGGCTGTTCAGCGCATCCGCGGCCGGCGGGACCGAGCGCACCGGCGACCGGCTGGAGTGCGTGGCCTGCGGCGTCGGGCTGCCCGAGGAGCTGCAACAGCATCGCGGCGCGCGGGTTCATGGTCGTCGCGCAGGACTTCCAGGACGAGTGGACGCTCGACGTCGGGAAGCTGCGCAAGTGCTGCGTGGGCGAGATCGTCCCCGACGGACGGATCATCCCGTTCTGCGCCTACAACGCCGCGGGCTACCGCAAGCAGGTCCGCGCGGACCTGGCCGCCGGAACGATCGCGTGACCGGCCTGCTGCCCGATGGCGACCTGAAGGCCTGCTGCGCGCAGCTCTACGAGAGCGACGCGGTGCTCTGGCTGCTCGACGGCGAGCTGCACCCGGGCGGGGAGCGGCTCACCCTGCGTCTCGCAGAGCTGGCGGGCGTCGCGCCGGGTCAGCGCGTCGTCGACGTCGCCTGCGGCAGGGGCGCCACCGCGCTCCTCCTCGCGCGCGAGCTGGGCTGCGAGGCGGTCGGCGTCGACCTCGGCGCCCGTGCGATCGCGCAGGCGAGGCACGCGGCCGGCGCCGGCGAGCGCGCGAGCTTCCTGGTCGGCGACGCCGAGACGCTGCCGCTCCGCGACGCCGGCTTCGACGTCGCGCTCTCCGAATGCTCGTTGTGCACGTTCCCCGACAAGCCGCAGGGCGATCGCCGAGATGGCGCGCGTCGTCCGGCCGGGCGGGACGATCGCGATCGCCGACGTCACCGCCGACCTCGACGCACTCCCCGCCGCGCTGCGCACCGCGGCAGCGCAGGTCGCGTGCGTGGCCGACGCCCGCAGCGCCGACGAGTACGTCGCGCTGCTGCGCGACGCCGGCTGCGAGCCGCTGGCGACCGAACCGCACGACGCCGAGCTGCGCGCCATGGCCGACCGCGTCGAGGCGCGGCTCCGAGTCGCTCGGATGGTCACGCCGCCGGGCGAGCAGCGCGAGCGCGCGCGCGAGGCCGCGGCGCTCGCCCGCATGGCGATCGAGGCGATCGCGCGCGGAAGCCTCGGCTACGCGCTGATCACCGCCCGCGTC
>CAVSRU010000004.1:0-67938 GCA_963730535.1 uncultured Solirubrobacteraceae bacterium
GCTCACGGGCGGGCGCCCGTCAGGGACCAGCGGAACAGCGTGCGCGGGTCGCCGGGCGCGAGCCCGTCCCGGCCGCCGCCGCGGCGGACGAGCACCGTCGGCGCCGGCGGTGCCGCCACCAGACGCGAGCGGATCTCCCCGAGCCCATCCTCGCGCCAGCGGTCGGAGAGCCCGACGACGAGCAGCCCCGCTCCGGCGGCCAGCCCGAAGACGCCGTCGTGGCCGGGCCGGGCGAGCAGCGGCTCGGCGACGACGCCGGCGCGGCGCTGGACGATGAGCGACGCGTCGGCCAGCACGCGGCTCGCGTCGCGCCCGTCCGGGCGGTCGCCGGACGCCGCGCCGATCAGCCGCAGCGGCGCGCCGGTGGCCGCCGCGACCGCGGTCCCGAGCTCGAGCGCCGCCCAGTCGTGGTGCGCGGCCCCGAACGGGACGACGACCGGGCCGGCCCGCAACGGGCCGATCAGGAGCGCGACGTCGCACGGCGCGTGCTCGAGCACCGCGCCGGCCTCGCCGTCGAGCGGCGCAGCTCCGGCCTCTACGAGGATCAGGTCGACGTCCTGCTGGGCGGCCAGCCGGGCGACGTCGCGCCCGGGGGTGGGCGATGAGAACGCGGCGCCGCGGGCGGCGGTTCCGCGGCCGCGCAGCTCCTCGGCGCGGTCGGCCAGCTCGCGGGCGGCGGTGCCGACCTCCGCGGCCGCCACGACGCGCGCGAGGATCAGCTCGCGCGGCGGCCGGCCGCCGGCCAGCGCCGCGGCGAGCGGGAGCAGCGCGTCGAGCGCCCCGCCGTCGCGCGCGAACACCAGCAGCGAGCGCTCGGTCTCCGGCGGCGTGGCCCGTCGCGGGGCAGGCGCAGCCCCCAGCTCGGGATCCTGGGCGAGGATCGCGTGCTCGAGCCGCCGCAGCTCCTCGCCCGGCTCGAGGCCGAGCTCGTCCGCCAGCTCGCGTCGTGCGGCGCGGTAGACGTGGAGCGCCTCCGCCTGGCGGCCAGACCGGTAGAGCGCGAGCATGAGCTGCGCGCGCAGGCGCTCACGCAGCGGGTGCGCTGCGGCGAGTGACTCCAGCTCCCCGACCAGGTCGGCGTGCCGGCCGCACGCGAGGTCGGCCTCGACGCGCTCCTCGAGCGTCGCCAGGCGCAGCTCCTCGAGCCGCACGATCTCCGTCTGCGCGAACGGCTCGTAGGCGAGGTCCGCGAGCGGCGGGCCGCGCCACAGGCCGAGCGCGGCGCGCAGCTTGTCGGCCGCGCGGCCGGGTTCTGCGCGACGTGCCTCGCCTCGAAGGCGCTCGAAGACCGCGAGGTCGAGCTCGTCCGGTCCGACGTGCAGCACGTAGCCGGGAGGGCGCGTGGTGAGCCGGTCGGCGCCGAGCTCGCGCCGCAGCCGCGAGACGTAGGCGTGGATGCTCTTCGCGACGGTCGCGGGCGGCGACTCGCCCCAGACGTCGGCGATCAGCCGATCCGCAGCGACGATCTCGTTCGCTCGCAGGAGCAGCACAGCCAGCAGTGACCGCTGCTTGAGGCCCCCGAGGACGATCGCTCGGTGCTGCTCGGAGACCTCCAGTGGTCCGAGGAGCCGGAAGTCCATGGAAGTGGGCCGACCGTACCGGGCGCGTCTACCGGCGTCTACCGGACGCCTGGGTGGGCCTATACCAGGGACCGCGACCGTGCCTTTCACGAAGACCGCACCGGGCGGTCTCAGGAGAGGAGCGAAGATGTTCAACCGTCGCATCACCCGCACCGCCGCCATCGCCGTCGCGCTGGCCGCCACCGCCGTCCCGGCCGCCTCGGCCGAGCCGATCGACGCGGCCCGCGGCGGCATCCACTACCCGACCCCTGGGCTGGAACGGCCGCAGGACCTCCGCGGCGCCGACGCGCAGGGCGCCCCGGCCGGCCGCAGCGTCGACGAGACGACCCCGGCGCAGGACCTGCGCCACGCGGACACGCGCGACTACGCCGAAGGCCGCGGCACGTACAACTCCCCCGACGTCGTGATCGTCAAGGCGCCCGCCGCGACCGCGCCGGTCGCCACCGGCGGCGTCGACTGGCAGGACGTCGGCGTCGGTGCCGGCGGCATGCTGAGCCTGGCCCTGATCGGCGCCGGTGGCGCGCTGGTGGTCGTCCGCCGCCGCAGCGTCCAGCTCACCGGCTGAGCGGCAACGCACCAGAAGGGAGGGACGTGTCCGGTCGGGCGACGCTCGTGCGTCGTCCGGCTGACACGATTCCCGACCGGCCGCAGGAGCGGTACGGTCGGCCTATGCCGCCAGGTGACCTCGACTCCAGCTTCGACGGCAACGGCAAGAAGGTGTTCACCTTCGGCGGGACCGACGCGGCGCAGGCCGTGCTCGTGCAGCCGAACGGGAGGATCGTGGTCGCCGGCGGCGGCTCGAGCGCCAACGCGTTCTGCGTTGCGCGGCTGCGCGCGAACGGCGTGCTCGACACCACGTTCGGACCCGCCGGCAAGCGCCGCATAAGCTTCGGCGGCGATCAGGAGGCCGCCTTTGGCGCGGCCCTCCAGCCGGACGGGAAGATCGTCCTCGTCGGCGACTCGGACTTCCGCGTCGCCGTCGCGCGCCTGAACTCCAACGGCACGCTCGACACGACCTTCTCGGGCGACGGAAGACGCATCTTCAGCTGGGGCCCGATCAGCCGCGCCCACGGCGTGGTGGTGATGCCGAACGGGAAGCTCCTCGTCGCCGGCTTCTCGGGGCCCGAGACCGGGAACGTCCAGGTCGCGCGCCTCACGGCGACCGGCGCCCTCGACACGGCGTTCGGCGCCGGCGGCATCGCGAAGGCCGACTTCGGCGGCGACGACTTCGGCCTGGCGATGGCGCGCCAGGCCAACGGGCGGATCCTCGTCGCCGGCCTCTCGTCACCGACGTTTCCGACCGACGAGACCCTCGGCGCGATCGTCACGCGGCTACGGGCGATCGGCGAGCTCGACCCCGACTTCGCCGGCGACGGTCGCCTCACGCTGCCCGGCACGAGCAACGCGCGTGCGGTGGTCGTCCAGCCGCAGGACGGCAAGATCGTCGTGGCGGGCACTGCGGACGGAAGCCAGAAGATGACGGTGACGCGGCTGCTGCGGAACGGCTCGCCCGATCCGACGTTCGACGGCGATGGGACAGCCACGATCGCCTTCCCCGCGGTCCTCACCAGCGGTGCCGCGCTGCAGCCGGACGGTCGGATCGTCGTCGCCGGCTCCACGAGCGGCGACTTCGCGATCGCGCGCCTCAACAGCGACGGCTCGCCGGACGCAACCTTCGGCACCGGCGGGAAGACGAGCGTCGACTTCGGCGGCCCGGCGTTCGCGCACGCGGTCGCCCTCCAGGCCAACGGGCGGATCATCGTCGTCGGGGAGCGGACGGCGGGCGAGGACTTTGCCGTGGCGCGCCTGTTGGGCTGACGCGGCGGTACGCTGGTTGCCATGCGACGCCGCCTCACACCGGTGGACCGGGTCGGGGTGGACGAGCGTGCCGCCGTGCTCGGCAAGCGCTCGATCAAGGCCGACTCCCAGCAGGCGGCCATCCGCCTCGCCGTCTCGATGGTCGACCTCACGACGCTCGAGGGCCAGGACACGCCCGGGAAGGTCTCCCAGCTCGCGGCCAAGGCGGTGTGCCCGGCGCCCGCCCACGCGGAGATGCCGTCGTGCGCCGCGGTGTGCGTCTACCCGTCCCGGGTGCCGGACGCGAAGCGGGCGCTGGAGGGCACCGGCGTCGCCGTCGCGTCCGTGGCGACCGGGTTCCCGTCGGGCCTCACCTCGATGGAGCTCAAGCTCGAGGAGACCCGCCGCGCGGTCGCCGACGGGGCCACCGAGATCGACATGGTGATCCCGCGCGACGCCTACCTGACCGGCGACGACTCCCAGGTGATCGAGGAGGTCGAGCAGATCAAGGAGGCCTGCGGGACCGCCCACCTGAAGGTGATCGTCGAGGTCGACGAGCTGGGCGGCTACGACCACATCCGCCACGCGACGCTGCTCTCGATGGAGGGCGGGGCGGACTTCGTCAAGACGTCGACCGGCAAGATCGGCAAGGGCGCGACGCCGAGCGCGACGCTCGTGATGCTCGAGGCGGTGCGCGACTACGCCTTCCGCACCGGCCGCGAGGTCGGCATGAAGGCCGCCGGCGGCGTGCGGACCTCCAAGCAGGCGATCCACCAGCTCGTGCTCGTCAAGGAGACGCTCGGGGACGCCTGGCTCACGCCGGACCGCTTCCGCATCGGCGCCTCGTCGCTGCTCAACGACCTGCTCATGCAGTACGAGCACGGGACCTCCGGCCGCTATCAGCGGCCCGAGGACTTCTCCAAGGAGTGACCAGACAGTGACCGCCACGCCCACGCGCACCGCGCTCGAGTGGGAGTACTCGCCTGCCCCCGAGGCCACCGACCACATCCGCATCGCGGAGCGCTACGACCTGTTCGTCGGCGGCGCGCACCGGGAGACCGAGGCGTACGAGCCGACGATCAACCCGGCGACCGAGGAGCCGCTGGCGCAGGTCGCGCAGGCGAGCGAGGCCGACGTCGATGCCGCCGTGACCGCCGCGCGCGAGGCGCTCGGTGGCTGGCAGGCCCTCCCCGCGCTCGAGCGCGGCAAGTACGTGTTCCGGATCGCGCGGCTGATCCAGGAGCGCGCTCGCGAGCTGGCGATCGTCGAGTCGCTCGACGGCGGCAAGCCGATCCGCGAGTCCCGCGACGTCGACATCCCGCTGGCCGCCGCGCACTTCTTCTACTACGCGGGCTGGGCCGACAAGCTCGGCTACGGGACGGCCGGCCGCGACGTCGAGCCGATGGGCGTCGTCGGCCAGATCGTCCCCTGGAACTTCCCGCTCCTGATGGCGGCGTGGAAGCTCGCCCCAGCGCTCGCCTGTGGCAACACCGCGATCCTCAAGCCGGCCGAGACGACCCCGCTCACCGCCCTCCTGCTGGCCGAGATCATCCAGGAGGCGGAGCTCCCCGCCGGCGTCGTCAACATCATCCCCGGCGATGGCAAGACGGGCGCCGCGCTCGTGCGCCACCCCGGCATCGACAAGATCGCGTTCACCGGCTCGACCGACGTCGGCAAGGACATCCAGGCCGCCACCGCGGGCCGCGACGTCGGCCTCACGCTCGAGCTCGGCGGCAAGTCAGCCAACATCGTGTTCGACGACGCGGCGATCGACCAGGCGGTCGAGGGCATCGTCAACGGGATCTTCTTCAACCAGGGCCATGTCTGCTGCGCGGGCTCGCGGCTGCTGCTCCAGGAGAGCGTCGCCGAGGAGGTCGTCGAGAAGCTGTGGCGGCGGATGGGCAAGCTCCGCGTCGGCGACCCGCTCGACAAGAACACCGACGTCGGCGCCATCAACTCCGCGGCGCAGCTCCAGCGGATCGAGGCGCTGGTCGACGCCGGCGAGCGCGAGGGAGCCACGCGGCGCACGGTCGCCTGCGCGCTGCCCGAGCGCGGCTACTGGTTCCCGCCCACGCTGTTCACCGGCGTCGCGCCGGTCAACCGGATCGCGGTCGAGGAGATCTTCGGGCCGGTCGTGTCCGTGCTCACCTTCCGCACCCAGGCCGAGGCGATCGAGAAGGCCAACGCCAGCGCGTACGGGCTGGCCGC
Source organism: uncultured Solirubrobacteraceae bacterium (assembly GCA_963730535.1). GTDB lineage: Bacteria > Actinomycetota > Thermoleophilia > Solirubrobacterales > Solirubrobacteraceae > DASSUW01. The sequence goes on from CAVSRU010000004.1 coordinate 5,586, forward strand.
CGGGATCTGGACCGACAAGGGGTCGCGGGCGCTGGCCGTGGCTCGCGCGCTGAAGGCCGGCACGATCTGGCAGAACACGTACAACCAGTTCGACCCGACGTCGCCGTTCGGCGGCTACAAGGAGAGCGGATTCGGCCGCGAGGGCGGCGCCGTCGGCCTGCGTCCCTACCTGCGGGTCCGCCCATGAGTCAGCGCCTGCCCGTCGTCAAGACGTACAAGCTCTACGTGGGCGGCGCGTTCGCCCGCAGCGAGTCCGGCCGCCACGTGGCGGCCACCGACCACGAGGGCAACCGTGTGGCCAACGTGCCGCGGGCCACGCGCAAGGACGTGCGCGACGCGGTGCGCGCCGCCCGAGGCGCGGTCGCCGGGTGGCAGGGCCGGACGGCCTACAACCGCGGCCAGATCCTCTACCGGTTCGCCGAGGCGCTCGAGTCGCGGGCCGACGAGCTGGCGAGCGAAACGGCGCGCCTGCGCGGCATCTCGGCACGCGCGGCGCGGACAGAGATCGAGGCGGCGGTCGACCATGCGGTCCACTACGCCGGCTGGACGGACAAGCTGCACGCGGTGCTCGGGTCCGTCAACCCGGTCGCGGCACCGCACTTCAACTTCACGATGCCGGAGCCGACCGGCATCGTGGGCGTGATCGCGGCGGACGAGCCGGACGTGCTCGGCCTCGTCGCCGAGATCCTGCCGCCGCTCGCGGCCGGCAACGTGGTGGTCGCGATCGTCTCCGAGCGCTGGCCGCTGCTCTCCCTCCATGTCGGCGAGGTCCTCGGCGTGGCCGACGTCCCCGCCGGCGTCGTCAACCTGCTGTCAGGCCTGCGGGCCGAGCTGGTCAAGCCGCTCGCCGGTCACCGCGACGTCGACGCGCTGCTCGACACCACGGGCGACCCGGAGGTGGTGCGCCTGGCCGCCGACAGCGTCACCCGCGTGGCGCGCCGCGAGCCCGGCGACTACCTCGCGATCGGCGACTCGCTCACGCGGATCGAGCCCTTCGTGGAGCTCAAGACCGCCTGGCATCCCGTCGGGACATAAGAGGGGGCCCCGCCCAACCGGCCATTCCGTGTGGAGCGATGTCCGGTTGGGCACCCCCTAGCGCGGGTCCCGCAGCAGCAGCTCGACGTTGCGGTCGCGGCGGGTGCCGCTCTTCTCGGCGTCGCCCTCCGAGCCCTCCACCCCCTCGCGCTGTGGATCGTTCCAGGCCAGCGTGCGGGCGAGCGAGGCGAGGCCGCGCGGCGAGAAGGGGTTCGGCGGCGACCGGGGCGGCGTGGTCGACGACAGTGCCGAACAGCGACAGCGTGCCGTCGCGGTTGTCCATGATGTCGATCAGCCGGCTCTGCTGCGGCCAGTCGATGTGCGAGGCGGTGTTGATCTCCCAGAACCCGCCCTGGAAGGTGACGCGATTCGCGTGTGTATGGCCCGCGACGTAGGCGATCACATTGGGCGTGCGGGCGAACAGCCTACGCACCGTACGGGGGCCCTCGGTGCCGCGGTGCAGGGGCGTCGAGCGCCGCGGGTCGCGGTCGCATCCCGGCTCGTCGGCCGGCTGGCAGGCGCCGGCCAGCTCGTCGGCGCGCGCGTTGTTCATCGTGCCGAGCGTGTGGTGCCCGAAGGCGACGACGAGCTGGCCGCGGCGGGTCGCGCGCCGCAGCTCGCCACGCAGCCAGACGTACTGCGGGTGGTCGACGTTGCCGCTGTCGCCGCCGCCCTCGGCCACGGTGTCGAGCGAGACGAAGCGCAGGCCGGGACGCGGCGACCAGGCGTAGTAGCTGGCCGTCCCGCGCGAGGCGGTGAGCTGGCCGGCCGGCGTATGGCGGAAGCCGTGCCGCCCGCCGACGACCGAGCGGTACTCCCGCTTGGAGACGATCCGCCGGGCCGGGTCGGGTGCGACGAGGCGGGCGCCACCGAGGAGCTGCGCGATCCGCGACGGGTCGCCGAGCACCGCGAACAGCTCCTCGTCGGAGGCGCCCTCGAAGTCCGCGGGGTCGAACGTCGCGTTGGGGAAGACCTTCAGGCAGCCGACCGCGATGGCGCGGAACAGGTCGATGCTGGCCTGAGCGTTGCCCTGGATCAGCCCGTCGTGGTTGCCGCGCGAGATGTACCAGGGAACGTTGAGCCCGGCCGCCGTGAAGCGGGCCTGCGCGCGGTCCATGAGGCCGGGGTAGCGCGGGAACGCCGCGTACGGGCTGGGAGCCGACGCCGCCGCGTCGGGATCCCAGAAGGACGCCTGGCGGGCCGCGGGCGCATCTGCGTAGTCGTCGTAGTCCTGCACGCCGGTGTACCGCCGCGCGGCGACGTCCGCGTTGATGGCCGCGACCTGGGCCGGCGTCGCCGGCGAGCAGGCGTTGCCGGGACCGATGGCGCGGCCGGAGAACGGATCGATCCGCCCGCCGTCGAGCACGTCGCGGAACCAGCGCGTCTCGTTGAGCTGCTGGTTGTCGGCCAGGTCACCGGTCGCGATCGCCAGCCGGAGCCGCGCCCGCGTCCCGTTGCCCTGCCGGACCGGGCTGCGCGGGTTGGCGTTGATGCTGCGCACGACCTGGTCGAGCACCTGGAGCCCCATCGCCTCCTGCGGCCGATGCGCGGACCTGAGCTCCCCGCCCGCCGGATCCACGAAGTCCACCCGCGCGGGCGACATCTCGTCGGCGATCTGCGGGTCGGTGAGCTGGGCGAAGTTGAGGAGCGACGCGCGCCGTCTGGCACGCCCGGGCACGGGTGTCGCGCCGCCGCCGCGCCGCACCAGGTACCGCTCACCCGGCGCCGTGCCGAGCGCCCGGAAGGCGTCGCTGCCGGTGGGCCTGATCGTGCGGTCGAGCGTCGTGTCGGCGGCCGCCGGCGCGGCGAGCAGTAGGGCGGCCAGTACCGCCAGCGGGGCCTTGCGGGACATCGCGCGATCCTATCCCCGCGGGAACGTCAACGGCGTACATTGCACCCATGGTGAACCGCCGCCCACGCCTCGAACTCCGCGGCTCGAGCGCGACTCCCGAGGAGGCCGCGGCGGTGATGGCTGCGGTCGAGCAGTTCCTGCGCGACACGGCTCCCCCGCCCGCGCCGCCGGCCGACGAGCCGAGCCCGTGGGTGCGGGCCGCGCGGCTGGAGGCCGTCGAGCGAATCTAAAAATGCCGATCCCCGATGGGGATTTGGTATTTTTGCCGGATGGAGCCAGCGACCACGAGCGGCCGCGTGGGGTCGATCGAGAACCCGGAGGTCCGCGAGGACGTGCCTGGGCACGTCATCCCGATCCTCGCCCGCGAGTTCGACGACTTCGACAACGAGGCGGAGAAGTTCCTCTCAGGAGACATCGCCGAGGACCAGTTCATCGGCTTCCGCCTCAAGCAGGGCGTCTACGGCCAGCGCCAGGCCGCCGTCCAGATGATCCGCGTCAAGCTGCCGTTCGGCGGCGTCACGCCGGAGCAGATGGAGACGTTCGCGGACGTCGTCGAGAAGTACGCGCCCCTCAACAAGGGGCACATCACGACCCGCCAGAACGTCCAGATCCACCACGTGCCGCTGCGCCACGCGGCCGCGCTGATCCGTGAGATCTCCGACGCCGGGCTCTCCAGCCGCGAGGGGTGCGGCAACACCGTCCGCAACGTGACCGCCGACCCGTGGGCCGGCGTCTGCCACGACGAGACGTTCGACCCCACGCCCTACGCGGGCGCCTACGTGCGCTACTTCGTGCGCCACCCCACCACGCAGCTGATGCCGCGCAAGGTCAAGACCGCGTTCACGGGCTCCGACACCGACCGGGCGATCACCGGCATCCACGACGTCGCCTTCATCGCCCGCGAACGCGACGGCGTGAAGGGCTTCGAGATGCGGATCGGCGGCGGCACGTCGATCATGCCGCGCATCGCCCCGACGCTGATCGACTTCGTGCGCGCCGACGACGGGGAGTACCTCAAGTACACCGAGGCCGTCCTGCGCATCTTCGACCGCCAGGACTGGCTGCGCAAGAACCGTGCCCGCGCCCGCATCAAGGTGCTGGTCGACAAGATCGGCATCGAGGAGATGCGCGCGCTCGTCGAGCAGGAGCTCGAGGGCGACTGGGTGGCCGATCGCGACTTCGAGCCGCAGGCGCGCCTGTTCCTGCACGACGAGGAGACCCACGCGCCGGCGCCGCCGGTCACCGCCGGCTCGCCCAACGGCGACGGCACCGAGTTCCTGCGGTGGCGGGAGGCCAACGTCGAGCCCCAGCGCCAGGACGGCTACTCCGCCGTCCAGGTCAAGGTCATCCGCGGCGACCTCACGCCCGAGCAGTTCCGCGGGCTCGCCGCGATCATGCGGGACTTCTCCGGCGGCTACGCCCGCACCACCGTGCACCAGAACCTCGTGCTGCGCTGGGTGCGCGACGAGGCGCTGTACGACGTGTGGCGCCGCCTGGACGAGCTCGGGCTCGGCGACGCAGGAGCCGACCAGGTCAACGACGTCGTCTCGTGCCCCGGGACGGACTCGTGCAAGCTCGGCATCACCAGCTCGATGGGTCTCAACCGCGCCGTGCAGGAGCGCATCGAGGCGATGGAGATCACCGACCCGCTGACCCGCGGCATCCACATCAAGATGTCCGGCTGCCCGAACGGCTGCAGCCAGCACCACATCGGCAACATCGGGTTCTACGGCGCCTCGATCAAGGTCGGCGAGCACACCATCCCCGCCTACGTCGCCCACATCGGCGGCAACTACGAGGGCGGCGACGTGGTGTACGGCGCGCGCCTCAAGGTCCGCCTCCCCGCCAAGCGCGTGCCCGAGGCGGTCGAGCGGTGGCTGCGCGCCTACGAGGCCGAGCGCGAGGACGGCGAGGTCTTCAACGCCTACGCCACGCGCGTCGGCACCACCCACTTCGAGGACCAGGTGCGCGACCTCGCGATGCCGGTCGAGTTCGGCCTCGACACGATGAACGAGTTCATCGACTGGAGCCGCAACGTGCCGTTCCAGGTCATCCGCGGCGAAGGCGAGTGCGCGGTCTGACTCGGGAGGCCGCCGTCGCGCCATCGAACGTCAACGGCGCTGGGTAGGGAGAGCGAGGGGGCCGACCGGGCGGTCATAAGCGGACAACGTGGCGCCGTTCGGCGGCCGGTTGTCCACTTATGAGCCGCTACGGCTTCTAACCGGACACGTGCCGTCCGCGACTGGGCCTCGTGTCCACTTATGAGCCGCTACGGCTCCTAACCGGCCACGCGTCCATCGGACGAGGGACCGTTGTCCCCTTTGGCGCCCCACCTCCCTACCCAGCCGCAGTTGACGTTCCCTAGTACAGCCCGGTAGGCAGCCCGCCGTCCGGCAGGGCGCCGTAGACCAGCAGCCGAGCCCGCGAGCCGCTCTCGAAGACCGTGATGCTCGCGTTCGGCGGCGAGCCGAGGCGCAGGTGATCGGCTCCCGTCACGTGGGAGGCGGCCACGCGGATGCAGCCGCCGTGGGAGACCACGACCCACGGGCCGCCGTCGGCGAGCAGCTCGTCGACCGCGCCCGCCACCCGCGCGTGGAAGGCGTCCCACGACTCGCCGTCGGGCGCTCGCCGCGGCCCGCCCCGCCAGTTCGTGAGCTCGCCCCCCTGGGCATCGATCTCGGCGGCGGTGCGCCCCGCCCAGGAGCCGACGTCGATCTCCCGCCAGCGCGGGTCGAAGCGCGCCGGCCGCAGGCCGAGCAGCTCGGCCGTCTCCCGCGCCCGCGAGAGGTCGCTGCAGATCACCCGCTCGTCGGGAACCCCGTTGAGCGTGGCGGTCAGCGCCCGCGCCTGCTCGCGGCCGCGCTCGGAGAGCGGAGGGTCGAGCTGCCCCTGCAGGCGCTCCTCGGCGTTCCAGGTCGACTCGCCGTGGCGGACGAGGATCAGGTGGCGGGGGGATAGGATCACCCGCCCCATGTTCTCGAAAGTCCTGGTCGCCAACCGCGGCGAGATCGCGGTGCGCGTGATCCGAGCCCTCGAAGAGATGGGAATCGCGTCGGTGGCGGTCTACTCGGAGGCCGACCGCGACGCGCCGCACGTCAAGCGCGCCGGGGAGGCGTTCCTGCTCGGGCCGGGGCCGGCGGCCGAGTCCTACCTCAACGTCGACAAGCTGCTCGAGGTGATCGAGAAGTCCGGGGCCGAGGCCGTGCATCCGGGCTACGGCTTCCTGGCCGAGAACGCGGCGTTCGCCGCCCGGCTCGAGGAAGCGGGGGTCACGTTCATCGGGCCGCCCGCATCGGCGATCGAGGCGATGGGCTCCAAGACCCGCGCCCGCGACCTGATGCGCGCGGCCGGCGTGCCAATCGTGCCCGGCACCACGGAGCCGGTCGACACCGTCGAGGACGCGCGGAAGATCGCCGAGGAGATCGGCTACCCGATCGCCGTCAAGGCCGCGGGCGGCGGCGGCGGCAAGGGCTTCCGGGTGGCGCTCGAGCCCGACGCGCTGGCCGACGCCTTCGAGGGCGCCGCGCGCGAGGGCGAGAAGTTCTTCTCCGACGCCACCGTCTACCTCGAGCGCTACCTGCCCGACCCCCGGCACGTCGAGGTGCAGGTGCTGGCGGACCGGCACGGCAACGTCGTCCACCTCGGCGAGCGCGACTGCTCGATCCAGCGCCGCCACCAGAAGCTGATCGAGGAGTCCCCGGCGCCGATGGTCGACGCCGACCTGCGCGAGCGCATCGGCGAGATCGCGGTGGAGGCCGCCCGAGCCGTCGGCTACCACTCGGCCGGCACGATCGAGGGGCTCCTCCAGGACGGTGAGTACTACTTCCTCGAGATGAACACGCGTGTCCAGGTCGAGCACTGCGTGACCGAGGCGACGACCGGCGTGGACATCGTGCGCGAGCAGATCCGGATCGCCGCCGGCGAGGAGCTGCCGTTCTCCCAGGACGACATCGCCTGGCACGGGCACGCGATCGAGTGCCGCATCAACGCCGAGGACGCGGCCAAGAACTTCGCCCCCGCGCCGGGGACCGTGACCGCCTACGTGGAGCCGTCGGGACCCGGCGTGCGGGTCGACTCCGGCGTCCTCGCCGGCTCGGAGATCACGCCGCTGTACGACCCGATGGTCGCCAAGCTGATCGTCTGGGACGCCGACCGCGAGGCGGCCACCCGGCGCATGCTGCGCGCGCTCGGCGAGTTCCGGATCGAGGGCGTGCGCACGCTGATCCCGTTCCACCAGGCGATCATGGCCTCCGAGCAGTGGGCCAGGGCGGAGACCTGCCGCGACCTGATCGAGGACCGCAAGTGGCTCAAGACGCTCGCCCAGCCGAAGCCCGAGGCGCCCGAGGACGACGGCGAGGTCATGGAGCGCGACTACCTCGTCGAGGTGTCCGGCAAGCGGTTCGAGGTGAAGGTCCGCGGGGACGCGGCGACGCCCAACGGCGCGGCGCCGGCGCGCCCCGCTCCCCGGCGCGAGCGCCGGACCGCCGGCGGCGGCGGCGCGAGCGGCGACGCGCTCATCTCCCCCCTCCAGGGCAACGTCTTCAAGGTGCTGGTCGAGCAGGGCGCCACGATCGAGGAGGGCGCGCTGATCTGCATCATCGAGGCGATGAAGATGGAGAACGAGATCACCGCCCACAAGGCGGGCACAGTGGCCGAGCTCCCGATCGCCGAGGGCGCCGCCGTGGCCAGCGGCGACACGCTCGCCGTGATCCGTTGAGCGACGACCTCGACGCGCTGATCCACGAGGCGGCGGACTGGCTGCGGATCCCGTCCGTCTCGGCGGGCGCGCGCAACGACGCCGCGCTGCTCGAGGCCGCGCGCTGGGCGCAGCGGCGGGTGCTCGAGGCGGGCGGGACCTGCGAGCTGGTGGACACGCCCGGCGGCGCCCCGCTGGTGGTGGGAGAGCTGCGGGCGGCGCGGGACCAGCGAAGCGGCGACGAGCCCGAAGGGCGAGGCAGGACCGCCACCGTGCTGATCTACGGCCACTACGACGTCCAAGACCCGGGCGACGAGGCGCTGTGGACGACGCCGCCGTTCGAGCCCGACATCCGCGACGGGCGGCTCTACGCGCGCGGGGCGTGCGACGACAAGGGCAACTTCCTGCCGCTCCTGCACGTCGCCTGCGCGATGGCCGAGGCCGGCGAGCTCGACGTCCATGTGCGCGTGCTGATCGAGGGCGCCGAGGAGTCGGGGACCGACGACGTCAACGCCTGGGTGCTGGCCGACCACCGCGGCGCCGACTGCGTGATCGTCTTCGACACCGCGATGCTCGACCCCGAGACGCCGGCCGTCACTGTCGCCACGCGCGGAATCGTGTTCGCGACGCTCGAGGTCCGCACCGGCGAGCGGATCGCCCACTCCGGGCTGTTCGGCGGCGCGGCGCTGAACGCCTTCCACGCCCTCCACGCCGCGCTGGCTCAGGTGCTGCCGCGACCCGACGGGCGCCTGCCCGAGGAGCTACGGGTCGGCATCGACCCGCCCACGCCCGAGGAGGTCGTCGCCCTCGAGTCGCTCCCGGACGGGGCCACCCTGCTGGCCGATGCGGGCGCCCGGCCGGCGGATGCGACTGCCGCGGCCGAGTTCCACACCCGCACGACGGCCGACGCCTCGCTCGACATCCACCGGATCGCCGGCGGCGACGCGCGCACGATCGTCCCGCCGACCGCGAGCGCCAGCCTCTCCGTGCGCCTCGCCGCGGGCCAGGACCCGCAGGAGATCGCCGCCGCGCTCGAGGCGCTGCTCCGGGCCGGCCTGCCCGAGGGCGCGGACCTGGAGGTCTCGACCGTGCTCGCCGCGCCCTCCCGCTTCGACCCCGCGACCGACGCCCTGCGCCTCGCCCGCGGCGCGCTGGCGCGGGCCTGCGGGCGCGAGCCCGTGCTCGTGCGCTCGGGCGGCTCGATCCCGGTCCTCGCGGCGTTCGCCGCGCGTGACATCCCCACGCTCGTCTCCGGCTTCGCGCTCCCGCAGGACAACTTCCACGCGCCGGACGAGTCCTACGCGCTGGCGAGCCTCGACCTCGGGCGCCGCGCCGCCCGGGCGCTGTACGAGGACCTCAGCGCGCTGCGTCCAGCACGACCCTGACGTCGTCGAGCGTCGTCCGCGGGTTGACGATCGCGAGCCGGGCGACGGTCTCGCCATCGACCGTCGTGGGCATCAGGAATGCGGTGCCCGACGCGCGCAGCCCCTCGGCCCAGCGGTCGTAGTCGGCGGGCGCCCAGCCGCGGCGCCGGAACGCGAGCACGGTGAGCTCGGGCTCGGCGAGCAGCTCCAGCTCGGGGCGGCGACCGATCTCGGCGGCGGCCTCGCGGGCGGTCGCGAGCGTCCGCTCGACGGCGTGCTCGAACGCGTCGGTGCCGTGGACGGCGAGCGCGAACCAGAGCGGCAGGCCGCGGGCGCGCCGGGTGAGGTGGACGCCGTAGTCGGACGGGTTGAACGCGTCGTCGTCGGCGTACAGCCCCTCGAGGTACGAGGCCTGCTGGCGGTGCGCCGCCCGGCCGAGCGCCGGGTCGCGGTACACGAGCGCGCAGGAGTCGAACGGGGAGAACAGCCACTTGTGGGGATCGACGATGAACGAGTCGGCGCGCTCGAGGCCGGCGAAGCGCGGGCGGGCGCTGGGCGCGCACAGGGCCCCGAGGCCGTAGGCGCCGTCGACGTGCAGCCAGGTCCCGTGGTCGGCGCACACCGCCGCCACGCCGGCGAGGTCGTCGATCGTGCCGATGTTCGTGGTCCCGGCGGTGGCCACGACCGCGAAGACGCCGGGGTGGAGCGCCGCCTCCAGCGCCTCGCCGGTGAGCCGGTCGCCGGGGATCGGCAGCACCTCCGCGTCCATGATCCGGGCCATCGACCGCACGGAGGAGTGCACCTCGGCGTGGCACGCGACGTGGGTCGCCTCCTTGCCGGCGTGCCGCGCCTGCTCGCGCGCCGCGTGGAGCGCCGAGAGGTTGCCGTTCGTGCCCCCCTGCACGAAGCAGCCGCCCGCTGTCTCGGGGAAGCCGGCGAGCGAGGCCAGCCACGCGAGCGCCTCGTTCTCGGCGTGCACGACGCCGGAGGCCTCGAGCCACGAGCCGCCGTAGATCGCGTTGACCGCGAGCAGCACGTCGGCGAGCGCGGCCGCGGGGGCCGGCGCGGCGGGGATGAAGGCGAAGTAGCGCGGATGGTCGATCTGGATCGCGGCCGGCATCACGACGTCGAGCAGCAGCGCGGCGGCGCGCTCGGCGCCCAGGCCGCCGGGCGTCACAGCCGGAGCGGGCCGCTCGCGCAGCGTCGAGCCGAGCTCCGGCGGCTCGGCCAGCCGCTTCCGAGCGGCCTCGAGGAGCGCCGCCTCCAGCGACTCGTCGCGGTCGTGGAGGCTCACGCCGGACCCACCCGGGCGACGTTCCGAAGGTGGATCTTCTTCTGCTCCGGCGTGCGCCGGGCGAGCGGGAGCTTGGCGGCCTCTCCGTGCTCGAGCAGCGCCTCCACGTACGCGCGGTCCTCGCGCAGGATCGCGGCGGCCCGCACGCCGTCGATCGGCGCACCGTGGCCGGGGACGACGTGGTCGGCCTGCTCGACGAGCGGCTCGAGGCGCCCCAGCGTCGCCAGGTACGCGCTCGCCGGGCCCTGGACCATCGGGATCTCGACCGGCGACAGGTAGTCGCCGGCGACCAGCACGCCGGCCCACGGGATCCACACGGCCATGCCGTCGACCGTGTGCCCGTCGGCCGGCTGGAGCTCCAGCTCGCGGTCGCCGATCTCGACGCTGCCCGGGACGTCGAGCCGCTGGGCGCCCGGAAGCGAAAGCGGCCGAGGCCGCTCCACGTAGAGCTCCTCGTCGAACGCCCGCATTGCGCGCTGGGCGGCGCCCGGCTCGTTCACCAGCCGTGCCGCGGTCGTCTCCGAGCAGCCGAGCGGCGCCTCGGGGAACGCGTAGCGGCCGAGCAGGTGATCCCAGTCCGCGTGCGTGGCCAGCAGGCCGACGACCCCGAACCCCGCCTGCTCGGCCATCGCGGGAAGGATCTCGAGCTCGTCCGGGAAGACGGGCGAGTCGATGCAGAACGCCTCGCCGGCGGTGCGGACGAGCGTGCAGGTCGTCTGGAAGGCGCGGGAGGTGGCGACGATGACGTCGGCGTGGAGCCCGACGGCCCTCACGCGGCCCCGAGGAGGCGCGCCGCCTCCAGCAGGCTCTTGACCTCGGCGGTGGGCTTCTTGGCGCCCGGGTCGAGCGTCTCGCCAGACCGGTTGACCCAGATCACGGGGACCTTCGCCTTCACGCACGGCTCGACGTCGTAGTAGTAGCTCGAGCCGATGTGCACCCAGCCCTTCTTGCCGCCGATCCTCCGCTCGGCCTCCTTGAAGTGCGCCGGGTCGGGCTTGTAGGAGCGGACCTGCTGGGCGGTGACCACGAGATCGAAGTCGACCTTGAAGTGGCGCCGGGTGAGGCCGAGGAGCTTGTCGTCGACGTTGGAGATGAGCCCGACCTCGAACTTCTTGGCGAAGCGCTCGAGCTGCGTGTTGGTCTCCTTGAACGGGGGCCAGCGCGATACCGAGTCGGGCAGGAAGCCGGACCGCGAGGGCTCCAGCGGCCAGCCCAGCTCGCGCGAGATCTGCACGGCGGTCCGGCGCAGGACCTCGGCGTACAGCTCGTAGGAGCCGCCCTTGATCTCCTGCTGGGTCTGCATGAAGAGCGGGATCAGCTCTTCGCGCGAGAGCGTGTACCCGTCCCGGTCGGCTTCCTTCGAGAACGCGTCGAAGACCCCGGTCTCCCAGTCGATCAGGGTGCCGTAGACATCGAACGTGACAAACGTGACTTCCTTGGGGAGCGCCATGCGGCCGTGCATTGTGGCAGGACAGTGGTCACAAGCCTCCCCAAAGGGGTGTAGCGAGGGCCGAGGACCCGCCGTAGCGTCCGCTGGACATGATCACGCGGGTCGGCTCGGCGCAGTGCCGCCTGAGGAGGCGCCACGTGGCAGTCGCCCTGGCCGCGGCTGCGGTCGCGGTCGGCTCTGGCGCCGCTTCCGCTCACGCCCAGACCTTGTGGCCGCCGTATGGGCCGATCCCGCCGGGAACCCAGATCACGGTCCCGTTGTCGCTCGACAACTGGACCCAATCGGTTCCCACGCCTGCGGATTGCCTCGGCCAACCGGCCGGCATTCTCCACCTCGGCGGCGTGAACGGCGGCACGCTCGTTGAGTTCCCGGGTGTCGACGCGCCCGAAGCCGAGGGCGTGTACTGGAACCGCCGTAATCCTCCGAGTGCGATCACGCTGCCGCCCGTCCAGCTCATCCCGGGGGCAGAATCGGACGAGAACGTTTACGTCGAGGCGTCGGTGAGCGAGCAGTGCGAGTGGATCCCCGGGCACTTCGCCGCGGTGCGGACGGGCACCATCAGGTTCTGCTGCTGGTCGGTGATCCCGGGAGCCACCTTGCCCCCCGGAGGGCCGGGGTCCGGGTCCGGCGGCGGGCCCGGCGGAGCGCCGGCGAGATGCCCCGAGGCCGCGGGCCTGCTCGCGTCGGCGAGGTACTGGAACGAGGTCGCCCAGCGGCATCGCGGACGGTCGGTCGAGGCGCACAAGGCGGTCATCGACTACTGGGGGAAGGCCAGTGCCGCGTTCTACGCCGTGCTCGGCATCGCCGCCGCCGACCTCCCCGGCGACGCGATCTCCAAAGGCACGGCCCAGCATCTCGCCCGCAAGGAGACCTTGGACGGATACCGGCAGCTCTGGGACAACAGCCTGAACGGGAAGTGGCGGGAGATCTCCCGCCAGCTGCGCGTGCTCCAGGAGCTACGGAAGTTCCTCAAGGCCCTCGGACCGATCGGGAAGCTGGACGCGACGCTGCACGCCGGGGAGTCGCTCTACTGGCTGGGGCTGGCCGCCCAGCAGGGCGTGCTGCGCGACCGCATGGACGCCATCGCCGACGCCGCATTGAAGAACGCCACCGACGACCAGCGGCGCGCGGCCCGGGCATGCGGCAAGGGCGGCGCATCCACCGCCGCGAGCGCGGAGCGCACGCCGCCGTTCACGAAGCTCGCCCGTCCGCGCGCCGTCAAGCGCCTCCGGCTGAGCCTGGGCGGCCGCAAGGCGCGAGCGCTCAACGCGCTCCTGGCCGGCCAGGAGCGGGCCGTCGCGCTCGCCGAGGTCGTCGGCGAGAGCGCCGCGCGCGCACTGGCCGCCGAGAAGGCCGGCAGGAAGACATGGCGGGCCCGTCAGCTCCGGCACGCGCGGAAGACCGCCCGCAAGCTGGCCTCGCACCTGGACGCGCAGGCGCGCCGCCGCGGGAAGGTCGCCGCATCGCTCGGCGGCGCGCCGCGCAGCGTCGAGATCACCGACCCCGCGAAGCTCGGGAAGCTGCTGCGCAAGCTTGGCCTGCCGGACGTCGTGAAGCGGCTCGGGTTCAAGCCACGCGCCCTGCGGCACATCTTCACCAAGCCGCCGGCCGGCCGGCTGACGCTGCCCTCGCTAGCCGACCCCGCCGGCGCAGCCCGCGACCGGGCCTGGGCCGCCGAACTGCGCCACTTCGCCGCGGGCCCGTAGCCGCCGGGGCGCTAGGATCGGCGCCCGGTCATGGACCTGCTCGAGTACCAGGGCAAGCAGCTCTTCGCGCGCCACGGGGTTCCGGTGCCGTCAGGGTCGCCCGCCACCACGGTCGAGGAGGCGGTCGCGGCCGCTGACGAGATCGGCTACCCCTGCGTGATCAAGGCGCAGGTGCAGATCGGCGGCCGCGGGAAGGCCGGCGGCATCAAGGTCGCCCAGGACCGGGCCGAGGCCGAGACGCACTCGAAGGCGATCCTGGGCATGGACATCCGCGGCCACACCGTGCACGAGGTGTGGGTCGAGGCGGCGTCGGACATCGCGAGCGAGTACTACGCGTCGATCGTCTTCGACCGCTCGGCCAAGCGGCCGCTGGTGATGCTCTCCACCCAGGGCGGGATGGACATCGAGGAGGTCGCCGCCAGCGATCCGGACGCGATCGCGCGCCTGCACGTGGACCCGCTGCTCGGCTTCCAGGACTTCCACGCGCGGCGGCTCGCGTTCGAGGCGGGCGTCGACGCCGACGTCGTGCGGCCGATCGGCGCGCTGCTCAACCGGCTCTATGACGCGTTCGTCGCCGAGGAGGCGATGCTCGTCGAGGTCAACCCGCTGATCGTCACCGGCGATCGCCAGGTGATGGCGCTCGACGCAAAGGTGACGCTGGACGGCAACTCGCTCTTCCGCCACCCGGAGAACGCCGCGCTGCGCCGCACCGAGGGCGAGGACCCGCAGGAGCGGATGGCCCGGGAGCGCGGGCTGACGTACGTCAAGCTCGACGGCAACGTCGGCATCCTCGGCAACGGCGCCGGGCTCGTCATGTCCACCCTGGACGTGGTCGCGCAGGCCGGCGGGCAGCCGGCGAACTTCCTCGACGCCGGCGGCGGCTCGAAGGCCGAGGCGATCACGCAGGCCGTCGAGGTGATCCTCTCCAACGAGAACGTCACCGCCGTGCTCTTCAACATCTTCGGGGGCATCACGCGCTGCGACGAGGTGGCCCGCGGGCTGATCGAGGCGTTCCGCCAGATCGAGCCGACCGTGCCGTTCGTGGTGCGGCTCGACGGGACCAACGACAAGGAGGGCCGCGCGCTGCTCGCCGAGGCCGACCTGCCCAACGTCCACGCCGAGTCGACGATGCTCGACGCCGCGCGCCGCGTCGTGGAGCTGGCCGCGTGAGCATCCTCGTCGACACCGACACGCGGCTGTGCGTGAGCGGCATCACCGGCCGCGAGGGCACCTTCCACACGCTCAACAACCGGGACTACGGCACGAACGTGGTGTCGGGCGTGACGCCCGGCAAGGGCGGCCAGGACGTCGAGGGCATCCCGGTCTTCGACACGTTCCACGACGCCGTGAGCGAGACCGGCGCCAACACGGCGATGATCTTCGTCCCGCCGCGCTTCGCGGCCGACTCGATCCTCGAGGCCGAGGACGCCGGCATCGCGCTCGTCGTGGCGATCACCGAGGGCATCCCGGCCCACGACGAGCTGCGCGTCTACAACCATCTGGCCCGCAATCCCGCCGTGCGGCTCGTCGGCCCGAACTGCCCGGGGATCCTCTCCCCCGGCAAGGCCAACGTCGGCATCATCCCGGCGTCGTTCTTCTCCGAGGGCAACGTGGGCGTCGTCTCCCGCTCGGGGACGCTCACCTACCAGATCGGCAACGAGCTGGCGCAGCGCGGGTTCGGCAACTCGACGATCGTGGGGATCGGCGGCGATCCCGTGCCCGGGTCGAGCTTCATCGACATCATCGCCGAGTTCGAGGCCGACCCCGAGACGGAGCTGATCGTCATGGCCGGCGAGATCGGCGGGTCGGCCGAGGAGGAGGCGGCGGAGTACATCGGCGAGCACGTCTCCAAGCCGGTCGTGGCGTACATCGCCGGCTTCACCGCTCCCCCGGGCAAGACGATGGGCCACGCGGGCGCGATCGTGTCCGGCACCGCCGGCACGGCGGCGGCGAAGCAGGAGGCGTTGGAGGCCCAGGGCGTCCGGGTCGGCCGGACGCCGACCGAGGTCGCCGAGATCGCCGCCGAGATCGCGGGCTCGCTGGCGCGGTGACCTTCTCCTCGGCTCTCGCCGAGGCGCTGGCGCCGGACGTGCTCGAGCGCTTCCAGCGGTACGTGCGGGTGGGCACGCAGTCCGACGTCTCCGCGGAGACGTCGCCGAGCACTCCCGGTCAGCTCGAGCTGGCGCGGCTGCTGGTCGACGACCTGCGCGCGGCCGGGCTCGAGGACGCGTCGCTCGACGAGCAGGGCTTCGTGTTCGCGACGCTGCCGTCACCGGATCCCGCCCATCCGGTGATCGGGCTGCTCGCGCATGTCGACACCTCACCGGACGCGCCCGGTGACGGCGTCGAGCCGCTCGTGCACCGCGGCTACGACGGCGGGCCGATCTCGCTGCCGCGCGGCGGGACGGTGCTCGCCCCGGCGGACATGCCGGTGCTGGCTGGGAAGCTCGGGCACGACATCGTGACCTCGAGCGGCGACACGCTGCTCGGCGCCGACGACAAGGCCGGGGTGGCCGAGATCGTGGCGGCCGTCGCTCATCTGGCTGCGCACCCCGAGCTCCCGCGGCCGACGCTGCGCGTGGGGTTCACGCCCGACGAGGAGATCGGCAAGGGCGCGTTCCGGTTCGACATCGAGCGCTTCGGGGCGCGGTGCGCCTACACGCTCGACGGCTCGCAGCCCGGGGAGCTCCAGGACGAGACGTTCTCGGCGCGCGAGGTCGTACTCACCGTCCACGGCGTCGACATCCACCCGGGCTGGGCGACCGGCAAGCTCGTCAACGCGCTCACGGTCGCCGGCCGGATCCTCGCCGCGCTGCCGTTCGACCGGCTCACGCCGAGCACCACCTCGGACCGCGCGGGGTTCATCCACGTCACCGACGTCGCGGGCACCGCCCCGCGAGCCGTCATCCACGCCATCGTCCGCGACTTCGAGGAGGAGCTGCTCGAGCAGCACGTCGACCTGCTGCGGCGGACCGCCGAGGAGGTCGTCGCCGGGGTGCCGGGAGCCCGGCTCGAGGTCGACGTCCGCTACCAGTACTCGAACATGCGCCGCTACCTGGAGCCGTTCCCGGAGGTGGTCGCGGCGGCCGAGCGAGCGATCGTCGCCGAGGGCCTCTCCGTGGTCCGCACCCCGATCCGCGGCGGAACCGACGGCTCGATCCTGTCGGAGCGGGGGCTGCCGACGCCGAACATCTTCACCGGCGGGCACGAGTACCACTCCGTGCGCGAGTGGGCCTCGGTGCAGGACATGGCGTCCGCGGCTGCCGTGGTCGTGCGGCTGGCCGGGGAGTGGGCGCGGGGAACGTCAACTGCGGCAGGGTAGGGAGGCGAGGGTGCCAAAGGGGACAACGGTCCCTCATCCGATGGGCGCGTGGCCGGTTAGGAGCCGTAGCGGCTCATAAGGGGACAACGGTCCCTCGTCCGAGCGGCTCGTGGCCAGTTAGGAGCCGTAGCGGCTCATAAGTGGACAACCGGCCGTCGAACGAGGCGGCGTTGTCCGGTTCTGCACCCCGCCCGGCCCCTCGCTTCCCTACCCAGCGCAGTTGACGTTCGTCAGTCAGCGAGCGAGCGGCGCTTCTTGCGCTCGACCACCACGCCGCCCATCAGCGAGTACGCGCGCACGTGGACGACGGGGGCGTCCGGGAGCGGGAGCGATCGGTCGTTCGGCCCGGTGTTGCCGCCCATCAGCGCGAAGCCGCTCATCTCGACCGACACGCCGGGCGGCACGGTGATCGTCACCGCGCCCATGACGGCGGTGGCGAGGATCTCGGCGCCGTCCGCCAGCTCCGCCTCGCGCAGGTCGATGTCGACGCCGCCCATGATCGAGACCGCGTTCGTGCGGCGCGCCGGGCGCCAGCGGCCCTTGCGCTCCTCGCCGCCCATGATCGCGACGACCCAGCGGCGCTCCTTGGCGGGTGCGTCGGGGTACGCGCGCGCCGAACGCGCCTCAGGGAGGTCGGCGGTCAGCGCGTCGAGCTCACCTCGCGTACGCGCGCCGTCGGCCAGCTCGACCCGCTCGGCCAGCTCCTCGAGCGTCAGCCGCCCCTCGCCCCCGGCCTCCCGCAGGCGCACCATCGTCGCCTCGCGGTCGGCGTCCGAGACGCGCAGGTCGGGATGCTGGGACATGGCGCCGCTGACGGTAGTCCGACGCGCATCGAGCGTGAGTACGGCCACCCCCACTTGCCACCTGCGGCCGAGCCGGGCGAATCTAGACCGGCCATGCTCCTCAAGGCGTCAGACCTGAGCGTCGCGTACGGCGAGACCACGCTGTTCGACTCGCTGAGCCTCACGCTCTCCGACCCGCGGCGCCTCGCGCTGGTCGGCCCGAACGGCGCCGGGAAGACCTCGCTGCTGCGCGTGCTCGCCGGTGTGGACGCTCCCGAGCGGGGCAGCGTGACGCTCGGGCCGGCTGATCGGATCGGGTACCTGCCGCAAGAGCCGCCTGGGCCGGAGCTGACGATCGACCGCCTGCTCGGCGCCGCCCTCGGCGAGGTGTGGCGGCTCCACGGCGAGCTCGAGCGGCTCGAGACGCGGCTTCATGAGCCCGAGGCGCTCGCCGCCTACGGCGAGAAGCAGGACCGCTTCGGCTCGCTGGGAGGTTGGGCCCTGCACGCGCAGCTCGACGGCGCGCGCGACGCGCTCGGCATCGCCCACGTCCCGCTCGATGCCCCGCTCGGCACCCTGAGCGGCGGCGAGGCGGCCCGGGCGCTGCTCGCCGGCGTGCTGCTCGCGCGGCCGACGATCCTCCTCCTCGACGAGCCGACCAACCACCTCGACCTCGACGGCCTCGCCTGGCTCGAGGACTTCCTGGAGGAGTTCGCGGGCGCCGTGCTGGTCGTCTCCCACGACCGCCGCTTCCTCGACGAGACCGTGTCCGGCGTGCTCGAGCTGGAGGCCGGCACGCTGCACGTGTACGAGGGCGGCTACACCGCCTACCGCGAGGAGAAGGGCCGGCGGCGCGACCGCCTCGCGCTCGCCTACGAGGCGCAGGAGAAGCGGCGGCGGCGCCTCGAAGCCGACATCACGGCCACCCGCGGCTTCGCGATCCGCTCGGAGACGACCGCGAGCGGGCTGGGGTCGGACCAGCAGCGCCGCTACGCGAAGAAGGTGGCGAAGAAGGCACAGTCACGGGAGCGGCGACTGCGGCGTGAGCTCGACTCGGACCAGCACATCGACAAGCCGCGCCACACGACAGCGCTCAAGGTCGAGCTCGAGGGAGGCGGCGCCGGACGGCTGGTCGGCGCCCTGCGCGGCGTCACCGCCGGGTGGGACGGCGAGCCGCTGCTCGACAACGTCGACCTGACGATCCACGGCCGCGACCGCATCGCCGTCACCGGCCCCAACGGGGCCGGCAAGTCCACGCTGCTCGCGCTCCTGATCGGCGACCTCGAGCCGCTCGCCGGCACCGTCGAGCGGCCGGCGCGCGCCGCGGTGCTGCCGCAGGGGACGCTCCCGCCAGAGCCGCCCGCCGTCGCGTTCGTGCGCGCCCACGGGCAGGTCGGCGAGGCCGAGGCGCGCCGGCTGCTCGGCCACTTCGGCATCGAAGGAGCGGACGCCCTGCGGCCGCTCGGCTCGCTCAGCCCGGGGGAGCGAGCGCGGGTCGCGATCGCCGCCATGGTGGCGTCGCGCGCCGAGCTGCTGCTGCTCGACGAGCCCACCAACCACCTCGACTTCGCATCGCTCGACGTGCTCGAGGCGGCCCTGCGCGACTACCCCGGAGCGATCGTCGCCGTCTCCCACGACCGGGCCTTCCTGGAGGCGATCGGAAGCCAGCGCAGGCTCGTCGTGCGCGACGGGACGGTGGCCGAGGTGTAGTCGTATCCTGCGGCCATGGCCGACACGATCTCGTTCGCTCGCGGCGCTCCGTCGCTGGACATCGTCGACGTCGAGGGGCTGCGGGAGTCCGCGCAGCTGGCGTTCGAGCGCGACCCCGCGGGGACGACCGCGTACGGGACGTCGGTCGGCTACGTGCCGCTGCGCGAGTGGATCGCCTCCCAGCACGGCGTCGAGGTCGACCAGGTGCTGGTCACCAACGGCTCGATGCAGGCCGACGCCTTCCTGTTCCAGCTGCTGGTCAAGCCCGGCGACGCGGTGGTCGTCGAGTCGCCGACCTACGACCGCACGCTTCTGAACCTGCGCAACCGCGACGCCGACATCCACATGGTTGAGCTGGAGACCGACGGGATCGCCGTCGACGCGCTCGACGGGCTGCTGCGCGGCGGGGTGCGGCCCACGCTCGCGCACGTGATCCCCAACTTCCAGAACCCCGCCGGCTACACGCTGAGCGAGGCCAAGCGGACCAAGCTCCTCGAGCTCGCCTCCGAGTTCGACTTCACGCTGTTCGAGGACGACCCGTACATCGCGATCCGCTTCGAGGGCGAGGGCCTGCGGACGATGTTCTCGCGCGACGATGCCGGCAAGGTCGTGTACGCGTCGTCGTTCTCCAAGACCGTCTGCCCCGGCATCCGGGTCGGCTATCTGGTCGGCGCCCAGGCGACGATCAAGCAGATCCAGGGGATCGCCACCAACACCTACATCTCGCCGAACATGGTCGCGCAGTCGATCGTCAACCAGTTCGTGCGCTCCGGCCGCATGGACGCGGCGGTCGACACCGTCAAGAACGCGCTCCGCGATCGGCGCGACACCCTGGTCGCCGCGCTCGAGCGCGAGCTCCCCGAGGCGCGCTTCTCGCCACCCGAGGGCGGCTACTTCATGTGGGTCGAGCTGCCCGAGGAGGTGAACGTCGCCGAGCTGGAGACGGCGGCGAAGGAGCGCGGCGTGATCTTCGTCAAGGGCACCGACTTCCTGCTCGAGGGGGGCGAGAACACCCTCCGGCTGGCCTATTCGGGGGTGACGCCCGCCCAGATCGACGAGGGCGTCTCGCGGCTGGCCGAGGCGGCGCGGTCGATCGGCGTTGCAGCCACCTGAGACCGTCGCCTACGGGGACCATCCCTCCCAGGTCTGCGACGTCTATCGCGCCGGGGACGGCGCGTCGGTCGCGGTGCTCATCCACGGCGGCTTCTGGCGCGCCCGCTACGGCCGCGACCTCGAGGAGGCGCTGGTCCGCGACCTCGTGGAGCGCGGCTGGACGGTGTGGAACATCGAGTACCGCCGGCTGGGCGACGGCGGCGGCTGGCCGGCGACGTTCGAGGACGTCGAGGCGGCCGTGGGCGCGCTCGGCGAGGATCGCTCGCGGGCGGTGGCGATCGGCCACTCCGCCGGCGGGCAGCTCGCCGTGTGGGTGGCCCAGCGCGCCGGGCTGGCCGGCGCGGTCTCCCAGGCGGGCGCGCTGGACCTCGACGAGCTGTGGCGGCTCGGCACCTCCAACGGCGTGGTCGGCGAGCTCCTGGGCGGCGGTCCCGACGACGTGCCCGACCGCTACGACGCGGTCTCGCCGGCCCGGCGGCTGCCGGTCGGCGTCCCGGTCCTGCTCGTGCACGGCGCGCTCGACGAGGATGTGCCCGTCCACATCTCACGCGAGTTCGCCGCCGCGGCCGGCTGCGAGCTCGCGGAGATCGACGACGAGGGCCACTACGAGCACCTGGAGCCAGGCTCGCGATGCTGGGAGGCGGTTCTCGCATGGCTGACTCGCTGAGCCGCGAGCACGCGGTCGAGCGCGACGCCGCGGATCCGCTGGCGGGATTCGCCGAGCGCTTCGTGAACACGGATCCGGCGCGGATCTACCTGGACGGCAACTCGCTCGGGCGGCTCCCGCTCGCCACCCGCGACCGCCTGCGCGAGCTGGTCGAGGAGTGGGGCGACCGGCTCGTCTCCGGATGGCCGGAGTGGATCGACGCCCCGGCCCGGGTCGGCGACGCCCTCGCCGCCGGCGTGCTCGGCGCGCGGCCGGGCGAGGTGGTGGTCGGCGACTCGACGACCGTGAACCTGTTCAAGCTCTGCTCGGCGGTGCTCGACCTCTCGCCGGGGGCCATCGTCACCGACCGCGACAACTTCCCCACCGACCGCTACGTGCTCGAGGGCCTCGCCGCGCAGCGCGGGCGGGAGCTGCGCGTGTTCCAGCCGGACGCACTGGCCGGGCCGCAGCCGTCCGACCTCGAGCCGCACCTCGACGGCGCCGCCCTCGTGCTGCTCTCCCACGTGAGCTACCGCGCCGGCGCGCTCGCCGACCTGCGCGCCCTCACGGCGCTCGCTCGCGAGCACGGCGCGCTCGTGGTCTGGGACCTCTCGCACTCCGCCGGCGCCGTGCCGGTCGAGCTGAGAGACGCGGGCGTCGAGCTCGCCGTCGGCTGCACGTACAAGTACCTCAACGCCGGCCCGGGAGCGCCCGCCTTCCTCTACGTCGCCGAGGAGCTGCAGCCGCGCGCTGCGCTCCCCGATCTGGGGCTGGTTCGGCCAGCGCGACCAGTTCGCGATGGAGCGCGACTACGACCCGGTCGACGGCGTCGGCCGCTTCCTGGCCGGCACCCCGCCGGTGCTCGACCTCGCCGCCGTGGAGGAGGGCGTGCGGCTCACGGCGGAGGCCGGCATCGACCGCCTGCGCGCCAAGTCGGTGGCCCTCTGCGACCTGATCGTGGAGCTCCACGACGCCTGGCTGGCGTCGCTGGGCTTCAGCCTCGGCTCCCTCCGCGAAGGGGAGCGCCGCGGTTCCCACGTCTCGATCCGACACGACGAGGCGTGGCCGATCTGCCGCGCGCTGATCGAGCGCGCCGCCGTCGTCCCCGACTTCCGCGGCCCCGACTCGATCCGCCTCGGCGTCGCCCCGCTCTACACCGGCTTCGCCGACGTCTGGGACGCGCTCGACCGCCTCCGGCGCCTCGTCCAGGCCGGAGAGCAGCGGATGGTGGACGCCAGCCGGGCGCGGGTAACGTGACTGGTGATGATCACCATCCCCACCATCGAGCTCAACGACGGCACCGCGATCCCCCAGCTCGGCTTCGGGGTCTTCCAGATCGACCCCGCCGAGACGGCCGAGGCCACGAGCCGCGCGCTCGAGATCGGCTACCGGCACATCGACACTGCCGAGATGTACGGCAACGAGAAGGAGGTCGGGGAGGCGATCCGGGCGTCCGGTCTCGATCGCGACGACGTCTACGTCACGAGCAAGCTCAACAACGGCTACCACCGGCCCGACGACGCGCGCCGGGCGTTCGAGGGCACCCTGTCCGCGCTCGGGCTCGACAGCGTCGACCTGTTCCTCATCCACTGGCCGCTTCCCACGCTCTACGACGGCGACTACGTGTCGACGTGGAAGGTGCTCGAGGAGTTCAAGGCCGACGGGCGGGCGCGGTCGATCGGTGTCTCGAACTTCCAGGTCGCCCACCTCGAGCGCCTCGCCGCCGAGGCCGACGTGGTCCCGGCCGTCAACCAGATCGAGCTCCACCCCTACTTCCACAACGACGACGTCCGCAGGCACGGGGAGGAGCACGGCGTCGCCACCGAGGCGTGGTCGCCGATCGCGCAGGGCGACGTGCTCGACGACCCGGTGGTCGCCGGCATCGCCGAGCGGCTCGACCGGTCGCCGGCGCAGGTGGTGCTCCGCTGGCACATCCAGCGCGACAGCATCGTGTTTCCGAAGTCCGTCACTCCCGAGCGCATCCAGGAGAACTTCGAGCTGTTCGACTTCGAGCTCGAGCCAGGCGACATGGAGCAGATCGACGGGCTCGACCGGGGCGAGAGCGGCCGCCGCGGCCCGAACCCCGACGCGTTCGCGTACATCCCGTCGTAACGGGAATTTTCCGCTCGCCCTGGCGTCGTCCAGGGCATGAAGTCCAACCAAGCAGTCGTCATCGGCGCGGGGCCGGCCGGGCTGGCCGCCGCGGCGGAGCTGCGGCGGCGTGGCGTTCCGGCCGTCGTGCTCGAGCAGGCCGACGCGGTGGCCGCGTCGTGGCGGAGCCGCTACGACCGCCTGCGCCTCAACTCCAGCCGCCCGTTCGCGAAGCTCCCCGGCGCGCGCTACCGGCGCGGCACCGGGATCTTCCCCACCCGCGACGACACGGTCGCCTACTTCGAGTCGCACGCCGCCGACAACCGGCTCGACATCCGGCTGGGCATCCACGTCGAGCGCATCGACCAGGGCGCCGGCGGCTGGGTGCTGCGGACCTCGGCGGGCGAGGTGCGCGCCGAACAGGTGATCGTCGCCACCGGCTACGCGCACACCCCCTTCATCCCCGCCTGGCCGGGCCGGGAGCGCTTCCAGGGCACGCTGATCCACGCCGCCGAGTACCGCAACGCCGACCCGTTCCGTGGCCGCGACGTGCTCGTCGTCGGCCCCGGCTGCTCGGGCATGGAGATCGCGCACGAGGTTGCCACCGAGGGCGCCGCGCGGGTGCGGCTCGCGGTCCGCACCCCGCCGAACATCATCATCCGCTCTCCGATCGGCCCGCTGCTGGCGAGGACGATGATGAAGCTCGGCGCCCGCCGCGCCGACGCGGTCATGCGGCGCGTGCGACTGCGCGAGATCGGCGACCTGACCGAGTACGGCCTGCCGATCCCGGACGAGGGTGTGTTCAGCCGCCTCGAGCGCCTGCGCGTGGCGCCGGCGATCGTCGACAAGGAGGTGATCGACTCGATCAAGGCCCGCCGGATCGAGATCGTCTCCGGAGTGTCGTCGCTGGACGAGACCGGCGTCACGCTCTCCGACGGCACGCGCGTGGAGCCTGACGCGGTGATCGCCGCGACCGGGTATCGCACCGGCCTCGGGTCGGTGGTCGGCCACCTCGGCGTGCTGGACGAGCGCGGCGTGCCGCGCGTGAACGAGGCGGAGGCCGCGCCCGGGCTGCGCTTCGTCGGCTACCGCCCGCGCCCCGCCCACATCGGCGCCATGGGCGCCGAGGCACAGCGGGCCGCGAGAGACATCGCCCGCCGCCGCCCGGTCGCCCGCCGCCTGCCCGCCCCGCTCACGCCCGCTCCTGGCCAGGCGGGATGAGGGACTAGCCCGGAAGGCGCCAGAACGAGCCCGTGAGTCCCAGGCGATCGAGGATCGCCTGGTTCTGATCGCGGGTCCTGGGCGTCCACTCCGGCGAGAGCCGGTCGCCCCACCAGTCGTGCGCGAGCCGGCTCAGCGTCGTGACGGGGATCGTGGCCCCCGGCTCGCGCTCGCCGAGCCAGCGGATGACGTGCTCCTCCGACCGGAAGAGGTTCATCGTGCTTCAGGTGAAGCCGATGTCGTCCCACCAGTGCGCGGCGGGCACGAGGCAGTGGAACAGGAGCCGGTCGTCCGACGGGCGCTGATCGCGCACGTCGACCGCCAGCGGCTCGCCGCAGTCGGGGCATGACGTCTCGATCCGCCCGTCGACACCTAGCGCTGCGCAGATGCCGAACGCGTCCCAGGCGCAGTTCGCGTACCACCAGCGGCCGCGCGCGTCGACGCGGTAGGCGGTCGGGACGGCAGAGAACGGGTTGGCCATCCGCAGCTCGGCCGTGGCCGGGTTGAGGACGAGCGCGTGCGCGTCGTGGAGCCGGCGCCAGCCCGCCTCGACGTCGCCGGCCGTCGACCCGGCCTCGGCCGCGACCTCGCTGGCCGTCGGCGCGCGGCCACTAGTCGACGAACAGCCGGTAGGTCAGCCTGCGCAGGGCGAGGTCGCGCTCGTCCATCGCGGCATCCTCTCACCCGCAGGCTGGTAGAAGGGGCCCATGCCGGACTTCGACGTGCACTTCGAGGAGTTCCTCCATCTGGCGGGGCTGGACCACGACAAGGCGCTGATCGCGTGGGGCGGCTTCTACTTCCGGCGTGGCGACTCACCCTACGGCGAGTGGCGGATCGTGGACGACGAGGAGCTCGCGGCGGTCGCCTCGGGGCCGCGGACCGAGACGATCGGGGCCGGCTCGGAGCCGTTCGGCTCGGCCACCGTCGAGGTCGAGGCGGGCGGCCGCGTCGTCGCCCGCGCGCACACCGACGAGCACAACCACGCCTGGCTCACCGGCCTGGAACCGGACACCGAGTACCGGTATCGGGTTGTCGTCGACGGCAGGCGGTGGGGCGACGGCGAGCTGCACGACTGGAGCGTCGAGGAGCGCACGCTCGTCCGGGCGGGCGGCCGCTACGACAACCGCTTCCGCACCCTCCCGTCGACCGACGTGGCCGAGCCGGTCACCTTCGCCGTGCTCGGCGACTACGGCGTGGGGATCGTCGACGGCCGTCTCGACGGCGCGCGCCAGCTGCTGATCGCCCGAGCGCTCGAGCGGGCGGTCGACCGGCACGACGTACGGCTCGTCCTCACGACCGGCGACAACATCTACCTCGGCCACCAGGACACCGCGGGCACCGGCAACGAGGACGACGACTGGTACTCGAGCTTCTACCAGCCGTACCGCTACGTCCTGAACCGGGTCCCGTTCTTCCCGACCGTCGGCAACCACGACGCCGGCGACAGCGAGAGCTCGGACGACCGCGACCAGCTCACCGACAACCTCTTCCTCGAGCACCGTTTCCGTCCCTGGGTCGAGGCGGGATCGGCGTCCCTGGGCCCGGGCCTCTTCTATCGCTTCCAGGTCGGGGCGCACCTCGAGTTCATCTGCATCGACACCTCGATCGCGTCGGGCATGGATGTCGAGCACTACTTCGACGACCCGGCGCACCGCCGGTGGGTGGAGGAGTCGCTCGGCCGCGAGGGCCCGCTGTGGCAGGTGCCGTTCTGCCACCACCCGCCGTTCTGCGCGGGCCCCGAGCACACCAACACGACCGGCATGGTCGAGCGCCTCGTCCCCCTCTTCGAGAAGGCCGGCGTCCGCCTCGTGCTCAGCGGCCACGAGCACAACTTCCAGTACGCCGTGGTCGACGACGTCCACTACGTGGTCAGCGGCGCGTCGGGCAAGCTCCGCACCGAACCGCCGCGCCACTTCGAGCTGGCCCATACCGGGGCCTGGGCAGCAGCCGGCCACTTCCTGCTCGGGCGCGCCGACGACCGCGGCATCGTCCTCCACGCGCTCGCCGACGTCCACGTGGACGGCACGCTGGTGCCGATCGAGCCGGTCGACGCGCAGGGCCGCCCCGCGGAGCCGAGGATCGAGATCGCCCCGCCGCGCGCGGCTCAGCGGCCGTAGCGCTCCTTCGCGAGCACGAGCTGCTCGGGGAGCGCGGTGCGGGGCGGCGGTGAGGGATCGGCGAGGACGGAGACCGTCTCGGACACCGAGCGCGTGAGCGTGGCGTTGCCGTCGGCGAACGCGACCACGACGTGGTCGTCGTCGACCTCCGCCACGCGCCCGTCCTTGCCCGGCTCCACGCCCTCGGCCATGAACAGGTGCAGCAGGTCCTCGGCCTCGTTCTCGAATCGCAGGACCGTCACCGACGCGCCCTCGGAGACGTCGGCCAGCGGCACGCCCTCGATCCGCTCGCCGGGGCTGATCGGGTGGCCGTGGGGGCAGGTCTTCGCGTCGCCGATCGCGGCCAGCATCCGCTCCTCGAGCTTCGGCGACATCGCGTGCTCGAGTCGCTCGGCCTCCTCGTGGACGTCGTCCCACGGGATCCCGAGCACGTCGGTCAGGAAGCGCTCGATCAGCCGGTGACGGCGGACGATGCCCTCGGCGTGCTCGCGGCCGTGGTCCGTGAAGGCCAGCGCCTTGTCCGCGCCGCGCGTGATGTAGCCGTCGCGCTCGAGCCGCCCGATCATCTCGTGGACGGTCGGAGCGGAGAGCTGCATCGCGCGCGCGACGTTCGCGCCCGTCATCGGCAGGCCCGCCTCCTGCAGCCAGAAGATGGTCTGCAGGTACTCCTCTTCGGCGGCGGTCGCTTGGGCGTGGGACATGGAGTTGAGGTTATCCGTGGAGCTGGTCCGGCGTGGCCATCTGGCGCCCCATCGCGGACACGTGCTTCTCGGCCAGCGCGATGAACTCGCGCGTGGCCGGGGTGAGCTGGGCGTTGCGGCGGGTGATGAAGGCGAAGGTGTCGTAGAGCGGCGGGGAGAACGACACCCCGGTGAGCTTGCGCGCGTAGGCGCGGCTGCTGATCAGCACCTGGCTCGAGACCGTGTCCCCGAGACCGCGGGCGCACAGCTCGAGCGCCGCGGTGACGTACTCGACCTCGATCTGCGGCTCGAGCTTGACCCCCGCCTGCTGGGCGCGCTCGCGCAGCTGGCGGCGCGTCGGATCGTCCTCGCCCCAGCGCGCGTCGAAGAGGATGAGCGGCGCCTCGGCAAGCCGCTCGATCGTCATCGGCGTCGCCACCCGCTTAGGGTCGGCGCTGACGTACAGGAGCTCCTCGCGCAGCGCGGGCCGGACGTCGAGCCCGCGGTCGTCGATCGGCAGCGCCACCAGCCCGGCCTCGAGCCGGCCCTCGCGCACGGCGTCGGCGACCTCGGCCGAGTTCTGGCCCACCGCGCGCACGCGGACGCCCGGATGCCGGGCCCGGAAGTCCTCGACGAGCCCGGCCAGGAGGTAGTGGTGGGCGCTGCCGAAGGTGCCGAACTCGACCGTCCCGCCGGCCAGCTCGCGGACCTCGCGCACCGACTCCTCGGCCTCGCGGGCAGTCGCCAGCGTCCGCGACGCGTGGGGCTGGAAGAGCCGGCCCGCCTCCGTGAGCTCGAGGCCGCGGCCCACCCGCGCGAACAGCGCGACGCCCAGCTCGGCCTCCAGCCGGCGGATCTGCTCGGAGATGCTCGGCTGCGCCATGAAGAGGCTCTGGGCGGCCGCCGAGAACGAGCCGTGCTCCGCCGCCGCGAGGAAGTAGGTGAGCTGCTGGAGAGTCATAGGTTTTTCCTTCTGATCCTCTAGTCAACCAAGTATACAGCGATGGGTCACATGCTCCGATACTGATGTCATGTTCACTCTCACCGCCATCGCGCTTCCG
The DNA here is from genome assembly GCA_963730535.1 of uncultured Solirubrobacteraceae bacterium. Lineage (GTDB taxonomy): Bacteria > Actinomycetota > Thermoleophilia > Solirubrobacterales > Solirubrobacteraceae > DASSUW01. Next base: position 33,726 of record CAVSRU010000004.1, read on the forward strand.
CTGGCGCTGCTCGGACTGAAGTTCGGCGCGGACGACCGCCCCGGCTTCGACGAGCGCCGCCCGCTCAATTAACACCGCCACAAGATCGAGCCCCTGCAACCGCGGGGGCTCTCTGCTTTGCTGAGGGGAGCCATGACGCTCCCGCTCTCGCCGCCCGTTCTCCCCCAGCTCGCCCGCTCGGCCAAGACGCTGCCCAGCGGCGAAGGCTGGAGCTACGAGCCCAAGTGGGACGGCTTCCGCGCCATCGCCTTCGTGGACGACGGCGACATCTACCTCCAGTCGCGCAACGGCCGGCCGCTCAGCCGGTACTTCCCCGAGCTCGCGTTTCCCGCCGGCCGCTACGTGCTGGACGGCGAGATCGTCCTGTTCGACGACGAGGGCCGGCAGGACTTCGACGCGCTGGGCCAGCGGATCCACCCGGCCGAGTCGCGCATCCGCATGCTCGCGGAGACGACACCCACCCGCTTCATCGCGTTCGACGTCCTCTCCGTCGACGACGACGTCCTGCTCGAGCGTCCGCAGCACGAGCGCCGCGCCCGGCTGGAGCGGCTCGTCGACGCGCCCGTCGACCTCACGCCGGTCGTGTACGAGCCCGACGCCGCCCAGGAGTGGCTCCAGGGAGCCGAGGGCGTGGTCGCCAAGCAGCTGGACGCCCGCTACTGCCCCGGCGAGCGGACCGGGATGGTGAAGATCAAGCGGGTCCGGACGATCGACGCCGTCGTCATGGGCTGGCGGCCCGGCAAGGAGGAGGGCACCGTCGGCTCGTTCATCCTCGGCCTCCACGACGAGAACGGGAAACTGCGCCCGGTCGGCCACACCTCCGGGTTCAGCGCCAAGGAGAAGCGCGAGCTCCCGGCCAAGCTGGCGCCGTACGAGACGGGCAAGCGCGGGATGGGCGACCCCAGCCGCTGGGCCAACGACCGGGAGCTCGAGTGGATCGAGCTGCGCCCGGAGCTGGTCGTCGAGGTCACGTTCGACCACACGAGCAACAACCGCATCCGCCACGGAGCCAAGATCATCCGCTGGCGCGAGGACAAGCCGCCGGCGGAGTGCCTGACCGACCAATTGCTCCAGTAAAAACAGGGGGAATTCCTCGTTTCGGCGGGGGACGTGCGGCCGTAGCTTCGGCCGTGCGATGCCGAGCTACCTGATCGAGAGCTATCTCCCCCGCTCCCGCTCCGGAGAGCTCCCGGCGGCCGTGAGCCGCCTCCGGCGTGCGACGGAGTCGCTCGCCGCCGAGGGAGCCGCCGTCCGCCACATTCGGTCCACGTTCGTTCCGAGCGACGAGCTGTGTCTCCACCTGTTCGAGGCGGAGGACGAGGCGACGGTCGGTGAGGCGAGCCGGCGCGCGGCGATCGAGCCTGCCCGCGTGGTGCAGGCGATAAGCGATGCACCAGGAGGTGCGACATGAGGACCCTGCAGATGTTCACCGGGCTCGCTGTGTGTGCCGCCATCGCCGCCGGATGCGGCGAGGACGAAGCGGCGATGCAGCCGGCCAAAGCCACCATCACGCCCGCGGAGCGGCAGGCGCAGCTCGAGCAGGACCCGTACGACCTGCGCTGCGCCGATCTCCGCGACAAGGTCGACTCGGCGCGGATGACGCGGATCGTCCAGTACGCCCTCGCCGACGACGCCAAGATCCCGGCCTCAACCGCCTGCGCTCCTCGCAGAGCATCTTCTACGCCATCACCGAGGTCTGCAAGGACAAGCCGGGGTCGTTCAGGCCCGCCAGGCCGGCGATCTCGCGGCGTTCGCAGCGGCGAGTACCTCGCCGACCTCGGGACACCCTGACACCCACCCGCGTCCCGGGTAGGCTCGGCCTCCAAGCGCCATGGAGGTCGAGCTCATCGGGAGGGACGAGGAGCTCCAGAGGATGGAGCGGTTCCTCGACGGCGTGCAGCGGGGCGCGCGAGCCGTGCTGATCGAGGGAGAGGCCGGGGCGGGCAAGTCGGTGCTGTGGGAGGCGGCGCTCGAGCGCGCGCGAGCAGCGGGCGCCCGGGTGGCCGCCGCGCGCCCGACGGAGGCCGAGACGAGCTACGCCCACGCCGCGCTCGGCGATCTCCTCGGCGCCGCTCCCGAAGCGCTGGAGGAGCTTCCGCTGCCGCAGCGGCGGGCACTGGAGATCGCGCTGCTCCTGGCCGAGGTGGATGGGGAGCAACCCGATCGGCAGGCCGTGGCGCGGGCGACGCTGAGCGCGCTGCGCGCGCTCGCCCGCGAGATGCCGCTGGTCGTGGCGGTCGACGACGTCCAGTGGCTCGATCCGCCGACCGCCGCGGTGCTCGCCTTCGCGGCACGACGCCTCGCCGACGAGCGCATCGGGTTGCTCCTGGCGCTGCGGACGGCGGATCACCAGCCGGCGCCGCTCGGCCTCGAGCGGGCCTTCGCCGAGCGCCTCGACCGGGTCGCGCTCCCGCCGCTGAGCCTCGGCGCGGTGCAGCGCCTCCTCCAGCTCCGGCTCGACTGGGTCCCCTCACGTCCGGTCCTTCGCCACCTCCACGAGCTCGCGGGCGGCAACCCGTTCTTCGCCCTCGAGCTCGGGCGGGCGCTTGCGTCGGGACTGCTCCACCTCGAGCCGGGAGAGCCGCTCCCCGTAACGCTCGACGCGCTCGTCAGCGCACGCCTCGAGGGCCTGGCGCCCGCGACGCGACGCGGGCTCGCCGTGGCGGCATCGATGCGCCAGCCGGCACTCGAGGTCGTGGAGGCCGTCGCCGGCGACGGCGTGCTGGCCGAGGCGGAGCGCGCGCAGATCGTCGCGGTGCGCGACGGCGTCGTCCGCTTCGCGCATCCCCTGCTCGCGTCGGGCGCCTACGCCGCCGCCGACCCGGCGACGCGGCGCGACCTGCACGCCGCGGTCGCCGTGCGGGTGAGCGATCCCGAGGAACGCGCCCGGCACCTCGCGATGGCCGCGACCGGGCCCGACGAGCAGGTGGCGGGCGCGCTCGAGGAGGCCGCCCGCCACGCCGAGTCGCGCGGCGCACCGGCGGCGGCGGCCGACCTGTTCGAGCGGGCGGTGCGCCTGACGCCGCCCGAGGGCGTCCGCGACGCGCAGCGACGGGCCGTCGACGCCGCCTTCGGCATCTTCCAGTCCGGCGACAGCCGGCGGGCGCGCGAGATGCTCGACGAGGTAGTCGCGGCGATGGACCGCGGCCCGGCTCGCGCACGCGCCCTGGTGCGCCTCTCGCTGGTACGCGGCTACGACGACGACCTGCGAGCCGCGGAGGCGCTCCTGCGCCAGGCGGTCGACGAGGCGCAGGGTGACGACGAGCTCGTGGCCAGCGCGCGCAACGAGCTGTCCGGGATGCTCTTCAGGCTGCGCGAGCGACTCGTCGAGGCCGTGGAGCATGGCGCGGCGGCCGCCGCGACCTCGACGCAGGTGGCGACCATCGCCGAGGCGACGGGCTCGCGCCTGCTGGCCGAGGCCGCACTGGGCCGCGCGAACGCACGGTCGACGCTCCGCCGCGTGCTAGAGCTCCAGCCGGGCCTCGAGCATCGCCGCGTGATCGCGCAGCCGCTGTTCCAGGCCGGGTTCGCCTGGCTGTGGTGGGACGACCTCGAGCGCGCGCGGACGGTATTCGTGACCCTGCGCGCGCGGGCCGCGGAGCTCGGCGACGAGGGCTCGCTCGCCTACGTGCTCGTGTTGGGCGCCCAGATCGACTGCGTGCGCGGGGACGTGCGGAGCGCGACCCGTCACACGGACGAGGGCCACGCGCTGACGGAGCAGACGGGCCAGGCCACGGTGGGCGCCTATCTGCTCGCGCTGCGCGGCGCTCGCCGACGCGATCGGCGGGGACGTCGATGACGGCCGGGACCGCGCCGAGCGCGCGCTCGCGATCGCCGCTCGCACCAACGGCCGGCCGGCGGAGCACTTCGCCCGAGCGGCGCTCGGCCTGCTGGAGCAGTCGGTCGGCCGGCCGGCCGAGGTCAGTCGCGCGCTCGGCCCACTCGTCGACTTCCTCCGCGCCGAGCAGATCACCGAGCCGGGCACCGCGCGCGTCGTCCCCGACCAGATCGAGGCGCTGATCGCGCTCGGCGAGCCGGCGGCGGCCGGCGAGCTGCTCGACTGGTACGCGGCGAACGCCGAGCGGCTCGACCGGCGCTCGGCTCTCGGCGCCGCGGCGCGGTGTCGCGGCCTGATCGCCGGCGCCCGCGGGGACGTGGACGGCGCCGTGGCCATGCTCGCGAGCGCGCTGAGCATCCACGAGGGCGTCCCGATCCCGCTCGAGCGCGGACGCACCCAGCTCGCCCTCGGGATGGCCCTGCGGCGCTCGCGCGCAGCGCCGCGCCGCTCGCGAAGCGCTCGAGGCGGCCCGCGACACGTTCGCCGGGATCGGCGCACGCGTGTGGGCCGGACGGGCGGAGGCCGAGCTTGGAAGGCGTCGGTGGTCGGCCGCCGTCCTCAGGGGCGCTCACCCCGACCGAGCGGCGCGTCGCGGAGCTGGTCGGCCGCGGCCTCCAGACCAAGCAGGTGGCGGCCGCGCTGTACGTCTCGCCGAAGACGGTCGAGGGCCACCTCACCCGCATCTACGGCAAGCTGGGCGTCGGCTCGCGCACCGAGCTGGCCCAACAGGTCGGCGAGACCTCTAGACGATGCGCGGCGTGCTCTGGGAGCGGGCCTTGATCTCCTCGGCCTCGGAGCGGGAGCGCTGGAGCCGCGCGTCGCTCAGCTCCTTGCGGTGCTCGAGGCCCCAGCCGGCGAGCGGGACGAGCGCGACGAGCAGGTGCTCGCCGGCCGGCGAGAGGTCGTACTCCACGCGCGACGGCACGCGCGCGTAGACGCGCCGCTCGACGAGCCCGTCCTCCTCGAGCTGGCGTAGCGTCGCGCTCAGCATCCGGCGCGACACGCCGTCGATCTGGCGCAGCAGCTCGTTGAACCGGTACGTGCCCTCGCCCAGTCGCGCGAGGACGAGGACGCTCCACTTGGCGGCGAGCACGCCCACCGCCGACTGGAGTGCGGCGACCGCCTCGTCGTCCGCCGTCGGGAACGTCTCCGCCATCATCGACCGGAGGATACGCTCGGCGGCCCGGTGCCCGTGCCAGACCGCCCCGTCCTCGTCGCCCCCGACTCCTTCAAGGGCACCTATCGCGCCCCCGAGGTGGCGGCCGCGATCGGCCGCGGGCTCGAGCGCGCCGGGCTGATGCCGCCCGACCTGTGCCCGGTCGCCGACGGCGGCGAGGGCACGCTCGAGGCGCTCCTGCCCCGGCTCGGGCGGCGAGGTGGTGGCGGCGGCCGCCCACGACCCGCTCGGGCGCGAGCTGCGCGCGTCGTTCGGGCTCGTCGAGGACGGCGGGACCGCGATCGTGGAGACCGCGACGGCGAGCGGCCTCGGGCTGGTGGCGGCCGAGGAGCGCGACGCCTGGGCGGCCTCGACCTACGGCACCGGCGAGCTGATCGCCGCCGCGGCCCAGGCCGGGGCGGCGGTGATCCTCGTGCCCGTCGGCGGCAGCGCGACCAGCGACGGCGGCGCGGGCGCGCTGGAGGCGATCGAGGACGCGGGCGGGCTCGGCGGCGCGCGCCTCGTGGTCCTGTGCGACGTGCGCACGCCGTTCGAGGACGCCCCGAAGGTGTTCGGGCCGCAGAAGGGCGCCGATCCGGAGACCGTCGCCCGCCTCGAGCAGCGGCTCGACGAGCTGGCGCGCGGCTGGCCGCGCGACCCCCGCGGGGTGCCGATGACCGGCTGCGCCGGCGGCCTCTCCGGCGGGCTGTGGGCCGTGCACGGCGCCACGCTCGAGCCCGGCGCCCCGTGGGTCCTCGACGCGCTCGACTTCGACACCCGGATGCGCGCCTCCCGCGCCGTCGTCACCGGCGAGGGCGCGCTCGACGAGCAGACCCTCCAGGGCAAGCTCGTCGGCGAGATCGGTACCCGCGCCCGTCAGGCGGGGGTGCCGCTCCACGCGATCGTCGGCACCGACCGCCTCGACCCCTTCGGCAAGCGCATGATCGATCTCATGCGCGTGCTGGAGGCGACGACCCTCGAGGAGATGGAGGCGGCCGGCGAGGCCCTCGGCCGTGAGTTGGCCGAAGGCCTCGCCTGAGTGCCTAGAACGCCTCCTGCGTCTGCGCGTTCAGCGTGCGGTACCGGAAGTTCTCGGCACCTTCGACGCGCGAGTCGTTGAGCTCGAACACGTCGAAGCCACGCTGGATCTCCGAGCCGTAGATGCGCCCGTTGTAGTAGTAGGTCGACCAGAAGCCGCCCAGCACCAGCGCCGTCTCCGAGATCGGCCCGCGGTCGAACCAGGCGATCTCCTCGACGTTGCGCGGGTTCGTCCAGTCGATCACCGACGTGCCGCCCTGGTACCAGGACTGCACGAGCACGTCGCGGCCCTTGCTGTTCGGGATCAGGTTCCCGTTGTGAGCCACGCAGTTCTCCTGGTCGGTCTGCTCACGCGGGATCTTGAAGTAGCTCATGAACACGGGGTGGGTCCGGTCGCTGATGTCGTAGATCGCATCGGCGCCGCGATTGGGACCGACCGTCGAGTTGCACGTCGGCTGTCCGCCGCCGCCCAGCTCGTCCGTGAACAGCACGCGCTTGCCGTCGTTCGACAGCGTGGCGCTGTGCCAGAACGCGAAGTTCGGGTCCTCGATGTTGGCGAGCACCTTCGGCTCCACGGGGTTGCGGATGCTCATGATCACGCCCTCGCCGGTGCACGCACCCGCGGCGAGATCCTTCTCCGGGTACACGGTGATGTCGTGGCAGCCGGTGGTGGCGCGCAGCGTGCCGGACGTGCCGTCGTTGCCACCGTCCGGGAACAGCACCGGCTCCGCGATGACCTCGGCGCCGCGCGGGTTCTTCTTCGGGATCGTGACGATCGAGATCTTGTCGTGGTCCCCGTCGCACTGGTAGCGACCGGCAGCCACGTCATACGACTGCACGTAGACGAGCAGGCGGTTGCGCTGCGGGATCACCGTGTGGGTGTGCGAGCCGCAGTCGGTCCGCACGGACTTGACGAACTTCGGTTCCGCCGGGTTGCGGACGTCGAAGATCTTCAGCCCCTCCCACGTGGTGGGGGCGCTCGGAGTGGTCGTCGCCCCGCTCGTGCACGTGTCGTCGGTGCGGCGCGAGTCGGTCGACGTGACGAGGATCCCGTCGTTGACCGTGACGTCGTTCTGCGAGCCCGGGCAGCTGGATCAACGACGCAAGGCGCGGCGTCTCACCCCGCACGTCCCAGATCTGCACGCCGTCGTAGTTGCCTCCGTAGGCGTAGCCGTTCTCGAACGCGAGGTCCGAGTTGAATGCTGCCGACGAGCCGAAGTGCCCCGGCTTGGGCGTGTTCGAGGTCAGCGTGAGGTTCGGCGTGCCGTCGACCGCGCCGGCTGCCGTCAGCTGGGCGTCGGAGTCGTCGAAGCCGCGCACGGCGGCGGCGCTCAGGCAGCCGTCGTTCTCGGCCGTCCAGTCGGCGAACCACTCCGCCGAGGGCGCCCCGGCCAGGGCGTTGGTGCTCGCGCACTCCTCAGGATGCGCACCGGCGGCGGCCGGCAGCGCGAGCGCAGCCAGCGTGAAGGCCGCAGCGAACCACTGCAAGACCCGTCTGTGGGTCATATGACTTCCTCCCCTGCATAAATCGAAACGGCGCCCTCCCGAGGCGCCCTTTGGGCGACCCGTACCCCGATGCCATCCTCAACCCACCTCTTTCTGCCTCGGCTCGCTTGCGCTTTATCCAGACCTCACAGGGCGCCGTTGGAATGAGCCGCATGAGCCGGCTGCTCTTCTTCATCGCCGGCGCGGTCTCCGTGGGAGCCGTCGTCGCCGTGCTCGCGATAGCGGGCGCGTTCGACGACGGCGACTCGTCGCAGCCAGCCGCCGCCGGCACCGCCACGCCATCCGCCAGCCCGGCCGCGCCCCGCAGCGCGCCGGCCAGCGTCGCCGGGATCTACGAGCGCGTCTCGCCCGGCGTGGTCTTCGTCCAGTCCAACTCGGGCCGCGGGGAGCTGCCCTTCCCCGGCGGCGGCCAGGCCGCGTCCGGCTCGGGCTTCGTGATCGACGACGAGGGGCGGATCGTCACCAACGAGCACGTCGTCGCCGGGGCGGACAAGTACGTGGTCCGCTTCGGCGAGAACGGCCCGCCGATCGACGCCCGCCTGCTCGGCACCGACCCCTCGGTGGACCTCGCGCTGCTCAAGGTCGACCCCCGCGACGTCGACGGCGACCTGCGGCCGCTGGAGCTCGGTGCGTCCGAGGACCTGCGCCCCGGCCAGCCCGCGATCGCCATCGGCAGCCCCTTCGGGCTCGAGGGCTCGGTGACGACCGGGATCATCTCGGCGCTGGGCCGCACGATCGAGGCGCCCAACGGCTTCTCCATCTCGAACGCGGTCCAGACCGACGCGGCGATCAACCCCGGCAACTCCGGCGGCCCGCTGCTCGACGGCGAAGGCCGCGTGATCGGCGTGAACTCCCAGATCCGCACGGGCGGCGGCAACGGCAACACCGGCGTCGGCTTCGCCGTGCCCGTGGACGAGATCAAGCGCGTGCTGCCCGCCCTCGAGAAGGGCCGCGACGTCCCGCGCGCGTTCCTCGGCGTCCGCACCCGCAGCGCAGCTGACGGCGGCGTGGCCGTGGCCGGCGTGACCGCGCGGGGCCCCGCGGACCGCGGCGGCGTGCGCGCGGGCGACGTGATCGTCGAGATCGCAGGCCAGCCCGTCCGCGATCCCGACGACATCGCGGCGGCCGTCAACTCCCGGCGCCCCGGCGACGAGGTGCGCATCGTGGTCGAGCGCGGCGGCGATCGGCGTACCCTCACGGTGACGCTGGGGACCCAACCCGACCGAGCGACCAACCCCTAGAACGGAGACGATGGCGTGACTGCCGACGAGCGCCGCCTGAGGGCGCTGGAGCGTGAGGACCAGGATCCGCGACCGGCCCGCCAGGCCCATGACGCCCTGGAATCAGGGCTGTTCGAGATCAAGCGGGTGATCGTCGGCCAGGAGGCGATGCTCGAGCGTGTCCTCGTGGCGCTCCTGGCCGGTGGCCACGTGCTGCTCGAGGGCGTCCCCGGGCTGGCCAAGACGCTGACCGTCAAGACCGTGGCCGACGTGCTGGGCGGCTCCTTCAAGCGCCTCCAGTTCACCCCCGACCTCGTGCCGGCGGACCTCGTCGGCACGCGCGTCTACCGGGTGGGTGGGGACGGTGTCGGCGGGTTCGACACCGAGCTCGGCCCGGTGTTCTGCAACTTCCTGCTCGCCGACGAGATCAACCGCGCGCCCGCCAAGGTGCAGTCGGCGCTGCTCGAGGTGATGCAGGAGCGCCAGGTGACGATCGGGCACGACACCCATCGGGTGCCCGAGCCGTTCCTCGTGCTCGCGACCCAGAACCCGATCGAGTCCGAGGGCACCTATCCGCTGCCCGAGGCGCAGGTCGACCGCTTCATGTTCAAGCTCGTGGTCGACTACCCCGAGCCGCGCGACGAGGTGGCCGTGGTGGAGCGCTCGCTCGACGGCGGCACGCGGGCCCGCCAGGTGCTCAGCCCGGCGACGCTCGCCGACCATCAGCGGGCGGCGTCGGAGATCTACGTCGACCGGCGCGTGATGGAGTACGCGGTCGCGCTCACCCTGGCCACGCGCGAGCGCGGCGAGGAGGGCTGGGTCGAGTTCGGGGCCAGCCCGCGCGGGTCGATCAACCTCGTCCACGCCGGGCGCGCGCTCGCGCTGCTGCGCGGCCGCGACTACGTGCTGCCGATCGACGTACGCGACCTCGCGCGCGACGTCCTGCGCCACCGGATCGTCCTCACGTACGAGGCGCTGGCGGCCGGCGTGGACGCCGACCGCGTGCTCGACGACGTGCTCGAGCGCGTGCCGATGCCCCGGATCGAGCTGGCCGAGGGGCACTCGGCGCGGTGACCTTCCGGGAGCCGCTCCTGCTGGCGGGGCTGGTCCTGGTACCGCTCGCCCTGCTCGCCTACGTCGTCGCGCAGCGGCGGCGCCGGCGCTTCGCGGTCCGCTACACGAACGTCGACGTGCTGGCGAGCGTGGCGGCGCGCGGGGGCTGGATGCGGCATCTGCCGGCCGCGCTGGCGCTGCTGGCGCTCGCGGCGCTGCTCGTCGCCCTCGGGCGGCCCGAGCGGACGGTGGCGGCCGAGCGGGAGGAGGCGACCGTGGTGATGGTCACCGACACGTCGGGATCGATGTTCGCCACCGACATCAAGCCGAGCCGGCTGGCCGCGGCCCAGACGTCCGGCAGGGCGATGGTCGACGAGCTGCCGCGCGGCTTCCGGCTCGGCCTCGTGGGCTTCGGCACCGTGGCGTCGCAGTTCGTGGAGCCGACGACCGACAAGGCCCGCGTGCGCGCCGCGCTCGAGAGCCTGAAGTTCTCCGGGAAGACCGCGATGGGCGACGGGCTGGCGCTCGGGATCGAGGCCGTCCGCACGCCGGTGACCGGCGAGGACGGCGTCCCGCGCCGCATCCCCGGCGCGATCGTCCTGCTCTCCGACGGCGCGAGCACGGCGGGCGAGGACCCGATCACCGTGGCCGAGCGCGCCCGCCGCCTCCGGATTCCCGTGTACACGGTCGCGCTCGGCACCCAGAACGGCTACCTCGAGCCGAAGAACCGCGACGGGACGAAGCGGCGCGTGCCGGTGCCGCCCGACACCGAGACCCTCCGAGAGATCGCGCGCGAGACGCGCGGTCGGTACTACGCGGCGCCCGACGCCCAGCGACTGACCGAGATCTTCCGGGGCCTGGGCACGCGCCTCGCCACCCGCCAGGAGAAGCAGGAGGTGACCGCGGCGTTCGCCGGCGGAGGCCTCGCGCTCCTGCTGGTCGGCATGGTCGCCGCGATGGCCCGCGGAGGGCGGCTGCCGTGAACCTCGGCACCGAGCGCACCCCAGACCGTCCGGGCCCCGGCCCGGTTCCCCCCGCGGTCCTGCGGTCGCTCGACCTCGCGGTCCTGCGCCGCGTGGAGAGCATGATCCCGGGCGAGCACCTGACGCCGCAGGTGGGCGCCGGGACCGAGCTGGCCACGATCCGGCCCTACCGGCCGGGCGACGACGTCCGCCACATCGACTGGAACGTGACGGCCCGCATGCAGGAGCCCCACGTGCGCGTGCACGTGGGCGAGCGCGCGCTGACCGCCTGGGTGCTGCTCGACGCCTCGGCGTCGATGACGTTCGGGACGGCGGAGCGTCGCAAGGCGGACGTCGCGGAGGGCGTCGCGCTGGCGATCGGGCATGTCGCCACCCGGCGCGGCAACCGGCTCGGCGTCGCGGCCTTCGGGGCCGGCGCCCCGAAGGTGCTGCGCCCGCGCCAGGGCCGCCTCGGCCTGCTCCAGCTGCTGGCCGAGCTGCGCGCCGACCCTCCGCCCGACGGGCTGGGAGCCACGTCGCTGGGCGGCGCGGTCGACGCCGTTGCGGCTGTCGCGCGCGCCCGCGGCCTGATCGTGGTGATCTCCGACTTCCGGGGCGAGCGCGACTGGGAGCGCCCGCTGCGCGCTCTGCGCGCCCGCCATGGCGTGCTCGCCGTCGAGATCCGCGACCCGCGGGAGCTGGAGCTGACGCCGATGGGCGACCTCTGGCTCGTCGACCCGGAGACCGGCCGCCAGCTCCAGGTCAACACGAGCCGGCGCGGCGTCCGGCGCCGCTTCGCGCGCGCCGCGCAAGCCGAGCGCGAGGACGTGGCCGCCGCCCTGCGCCGCGCCGGCGCCGAGCACCTCGTGCTCTCCACGGGGGGCGACTGGCTGCGCGACCTCGCCGGCCACCTGCGCCGGAGCCGGGTCGCCCTGCGCGCCACGCCGCTGCGCCGCCCCGAGCCCGAGGTGGTGGCATGACCTTCCGCGAGCCGATCATGCTGGCCGGCCTCGTGCTGATCCCGCTCGCCGCGCTGATCTACCTGTCGCTGCAGCGGCGCCGCCGGCGCGAGGCGGCGACCTTCGCCAACCCGGCGCTGCTCCCCAATCTCGTGACCGCGCATCCGGGCTTCCGCCGGCACCTGCCGCCGCTGCTGGTGCTCGCCGCCCTCACCGCGCTGATCGTCGCGCTCGCCCGCCCGCAGCGCACGGTCGCCGCCCCGCAGCGGGCCGCCACGGTGATGATGATCACCGACATCTCGGGCTCCATGAACGCGACCGACGTCGAGCCCGACCGCCTCAGCGCCGCCGTGCGCGCCGCGCGGCGGCTGACCGACGAGCTGCCGGAGACGTTCCGGCTCGGCATGGTCACGTTCGCGGACATGGCCGAGGTGCAGGCGCCGCCGACCACCGACCGCGCGCCCGTGCGCGGCGCGCTCGACCGGCTGCGGGCCGAGGGCGGGACGGCCATGGCCACCGGCCTCCAGCGCGGCATCGAGCTCGCGCGCCAGCCGGTGCCGGACGAGCGCGGCACCGGCACGCGGCGCCTCCCGTCGGTGCTCGTGCTCCTCTCCGACGGCAAGGACACCCAGAGCAGCATCTCGCCCATCGACGTCGCCCGCCAGGCCGCACGGCTGAAGATCCCGATCTTCGCGATCGCCCTCGGCACGCCCACCGGCGAGGTCGAGGTGCGCGACCAGTTCGGCTTCACGCAGCGGATCCAGGTGCCGCCGGACACCGAGACGCTGCGGGAGATCGCCCGCATCACGGGCGGCCGCTACTTCGCGGCCCCGGACGCCGCGCGGCTGGAGTCGATCTACTCGAACCTCGGCACGCGGCTCTCGTCCCGTGAGATCGAGCGCGAGGTGACCGCCGCGTTCGCAGGCGGCGCGATCGTGCTTCTGCTGGCCGGCGGCGCGCTCTCACTCGTGTGGTTCGGCCGCCCGCTCTGACGGGTACGCCTTCGTTCGGGTCTTTTTCGACTTAGGGAGGCGAAGACCATGGACGAGGGACGCACACAGTCCGTGCGTAAAGTCGCGCTGGCCAGCTTCGTCGGCACGACCATCGAGTGGTACGACTTCTTTCTGTACGGCACCGCCGCGGCGCTGGTGTTCGGTGATCTGTTCTTCCCGGAGGCGGAGCCGCTGGTAGGCACGCTTCTGGCGTTCAGCACGTACGCCGTCGGCTTCGCCGCGCGGCCGATCGGCGGGATCGTGTTCGGGCACTTCGGCGACCGCATCGGCCGCAAGTCGATGCTCGTGCTGTCGCTGCTGATCATGGGGATCGCGACGTTCCTGATCGGCCTCCTGCCCACCTTCGCGTCGATCGGCGTGATGGCTCCGATTCTGCTCGTCGTGCTCCGGTTCGCCCAGGGCATCGGCGTCGGCGGCGAGTGGGGCGGCGCGGTGCTGATGTCGGTCGAGCATGCGCCCAAGGGCCGTCGCGGCTTCTTCGGGTCGTGGCCGCAGATGGGCGTGCCGGCGGGCCTGCTCCTCTCCACCAGCGTGTTCGCGATCGTGCAGGCGATGACGAGCGAGGCCGCGTTCCTGAGCTGGGGCTGGCGGATCCCGTTCCTTGTCAGCGCCGTGCTCGTCGGCGTCGGTCTCTTCATCCGCCTCCGGATCATGGAGTCGCCCGCCTTCCAGCGGGTCAAGGAGACGAAGACCGAGGCGCCGAAGCCGATCGTGGACGTCGTCCGCAAGTACCCGCGCGAGGTGCTGGTGGCGATGGGCATGCGCGTCGCCGAGAACGGCGCGTTCTACATCCTGACCGTGTTCGTGCTCGCCTACGGGGAGGACGAGCTGGGGTTGAGCAAGGGCACGATGCTGACCGGCGTGATCATCGCGGCGGCGATCGGGCTGGTGACGGTGCCGCTGTTCGGCGCACCTGTCCGACCGCGTGGGGCGGCGGCCGCTGTACCTGGCCGGCGCCGTGGTGACGACGCTGTGGGCGTTCCCGCTCTTCGGGCTGCTCAACACCGAGTCGCCGATCTTGATCTGGCTCGCGATCGTGGTCGGCGTCAACCTCGGCCACGACCTCATGTACGGCCCGCAGGCCGCGTACTTCGCGGAGCTGTTCGGCACGCGGGTGCGCTACAGCGGCGCGTCCCTGGGCTACCAGCTCGCGTCGGTGTTCGCCGGCGGCTTTGCGCCGCTGATCGCGACCGCGCTGCTGGCCGCAGGTGACGGAAGCCCGACGCTCGTCGCGCTGTACGTGACGGCCATGGGCCTGATCTCGGTCATCGCGACGCTGTTCGCCCGCGAGACCTACGACAAGGACGTCGACGAGGATGAGGCGGAGGAGCGCGAGCTCGTGCGCGAGCGTCGCTTCGACCGCGAGCGGTTCCGGGAGCCCGCCGGGAAGGCGTGACCCGGGAGCAGGTCTTCACACTCGAGGCCACCCCGCTGAAGTTCGGCCGCGGCGCGGCAGACGAGGCGGGGTGGGACCTCGAGCGGCTCGGCGTGCGCCGCGCGATGCTGGTCTCCGACCCGGGAGTGGTGGAGGCCGGCATCACGGACCGCGTCCGCTCGCGTGTGGAGGCGGCCGGCGTTGACGTGGAGGTGTGGGACCGGGCGCGGGTAGAGCCGACGCTCGAGTCCTTGCAGGAGGCGGCGGCGTTCGCGGTCGACGGCGACTTCGACGGCTTCGTCGCCGTGGGCGGTGGCTCGAGCATCGACACGACGAAGGTGGCCGACCTGATCGCGTCGTGCGGCGGAGAGCTGATGGCCTACGTGAACCCTCCCGTGGGGGACGGCCGGGCGCCGTCGTCGCGGCTGCGGCCGCTGCTCGCGATCCCGACGACGTGCGGCTCGGGCGCCGAGGCGACCTCGGTGGCGGTGCTGGACGTCCCCTCGTTGCGCGTCAAGACCGGGATCTCGCATCGCTACCTGCGGCCGGACCAGGCGATCGTGGACCCGTCGCTGACGGCGTCGCTGCCCGGCGAGGTGGTGGCCTCGTGCGGGCTCGACGTGATCTGCCACGCCGCCGAGTCGTTCGTCGCGCGCCCGTTCAGCGAACGCGAGCGTCCTTCCTCGCCGGCCGACCGGCCGCCCTACCAGGGGTCGACGCCGATCTCGGACGTCTGGTCGGCCCGCGCGCTCGAGTACGGCGGGCGCTGGCTGCGGGAGGCGGTCACCGGCGACGCCGAGGCACGGGGCTGGATGATGCTCGCCGCCTCGCTGGCCGGCATCGGCTTCGGCGCCGCGGGCGTGCACATCCCGCACGCCTGCGCGTACCCGATCGCCGGGCTGCGCTCCGGGATCCCGCACGGCCGGTCGGTGATCGTGACCGCCCCGGCGGCGTTCCGGATGACGTTCGCAGCGGCGCCCGAGCGTCACATCCGGGTGGCCGAGCTGCTCGCCGGGCGCCCTTTGCCGGACGCGGACGAGGACACGCTGCCGTCGCTGCTGCTGGGGTTGATGGGCGACCTCGGCGTGGCGACGTCGCTCGGCGAGCTGGGCTACGGGGAGGGCGACATCGACGCGCTCGTCGAGGGGGCGTTGAAGCAGCAGCGGTTGCTGGCTGTGGCGCCGTTGGACGTCGGCGCGGCCGAGCTGCGTTCCGTTTTGCGGGCGTCGCTGTAGCTCGTGGCGAACGTCAACTGCGCTGGGTAGGGAGAGTGGGGGCGCCGAAGGGGACAATGGTCCCTCGTCCGATGGGCACGTGGCCGGTTAGGAGCCGTAGCGGCTCATTTATGGACACGCGGCAGATGTTGAAAGGCCGTGTGTGCACTTAGGAGCCGTAGCGGCTCATAAGTGGACAAGCCCTCGCCGATGACCTCTCGGTTGTCCCCTCATGCACGCCCAAGGCCGACCACCTTCCCTACCCAGCCGCCGTTGACGTTCGCCCGGGCCGCCGTTGACGTTCGCCCGGGCCGCAGTTGACGTTCGCCCGGGCCGCCGTTGACGTTCGCCCGAACCGCCACTACCGCCGCTCGGCGAGCTCGGTCATGACCGCCTCGTAGACGCCCGCGCCGTTGCGCTCGGCGGCCACGCGCGTGTTCGTGGTCAGGGCCTCGCGGAGCGTCGGGTCGCGCTCGAGCCCGTTGGCGACGAGCCAGAACGTCTGCACGACCTCCGCGGCGCCGAGGTCCTCGCGCGAGTCGCCGATCGCGATGCACTCCTCGGCGCGCAGCCCGCGGGCCCGCATGTGCCATGCGACGGCGCCCACCTTGGACGCCGCCCGGGGGACGAGGTGGTAGGCGCGCATGCCCGGCACCGGCGGGTGGATGCCTCCGTTGTCGACGAGCCGCAGGTGTCCGAAGCCGGCCTCCTCCAGCAGCCCGTCGGCCTCGAAGGCGTCGATGTCGCCGCGGAAGAGGTGCGAGACCTCGCGGTCGCGGTGCCACGGCTCGTGGTACTCGAGGCGGCCGGCGTACCGCTCGAGCAGCAGCGCCGGAGCGCCGGAGGCCTCGATCTGGTCGAAGATCGACATGCCGTCGCGCGGCACGAGGTCGCCGGTGAGCCAGTGCAGCTCGCCGTCGAGCACGAACCCCGCTCCCGCCTCGAACGCGTACGAGGACAGGCCGAGCACGCGGGCGTCGTAGTAGCACGTGAGCTGGCGGCGGCCGGAGTAGATGACGACCTCGGCGCCGGCCCGATCGCAGGCCTCGAGGGCCCGCGCGCCGAGCAGCGTGAACGCCCCGTTCGCGTCGTGCAGGAACGAGCCGCCGGCGCCCATCAGGGTGCCATCGAGGTCCACGTACACGCAGCGGAGAGGGATCCGCACGGAATGAGTATGCGGCTTACTCGCACTCGCAAGCTCGTGCGAGCGCCTTAGCATGATCGTCTTGGCCATCGTCCGTGACATCGAGCCGTGGGACGCCCTGCTCCAAGCGGGGCGCGAGGACGAGCGGCTCGTCATGCAGGCGTCGCAGCATCCGCGCCCGCCGCGCGAAGTCGCCATCCCGGAGGCGCTGCACCCGGAGGTCGCCGCCGCGCTCGAGGCGCGCGGGATCGACCGGCTGTGGTCGCACCAGGCCGAGGCGCTGCACGCCGCGTGGGCCGGGCCGACGATCGTCACCACCGGCACCGCGTCCGGGAAGTCGCTGTGCTTCAACCTGCCGACGCTCGACGTCCTGTGCCGCGACGCGCGCGCCCGGGCGCTGTACCTGTACCCGACGAAGGCGCTCGCGCAGGACCAGGCGCGGGCACTGAACGCGCTCGGGGTGGCGCGGGCGCGGCCGGCGATCTACGACGGGGACACGCCGCGGGAGCAGCGGGCGGGGATCCGCCGCCGGGCCAACGTCGTCCTGACGAACCCGGACATGCTGCACCTCGCGATCCTGCCCAACCACCCGGCGTGGGGCGACTTCCTCTCCAACCTGGCGGTCGTGGTCGTCGACGAGGCCCATGTCTATCGCGGCGTGTTCGGCTCCCATGTCGCCAACGTGCTGCGGCGCCTGCGGCGGGTGTGCGACGCCTACGGCACGGCGCCGCGCGTGCTGCTGGCGTCCGCCACCATCGCCAACCCCGGCGAGCTGGCCGCCCGGCTGACCGGGCTCGACGACATCACGGTCATCGATCGCGACGGAGCGCCGGCGGCCAAGCGGACGATCGCGATGTGGAATCCGCCGATCACCGACGAGAAGCTCGCCACCCGCCGGTCGGTGCTGGCCGAGGCGGCCGACCTGCTCGCCGACCTCGTCACCGAGGGCGCCCGCACGATCGTGTTCATGAAGTCGCGCAAGGCGGTCGAGCTGATGTCGCGCTTCGCGCAGCTCACGCTCGAGGATCGCGGCCGTTCCGATCTCGTGGAGCGGATCGCTCCCTACCGCGCCGGCTACACGCCCCAGCAGCGGCGCGAGCTCGAGCAGCGGCTGCTCGAGGGAGAGCTGCTCGGCGTCGTCTCAACGAACGCGCTCGAGCTGGGCATCGACATCGGCTCGCTGGACGCCGCGGTGTGCGTGACGTTCCCCGGGACCGTGGCCTCGCTGCGGCAGATGTGGGGCCGCGCCGGGCGACGCGGCCGCGGGCTGGCGCTGTACGTGGCGGGCGAGGACGGACTCGACCAGTTCTTCTGCCGCCATCCCGACGAGTTCCTCGACCGACCGGTCGAGGCCGCGATCCTCGATCCCTTCAACGAGCAGCTGCACGCCGCGCACCTGCTGTGCGCAGCCCACGAGGGACCGCTCGAGGACGCCGACGCGGAGTTCCTGGGGCCGGACTGGCGGCAGTTCGCGGACGCCCTCGTGTCGAACGGCGACCTGCGCGAGCGGCCGGGCGGGACGTACGTCCCGCGCCGTCCGGACGAGTTCCCGGCCGCCGCCGTCTCCCTGCGGTCGGCGAGCCGCGACGGCGTCGTGATCGTCGACACGCGCTCGGGCGAGCTGCTCGGCACGGTCGACATGCAGCGCGCGCACTCGACCGTGCACGACGGCGCGGTCTACCTGCACGGCGGCCGGGCGTTCGAGGTCGACGGCCTGGACCTCGACGGCCGCCGCGCGCTCGTGCACCCGTTCGACGGCGATTGGTACACGCAGCCGAAGTACGAGACCGAGACGTACATCGAGAGCCTGATCGAGCGCCGGAGCGCGCTCGGGGTGACGCTCTCCTTCGGGACCGTGGTCGTGACCCACCAGGTGCACGCGTACCAGCGCAAGCGGCTCAGCGACCACGAGGCGATCGACCTCGTCGCGCTCGACCTCCCGCAGACGTCGTTCGCGACCCAGGCGCTGTGGTACGAGGTCTCGGACGAGGTCCTCGGGGGCGCCCTACCGCTCGACAAGCTACTGGGCTCGCTGCACGCCGCCGAGCACTCCCAGATCGCCGTGCTCCCGCTGCTCGCCATGTGCGACCGCTGGGACATCGGCGGCCTGTCGACCAACCTGCACGTGCAGACCGGCGGCCCGACGATCTTCATCTACGACGGGCACCCGGGCGGGATCGGCATCACGCGCCGCGGTTACCACGCGTTCGAAGCGCTGGTCGACGACGCGCACCGGCTCGTCTCCGAGTGCCCGTGCGAGAGCGGCTGCCCGTCGTGCGTGCAGTCGCCCAAGTGCGGCAACCTCAACGAGATGCTCTCGAAGGCCGGCTGCGTAGAGCTCATGGGACGTATGCTCGCCGCCTGACGAGGGCGCCGGCGAGCTCCGCGACGACGGCCTCCGGCTCGTCGATCAGCTGGCGCCACGTGAAGCGCAGCACGACGTAGCCGGCGGCCTGGAGCGCGCGATCCCTGGCCCGATCGCGCTCGAACGCTGTGCGGGTCGAGTGGAAGGCGAACCCGTCGACCTCGACCACGACGCGTTCGTCGGGCCACACGAAGTCGACCTCGTACCTGCCGAGGCGCACGTTGGTCTGTGGCGGCGGAAGCCTGGCGGCGCGAATCAACGCTCGCAGGCGGCGCTCCGCCTCCGAACGCGTGAGCGACGGCTCGTGGCCGGGTTCGATCCTTCGGAGGCGCTCGAGCTCGCTGCGGGTCACGAGGCGGAGGATCTGCGCCTCCTCGACCGCGCGCTCCAGGTCACGGGAGCCAATGCTGGAGGCGAGATCGGCAAGGGTTCGGAGGGGAGTCGTGACCCGAAGCCCAGCCTTGAGCGAGTGCTCGAGGCAACGGGTGCGATGGATCCGTATCCCGGGGCGATTGCGTGGGTGGCCTTGCGATACGGACACATCGATCGGGTCGTCCGTGAGCGGCAGGATCTCCCACCGGGCGGCCGCGGACCGGTGACTGAGCGTGGCATCGTGGCCGACGGCGAGCAGCGCAGCCATCTCGCTGGTGAGCGGTCCCCGGAGCGGGCCGACGAGGAAGACGCCGCGGTGCAGGCGGCAAAGCCGACCCTGCGCCACGCGTCGCGCCACTGCGCGCCGCACCAGCCCGGCGGCAGCGAGATCGGCGGTCGTCACGACTCCATGCTGGCGAGCCGCGAGGTCCATCACGGCCCGATCGGCGTCACTCACCCCAACCCCAGTTCATCTGGTCAGCAGAGGCGCCTCGGGGCGACGTTCGCCCCCCGGGTCCGCGAGCCGTGGCAAGCTGCGCACCGCCTGGGCGATCGCGTGCAGCGATTGAGACCGTCGGCGGCGCCGACGACTCTCCTCCCGTGCGCCGATCCCTCGCACTGGCCCTGGCCACGCTTGCCGCTGCGCCTGCGACCGCGGCTGCCCAGGACGGGACCGGCGGCACCGTGTACGCCCCGCCGCTCCTGGCAACCCCCGCGTTCTCGGTGACCCCCGCCCAGATCGCTCCGGGAGCCACGCTCACCCTGCGCTACAAGATCGCCGGCCGCACCGCTCGCGCCCGGGTGCGGATCGACCTGCTGGCGAGCGACGGCTCGCGCGCGGCGACCCTCAGGCTCGGCGTCCGCCGCACCGGGCGGGCGCTGACCGCCAGGTGGAAGCCGGACCTCGAGCCGGGCACGTACACCGCCCGCCTGCGAGCGTTCGCGACGGGCAAGCGCGCCCGCGCCTCCCGCAGCCAGCGGTTCGAGGTCAGCGCGCCGCCGGTCGTCGCCGCACCCGGCGTGTTCCCGGTCCAGGGGCCATACAACTTCGGCGGCGCCGACGCGCGCTTCGGCGCCACGCGTACGGGCCACGCCCACCAGGGCCAGGACATCATCGCCGCCGCGGGCACGCCCGTCGTCGCCCCCCGTGCCGGCGTCGTGACGTGGCGCGCGTTCCAGGCCGACGGCGCCGGCCACTACGTCGTGCTCCGCACCGACGACGGCCGCGACCTCGTCTTCATGCACTTCCAGGACGGCTCGGTCGCCGTCACCAAGAACCAGTCGGTGGCGGCTGGCCAGCAGCTCGGCCGCATCGGGAGCACGGGCCGCTCGGACGGCCCGCACCTGCACTTCGAGATCTGGCCCGACGGCTGGTACGCGGGCAACGGCTCGGCGCCGATCGACCCGCTCGCCGATCTGCTCTCCTGGGCCGCGGCGCCCTAGCCCGTGGCGTAGCCGCCGTGCACGACCCGGAACGGGAACGGGTCGGCCGGCGAGGCGTCCTCGACCACCTTCCGGCGCTCCGCGAGCAGCCGGGTGAGCGCGTCGGCCGGGAGCGGGCGGGAGATGTGGAAGCCCTGCGCGAGGTCGCAGCCGAGCATCTCGAGCCGCTGCCATGCCTCGTGTGACTCCACGCCCTCGGCGACGACCTTCAGCCCGAGGTTGTGGGCGAGCTCGATCGTCGACCGCACGATCGCGGCGTCGGATGGGTCGTGCGGCATGTCGATGACGAACGACTTGTCGATCTTGATCCCGTCGACCGGCAGCCGCTTGAGGTTGGCCAGCGACGAGTAGCCGGTGCCGAAGTCGTCGACCGAGAGGCGCAGGCCGATGCTGGCCAGCCGCTCGAGCGTCGCCTTCGCGCGTGCCGGGTCGAGCATCAGCATGCTCTCCGTGATCTCCAGCTCGAGCCGGCGGGCGTCGACCCCGGTGCGCTCGAGCAGCTTGGGGATCTCGACCGCGAACTGCGCGTCGAGGAACGAACGCGCCGAGAGGTTGACGGCGACGCTCAGCTCCTCCCCCGCGTCCTGCCACGTCCGCACCTGGGTGAGCGCCTGCTCGAGCACGTGTGACGTGAGTGGGGTGACGAGGCCGGTCTGCTCGGCGATCGGCACGAACTCCGAGGGGCCGATCAGCCCGAGCTGGGGATGCTCCCAGCGGGCGAGCGCCTCGACGCCGACGATGCGGCCCGTCGCGAGCTCGGCCTTGGGCTGGAAGTAGAGGACGATCTCGCCGTCGGCGATCGCCGACCGCAGCGCGCCCGCCAGCGAGAGCCGTCTCGGGCTGTAGCGGTCCAGCTGCGGCTCGAACGGCATGTGGCCGCGGCCGGACTCCTTGGCGGCGTACATCGCGATGTCGGCGCGCTGGATCAGCTGCTCGACCGCCGTCCCGTGCTCCGGCGCGCAGGCGATGCCGATGCTCGCGTCGACCTCGAGCGTGAGGCCGTCGATCTGGAACGGGTTGCGGAGCTGCAGCAGCAGGCGCTCCGCGACCACGCTCGCCGCCTCGGGATCCGGCAGGTCGCCCAGCAGCACGCCGAACTCGTCGCCGCCCAGTCGCGCGACCATGTCCTGCTCGTCGAGCGAGGTCCGCAGCCGCTTGGAGACCTCCTGCAGCAGCCGATCGCCGGCATGGTGGCCGAGCGTGTCGTTGATCTCCTTGAAGTGGTCGAGGTCGATCAACATCACCGCGGCGCTGCGCCCGGAGCGCGTGCCGGCGTTGAGCACCTGCTCGATCCGGTGGCGGAAGAGCGAGCGGTTCGGCAGGCCGGTGAGCGCGTCGTGCAGCGCCTGGTGCTCCTTGGCGATCGCCTGCCGCCCGCCGCGGTGGACGGCGAGCAGGGGCAGGAACAGGAGCGCGACCGAGGGGAGCGCGAACTCGGCGGCGAGCGCGACCATCGGCGCGAGGCCGAGCATGAGGCCGGCCGTGGAGACCTGGAAGAACCAGTCCTGCACGAGGTAGCGGCCGATGCGGAGGCCCTGGACGAGCGCGATCACCGTGGCCACGAGCGTCGAGTTGACGATGAAGAAGACCGCCGCGGCGATGAGGATGCCCGGCAGGTCGCCGGGCGCGAAGTGGAACGGCCCGACCTCTCGCGGCACCTCGGTGAGCAGGCCGAGCACGGTCGCGCTGGCGGCCATCGTGACCGCGTACTGGCAGCCGTTGAAGAGCAGCTTGGTGGGGGCCTTGCCGCGCAGGGCGTCGGCCGCGAAGGACGTGCCGACGAGGGCGACGATCGCGCACGCGGGGCCGGCGACGAGCATCGCGGCGAACGCGAACGTCGTCGAGGTCGTGACCTCGCCCTCGACGCCGCGCATGACGACCTTCAGCGGGACGAGCTCGCCGACGAGTGCGCAGGTCGCGAAGACCGCGAGCTCAGCGGAGAGGAGCTGAGGGAGGTTCTCCCCATCCATCGCGAAGACCCCGGCGCAGCAGGCTGCGCCGAGGCCGATGACCGCGATGACATACGCCTGAAGCGGCGCGAATCTGAATGGGGCGAAGCGCATCAGTGAGAAGTTGAGGGGGTGCCCTGCCCTGATGGGCCGCCAACGGCGGCCCACGGCACCCCCTCGGCTACCACTTGCGGCCGTAGAAGACCTTCATGGGACCTAGCCCCACTTGAAGCCGGCGCCGAGGCCCTCGAGGAGCACGGCGACGATGCTGACAGTGAGAGCGGTGCGGTACAGGCGTGCCTTCACCTGGTGACCTCCTTGTCGTGGCTCCCAGCCCTTCCGGAAGCCGAACCACGGCTCTCATCGGCGGTCACGAGCAGAAAGGTGAGCGATTGGACGCTTGTTGGAGAGAGGGTCCGCGGCGCCGCGCCGATGCTCGGTCTCGAGATGCTTCTCGGCCTCGTCTTCATCGCCTGCCTGCTCACGGTTCCCCTCGCGCGCGGGAAACTGACGGCGCTCGCCGACCTGCGGCTGCGGCGCCCGTGGCTGGCGCTCGCGGGCATCGGCGTGCAGATTGCCGTGATCTCGGTCATCCCCGGCGGCGGGCCCGCCCACCTGCACGAGCTGGTGCACCTGCTCAGCTACGCGCTGCTCGGCGCCTTCGCCTGGTCCAACCGGCGGGTGCCGGGGGTGCCCGTGATCCTGCTCGGCGGCGTCCTCAACTTCGCGGCCATCGCCGCCAACGGCGGCGTCATGCCCGCCGACCCCGACCTGGCGAGCCACGTCGCCGGCGCCGAGGGCTTCGTCAACTCGGGCGCCGTGGACGACCCGCGCCTGCTGTTCCTCGGCGACGTGTTCGCCACCCCGGACTGGTTCCCGCTCTACAACGTCTACAGCGTCGGCGACGCGCTGATCATCGCCGGCGTGCTCGTCCTGCTGCACGGGGTGGGCGGCTCGCGCCTCGTGCCGCGCCGCTGGCGGCTCGCCTCGCCCGTAGGAGCCTGAGTGCTGCGGGCGGCGATCGCAGATCCCCAGAGCCGGCGATTCTTCATAGCCCACGGGCAGTCGTGCCTGGGCTCCGGGCTTGCCCACGTCATCCTCCCGCTGCTCG
Source organism: uncultured Solirubrobacteraceae bacterium (assembly GCA_963730535.1). Lineage (GTDB taxonomy): Bacteria > Actinomycetota > Thermoleophilia > Solirubrobacterales > Solirubrobacteraceae > DASSUW01. The sequence continues at coordinate 57,444 of CAVSRU010000004.1, forward strand.
CGTACGAGCACACCGGGTCGGCGTGGGCGGTGACCGCCGTGCTCGTGCCGGACCTGCTGCCCGCGATCCTCGTCGGGCCGCTGCTCGGCGCGCTGGTCGACCGCGTCGGGTGGCGCACGTGCGCGATCGTCGCCGACGTGCTGCGGATGATCGCCTTCTCACTGGCGATGGCCAGCGACTCGCTCCCGCTGCTCGTCGTCTCGGCCGCGCTGGCGGGCTCGGGCGCCGCGCTCTTCACGCCCGCTGCGCTGACCGCGGTCGCCGACCTCGCGCCGCGCGAGCGGCGCCCCGCCGCGCTCGGCCTCTACGGCGCGCTCGACGACATCGGGCTGACGGCCGGGCCGGCGCTGGCGATCGGCCTGCTCGTGGCCGTCGGCCCCACAGTCCTGCTCCTGGCCAACGCCGTCTCGTTCGGCCTCTCCGCGGTGCTGCTGGCCGGGCTCGGGCCGAGCCGGCGGTCGGGCGAGCGCCTCGAGCATCGGTCGCTGTGGACCGACCTGCGGGTCGGCCTGCGCATGCTCGGCGGGCTTTCCGACGTGCGGCTGCTGCTCGCGAGCACCACGGCGGCGGTCCTCTTCGCCGGCGTGACGAACGTGGGCGAGGTGATGCTGGCGCGCGACGTGCTGGGCATGAGCGGATCCGGCCTGGCGGCGCTGGTCGCCGTCTACGGCGCGGGGACGGTCCTCGGCTCGCTGGGAGCGCGGTACAGCCGCCCGTTCGAGTGGCGGCGTGCGTATCTGTTCGGCCTCGGCTGCATGGCGGCCGACCTCGTCCTGTGCGGGTTCGTCCCCAGCTTCTGGCTGCTGCTCCCGGTGTTCGCGCTCGGCGGGTTCGGGAACGGGTTCGCGCTCGTGCACGACCGCCTGCTGCTCGGCCACGCGGTGCCGGACGCGCTGCACGGGCGCGTCTTCGCCCTCCAGAAGGCGGTGACGTCGCTCGCGTTCGCGGCCTCGTTCATCGCCGCCGGCGTGCTGATCTCGGTCGGCAGCGTGCAGACCACGTTCGCGATCGCCGGAGTTGGCATGCTGGGCGTCATCGCGATCGCCAGCCCCCGCATGCGCGCAGCGTGGCCCGCTCCCTCTCCAGTCACCATGACCCATGTGGGACGACCCCGAGCTCTATGACCTCGAGAACGCCGACGACCCGGCGTTCGACCTCGGGTTCTGGACCGCGCTGGTGCGAGAGCGCGCGCCGCGCCGGGTGCTCGACCTCGGCTCCGGGACCGGGCGGCTGACGCTCCCGCTGGCGCGTCTGGGGATCGCGTCCGAGATCGTGGCGCTCGACAGCAGCGCGCCGTTCGTGGAGCGGCTGCGGTCGCGGCTGGCCGAGTCCGGCGTCGACGGGGTGACGGCCATCGAGGGAGACATGCGCGACCCGCGCGTGGACGGCGAGTTCGACCTCGTCATGGTCTCGTTCAACTCGCTCGCCTACCTGATCACGCGCGAGGACCGGCTCGCGTGCCTGCGCGCCGCGCGATCCCTGATGCGGCCGAGTGGCGCGCTGGCGTTCGACCTCGTCGCCCCTCGCTACGACTTCATCGCGGAGGCGACCGGCCCGTGCCCGCCGCTGCGTAGCGACGCCGACCATCCCGCCCCCGAGCTCGGCGTCACCCGCTTCCTGCGCAGCTTCACCGACATGTACGACGCGTCGACCCAGACGCTCCACTCCACCAACCGCTACGAGATCCACCGCGCCGACGGCCGCGTCGAGCACCGCATCGCCGATCTCGACTGGCACATCTACTTCCCGGAGGAGCTCGAGCTGCTGCTCGAGGCCGCCGATCTGCGGGTCGTCGAGCGCTACGGCGACTACGACCGAGCCCCCTGGACGCGCCAGTCCCGGCGCTATCTCTGGCTCACCGAGCCGCGCTAGGCTGTTTCGCCGCCACGGCGAGATAGCTCAGTTGGTAGAGCACACGACTGAAAATCGTGGTGTCCCCGGTTCGAGTCCGGGTCTCGCCATCTCGCAAACCCGCATGGCTGCGGGATTTTCTGCTTCTCGGATCGCGCCGGCCAGGCGATCATCGGGTACTCGATTGGGCACCTGGGCCCCGATGTACTTCGAGTTAGAGACCGAAAGCCCAGTGCTGATCAGCGTTCGGGGCGTGTTAGAGACGAAGTGACCACGATTTCCGTCGTCATCGAAACGCCGGGCGCACATCGAGAGAGGAGATCAACGTGGGCCTCTCGACCCTCGAGCGCTACGTCGACACTCGGCGGGCGCCTTGAGATCCACGCCGTCCTTGACGACGCCGACACCAAGCTCACCGCGCCAAGAGCGGCCGCCGACCGCAGGACGGAGATGGCGCGCTGGCCCATCCCATGAATGGCTTGCGGCGCGGGGACGCCCGCATCCACGCCGGAGCGGGCACATGTTGCGGTTACAGACGGACGCCCGCAACTCGTCCGGGGCGGTAGCCCGCACGCGAGCAGCGACAGACTCGCTTCGCCACACGAGCGGAAGCGCCGCGCTCACCGAGCAGCTGACGCTACCCGAGCGCGACCAGGCCGCTCTCGTAGGCAAAGCATGGGCAGACATCCCCACCGGCTCTGTCCGGCGGGGCGCGGGCGGCGTCAGCCGACCAGGCCGTGCTCGAGCGCGAAGACGGCGGTGGCGGCGCGGCTCGAGTCGCCGATTTTGGCGTAGATGCTCTGTACGTGGTGCTCTGCGGTGCGGCGGGAGATGACCAGGCGCTCGGCGATCTCGCGGTTCGAGCGGCCCGCCGCGATCAGGGCCAGGACCTGGACCTCGCGCTCGGTGAGGCCCGCCGGTCGGAGGTCTGCGCGGCGGCGGCGCTGACGCTGACCCGCGACCTCGAGCACCGCGGCCACCGTGTCGGGGTCGAGCCGCCCGGCCCGCGCCTCGGCCCCGAGCTGCTCAGCCGCCCGCTCCGGCTCCAACGCCTCGCGGTGGGGGCGCGGCTGCGTCATCGCCTGGAAGGCGTCGGCGGACGCGAGGACGCGGGCCGGCGGCGGCAGCTCGGCGGCCTTGCACCCGCGGTGGTAGCCGGAGCTGTCGAGCCGCTCGTGGTGGGCGCCGGCCAGCGTCGCGATCGAGCCCAGGGGGCCCGAGGCGCTGAGGATGCGCTCGCTGCGGTAGGGATGCAGCCGCACCTCCTCCCACTCGGCGGCGCTGAGCGGCCCGGGCTTCTCCCAGACGGAGGTCGATACCGCGGTCCGGCCGAGGTCGTGAAGGAGCCCGGCCAGCTCGAGCTGCGCTACCGCGTCGGCGCCGAGTTGCAGTCGCTCGGCGGCCCCGGCGGCGAGCCTTGCTACCCCGCGCGAGTGCCCGTGCGTGAACGGAGTCTTGAGATCGACTAGGTCGGCGAAGACGGCGGCAACCTCCACCAGGTCGCCACGCTCGCGGGAGGCGTGAGGCGCCTGCTCGCCGTCGAGGACGATCCGGCCCGGATCCGTGGCCTCGAGCTCGGCCAGGAGTTCGTCGGCGTGGGTTCGAAAAAGCTCGCAGATCCCCGGGTCGAGCATCCCGCCGGCGCGCTCGGACAGGGCCTCTGCGGCGAGCTGGGCGCCGCCGCTCCCGGCGAACAGTGAGGCGGTCGAGGCGACGCGGGCGATCCGGGCGGCGAGCGCGATTTCGTCGCCCTTGAGGCCAGCCGGCGTGCCCTTGCCGTTCCAGTATTCGAAGCTCTCGTACAGGGCGCTCTGGACGCCCTCCGCGAGCTCCAGCCGCGCGGCCAGGCGCCGCCCGACCTCGCAGGTCGCGGTGGTGGCGCGGAGGCCGAAGCTGTTGCCGCGCAGCAACATGTATCCCGTGACGCGGGCACGCTCGCCCAGCCCGGCGACGCGGGTGATGCCGCCGACCATCTCGGTCAGGATCGAGCGTGGGTCGAGGAAGTTGGTCCGCACCGAGGCGGCGTTGAGCGCGACCTCGTCGCCGAAGGCGGCGCTGCGCTCGTGCGCGTAAGCGCTGCAGCCCAGATGCAGAAGCAGGGTCGAATACAGCGCCTCCCCCACCCCCTCGTCATCGAGCTCAAGCGCGCGTGCCAGGCCGGCGGCCAGGGCCGCCGAGCGCACCGACTCCCCGGCCTGCAGGCCCATGCCGAGATCGGTCGCGCCCGAGAGCCCGATCAGCAGCTCCAGCAGGCGAATCCTCTCGTTCACCGCGACGCCCACACGCCCGAGGGAAGGCAGGATCGCAGAAGATCGGCAGGGCTACCGATGCGGACGGGCTCGGAGGCGGCCACGATGGGCCATCCAAGCAGTCCACGGCGAGGAGGAGAACCCGATGAGCCACCAAGCAATCCTGCTGCCCGGGATCGTGCTGCCCGCCGAGCTCGCCTACGCGTCGCTGATCGAGGCGCTCGGCTCGGGCGTCGAGGCCCGCGCCAAGGAGCTCGAGGTCTACGCGGGCGAGGAGCCGCCCAGTGGCTACGGGCTCGAGACCGAGCTGGCGGGGATCCTGCGCGAGGCCGAGGCCGCGGGCTTCGGGCGCTTCCACCTGGTCGGCTACTCCGGCGGGGGCGCGATCTCGGCCGCGTTCGCGGCTCGCCACGCGGAGCGGCTGCTGAGCCTCTCCCTGCTCGAGCCGGCCTGGGTCGGAAACGAGGGCCGCAGCGAGCGCGAGCTGCGCGTGCAGGCGGAGTTCGACCGCACCTGGGAGCTGCCCGAGGAGGAGCTGATGCGGCGCTTCGTCGCGCTGCAACTCGCCCCGGGCGTCGAGCCCGCTCCCCCGCCGCCCGGGCCGACCCCGCCCTGGATGGCGAAGCGGCCCGCCGGGATCAAGGAGCTGACCGCCGCCTTCGCTGCCCACCGACTCGACCTCGAGGCGCTCGGGACCTACCCTGGGCCCGTCTACTACGCGCTCGGGGGCCGCAGCAATCCCGACTACTTCGGGGCAATGGCGGAGCGGCTCGGCGGACTGTTCGCCGACTACACCCTCGACGTCTTCGAGCAGCGCCACCACTTCGACCCCCCGCACCGGGTCGAGCCCGAGCGCCTCGCGGCTCGGCTGCGCGGAATCTGGGAGCGGGTGCCGGCCGCGGCCGGCTGAGGGGCGGCGGGGATGGCCACCACCGGCGAGATCGAGGCCGCCGCCTTCAACGCCTTCGAGGCCGAGGGCTGGGAGCGGCGAGCCGGCGCCTATCACGGCTTCTTCGCGCCGATCACCTCGCGGGCGATCGAGCCGCTCGCATCCTGGGCCTGTGCAAGCCAGCTGTTCGCAGAGGAGCCCCTCGATGAGTTTCGGGCGCTCGTGCTGTCTGTACGTACGCGATGGGAGATGCCTTGACACGCGAAGACGTCGGAAGAGGAGCGCACCCATGGTCGTCGTCGCAGGACACATCACGGTCGACCCGAGCAGCGCGAGTCCTACCTCGCGGGCTGCATGAGCGTTGTCGAAAGGGCTCGCAGGGCAGATGGCTGCCTCGACTTTGCCATCACCGTCGACTTGCTCGACACTGGCCGCGTCAACATCTTTGAGCGCTGGGAGTCCCAAGCGGCCGTCAAAGACCTTCCGCAGGCCCGGCCCCCGCAACAAGTCAGGCGCGGCAATGCTCTCGGTGTCGGTAGCCGAGTACGACATCGCCGACGTGCGGCCCTTGTTCGGAAAGGGCAGGGCGTAGGGCATGGCGAGCAAGCCCTCGGAACGGTTCGTGTGGGCGGTGGACACCCTGGCGCTCGACCCAGCCGATCGCGTGCTGGAGGTCGGCTGCGGACACGGCGTGGCCGTATCGCTGGTCTGCGAGCGGCTGACCAGCGGACGGATCACCGCGATCGATCGCTCGAAGAAGATGATTGAGATGGCCGCGCGTAGGAATCGCGAGCACGTCGCGGGAGGCAGGGCGGTGCTGAAGACGGCCGCGCTCGAGAAGGCGGACTTCGGGGACGAGCGATTCGACAAGGTCTTCGCCTTCAACGTCGCGCCCTTCTGGCTTCAGCCGAAGGAGGCGCTGGGGATCGTCCGGCGGCATCTCGCCCCCGATGGAGCGGTCTATCTCTTCTGGGACGCTCGCCACACGCAGCCCGGCCGAGCTCGCGACCTGGCGGACCGGCTGAGCGAGAGGATCCGGCTGGCCGAGTTCTCCGTGAACCAAGTGCTGGTCAAGGACCTGCGCCCGGTTCCCGCGGTTTGCGTGATCGGGCGGCCCTAGTCGCGCTGCTATGGCCGACGGGTGATGCGGACTTGCGGGATAAAGCCTCGGGAGGGTCTCCGATCGATTCTCCGACAGGACTAGACGAGGGGTCCCCGCGGTCGGTACGCCCCGCTTCGCCTGGCACGCGAGCAATCGCGGCTCCCGCTTCGCATGAGTGCTGGAGGCTCTAGTCCCTGGTAGTTCGTGGGTTCGAACTTGCTGGAACACGAGGCCCTTCGTGGTGTCTCCGCATCGAATCCGACACTTCGCCAGCCACGAAGATCCTGCATACGAGCGGGCATGCGAAGCGCAGTTGGCAGACCGGTCGGATTCTTGAAACGGCCCCTCGGCCTTTTCCGGCCTTTTCGATGCCTCCGGCGTGGTCGGGCCGGTCGACCCGGCGCGGGCGTCAGCCGGGCTGGATGTTCTTGTTGTTGTGGAACACGTTCTCGGGGTCGTACTTGGCTTTCACGTCGGCGAGCCGCCGGTAGGTGTCGTCGCCGTAGGCCTCGCGGACGCGGCTCGTGTCGTCGTCGGAGTCGAGGAAGTTCACGTAGACGCCGGCACGGTAGGGCTGCAGGGCGTCGAGGAATGTGCGTGCCCACGCGGTCTCCGCAGCGCCGACGGTGTCGTCCTGTTCGGGGAGCCAGGCTGCGTCGATGATGATGTTGTGCTCCACGTCGCGCGCCGGGTAGGCCGTGGCCTCCCGAGGGGCTCGGGCTACTGCGCCACCCATGTGGAACATCGCCGCGTACGACCTCGGGGAGGTGGCGTCGTAGGCGTGCTCGGCGACGATGTCGATGACCTCGTCGGACAGGCCGGCGAGGTTCGTGGCCTTCCAGTAGTAGTGCCAGCCATGGGGGACGGTGTCGTCGAGGCCGCTCTGGTGGTCGACGTACAGGGTGGGTCCGACGAGGTCGACGAGCGGCGTCCCGAACTGGCGGAGCGCACGGACGGCACGCTCACCGTCCTCGACGGGTCCGGCGTAGCAGCTGGCCACGGCGATGGCCGGCCGGAAGTGCAGCTCCTCGTCGACCACCGGCAGCGGCGGGATCGTGCCGAGCCGGACGACGTTCCCGAGCTCGTCAGGCGCGTCGGTGACGAACTCACGGTAGAAGCGCAGGACGTCAGTGGTGTCCTCGGCCGCCCAGAACACCGGTCCGGCCATGACGGTGGGGCCAACCGGGTGCAGCGCGAACCGGAACGAGCTGACGACGCCGAAGTTCCCGCCTCCGCCTCGCAGCGCCCAGAACAGGTCGGGGTGATCATTGGCCGACGCCCGGATGATCTCGCCCTCGGCCGTGACCACCTCGGCCTCGACGAGGTTGTCGACGGTGAGCCCGTGCTTGCGCATGAGCCAGCCGATGCCGCCACCCAGGCTGAGGCCGCCGACGCCGGTGTGGCCCACGATGCCGCCCGTGGTGGCCAGACCGTGCGCCTGTGTCTCGTGGTCGACGTCGCCCCACAGGGCACCGCCCTGGACGAGGGCCGTGCGCTCGACAGGATCGACCGAGACGGCGCGCATCGCCGAGAGGTCGATCACGATGCCGCCGTCGCACACCGCGTTGCCGGCCACGTTGTGACCCCCGCCGCGGACGGCGATCTCGAGATCGTGTTCGCGGGCGAAGCGCACCGCGGCGGCCACGTCGGCCGTGCCGCGTGCAGCGAGCGATGCAGGCCGGATGGCGGTCGATCGTGCCATTCCAGATCCTGCGGGCAGCGTCGTAGCCGGGGCTGGTCGGCAGCAGCAGCTCTCCGCGGAACGATCCGCCGAGCGCGTCGAATGCGATCGTCTCGAGGGCCGGTGCCTGTGGTGTCCGGATAGTGGTCATCTCGTCCTCCCAGCTGTGCTCGACGAGCCCAGCGTCCCACCTGCCGGCCCGGGCTGACTAGTTCTACTTTCGAACCAACCGGTGCGAATAGCAGACCTGCCGCGAATCCGGGGTTAGCATCGTGGCGCGATGCGCAGCTACGCGCAGTACTGCCCGGTCGCCAAGGCCACCGAGATCCTCGGCGACCGTTGGACGCTTCTGATCGTGCGCGAGATGCTCGGCGGCGCGAGCGGCTTCAACGAGCTCCAACGCGGCCTCCCAGGGATCTCGCGCTCGGTCCTCACCGACCGCATGCGCGCGCTCGAGCGGGCCGAGGTCATCGAGCGCAGGACGGGCCCCAAAGGCCGCACCCTCGAATATCGCCTCACGTCCGCCGGCCGTGACCTCCAGCCGGTCGTGCAGGCGATCGGCGAGTGGGGGGCGACTTGGTCGTTCACCGAGCCGCGCCCCGAGGAACTCGATCCCGACCTGTTGATCGTCTGGATGGCCCGCCACGTCGATCGCCAGCGGCTCCCACCCAACCGAACCGTGGTTCAGTTCGACTTTCGCGACCCCAAGCGGCGTTACTGGATGGTCCTCGAGCCCTCCGAGGTCTCAGTCTGCCTCCAGCATCCCGGGTTCGACGTCGACCTCGAGGTCATCGTCGACACCACCACGCTCTACCGCGTCTACTTGGGACGGGCCGAGCTGGGCGGCGCGATTCGAGCCGGCCAGCTGACGATGAGCGGCCCGCGGACGCTGCAACGCGGATTCGGCCACTGGTTCACCTGGAGCGCATTCGCCCCAGCCAGCCGCTCGGCGCAGGAGCGCCGCACAGCCGCCTCACGCCTTGCCAGCCCTCATCGCGTACGGATCGCCGAATGTCGGCGATCCGGGCACTGCGCCACGTGGCCGCAACCGCCACGCCTCCAGCGGCACTCGATGCGATAGAGGGCGTTTGATCTTCGTCGAGGACTGTCGGTGATGCTTACGACCGCCTGCCTACACGCCAGCGACATCAGCCACCAGAGATCGCGTTGGTGTGCCTCCGTCACCCGGTCATGCGGGCGATCTCGCGGTAGCTCGCGACGGTGGTCAAGACGCCATCAGATCCTCACGATCGGATGGCGGAACGTGCGGCCACGATCTTTCCTGACGTTCATTAGCGGTCTCGCGGCCAGCGTGCCCCACTGGGTACCGCAGCCGATCTCGGTACCCGATCACAGCGGAAAAGATCGCAAATAGCGCACTTCTGCAGCCAGCGATGGCCAACCAGGAACCCGCTTGTTTACAGGGATTTCGGTCCAGTTTGAGAGGTTTGATCTCAGGACTGAAAATCGTGGTGTCCCCGGTTCGAGTCCGGGTCTCGCGATCCGCAATCCCGCATTCCAGCGGGATTTTCTTCTTTTCGGAGGAGCCGAGTTGACTCCTGATTGGGCACTCGATTTGGCACCGGGCTCATTCGTGGCCGCGATGCTCATGGGCCGGAACCCAAGGCCTGGCGCGGGTTTGTGAGCCGAGTTAGAGACGAACGCAACACGACTCCCGCGCGTGGTCTTCCAGGTTCGAACCGCTGATACGGGCGCCGACGCTCGGCGAGCACCGGCTGAGATCGTCGACGACCACCGAGGCTCGCTCGGGTCTCCCCCCCGCCCTGGGGGGCGTGTCGGGCTGTCGCGGCACCGCCACGTACGCGGTGGCCTGGTCTCGATCTCGGCTTTGCGAGCGGCAGCTACCAACGGCAGGCGTGACGCGAGCTGAGCGGCCAGCGCAAAGAAGTCGCAACGTCGGCCGGTACTGGTGAGCCGCCAGACCGCGTCCGCCGCGGACGCTCGACGTACCGCTCGCTAGTGGACATCTACATCACCGGCGACCTCGTCGACGCCCTCCGGGACGCCGTCCACCTTGAACAGCCCGGCCGCGTTCGGACAGGCGCAACAACATCTCGCCTCCGCCGGCACGCATGCCCTGGATCTGTGTGTGCATGAGGAGGCCGATCACGGGCCAACGGCCCCTCGCACTGTTGAGTTTCGGCTGCCAGGTGGGTGGCGGTCCGCCCGAGGAGCGCGATCACGGCGCCGCCCGGCTTCTTCATAGCCGCACTCGAGCCGCGGCGGCGCAGACCCTGAAGTAGCTTGCTGCAGCATGCGCGTCCCGCCAGGATCGTTCCGGCGGGGGTGCCGCGGCCGGGCCATCCGGCCCAGTTGGTGGTCGGAGCCTTCGCGCTTGCGATCGGTGCAGGAACGGGCCTGCTGATGCTTCCGCCGGCCGCGCACGGTTCGGGCGGCGCACCATTCGTGACGGCATTGTTCACTGCGACGTCGGCGGTGTGCGTGACCGGACTCGTCGTGGTCGACACGCCGACCTACTGGAGTCCGTTCGGGCAGGTCGTGATTCTGGTGCTGATCCAGGTCGGGGGCTTCGGGATCATGACCCTCGCCTCGCTGCTCACGTTGTTGCTCGCGCGGCGCATCGGCCTTGCGACGAGGCTGATCACGCAGACGGAGACGCAGTCGCTGCACCTCGGCGATCTGCGGCGCGTGGTCGTTGGTGTGGCGGTGCTGAGCGCTGCGTTCGAGAGCGCCGCGGCCGT